>NZ_JAMLIE010000001.1:1245055-1867582 GCF_023954335.1 Aquamicrobium sp.
ACGAGAACGACAAGATGATCGACCTCGCCCGCGATCTCGGCTTCGTCATCCACGACCATCCGGACGATTCGACGCTGGAGCTCGCGGTGCTGACTCTGAAATAGGCTTTGGTTCAGGCCGCGAGGCAGGCCGCGCAGTGGCCGCGGATCTCGATCATGGTCTTCTCGGCCTTGAAGCCCTTGGTCGCGGACCACGCGGCGAGGCGCTCGCGCACCACCTCGTCGGAGAACTCGTCGACCTGCCCGCAATCCTCGCAGATGGCGAAGGCGATCAGCCCCTGCGCGTGGCAATGCGGATGGGCGCAGGCGACAAAGGCGTTCAGCGTCTCCAGCCGGTGGACGAGACCGGCGGCCAGCAGCTTGTCGAGCGCGCGGTAGACCTGGAGCGGAGCGCGGAACCCGTCCTCGCGCAGCCGGTCGAGAATGGTGTAGGCCGACAGCGGCCCGTCGGCCCGCGTCAGCGCGTCGAGGACGAGCGACTGGTTGCGCGTGAGGTCATGGGTGTGCGTGTGGGTGTGCGCGGTCATGATCTGTCGCTCCCGGATGGTGCGCGCCCGAAAAGGGCAGGGTAGGCCGGCAGGCCGAGAAGGAAAAGGCCGAGCGCGGCGACGACGATCGACGGGCCGGACGGCGTGTCGAAGGCGAGCGAGCCGTAGAGGCCGCCCGCGACCGCCAGCGCCCCGACGAGGGCGGCGAGGACGGCCATCGCCTCGGGCGTCGCGGCGAAGCGCCGGGCCGTCGCGGCAGGAATGATCATCAGCGCGGTGATGAGCAGCGCGCCGACGATCTTCATGGCGATGGCGACGACGAGCGCCATCATCAGCATGAAGACGAGGCGCGAGCGGGCGGGCGCGAGCCCTTCGGCCGCGGCCAGCTCCTCGTCGACCGAGGCGGCGAGCAGCGGCCGCCACAGCAGTGCCAGCAGCGCGAGGACCGCCGCCCCGCCGCCCCAGACCAGCGCGACGTCGAGGCGCGATACGGCGAGGATGTCGCCGAACAGGAAGCCCATCAGGTCGACGCGCACCCATGTCATGAAGGCGAGCGCGACGAGGCCGAGCGCCAGCGCCGAGTGCGACAGGATGCCGAGCAGCGCGTCGGCCGAGAGCCCGCCCCGCCGCTCCAGCGCGATCAGCGCCAGCGACACGAGGAGGGCGACGGCGAAGACGCCGGCGGTCAGGTCGATCTCGAGGAGGAAGCCGAGCGCGATGCCGAGCAGCGCCGAATGCGCCATCGTGTCGCCGAAATAGGCCATGCGCCGCCACACCACGAAGCAGCCAAGCGGGCCCGTCACCAGCGCCAGCCCGATGCCGGCGAGCAGCGCGCGCGAGAAGAAGTCATCGAGCATCGCCGGCCTTTCCCTGCCCGTGCCCATGATCATGGCTGTGCCCGTGATCGTGGCTGTGCCCGTGATCGCGGTTGTCGTGATGATGCCCGTCGGTGGGGTGGCAATGGTCGGTGATCGAGCCGTCGCTGTGCAGCACCCGGCCGTCCTCCAGATGGGTATGGTCGTGGTCGTGGCTGTAGACGGCGAGCGCGCCGGCCGCCCGGTGTCCGAACAGCCGGCGGTAGCCCGGGTCGGCCGCCACCGCGCGAGGCGTGCCGCGGCAGCAGACATGGCCGTTGAGGCAGATCACCGTGTCGGTGGCCGACATGACGATGTGGAGGTCGTGCGAGATCAGGAGGATGCCGCAGCCGGTGCGGTCGCGGATGCGGCCGATCAGCTCGTAGAGCGCGGCCTCGCCGGTGTAGTCGACGCCCTGCACCGGCTCGTCGAGCACGAGGAGGTCCGGCCGGCGCAGCATGGCGCGCGCGAGCAGCGCCCGCTGGAACTCGCCGCCGGACAGCGACTGCACCGGCGATGCGGCAAGATGGGGAATGCCGACCTCCTCCAGCGCCGCCGCGATCTCGGCCGCCGAATGGCGCGCCGTCAGCGTCATCAGCCGCGCCACGGTGAGCGGCAGCGTGTTGTCGATGGCCAGCTTCTGCGGCACGTAGCCGACGCGCAGGCCCGCGCGGCGCGTGATCGCGCCCTCGTCGGGCCGCAGGATGCCGACCACCGCGCGCGCCGTCGTGCTCTTGCCGGAGCCGTTCGGGCCGATCAGCGTCACGATCTCGCCGCGCCTGATGTCGAAGGTGACGCCGCGCACCAGCCAGCGGCCGCCGCGCCGGACCCCGGCCGCATCGATGCGCACGAGCGTCTCGTCCCGCGCGGCCGTGGGCACGCCGTGCCGTCCCGCGCCGCCGGGCGGGTCATGACGCGCTTGGCCGGCAGGGGAGCGGTTCACGCCCGTCTTGTCGACTTGGCCGGAAGATTCCTGCATTTTCATCCCGTCGAGGCTTGTCACGCCCATATTGCATACGTTATAGCGTTTCACAACGTAATAACATTACGATCTAGATCGCCGTTACCTGTTTCGGGCTTGCCGCAGGGACACGCGACCCGGTGCCGCCCGTCGCCGAGGTCGGCCTGCCCGCCTGCGGTGGCATCACTCTGCCGCCCATCGGCAGCATCGCCGCGCCGCTTTCCGGCGGCATAGCTATTTGAAAGGATCGCCATGTCCCGGCTGTTTCGTTCGTTTGCCCTGGCATTGCCGGCCGTTCTCTCCGTTCCGTTCGCCGCCATCCCGGCGCATGCGCTCGACGGCGTCGTCGCCTCTGTCAAGCCGGTCCACTCGCTGGTCGCGGCGGTGATGGAGGGTGTCGCGGAGCCGGCGCTGCTCGTGCGTGGCAGCGGCTCGGAGCATGTCCATTCGCTGCGCCCCTCCGACGCCGCCGCGCTTGAAAACGCGAAAATCGTGTTCCGGGTCGGCGAGGGCATGGAGACGTTTCTCAACGGCCCGCTGAAAACGCTCGCCGCCGGCGCGAGGGTGGTTTCGCTGGAGGACGCGCCCGGGCTGGAGATGCTCGCCTTCCGCGAGGGAGGCCCGTTCGAGTCGCATTCCCATGACGACGAGGACGGCGACGACCACGATGGGCATGACCATGAGGGGCACTCGCATGAGAGCGATTCCGGCGCCCACGCCCACGACCATGACCACGAAGGGCATTCGGACGAGAACCGCGCCCACCCGGATCGCGACCTTCATTTCTGGCTCGACCCCGTCAACGCGCGGGCGATGGTCGCCGAGATCGCCCGCGTCCTCGGCGAGGCTGATCCTGCCAACGCCGCCCGCTATGCCGGCAACGCCGAGGCCTATCTCGCCCGTCTCGACGCGCTGGTCGCGGAAACGGCGGCGACGGTCGAGCCGGTGAAGGCGCGGCCCGCCATCGTCTTCCACGACGCCTACCAGTATTTCGAGAAGCGGTTCGGCCTGAACGTCGCCGGCTCCATCACCGTCAGCCCCGAGGTGCTGCCCGGCGCGCAGCGCCTCACCGAGATCAGGGAGAAGGTGAAGGAGCTCGGCGCGGTCTGCGTCTTCTCCGAGCCGCAGTTCGAGCCGAAGCTGGTTTCCGTGGTGACGGAAGGAACCGACGCGCGCACCGGCGTGCTCGATCCGCTCGGCGCGGAAATCGCCGACGGCCCCGACCTCTACGTCATGCTGATCCGCAATCTCGGCGAATCCTTCGCCGCCTGCCTCGCGCAGGCCGGCTGAGCCCTGTACCCGCCGGCCGGGCAGCGCGCGCAAATCGCCGATCGGCGGCCAATCGACGCTTGTCTTTTGCCTTCAATGCGGGTATCAGGCCCCACGCTTTCCGCGCCGCCCTCCGGGCGCTCCGCGATGCCGCTTTAGCTCAGTTGGTAGAGCACATCATTCGTAATGATGGGGTCGCGTGTTCGAGTCACGCAAGCGGCACCACTTTCCTGTTTTCCCACGTCCATAGACGTCTGGAGAAAGCCTGAAAATCCAAGGAACTCCGCCAGTTTACGTCCAGAGGCGTTTTCCGGCATCCGTTGGCATCCAGAAAATTTGTTGGTATGCTTGTTGGTATCAAAATCACGGTACCAAACGCGGACCGGCACATGGCGACGGACAAACTCAGCGACGTGGCGCTGCGATCCATCAAGCCGCGCGACAAACAATTCAAACTTTCGGACGGCGGCGGCCTCTTCCTGCTCGTGAACCCGAAAGGTAGCCGCTTGTGGCGACTTGCCTATCGGTTCGGCGGTCGCCAAAAGGCGCTCGCTCTCGGTTCATACCCGGCGACGTCGCTTTCCGAAGCGCGGGAAGCCCGCAGGAAAGCAAAGGGGCTTCTCGAGGCCGGCACAGATCCAGGCCAGGAGAAGAAGAAGCGCAAAGCCGCCGTCAGGGCTGCAGAAGAGGCCGCAGAGAACACCTTTGCCGCTGTCGCGGAAAAGTATCTTACCAAGGCGGAAAAGGAAGGGCGCGCGGCCGTCACAATCGGCAAGGCGCGCTGGCTGCTCAATGATCTGGCGGCAGGATTGGCGGACAAGCTGGTGCACGAAATTGCTCCGAAGGACGTTCTGGCGGTGCTTCGGCCCATCGAAGCCAGGGGAAACTATGAAACGGCCAGACGCATGCGATCCACGATCGGCCTTGTCCTGCGGTTTGCCGTCGCAAACGGCTGGGCGGAGCGTGACGCAACGGCCGATCTCAAGGGAGCGCTGATAGCCCCGAATGTTCGGCACCGCGCCGCTATCGTGAAACCGGAACCGCTCGGTGTGCTCATGCGCGCCATCTATTCGTGGGAAGGCGGTCAGCCGACCACGGTCGCGGCGCTGAAGCTGATGGCCCTTCTTGCCCTTCGGCCCGGCGAAGTCCGGGGCGCGCGCTGGGACGAGATCGATTTCGAGAAGCGGACGTGGACCGTTCCATTAGAGCGCATGAAAATGCGGCGTGTGCATGCCACGCCTCTACCTGATCAGGCGATTGCGATCCTCAAGGAGTTGCAGCCGCTGACGGTTCGTGGCGAGGGGTCGCTCATCTTCCCGTCCACCACTTCCTCCAAAGTTCCGATTTCGGAGAACACGACGACGCTTGCCATGCGCCGGCTGGGCTTCGGCCCGCACCAAATGACAAGTCATGGCTTCCGCGCCGCGTTTGCCACGCTCGCGAACGAAAGCGGCAAGTGGTCCGTGGATTCTATAGAGCGCCAGTTGGCTCATGTGGAAGGAAACGCCGTCCGCCGTGCATATGCGCGCGGACAATACTGGGACGAGCGCGTTGTGATGATGCAATGGTGGGCTGACTATCTCGACCAGCTTCGAGAGCAGGCTAAATACACCCCTCGTCAAGACAAGCGAAAAGCGATGCGTCGATAACTCGATTCGTCGAGCCAGCCGGGTGCCTCCTTGCAGTGGCGGGCGACGAAGGGCATGGTCGAGCCCGCGTCGAGCGGCGCGATCGCCGCCTCGGCCTGGTACGGCCATCGCGGGGGCGGGGCGCATCCCCGCCGCGTCCTGCCTCAGTCGAACCGCAGAACGCTCTCGCCGACCCAGCCGGGAAGCTGGTCCGGCCGCGCCGGCGCGAATAGCTCGTAATAGACGCAGCCTTCGGGCCCGGCACCGACGGCGGCATGGCGCGAGCCGGGCGGAAAGAAGACGAGATCACCCGGGTGGGCGTCGAACTCCCTGCCGTCGACCATCAGCCGCACCGTGCCGGAGATCATGATCAGGATCTGCTCGTTGTCGTGCCAGTGCGTCTTGCCGTCGAACTGCGCGTCCGGGGCTGTCACGACGCGCACGGCGGAGATCTTCTCCGCGCAGATGCCCTGGCGGTCGGAACCAGCCCGCATCCCCGCCGCAACCGGTATCTTGCTCCAGTCTATCAGCATGTCTGTCTCCGGGACCTGGTCCGATCTGCTGGAATTGCCCTAGAGCATGATCCCGAAAAGATCATGCTCGAACAAAGAGATAGAGATGGGATGCGATTCAGCTCGATCGCATCCCGCCCTAGACGCTCGGGATCAGCCCGCCGTCGACGCGCACGACCGATCCGGTCACGTAGGATGCCCGCTCACTCGCGAGAAACGCGACTGTGTCGGCATATTCCTCCGGCCGGCCGTAGCGCTTGAGCGGAATGCTGCCCGTGCTCTCCGCCTGGACCTCCTCGACGCTGCGGCCTTCGCGTTTGGCCTTCATCTCGTCGAGATAGGTGATGCGGCCCGTGGCGACGCGGCCGGGCACGACGATGTTGCAGGTTATCCCGTCAGGCCCGACCTCGCGCGCCAGCGTCTTCGACCAGCCGACCAGCGTCTGCCGCAGCGCGTTCGACAGGCCGAGATTGGGGATCGGCGCGATGACGCCCGACGAGGTCGAGGTGACTATGCGTCCCCATTTCTGCTCCCGCATGTCCGGCAGCACGGCGTCGGTGATGGCGATGACCGACAGGACCATGGCTTCGAAATAGCGCTGCCAGTCTTCGGCTTTCTGGCCGGAAACCGGTGTCGGCGGCGGGCCGCCGGTGATGTTGACGAGGATGGAGACCTTGCCCATCTTCTCGCGGATGCGGGCGAGACCGGGCGCGATCGCGGTGCGGTCGGCGAGGTCCCATCCGAGGTCGATCGCCTTTCCGCCGGCCGCGCTGATCGCCTCGGCGCGCGTCCTGGCCGCCGCCGCGTCGATGTCGGCCACCGCAACCGCCGCGCCCTCGCGCGCCAGCGAGTCGGCGATGGCGCCGCCCAGTCCCCCGCCCGCGCCAAGAACGAGGGCGACACGTCCGTTCAGTCCCAGATCCATGCCGGGTCTCCTGTCCCTGGTTGTGGTTCCCGCCCCGACCGGCCCGCGCTCAGAGGCTGGCGAGGAAATGGTCGACGATGCGCCCGCGCGTCGTGACCCAGATGTCGTCGCGGCCAGCGCACATCTTGGCGATCTCGCCATAGGCCCAGGCTCCGCCCGGCCGGCCGTAGCAATGGGTATGCACCAGCACGTCCAGGATCACCGTATCGTTTTTCGCGGCGAGCGTGTGCTCCAGCGCATCGGAGAATATCTCGACGAACTGGCGGGGCGAGCGCCCGAAGCGCATCGAATGCGACAGGTCGTTGAACTCGATGTTGAGTGGCACCGAGACGATCTCGCCCTCCTCGTAACGCTGGATGTAAGGCAGGTCCGTGTCGAGGAAGTCGCCCTGCCACCGGTAGCCGTTTGCGACGAGGCGGCGCATCGTGTCGTGGCCGGCCGTGGCGCGCGGGCTGATCCAGCCGGCGGGCCGTGTTCCCGTCACCTGTTCGAGATTGGCGGTCGTGCGACGGATGTATTCCTCGTCGTCCTCCGCCGAAAGGGTCGAGGGGATCAGGTCCTGGGCGTAGCCGTGCGACACGATCTCGTGGCCGGCGGCCGCAACGGCCTTGACCTGCTCCGGATCGCGCTCGGCGAGCACGCCGGAGGTGAAGATGTTGGCGCTGACCCCTGCCTCCGCAAGCACACGCATCAGCCTACGGATGCCCGTCGTCGCGCCGTAGCGGCCATAGCTGTCGGCATTGGGATCGAACTTGCCGCCGGGAAGCGGGTTGCCCATCGGACCGATGCCGGAAGCAGCGCCTTCGGACCACACCTCGTAGGCGATGTTGAAGACGACGGCCACGTTGCGGCCGCCAGGCCAGCGCAGGTCCGCCGGGGCCAGAACGATCTCCGGCAATGCAGTCGACGCCACGAACTCCTCCATCACGCAATTGTCGTGAACCTCACCTAGCCAGCTGGCGGCATGTAAGGAATTGCATATTGTTCAGCGTGAAATGAATGTCGTGCATGATGAAGCGCGTGCAGGTTCACCTGCGCGATTTGAACGCGCTGCATGCGGCGTTTCTGGTAGAGACGGGGAACGTCCACCGGCCACGGGTCTGCCCCATGGTTCTCCTCGTGGTTCGGGACGCGTGTCGGCGCGCATGTCGCACGGCTCGGGGAGGGGTCCCCGAGCCGGTCGCAGCCTTCGCCGGCGCGGCGTGGGCGGGAGGGCTGGATGTCACGCCGTGCGCGCCGGGGAAGATGTCGCGTTGGGAGGTATCATGTCGGGAGGCGTGGCTGGCCGTAGGGTGGGTATGATCGTGCCGTCGGGGAACATCCTGGCGGAGGATCAGGTGCGCGCCATGATGCCGGCCGAGATCGGGCTTCACGTCACCCGCCTCAAGCTCAAGGGCAGCAGCGCCGCCGAACTCGACGCGATGATCGCCGATCTGCCGAAGGCGGCGGACCTTCTTGCCGACGCGCGCGTCGACCTCATCGCCTTCAACTGCACGGCAGTCTCGACCCGCTCCCGCGACGCGGACAGGACCATAACGGACGAGATCGCCCGGACGACCGGGATTGCGGCGGTGACCACCGCCGAGGCGCTTCTGGCCGGGCTCGCCGTGCTCGGCGCGCGCTCCATCGTTCTGGTGACGCCCTATATCGCCTCGGTTGTCGACGCCGAGGCTGCGTATTTCCGCGATCACGGCCTCGACGTCGTAGAGGCCGTCGGCGCGGGGATCGATTCAAACTGGGACATGGCGCAGGCGCGGCCCGAACGCTGGCGGGAGCTTCTCCTGGCGCATCGCTCGGCGCGCGCTGACGCCTACGTCCTGAGCTGCACCGCGATCCGCACCCACGAGATCATCGGCGCGCTCGAGCACGAGGTCGGGCGGCCCGTGCTGACGAGCAACCAGGCGATCGCCTGGCACGCGACCCGCAAGACCGGCTCGTCGGCCCGCCTTGCCGGTTTCGGGCGGCTGCTGGCCGAATACTAGGCATGCGTCGGCGCCGCCGGTGCCGACTTTGATGAACGGAGGAGATGACAATGACGAAACTGACCCTTGGAAAGCTGGCCGGCATCGCCGGCGTCGCGCTGGCGCTGTCGCTTTCGATCGCCCGCGCCGAGAACTGGGACGTGGCCACCCCCTATCCGGAAGCCAACTTCCACACCCAGAACATCATCCAGTTCGCGAAGGACGTCGAGGAGGCCACCGAAGGTGCGCTGACATTCACGGTTCATCCCGCCAACTCGCTGATCGCGCATCCCGAAATCAAGAATTCGGTTCGCTCCGGCACCATTCCGGCCGGCGAGTTCCTGCTCGGCCAGCTCGCCAACGAGCATCCGATCTTCGAGCTGGACATGCTGCCCTTCATCGTCGGCGGCTACGACGATGCGCGCGCGATCTGGGCGGCGTCGAAGGAGCGCGTCACCGAACTGCTCGGCCGGCAGAACCTGCGCGTCCTGTTCTCCGTGCCGTGGCCGAACAACGGCATCTATTCCAGCCGCGAGATCAACACGCCCGGCGACATCGGCGGCCTGAAGATGCGCACCTATAACGCCACCACCGACCGGCTGGCGGAGCTCCTCGGCGCGGTCCCGACCCAGGTCGAGGTGTCCGACATCTCACAGGCGTTCGCCATGGGCCGCGTCGAAGCCGTCATCACGTCGGCCGCCACAGGCGTCTCCATCTCCGCCTGGGACTTCGTCGACCGCTACTACGACGTCAACTCCTTCCTGGGGAAGAACATCGTCGTAGTGAACGAGCGCCGCTTCGCGGCGCTGCCGGCGGAGGTTCAGGAGGCCGTTCTGAAGGCCGCCGAGGCGGCCGAGGTCCGCGGCTGGGAAGCCTCCGTCAAGAACAACCAGGACATGGCCGCCGTGCTCGTCTCCAAGGGCATGAACGTGCAGAAAGTGGCGCCGGAGGTCGAGGCGCGCTTCAAGGAGGTCGGGCAGACCATTCTGCGCGAGTGGCTTGCCCGCGCCAGCGAGGAGGACGCCGCCGTGGTGAAGGGCTTCCTGAAGGACTAATCTGGCGCCGGCGCCGGAGGGCTTCTTCTCCGGCGCCGCCATATCCGGATCGCGTCTGCACCGAAGGAGGGTTGCGTGGCACGCAAGGCAATGGATTTCCTGTACCGCGCCAGCGAGACGCTTTCGGCGCTGTGCATATTCCTCATCACCGCCATCATACTCGTCCAGGTGACGTTCGGCATCGTCGACCGCATCGCCCGCCTGCTCGGATACGAGGCGTTGGGTCTCTCCGTGCCCTCATATGCGGACCTCTGCGGCTTCCTGCTCGCTGCGGCGATCTTCCTCGGGCTCGCCGCGACGCTGAAGGTCGGCGGCCATGTGCGCGTGAACCTCGTCCTCAAGAGCGTGCCCGACCGCATGCGGCAGGTGCTCTCGCTCGTCTGCGCGGTCTTCGCGCTGGCCGCCTCGGCCTACTTCTGCTGGCGTGCCGGCGCCATGGTCCATGAGAGCTGGCTCTACGGCGATCTCTCCTTCGGCAAGATCGTGATTCCGATGTGGATTCCGCAGTCGGCCATGGTCGTGGGTCTCGGCGTGCTGACGCTCGCCTTCCTCGACCTGACCCTGTCGCTGCTGCGCGGAAGGGAGGACCTGACCGCGCGCGAAGACAGCATCACATCAGCAGGCTGATTTCATGGATATTCTCGTCGCACTGGTCGTTCTGGCCTCGCTCGTCTTCTTCCTCGGGCTCGGCGTCTGGGTCGCCTTCTCGCTGATGGCGGTCGCCGGCATCTCGGTCTATTTCTTCACCAACATTCCAGTCGGCCAGATCCTGGCGACATCGAGCTGGTCGGCCGCCAACTCCTATTCGCTCACCGCGCTGCCGCTGTTCATATGGATGGGCGAGATCCTGACGCGCTCGCGCATGTCGGAGGATCTGTTCACCGGCCTGGCGCCGTGGATGCGGCGCATACCCGGCCGCCTCATCCACATCAATATCCTCGGCAGCGGTATCTTCGCCGCCGTCGCCGGATCGTCGGCTGCCACCTGCGCCACGGTCGGCCGCATGTCCATTCCCGAACTGAGGCGACGCGGCTACGACGACAAGCTGATCTTCGGCACGCTGGCGGCCTCCTCCACGCTCGGCCTGCTGATCCCGCCGTCGATGATCATGATCGTCTACGGCGTCGCGACCGAGCAGTCGGTGGCGCGCCTGTTCATCGCCGGCATCCTGCCGGGGCTGATGCTGATCGCTCTATTCATGGGTTACATCGTCGTGCGGGCGCTGCTGAATCCTGGCCTGGTGCCCGCCGCCGAGCCGCGCATGCCGCTGCGCGAGAAGCTGCGCCAATCGCGCCGCCTGCTGCCGGTCTTCGCGCTCATCGTTTGCGTGGTCGGCGCGATCTATGGCGGTCTCGCCAGCCCGACCGACGCGGCAGCCGTCGGCGTCGGCTTCTCGCTGCTGATCGTCTACCTGTCCGGCGACTGGGAATGGAAGGTGATCAAGGCAGGGCTGATAAGCGCCTCCTACACCACCTGCATGATCGGCCTGATCGTGGTCACTGCCAATTTCCTGACCGCCGCGATGGGCTTCGTCGGCTTGCCGCGCAACCTCGCCAACTGGATCGCCGCCATGGAGCTTTCGCCCTATGCGCTGATCGCGGCGCTGACCGTGTTCTTCGTCATCATCGGCACCGCGCTCGACGGCATCTCGATCGTGATCCTGACCGCCTCCATCATCATGCCGATGGTTGTCGCCGCCGGGATCGATCCCATCTGGTTCGGCATCTATCTGGTGATCGCCGTCGAGGTCAGCCTGCTGACGCCGCCGGTCGGATTCAACCTGTTCGTCATCCAGGGGATCACCGGCGAGAACATCTTCAGGATCGCCTGGTCGGCGATGCCGTTCTTCTTCCTGATGATGCTGGCGATCGTCATCCTGTGCATCTGGCCCGAGATCGCGACATGGTTGCCCGACGCGATGCTGTCGCGATAAGGTCCGGCGCCAGCGCGGGCGCCGAGGCCGGGAGCCAAATGAACCTCCGGAAGTTCGATCTCAATCTCCTGGTGATCTTCCAGGCCATCATGGAGCAGCAGTCGGTGGTGGCCGCGGCCACGAAGATCGGCCTTTCGGCGCCTGCGGTCAGCCACGCGCTCGCGCGGCTCCGGGTCATGTTCAACGACGAACTGTTCCGGCGCACCGCCAGGGGGCTAGAGCCGACGGAGCGGGCGCGCGAACTCTATGGCGAGGTCGTCTCGGGCCTCGGCCACATCCAGAACGCGCTTGAACGCCAGCACGTCTTCGACCCGGCGACTTCGGAGCAGGTATTCACCGTCCAGATCACTGACTATGTCAGCGGCACGCTGCTGCCGCGCCTCGCGGCGCGGCTGCGGACGGAGGCGCCGGGCGTGTCGGTCCATGTCGTTCCCTTCTCAACCGGAGCCGACAACGACCGCATCGACGCGGACGTGCAGATCCGCTTCACCCCGGGCGACCAGGCGCTCTCCCATGCCTATTCGCAGCGGCTGCTGCTCGACAAGTTCGTCGTCATCATGCGCCCCAACCATCCGGCCGCCGACGAGGAGATGACGCCCGAGCGCTATGCCAGGCTGAATCACGCCCGTCTTTCGCCCGCGGCGGCGGGCACCTCAATCGTGGACGACGCCCTGGAACGACGCGGCCTGAAGCGTCGGGTTGTGATGTCGGTACCGACCTGGCCCGACATTCCGCCGATCATCGAGGGAACAGACCTGATCGCGATCATTCCGCGAAGCTGGTCGCTGTCCGACAGCCGCATCGCCGCGCTCGTGTCCCGCCCGCTGCCGCTTCCCGAGGTGGTCTACTCCATCGACTTGTGTTGGGATCGCCGTAAGGACCGCAACTCCAGCCAGAAATGGTTCCGCGGCCTGATCGCGAAGCTGTTCGCGTAAGGCCCTGGAAGAAGAAGGACGTCTCAGTTCGGCGGGCCCGCCGGCGTCCCGTTGCGGCGCGGGTTGACTGTCGGCACGGGCGGATCGGCGATCTCGTCCCAGGTCGTCTGCGGCTCCTCGGCAGGCGTATCGACGCGGCCGCCGGAGAGTTTTCCGGCTGACGATGCGGTTAGCCACCCGTTTCAGCGAAGACGAGCCGCTGTCTCATCGTCATGTCGTCGATCGTCCACGAATTGCTGCGCGCCCATCCGCGCATAGCCCGACTGGTGTTCGGTCCGCCAGTCCCCGACAAATGCCTCGACAACCTCGGCCCAATCCGATGCGCCGGCTTTGCTGCAAAAGAGCGATACTTGGGCGCTGGCCGACCCGACGAAAGCAAGCCCGGCGATACAGGCCGATGACAACAGATACTTCATGCGCCGCCCCTGAACCGAAATCTATTTCTCGACGAAGAAACGGGCGTCGAAAAGCCCCTCGATCATACGGCAGTTGCCCGGATCGCCACCCCCTTCGTAGTCTTCCGCAAGACACAGTTCGGCGGCGAAGGTGCCCGCGGCGCGACCCTCCTCGCCATCGATCTCAAGGGTGGTGAAGGTTACGCGGGGATCGATCGGCCTTTCCTCGGATGTCCGCTGTGGCGGGCGCCCTTGTGGCGCGTAGATAATCTGTCGCTGGGGTCACCAACACAGCAGGATGCAGCATGCAACCGACGTCTATGCCACGATCGACAAATAGGGATTGTTCGGCGGCACGTCATCGAACAGGCTTCGCGGGTCCTTCAACAGGTAGCCGTGCAGCCGCCGCGACTTACGCTGTCCCGTGACCTCGCATGTCCAGATATTCAAGCCGTTGGGCTGCTTGCGATGCAGTTGCAGCTTCTCGAAACGCTTCTGCACCCATTCCAGCTCGGTGAGCTTCTCCTGTCGGGCGAGGACGCCGGCTTGCGGGTGTTCCAGAGTATAGCGGTGAAACAATCCCGGGCTCACCAGCATGACCGTATCCGCGACGGTATGAACGCGGGCCTTCGCGTCGTTGATGACGATCTTGCGAGTTTCGATACCGCTGCGCAGCCACTCCAAGAAATGCTCACCGGACGGTGTCGGTGCCTCGGCACCGCCGTGAGCGTCGGGAGCCGGTTGGGCTTCCTGCGGCGCGCCAGGCGAACGAGGTTCTGCCTCGACCAAGGGCGACGCGTCCGGCAGATGCGTCTCATCATTGTCGGCGTCCGGCGAGCCGATCAATCCGAGCAGTTCATCGATCGCGCCGCCCACCTGAAGCGGCACGGATGAGACTAAAGCCGGCTTTGCTGCCGCGAGAGCCGTCACCGGCGAAGCGGCGTCGATTTCTGCAGCCGCTGACAAGGCTGGCTGTATCGCGCCGTCACCGACCTCGCCATCGGGGCCGATGATCACACTCACAGAGCCCGCAAAGGATGGCGGCCGCTCTTCGCTTTCCCAAATCAGGGCAGGCGATAGACGCAGCAGCGTAAAGCTGTGCGACCAGCCACTGTCGCTCGTGACGGTCGCTCTCCAGATCGCCTTTCCTTCCGGGGTGGCTTGCAGGATTCCGTGATCCTGAAGCACGGTGAAGACGGCGGTGTTGTTCGCCGGTATTCCCTCGAAGCCTTGGGACAGCAGGTGGGCGCGCAGCTTGTCCGACACCGTCTTGCTGACCAGCCACAGATCCTCGTTGGTCAACCAGCCGTCCGATGCCTGTGGCTGGTTGAGTTTCAGTTCTTCCCTGAGCAGGTAGCGCAGCCCTTCGAGCAATTTGCGCTGCAATGCGTGCTTCGGTGCTGCCATCGCACGGGCAGGATCGCCGCCCAGATCCTGTGCGACCGAGGCGCGGTCGGCCTGCACCACAAGTTCGCCCAATATGCCGGCATGCTCGTATTGTCCTGCGAGGACGTAGAGCAGAGACGACCAGACCTGGGTGAAGCCGCAGAGCCAATCCAGGATCCCGCGATCGAGAATCTGATGGTGGATCAACCCGGTTGCCGCCCCGTGAAGGCGATATTCGCGATCCCTTCGATACCGGAAGCGATAGGGCTGCCTCACCGGACCGTGCCAGGGATGCCAGACATTCCCGTCCTCCAACTCGACATGCAAGTCGACGGCGAGCTTGCCGATATCGTGCAGCAGCGAGGCATAGGCGATCGCGCCGGTCCACGCCTCGGATTGCTCCGCCTGTTCCTCCGGGGTCGTGCCGGCCGGCAGGATAGCCGGCCTTGCGGCCGAGCAGCGTGAACAGCCGGCTGAGATTCATGCCGATGAGCCAATCGGCCCGCGAACGTGCAAGGGCCGAATGATAGAGCGGCAGCGTCTCGGAACCGGGTTTCAGGGCGCCGAGGGCCTTGCGGATGGAGGCATCGTTAAGCGCCGACAGCCATAGACGCTGGATCGGACCACGATAGCCACACAGGTTGATGATCTCGCGAGCGATCATCTCGCCCTCGCGGTCGGCATCCGTCGCAATCACCAGCTCGGACGCCTCGCCGACCAGGTCCGTCACGATCTTGAACTGCGCGGCCGTCGCCGGTTTGATGTCGATGCGCCAGGAGCGCGGAATAATAGGAAGCTGATCTATCGACCAGCGCTTGTACTGCTCGTCGTAGGCTTCGGGTTGCGCCGCCTCGACCAGATGACCGATGCACCAGGTAACGACGGCATTACCGCCATTGTAGCAGCCGTTGCCGCGTTGCCTGGCGCCCACCACCCGGGCGATATCCTTGCCCTGACTGGGCTTCTCGCAAAGAAAGACACGCATCCGTTCCCCGTTGGCGTCGTGAATCGCTGGGTGGCGGATGCAACATGTCCGCTTCGGACGAGACCGACAGCAAACAAGGTGTACGCACTACCAACCGGTTTCGGGTGCGAAGACGAACCGTATGCGAACTGCGCTGGAATATTTCCATATCGGCCAGGCGCCGCCCCGCGGGGACACTGCTATCAATGGCATTCTAGGGCCGTGTCATGACGACGACCGTGATTCTCGACCCTGCCGGTAAATCCTTCACAATGAGACGTGGCGTGTGGTCCAGCGTCCATCTGATCGCCCATCTACCTAAGTGGCTGGCCTTCTACAGGCGGCAGCAGGAATTGCACCCGGCGCATGCGGAGTTGTATGCGGAAAGCTGCAACACGCTGGAACGGCTCGCAGCAGCGATAGGCCGAAGCAGCGTGGCGGCGGATTTGAGTGAAGAAGCGAGGGTGGGCAGCTTGCCATCGCCTCCTGAGGCGCCGCCGGCCGCGAATCTTGACGACGGATCACCGCCGCATTACTTTTCCCCTTACGGATTGTAAGGAGATGCTGCGATGCCAACGGCCACCATCACCTCGAAAGGACAGATCACGCTTCCGCAGCAGGTCAGGAATGACATGGGCCTGACTGCCGGAGATCGGGTCGATTTCATCAGGATGGAGGACGGCCACTATGCGGTCGTCCCGGCCTCGCATTCGATCAAATCCCTGAAAGGGATCATTCCACGCCCCGGCCGGCCCGTCAGTCTTGAAGACATGCAGGCGGCGATCGAAGCCGGGGCGACGGGAGAATGATCGGCGTCGATACCAATCTGCTCGTCCGCTATCTGGCGCAGGACGACGCCGTGCAATCGCCCGTGGCCTCGCAGATCATCGACGGCTTCACGCCCGAAGAACCCGGCTACATCTCGCAGGTGGTGCTTGTCGAAACCGTCTGGGTTTTGACCCGTGCCTACAAGACGCCGCGCGAGGCCATTGCCGACATTGTCGAATCCCTCCTTCGAGCGCGTGAAATCGTGGTCGACCGGGCCGATGCCAGCTATCTGGCGCTCGCCACCTATCGCGCGACGAAGGCGGACTTTTCCGATGCCTTGATCGCTCATAGCGGGCGTCTGGCCGGCTGCAGCGAAACGTTGACCTTCGACAAGCCGGCGGCAAACCACGCCGGATTGCGGCTTGTCGTCACGTAACCACGGACCGCTCCGCGGCGGCACGCCTTCAGGAGCACGACGCGCCGTTCAGCAGACTCCGTCAGCACGAGGAACGTCGTGTTCCTGAAGGCGCGTAGCCCGTCTCGCGCGATCCTGAACCCAGATGTGCGCTGCCGACTGAGCGCTGGTGCACGAGACTCTCATTGTCGGCGCTTGCTGGCGCACGGAGGGCGGCCATCAATTGTTGCAGCCGCCCTCGCTGCGCCGCCTAAGCCTTGGTCTTCTTTCCCCTCGTTTCCTTCTGCTGCTCATTTCCACTCGGCTTCGTTTCCCCATCAATCTCCTGACGCTTCGGGCTGAGGGTCACGGCTTCGATGCGGTAGGGCATGATGGCGATCCGCCGTGCCTCGACTTTGAACGTCGTCCGCTCGTTGTTGTCTGTCCGTCGTCAGGGTTTTTGGGACAACAGGCGGCGTGAGCTAACGGAGGCTCTGGTCCATCAGGTTTGTCACATTAGGCCGCTGCATCTCGATGAAGCAAGCGGCGCTGTTTGATGGTTTTGCGTTTGATCCTTTCCCTTTCCAGCGTGATGATATCGCCGCGCCCGAAGTAGACGTCGGCAGGGGTGAGATTGTCGAGGCTCTCGTGGTAGCGGCGGTGGTTGTAGTGATCGACGAACGCCGCGACCTGCTGCTCGAGATCACCCGGCAGGAAGTAGTTTTCGAGCAGGATGCGGTTCTTCAACGTCTGGTGCCATCGCTCGATCTTGCCTTGGGTCTGAGGATGGCAGGGCGCCCCGCGCGTATGTTCCATGCCCTTGTCGGATAGCCATGCGGCCAGGTCGGAAGAGACGTAAGAGGGGCCGTTGTCGGACAACAGCCGCGGCCGCTGCACCACCCTGGCGCTGTCGCAGCCAGAAGCCTGCAGCGCGATGGTCAGCGTGTCGGTGACGTCCTCGGCCTTCATCGTGGTGCACAGCTTCCAGGCGATGATGTAGCGAGAGAAGTCGTCGAGCACGGTCGACAGGTAGAACCACCCCCAGCCGATCACCTTCAAGTAGGTAAAGTCGGTCTGCCAGAGCTGGTTGGGCGCCGTCGTCTTGTCGTGGAACTCATCGGCGGCCTTGATGACGATGAAGGCGGGGCTGGTGATCAGGTCGTGGGCCTTGAGCAGGCGATAGACTGAGGATTCCGAGACGAAGTAGCCCCTCGTG
The DNA here is from genome assembly GCF_023954335.1 of Aquamicrobium sp. Lineage (NCBI taxonomy): Bacteria > Pseudomonadati > Pseudomonadota > Alphaproteobacteria > Hyphomicrobiales > Phyllobacteriaceae > Aquamicrobium > Aquamicrobium sp. The sequence continues at coordinate 1,262,699 of NZ_JAMLIE010000001.1, forward strand.
TCGGTGAAGGTGACCGCCAGTTCCCGTGGCGACAGCTCCGGCTCGTTCAACGCCAGCTCAATGATCTGATCGCGTTTCTCCTCGGGGATGCGGTTCCAGACCCGGTTCGGCCGGGGCCTGCGATCCTCCAGCGCATCGACACCGCCGGCCAGGAAACGGTCATACCAGCGATTGAAGGTCGAGCGCGGAATACCGAGTTTTTGCAGCGTGCGCCGCGCCGACAGATGCGACTGCTCGACGAGCCGAATGATCTCCAGCTTCTCGGATGCGGGGTATCTCATTCGTCGTCGCCCCCATCCGCAATCATGCTTTTTTTAAGAATCCGCAGTTCCAGCGCCTGCTCGGCGACGACCTCCTTGAGATCGCGCGCCTCCTTGCGCAGAACCTTCACCTCGTCGCTGGTGGCGGCGCGCGCCGTATCCCCGGCAAGCCGCTTCTTGCCGGCTTCCAGGAATTCCTTCGACCAGGTGTAATAAAGGCTCTCCGCGATCCCCTCGCGCCGGCACAGCGCCGCGATCGACTCTTCGCCGCGCAAGCCCTCCAGCACGATGCGGATCTTCTCCTCGGCCGAATATTGCTTGCGGGTTGCGCGGCGGATGTCTTTGATGACCTGCTCTGCCGGCGCTTTCCCGGTTCCGGATTTCTGTCTCATCTTCGCTCCTTTGAAAGGCTACGATGAACCAGAAATCCTCCGTTCTCAGTTAAGCCGATTTGGTCCCATCAGTGCTGACGCCGGACAGAAGATTTCCTGCTGCTTTGCGTCGAGAAGAAGCCATCACATCAGGATGACTGGGGTTCGCCTGGTCGGCAAGCTCCGTCAGCCAAGCGGTGCGCGTCAGTCAAGCATCGTCCGTCTTGCTGCGGCTTTGCGGGCGGAAGTGCTCGGAGTTAACAGGTCTGCCAGCCCGGTCGCGGCCGTCACGACCCGACGGCGCTCCTCGGCATCGAGGCGCGCGAACCGTTGCAGGAACAGCTCGCCCAGAGGCGACGGCGCAGAAGCAAGGATGGCGAGGCCGCGTTCCGTCAGCCGCGTATGCACGATGCGCCGGTCGCTGCCCGAACGGTAGCGGTGGATCAGGTCGCGCTCCTCCAGATTGTCGAGAACCGTCACCACCGTCGCCGCGCTGATGTCGGCATAGGTCGACAGGGCCGCCGACGTCACCTCGCCCAACTCCGCGATCCCCTTCATCACCACGAGCTGCGCCGCCGTCAGACCGCTTGCCTTGGCGAGCGCCCTGGACTGGAGGTCGTGAGCGCGCACGATCCGGCGGATCGCTTTCTCGATGGCCCTGATATCCGCCTCAGGAAACCTTTTGCGCACCCGCGCGTTGGCAAGGCCAGCAGTCATTTCTCACCGCCATAATTTGACATCTAATTATCAGATGTATAATAAAATCGGCGATAACACAATGTAATTGAAAGGGTTCCGACCAACTCGTGTGTGGAATTTGCGGAGAAATACGGTTCGACGGCACATCGCCGTCGGCGCTCACCCAGACCAGGATGATGGAAGCGCTCGCGCCACGGGGACCTGACGGTTCCGGCCTCGTCATCCACGATAACGCGGCGCTCGCGCATCGGCGGCTCAGGATCATCGACCTGTCCGAGCGGGCGCGCCAGCCCATGGTCGATGCCGAGCTCGGCCTGACCGTCGCCTTCAACGGCTGCATCTACAACTACCCCGAATTGCGCGCCGAGCTTGAAGCGAAGGGCTATCGCTTCTTCAGCCACGGCGACACCGAGGTCATCCTCAAGGCGTGGCACGCCTGGGGCAAAGACTGCGTCGGCCGCTTTCACGGCATGTTCGCCTTCGTCATCCACGAGCGCGACACGGGCCGGGTCGTCATGGCGCGCGACCGCTTCGGCATCAAGCCGCTCTACCTCGCCGAGACGCCCGGCTCGCTGCGATTCGCCTCGTCGCTGCCGGCGCTGCTGAAGGGCGGCGGCATCGACACGTCGATCGACCGCCACGCGCTGCATCACTACCTGTCGTTCCATGCCGTGGTGCCGCCGCCGCGCACCATCCTCAACGGCGTGCGCAAGCTGCCGCCCGCGACGATCCGCGTCATCGAGCCGGACGGGCGCAAGGCCGACACCGTTTACTGGTCGCCGCCCTACGAGCGTGACCCGGCGCTGGCGGAGCTGTCCGCGGACGAATGGCGCGACAGGGTGCTGGAGGCGCTGCGCAGGGCGGTCAGGCGGCGCATGGTGGCGGACGTGCCGGTGGGCGTCCTGCTGTCCGGCGGGGTCGATTCGTCGATGATCGTCGGCCTGCTGGCCGAGGAGGGCCAGCACGGGCTGATGACCTTCTCGGTCGGATTCGAGGAAGCGAACGGCGAGAAGGGCGACGAGTTTGTCTATTCCGACCTGATCGCCCGCCATTTCGACACCGACCATCACAAGATCTTCGTGCTGTCCGACCGGCTGATGGAGGCGCTGCCCGGCGTGTTCGCCGCGATGTCGGAGCCGATGGTCTCCTACGACAATGTCGGCTTCTACCTGCTGGCGCAGGAAGTCTCGAAGCACATCAAGGTCGTCCAGTCCGGGCAGGGCGCGGACGAGGTCTTCGGCGGCTATCACTGGTACCCGCCGTTGGCGGCGTCCGAGGATGTCGCCGCCGACTACGCGCGCGTCTTCTTCGACCGCTCGCACGAGACGATGAAGGCGCATGTCAACCCGGAGTGGCTTCCCGACGACGACCCGAGCTTCGCGCTGGTGGCCGGGCATCTTTCGCGGGCCGGCGCCGATACGCCCGTCGACGCGGCGCTCCGGCTCGACAGCCAGGTGATGCTGGTCGACGACCCGGTCAAGCGCGTCGACAACATGACCATGGCGTGGGGGCTCGAGGCGCGCGTGCCGTTCCTCGACCACGAGCTGGTCGAGCTGGCCGCGCGGATACCGCCCGAGGAGAAGCTGCGCGACAACGGCAAGGGCGTGCTCAAGGACGCCGCCCGTCTCGTCGTCCCCGACGCGGTGATCGACCGGCCGAAGGGCTATTTCCCGGTGCCGCAGCTCAAATATGTCGACGGCCCCTATCTCGACATGGTGCGCGACGCGCTGACTTCGCGTGCCGCCCGCGAACGCGGCATCTTCCGCGAAGACTATCTGGCTCGGCTTTTCGCTGATCCGTCCGGGCACATCACCCCGTTGCAGGGGTCCGAACTGTGGCAGGCGGGATTGCTGGAACTGTGGATGCAGACCCATGGGATATGAGAGCGTGACCAAAGAGAACAGGAGCGGCCGCGTCCGCGCCGACAAGGCGGTGGCCCGTCGCCTGCGGCGGCTGCGCGCCGAGACGATGAAGCTCGCCATGGGCGGCGACGAGCCGAAGCCCGCCGCCTCGGTCGATTGCGGCTGGGGACGGCTGATCTTCGCCCAGACCTTCGACGATCCCGCCGCGCTGGTCGACGTGCTGCGCAAGGAGGCTCCCGAGCGCCGCGACATCGTCTTCTACGTGCGCGACCCGCACGTCCTGCTGGCACGCGCGCCGCAGGAGATCTTCCTCGACCCCTCGCACACGTTCCGGCTCGATCTGGCAACCTACCGCTCCGGCCGTCGCCAGCCACGCGGCTTCTTCGTGCGCAGGTTGTCCTCGGAGGCGGACGCGCGCGCCGTCAACCGCATCTATGCCGCGCGCGGCATGGTGCCGGTCCGGCCCGACTTCTTCTGGTCGAACCGCGACAACCGCGCCATCACCTATTTCGTCGCCGAGGACGAGGCGTCGGGCGAGATCATCGGCACCGTCACCGGCATCGACCATGGCCGCGCCTTCGCCGATCCCGAGCGGGGCGCCTCGCTATGGTGCCTCGCCGTCGACCCGCAGGCGCGCCATCCGGGCATCGGCGAGATGCTGGTGCGCCGGCTCGCCGAGCATTTTTCCGCGCGGGGCGCGGCCTATATGGACCTGTCCGTGCTTCACGACAACGAGCAGGCGATCGCGCTCTACGACAAGCTCGGCTTTCGCCGCGTGCCGGTTTTCGCGGTCAAGCGCAAGAACCCGATCAACGAGAAGCTGTTCGCCCGCCCGCTCGACGAATACGACACGCTCAACCCCTATGCCCGCCTCATCGTCGACGAGGCGCACCGGCGCGGCGTGCATGTGGAGATCACCGATGCGGAAGGCGGGTTCTTCCGTCTGTCGCATGGCGGCCGCTCGGTCCATTGCCGCGAGAGCCTGTCGGAGCTGACCTCGGCGGTGGCCATGTCGATCTGCGACGACAAGGCGGTAACGCGCCGCGTGGTCGGGAATGCCGGGCTGGCCGTGCCGGAGCAGATCGCGGCCGGCGATGACGCGGCGCTGGAAGCCTTCCTGGAAAAGCACCGCCGCGTCGTGGTCAAGCCCGCGCGCGGCGAACAGGGCAGAGGCGTTGCGGTCGGCCTCGACACGCTCGAGGACGCGCAGCGCGCCATCGCCGCGGCGCGGGAGATCTGCGACCGCGTGCTGGTGGAAGCCTGCTTCGAGGGCGAGGATCTGCGCCTCGTGGTGATCGATTTCCGCCTGGTCGCCGCCGCCGTGCGCCGCCCGCCATCCATCGTCGGCGACGGGCGGCGGAAGGTGAAAAGCCTGATCGCGAGCCAGTCGCGCCGCCGCGCCGCCGCCACGGGCGGCGAGAGCCGTATTCCGGTCGACGCGGAGACGGAACGCTGCCTCGCCGCCGCCGGCTTCACGCTCGACAGCATACCGGGCGAGAGCGAGGAGATCGTCGTGCGCAAGACCGCGAACCTGCACACGGGCGGCTCCATTCACGACGTCACCGGCATCGTCCATCATCGTCTGGTGGAAGCCGCGATCAAGGCCGCGCGCGCCATCGACATCCCGGTCGTCGGCATCGACTTCATGGTGAAGAGCCCGAGCGAGCCGGATTACGTTTTCATCGAGGCCAACGAGCGGCCCGGCCTTGCCAATCACGAGCCGCAGCCGACGGCCGAGCGGTTCCTCGACCTGCTGTTCCCGCTCTCGGGCCACCGCGCGGCCACGCTGGCGCTCGGCAGGCCGTGACATGCCGGACCATGACATGCGGATTGACGAAGCCTATCTCGTCGCCCAGCTGCGGGCGCTGCTCTCCATCGACAGCCCCACCGGCTACACCGATCAGGTGGTGCGCCACTGCTCGAAGGAGCTTTCGCGGCTGGGGCTTGCGCCGGAGCTGACCCGGCGCGGCGCGATCCGCGCCGTGCGACGCGGCAGCCGCCGCAACGGTGCGCGCGCCATCGTGGCGCATCTCGATACGCTCGGCGCGCAGGTCAAGCTGGTCAAGGACAACGGCCGGCTGGAGCTGGTGCCGATCGGCCACTGGTCAGCCCGTTTCGCCGAGGGCGCGCGCGTCACCCTCTACAGCGAGCCGGGCACGTTCCGCGGCAGCGTCCTGCCGCTGAAGGCCTCTGGCCACACCTTCAACGACGAGGTCGACACGCTGCCCGTCGGCTGGCCCTTCGTCGAGCTGCGCATCGACGCCGTGACGCAGTCGAAAGCGGAAACGCGGGCGCTCGGCATCGACGTCGGCGATTTCGTCGCCTTCGACGCCAATCCGGAGATTCTCGACAACGGCTTCATCAATGCCCGTCATCTCGACGACAAGGCCGGCGTGGCGATCGCACTGGCCGCCGTCGAGGCGCTCGGGCGCGAGAGCGTGAAGACGCCGGTCGACATCCATTTCCTGTTCACGATCGCCGAGGAAGTCGGCGTCGGCGCCGCGGCGATCGTCACGCCCGAGATCGCCTCGATGGTGACGATCGACAACGGCACCACCGCGCCGGGCCAGAATTCGTCCGAATTCGGCGTGACGGTCGCGATGGCCGACCAGTCGGGCCCTTTCGACTACCACCTGACGAGGAAGCTGGTGGACCTGTGCCGCGAGCACGACATCCCGTTCCAGAAGGATGTGTTCCGTTACTATCGTTCGGATTCCGCCTCGGCGATTGAGGCCGGCCACGACGTACGCACGGCGCTGATCGCCTTCGGCGTAGACGCCTCGCATGGCTATGAGCGCATTCATGCCCATGCGCTGACCTCGGTGGCGCGGTTGACGGCGCTCTATGCCGCAAGCCCGCTGGAGATCGCGCGTGACCTCGAGGAGGTGTCCGGGCTCGCCGGCTTCCCCCGCCAGCCGACCGTCGAGGCCGACCAGCCCGAATTCGACCCGGAGGACATCGGCCCGCCCGCCGGGGCCGGCCCGCTCGACTAGATCGTTGCTTCTACGCAATTCCAGACGGAAAACCGCTTCGCACTTTTCCTGGAATTGCTCTGGCCGCCGGCGGCGGTGGACCCTCGATGGTTGACGGTCGCGGACGAGATCGGGCAGACCGGTCTTGTCGTCCGTCCCGAACGTGGACCTGATCTCATGACCGCCCGCAGCGCCTGTTTCGTCCTCCTCGCCTTTCTCGTTGCCTTTGCCGGCGCAGCGCCGGCAAAGGCGCAGGAGGCGGACGGGACGGAACGCGCCGCGCGGCCCGTGGCGGTCGGCGTCTATGTGCACCCGCCCTTCGTCATCAGGAAGGGCGACGCATTCACGGGAATGGCCATCGAATTGTGGGAGTGGGTGGCCAACCAGCGCGGCATCGAGAGCCGGTATGTCGAGTTGGGCAATGTGGGCGAGCTGGTCGACGCCGCCGCGGCGGGCGATATCGACGTCGCCGTCACCAACATGACCGTCACCAGGGAGCGCGCCGAGCGCATCGACTTCACGCATCCCTGGTTCGATGCCGGCCAGCGCATCATGGTCAACGAGGAGCGCGGCGCGGGCTTCCGGGACGTCTTCAGAGGGTTGAGCGATTCCGGCCATCTGCGCGCCTATGGCTGGATCGCTCTCGTTATCCTCGCCGCGACATTCCTCATGACCCTGTTCGATCGCCGCTTCGACAAGGATTTTCCGCGCCGGTGGCGCGATGGCGTTGCCGAGAGCTTCTATACGGTCATGTCCGTGGCGACCTCGGGCCGCTCGCCGACGCGCAAGAACCTGTTCGGCTGGGTAGGGCGCATCTGGCAGGGCCTGTGGCTCGCCTGCGGCGTCGCCGTGCTCGCCTATGTCACGTCGTCCGTGACCAGCGTCATGACGACGTTGTCCCTGACCAACCAGATCAACAGCGTATCCGACCTGGGCGGCCGCAGCGTCGGGGTCCAGCCCGGCAGCGTGTCGGAGGATTATGCGCGTCAGGCGGGCTTCGGCACCCATCCCTTCGAGCATATCGACGAGGCTGTCGAGGCGCTCCTCGACGGGCGGATCGACGCGATCATCGGCGACGCGCCGGTGCTCGAATACTACGCCCACACCCATCCGGGTCAGCCGGTCACGGTGGTCGGGCCGATCTTCGCGCCGGACAAGTACGCATTCGGGCTGACCCGCCGGAGCGAGCTGACCCGCCCGCTCACGGTCGAGCTGATCGGCGCGCATGAAAGCGGCCTGATCGAGGAGATCAGGACGCGATATTTCGGGAAGGATCCGTAGGGATCCCGGCCGGGTCCCTTGCGTGTCGTTCCACGCATCGGCCCGCCTACTTCCGCCAGTTCAGGATGCGCAGGTTGCATCACAAGGGTGACGAAAAGCCCTTCCCGAAATCCTTGTGCCCTGGCGACACGGCCTCAGGAGCGCAGCGCCGGCGTCCGGCGGCAGGTGATCAGCGCGCGGTCAGCAGCTTGCCGATCACGGCCACGCACAGGAAGTCTTCGTGGATATCAGGCGCTTCTGGCATCGAAGGATCTGGACCGGTTGGCGCTACCCCACAGCGATAAGCGCGCTTTGCCTGCCGCTCCTATTCCGCAATGATGCAAAGCCCCTGCATGACCTCCAACACCTCGGCCGGCGGGCGCATCTCCGTGACGAGAGACAGGCTGTTCGACCTACCAGAAAACCGCACGACGGCCGACTTGCGGAATTTCGAACTATCTCCCACAACGAACGAATGCTCGGCCTGCTCCATGGCAGCCTGCTTTACCCCCACTTTCTCGATATCGTAGTCCATGAACGCGCCGTCGCGATCGATCCCCGAAAAGCCGATGACCGCGTAATCGAAGCGGAAACGCGACAGGGTGGACAGCGTCGTTTCACCGACCAGCGACCCGTCCACCCCGCGAACGGAACCGCCGATGACGAACAAGTCTATGGCGGGATGATCAGATAGAATGGTCGCCGCGGCGAGGCTTGCCGTGAACACATGCAACCGGCGCTTGCCGGCGAGTTCGCGAGCAACCGCCTCGACCGTAGTGCCGACGTCCAGAAAAACCACGCTGCCGTCGGGGATCAGCGAGGCGGCCTTCGCGGCGATGCGCTGCTTCGCGTCGGCGGCGACCGTCCGCTTTTCGGCATAGCCCAGCCGCACCGACGTCTCGCGCACCCCGACACCGCCGTGGAACCGCTGCAGCATCCCTTCCGCGTCGAGACGGATGATGTCGCGCCGCACGCTTTGCGCCGAGACCCCGAAATCGCGGGCGAGGTTGTCGATCGTGGCGAAACCCTGCTGGGTGACGATTTCAACAATCCGCGCCTGACGCTCGGTGATCGGCTCTTTCATCTGGGTATCCATAGGCGATCCTGTTAGCGGGTCACGCAATATGTAAATTATCTTCCATATAGGGTGACAGTATGATATGTCATCCGGCAAGAGGAGAACAATCGTGAGCAAGCAGCTTTTCTGGTCAGAGGCCGAAAAGGGCCTCTTTGGCGAGAGCGGGCGTTTCGACGCCTGGGCGCTGGAGTGGCGATCGGCGGAAATTCCGGGCGACGCTGCGCCGATGCTTCCGCTCGACGCCCTTCGCAAGATCGTGGCCAATGGCGCTATGCGTCGCATTCCTGTCGGCATCATCGGCCCCAAGGTCGCCACGGACGAAGAACTGGCCATTGCCGAACATCTCGGCGGCGAACTGCAGAAACTCGGCCTTCAGCTTCTGTGCGGCGGCAAGAACGGCGTCATGGAGGCTGCCTGCAAGGGCTATGCCGAGGCAGGCGGGCTGGCGATCGGCCTGCTGCCGGACGAGGAGTGGACCGCGGCCAACGCGTATGTCGCCATCCCGATCCCTACCGGCATCGGCCCTGCCCGCAACGCGATCATCGCGCGCGGCTGCCAGATCCTGATCGCCATCGGCGGCGGGCACGGCACCTTGTCGGAAATGGCGCTCGGGCTTCACTTCAACCGGCCGGTGCTGGCCCTCGGCAATGCGCCGTCCGTCGACGGGGCCACGCTGTGCAATAGCCCGCGACAGGCGCTTGAACTGACGGCGGCGCACATCCTGCGATAGCAGTAGCGTCATAAAACTATCATCTATCGTGAATATGAGCGGTTTATGATCGAAAATTTACAAACGAGGCGACTGACGGGAGAGAGGGTGCCGTGCTGTTTGTCACCGTCCTTTACCTGATCTTTCTGGCCGCGCCGATCCTGCTGCTGCTGATGGGCTCGTTCGGCGAGGTCTGGAGCAACACACTGCTGCCACAGGGCTTCACAACCCGCTGGTATCTGGAAATCGCCGCCGATCCGAGCTTCCGCCGCGCCTTCGTCACCAGCCTGCAAGTCGTCGCGGCAACATGCGTGCTCAATGTGATCGTAGGCCTGCCGCTCGCCTACGCCATTCATTCGGCCGCGCATCGCGGGGTGCAGTTCGCCGCTCGCCTCGCGGCGCTGATGCCTGTGGCGGCGCCCGAGCTGGTGCTCGCCTTCGGCTTCATTCTCGTCTTTTCCTCGGACACGCTGCCGTGGCTCGGAAGTTTCTGGCTGCTGGTGGCAGCGCATCTGGTGCTCACGCTTCCTTACAGCGTAACGACGCTGCTGGCCGACATGGAACAGATGAGGCTTGCCGACTATGAGGGCGTCGCCGCCTCGCTCGGCGCAGGCTTCGCCCAGCGTGTGCGCGACGTGGTGATGCCGCTTCTGGGCGCAAGCCTCACCTCGTCGCTCCTGACCGTCGCGGCGCTGTCGATCGGCGAGTTCCAGATTTCGAACCTCATTTCCGGCTTCCTGTCGCGGCCCTATCCGGTGGTGCTACTGCAGGCGTTCTACGGCGCAACCGGCTTCGCCTGCGCGGCGACCGTGGTGCTTCTGGTCCTCGCGGCCATCGCCTCCGTCGCAAGCTCGCTCACGGCGCGCGCCACAGCCAGCGGAAGGACCGGCTGATGCTTCATCTCGACAATGTTTCCTTCCGCTATCCCGGCGCAATGGCCGGCGTGAGCGACGTGTCGCTGGAGGTCGCGCCCGGCGAACTGGTGGCTGTGATCGGCGCATCGGGTTCCGGCAAGACGACCCTGCTCAACCTTTTCGCAGGGTTCCTCAACCCCACGCGGGGAGAGGTCAGGATCGACGGCAAGGACGTGTCGCCCCTGCCGCCCGAAAAGCGCAATCTCGGCATCGTCTTTCAGAGCTACGGCCTGTTCCCGCATATGCGGGCATGGGAAAACGTCGCCTACCCCCTGAAGGTGCGGGGCGTGGCGCGGGCGGACCGCCGGACGCGCGCGATCGAGGCGCTGCGGCGCGTCGGCATGGGCGACCGTGTCGACAACGGCCCACGGGAACTATCCGGCGGGCAGCAGCAGCGCGTCGCGCTGGCGCGGGCGCTGGTGTTCCAGCCGCGCGGGCTGCTGCTGGACGAGCCGCTATCGGCGCTGGACGCCAACCTGCGCGTCGAGATGCGCGACGAGATCCTGCGCGTGCAGCGCGCCGCCGGCATCGCGGCGCTGCTGGTCACCCACGATCAGGAGGAAGCGCTTTCGATCGCCGATCGGGTCGCCGTGGTGCGCGACGGCAGGCTGGTGCAGATCGCGCCGCCGCGCGAGCTTTACGACACGCCCGCGGATGAAGGCATCGCGCGCTTCGTCGGCGACGCCAATCTCTGGCAGGCCACAGTCGTGGCTGCCGGTCAGGTGCGGACGCCTGTCGGTCTTCTTGCCTGCGACACGAAGGGTTTCGGCACCGGCGATGCCGTGGTCGTGCTGGTCAGGCCGGAAAACGTCGTGCCGATGGATGGCGCGGGCGGGAAGGCCGTCAACAGCTTCAGCGGCGAAATCGTCGTGGACCGCTTTCTCGGCGCGGCCCGTCGGCTCGACCTCGCCGCCGGCGACGGCTCGATCCGCATGGAGACAAGAACTCGCGATGCCATAGAAGGTGTCACGATCCCGCCGGAGGCGATCCGGCTGCTTCCGCCTACCAAACAGGGACAGCAGTAGAGAGGAAAACGAAATGAACAGGCACATCGGTATTGGCGCCTTGCTGGCGTGCTCGCTGCTCGCGAGCCCCGCTTCGGCTTTCGAAGGCGAGGAACTGTACGAGGGCGAGAAGGCCCTCTACGAGGCAGCTCAGGAGGAGGGCATGGTCGTCTCCTTCGACACCGGCCCGACCTGGGCGAACTGGGCGGCGCAGTTCAAGGCGTTCAAGGAGCGCTATCCGGGCGTGGAGATCGTCTACAACGACATCGGCTCCGCAGCGACCGTGGTGGCGCTTGACAAGTCGAAGAACCGTCCGCAGGCCGACACGGCCTATTACTTCGCGGCATCCGCGCTCGACGCCGCCGAAAAGGGCCTCGTAGCCGATTTCGAGCCAGTCAATTTCGACAAGCTGCCGGAAGCGTTCCGCCACGAGAGCGGCCAATGGTTCACCATCCACACGCTGAACGTCGCCTTCCTCGTCAACACCAAGCTGGTCGAGAACGTGCCGCAAAGCTGGGCCGACCTTCTGAAACCCGAATACAAGAACGCGATCGTCTATCAGGACCCGCGCTCGACCGGCCAGGGCCAGGTCGTCGCCTTCGCAGCGGCGTTCGGCAATGGCGGCGACATGGACAATGTTCAGCCGGGCATCGATTATCTCGGCGAGATGACCAAGGCCGGCAACGTCCTGCGCACAGTCGGCACCACGCCCTACGCTCAGTTCCTGAAGGGCGAGATTCCGATCTGGATCGGCTACGAGAACGACGGCCTCAAAGCCAAGCATCTCGACGGCATGGGCGACGACATCGCCGTGGTCATGCCTCAGGAAGCCTCGGCCGCAGCGCCCTACGCCATCTCGCTGGTCAAGGACGGCCCGAACCCGAATGCCGGCAAGCTCTGGCTCAACTTCATCATGACCGAGATGGGGCAGGGCATCTTCGCCGAAGGCTTCGTGCGTCCGTCGGTTCCGGGCGTCACGCTTCCAGAAAGCGTCGCCGACAAACTGCCCGACGCGCCGCAGCTCCAGCCGGTCGACATCGTCAAGGCGACGGCGAAGAAGGCCGAGATCGACGCAGGCTGGGCCAAGGCCGTCCTCGGCCAGTAAGGACCGGCAACGCGTGGCTCGCGGGGCGAATGTCCCGCGGGCCGGTTCAGGGAGAACAGCATGTCCGTGCGCACATCCGCAGCGACCACCGCCTCGTTCGCAGTGCCGGGCGCGATCGTCTTCGCCCTGTTCTTCCTGTTGCCGCTGGCCGTCGTCCTCATCGAGGCGATGAGCGACGGCGGATCGGCGTTCTCGCGGGTGTGGAACGACCCGGTGTTCTGGAACGGCCTGCGCGGCAGCATCCTCCTCGGGCTTGCCGCCCCGTTCTTCTCGCTCCTGATCGGCGTGCCGGTCGCGATCACGCTGGCGCGGCTTTCGCCGCGCATGCGCGCGTCGCTGCTGATCGCCATCTCGCTGCCGCTGACCTTCTCCGGTCTGATCGTCGCCTACGGCTTCATCCTGCTGCTCGGCCGCGCGGGCTTCGTCACGCTGCTTCTGGCGCGGGCGGGCTTCGATCCCGCCGTGGTCGGGGGGTTCATCTTCTCGCCGATCGGCCTCGGCCTCGCCTATTCCTATTATCTCGTGCCGCGCGTCGTCCTGATCGTGTTGCCGGCCGTGCGCAATTTCGACGGCGTCCAGTTGCGCGCCGCTCGCTCGCTCGGTGCGGGCCCGTTGCGGATCCTGGGCGACGTGCTGCTGCCGCAGATCTTGCCTTCGCTTGTGGCGGCCTTCTGCCTGACCTCGGCCGTAGCGGTCGGCGCCTACGGCACGGCGCTGGCGCTCGTCGGCACACAGGTGAACATCTTACCGCTCATCCTCTACTCGAAGATTTCCGAGACCGGCACCGACATGCCATCGGCGGCGGTGATATCCATCGTCCTGATGGCGATCTGCGCGCTGATCATCGCCATCGGCGAGGCGATCTTCAACCGAGTGCCGATGCGCCGATGATCCCCTGGGAAACCGGTGGCGTCGCCACATACTGGAGGCCCGCGCCATTCGCCGCGTCTGCACGGTGATCCCGCCTGCCGTCACGCCGACGATCCTGACCGGTATGCACATCTCCTTCGGCATCTCCCGGGCAAGATGCAGCGCGGCCAGGCGCTTTGCCCTCGTGCAGCAGGTCGAAGGTGATGTTGATCTTGCCGTCCATGTACCAGTCGACGAACTTCGGCCAGTCGGTGCTGCCCGCGCGCCGCCGAAGGCCGTATCCGTCCGGCCGGTGAGTTGCAACGGCCGCGTCGCGATCGCCTTGCCTGCCTCGGCGAAGCCGATGATGATCGATTCGCCCCAGCCGCGATGGTCGCGGCGCACCTTGTGTGCTGGCGGCTTCGTTGGTTCCCTCACAGCCGGCTGGCGTGGGGCCATCGGCTACCAGCCGCCACCGCCACCGCCGCCGCCCCCGCCACCAGAGAAGCCACCGCCGCCAGAGAAGCCGGAGGACGAGCTTTTCGGTGCTGGCAGCGAAGCGGTGAAGCTGTTCGACAGCGCACCTGTCATGTTGCCAAGATTGGTGCCGATCTTGTCGGGACTGAAATCGCGGCCGTGATACCAAGTCGGACCGGCATAAGCGACGGTGCCTGCCGCCAGCGCCGTTGCGAGCCACGCATCGAATGTCTTCGACCAGGGTTCCTCGACCCCGAGCGCGACGGCATAGGGCAGTAGCGTCTCGAAATGCTGCGGCGACATTTCGGGCGCGCCCTGCATGTTCATCCGGTCTTTTTCGGCGAGGGTCAGATATTGCTTGAGACCGGCGATCTCTGCCGAACGCTTCTGGCCGATCGGAGTGGGCGCGCCCATAATGAAGAAGAAGACGATGTTGGCGATCGCCAACCCTGCGACAGCCGCTAGCACACGCGCATCGAAGTCGAGCGGCGTCAGCATCCCGACGAGGCTGGTCACCATGTTCAGGCCCGCGAAGCCGATAATGGCCGCCACGGCCACTGCCCCTATCCGCGCTCGGAGCGTGCGCGCGGTGCGGAACTTGCGTCCGACGCCGACGGCGATGACGGAAATCACTACCACGGGAAGGATCATGCCGAAGATGGACAGGATCGTGTCCACCGAAAGCCCTCCGAACGCGATGATGAATATGAACACCATCACCGACACGAAAGCGCCGGCCGTCAGATAGAGCGCGTTGGCGCGGTAGAACTGATTGCGGTGCTCGGCCTCCATCGCCTGCCGGAAGGCGCGGCCGACCAACTGCACCGTCTGGCCGTTCGCCTTGTTGACGGTCAGCGTATCGCCGTCGGCGGGCAGCGCCTTGAGGATGGCGCGCTGTCCCACACCGATCTCTCCGGGAACGCCGTCACCCTTGCGGCGGATCGTCATAGTCCGCTTCGGCTGATCGAGTTCCAGATGCCCCTTGACCGCGAGGTCGATCATCGAGGCGGCGAAGGCATCCCAGCCCATGCCCCGGAAGCCGCGCTTCTCGATATAGTTGGCCAGCCCCGGCGAGACGCCGTCCGGCGGCGTCCAGCGCGGCACGACGATGTCGGCGGGCGGGTCGCGCCCCACGCGCCGCCAGGCCCACAGATAGAAGACGAGCACCAGCGCCAAACCGCCGGCGCCGACGATCCAGCCGAGATTGTCGCGCCACCAGTCGGCGCGCCGTTCGGCTTCGGAGAGTGGGGCGATCACGCCTTTGGGGATGGCGACCACCGCCGTCAGCCCCTCGCGAGCCCCTAGCGTCCGCGTCGCGTCGACGAGAATGCGGTTTCCCCCGTCGAGCCGTTCGGCCCGCGCGGCCTGCTCGGTCGAGCCGTAAGGGCCGGTGAAATACGTCACGTCGCTCGTCCGCGCGCCGGCCGGCAGCCTGATCTCGGCGCCGGATTTCAGGATCGGGAAATCCCAGCCATTGCCGGTGACGTTCCAGTAGAGTTCGTCGTGCCCGTCGAAATAGCGGATCTGCCGCGTCGTGTCGTAGGTGATCGCATAAGTGTGCACGCCATGCGGCAGAAGCACGTCCGCATCGCCGATGCGGATGCGCAGCACGCCCGAACCACGCTCGGTCGCATAGGGCTCGCTCTCGCCATCGCGCGTTACCGATCGTACATCCAGCCGCACCTCGCGCGTGCGGCCGTTCTCGTCTTCATAGGGCAGCGGAATGTCGCGGAAGATGCCGCGCGAGATCTGCCGGCCCTCGACATTGACGGCAATGGTCTCGGTCACCGTCAGCGTGCCGTCCGCGCCCACGTCGATCAGCGCGCGGAAATCGCGGATCTCCTCGGCGGCCGGCGCGCCCGCGGCGGAACAGCAGACGAGCAGGAGGGCGACGAGGATGCGGGCGGGCGCTTTCATCGACCTGCCGTCAGCCGAACGACACTTTCGGCACGGCGCGGTCTTCCGCGTTCTCGATCTCGAAGAACTCGGCCTGGCTGAAGCCGAACGTGTTGGCGACTAGATTGGAGGGGAAGCTCTCGACCTTGATGTTCAGGTCGCGCGCCGCGCCGTTGTAATAGCGGCGCGACATCTGGATTTCGCTTTCCAGCGTCTCGAGCGAAGCCTGCAACTGGACGAAATTCTCGTTGGCCTTCAAGTCGGGATAGGCTTCCGCCACCGCGAACAGCCGGCCGAGCGCCTGGCCGAGCATGCCTTCCGCCTGGGCGCGGCCGGCGACGTCGTCGCGCGGAAGGCTCTGCGCCCGCGTGCGCAACGCCGTCACTTCCTCCAGCGCCGCGCGTTCGTGCTGCGCATAGCCCTTCACCGTCTCGATCAGGTTGGGAATCAGGTCGGCGCGGCGCTTCAACTGCACGTCGATGCCGGACCATGCTTCCCGCACCATCTGGCGGGCCCGCACGAGGCCGTTATAGGCGATGATCACATATCCGGCGACGGCCAGAACAATGACGACGAGGATGGTCCCGAGGCCGAAATCCATAATCTGATGCACCTTTCGAAAATTCAGAGTCCTACACGGTTTTGGCGAAAGTTTCCCGATTTCTGTGGCACACTATATCTGCTTGTCGCGCTTCGTCGGCGCCGGTCAAGCCGCTGCTGAGGAATTTCGGCCGGCCATGACCGGCATGCCAAAAGCCGCATCCTTACAACCGTCTTCATCTTGCCGGCATAGGGCAGTGAGTCCGGGCCGGCACCGGGCGGGCATAGTCCAATACATCAGGCAGGTCCGGGAAATAACCTGTCTCGGTGCGCCATGAACGATCCGCGCCGGGGACACGCTTCCCGCAAACATATGCCACATCGACGCGATCGGAATGTCGGTTCCCGATCTTGTCCGAGCCGATCAAAAACAATCCGTTCGGCCCGAAGATCACGTTCAGCTGCGCCGATCCATGCCACTCCGTCAGCGCCGAGATCGGCACATTCACCGTGGCGCGCCACGCCCGGTCGGTCTGCAATTCGACCCATTGTGCCGCTACCGTCCAATGACCGTCATGATCGACATCACGCGGCAGGCTGAGCGCGTTCGCGCTATAGGTCCGGGGCATCTCGAGTTCCGCCGCGCTGACCACGATCAAGCGCTGGGTTTCCGCGAGCGGCATTTCGATCGCGAAATGGGTCAGGACGACGGGCGAGGACTGGTAGGATCCGAAGGTCAGCGACAGCGAATCCGCTGCCATGGCGGAATGGCAACCGAGCAGCAGCACCATCGCGGCAAACACGATGCGCTTCATGGAAGCACCTGTACCGACAAATGCATTCAACCTTCACTCCGCAGGCGGCGCGCAATCGGTTCTGGACGGAACCGGGCGCATGTATTTCAGCACTACCGGTAGTTCCGGATACCGGCCGATATTGCTACCCCAGTTCCGGTCGGCGGATGGCACCCGCTGCCCGCAGTTCATTGCCAGATCCACCCGATCCTCCGGCTGGTTGCCGATTCTGTCGGAGCCGATCAGAAACAACCCATGCGGTCCGAAGATCACGTTGAGTTCATAGGCGCCATAGGCTTCCGTCAGCCCGGAGATAGGTATCGACACTTCCGAACGATAGGCGCGGCTGGTTTGCAACTCGATCCATTGAGCCGCGACCTTCCACCGCCGATCACCGCCCACATCCCTGGGAGCGTTGATCGCCGCGCTGGCGCCATTGGTGCGCGGCACCTTCTCTTCCGCCGCGCTTATGATGACCATTTCGGGCGTCGGGGCGAGCGAGGATTCGATGGAAAAGTGCGTCAGCAAAACCGGCGAGGATCGATGGGACCCGAATGTCAAGGTCAGCGAATTCGCCGCCGCAAAGGTACTGCCGAGCACCAGCGCTGCCATGGCGGCAAATATCGTGCCTGTTGGCGCGCATCTCATCATCATCGGGAGTACATACCGCTGGTGCGCCTTCCCACGGATATCAAGTCACATCCACCCGAATCGCGTTGCTTCGGATAGAGCTCATATCGCTGTTTCTGATACAGCAAAGCCGGTAGCGGCGTATACGGAACTGGTCGAAAATCTGTCTGCATCGTCAATCACAACAGCCGGGAGGCCGCAAAGCAATGAAGAGAGCTTACGGCTTCATCGCGATCTCGGGTTTTGTCCTCGGCCTGATCCTCGGGACGATCGCAGGTCCCCTGGCGGTTTCATATGTCTGGAGGCCACAGCCGGCGGCTGAGCCAATGGAATACCGGGCGTTCCGCGACAGGGCCGTCGCGGAACTCTCCACGAACGAGGACCTGATCGCCTTTGATGGAGAAGCCCCTTTTCTGCAGCAAATGCGAAGCACGGCGCCTCAATGGTCCTCGCTTCTGCGTCTCCTGATGGCGGACCGGACCGTAGCGCTCGAAGTCAAGCTGGGCGCCCTGCCGGTCATTTTCGACCTACCGCCGGAAGATCTGGTGAATTTCGTGGATCACCTCAGTTCGCTCAGCCTTCTCGATCCAAGCCTCTTCCGCCTTGTCATGCTCGCCGCGACAAATCCCTATCACGCAAGCGGCTTCATGAAGCCGGGCATGGTTGCCGATGCGTCCCTGATCAATCTCGATCACCGCTCCGACGCCCGGATCGTGCTTCAGAATATCGCGAGAAACCCGGCCATCGACAAACAACTGCTGGAATCCGGGCAGTTTATGGAGCCCTATGCGCCCGGCCCGCAAGCCTGCAATCGCAGCGAGCACTTCCGGTGCACGGCCACCCCGAATCTGGTGTTCCACGGATGCCGACAGGCTGCTGGCGACCATTCGTATCGACGACATAGGCTACCTGCTGCGCTTGGCCGGCAGGACCGGAGGGCCTATTCTATGGCCTGGGCGGAGCCGGACGAGTTTGTGGATGCGACGATGACGATAGCAGAAGATGGCGGCCTGCCCGTATTGTCGGCGGAAGACACGCCCGACCGGATCGAGCACGTACTGAAATCGGCGCTGGTCGGCCGCACACGCGCCGAGGTGGTCCCGATCCTGACCGAAATGGGCGCGCGTGGCGCCTATGCATACGACCTCATGGATACGGGGCTTGCCGCGGGCGCGGAGGTCGGCAACGGCTATCGGGCGGGTGACCGGGTGTTGACGGTGACCTTCGGTCTTGCCCGGGGCGGCATTCAGCCGGACCGGCGGCTGCGCATTTATCTCGCATATGGAGACGAATGGCGCGCAGCCGATGAGAACGACCGGATCAGCGGGGTCCGCGAAATCGAGTACTACGCCAAATAGCGTCTGGCGAACGTTGGTGACAACCTGAACTTCGCTGGGCCGATGCCCGCCAACGGCTGAGCAGGGTGGACTTCTGGAATGTCGATCCCGTCCGTCGTTTCATCCAGAAAAAGTTGCCGGCACGGCGCTGGTGGAACGAAACCGGATGGAGCGCACGGCCGAGACGACGCAATTCGGCCAGGCGCCATTCAACGCCTGTTTCGACAGGCATAGGGCGCAGTCTCCGGCTTCAGGCCGATCCTTGTTCCGGCCCCTGACGACCTGTGCGCCATGATGGACGGGGTCACTCGATCTCGTCCATCCTGGCGCGCAGGCACATGAAAGCGCCATGGGTGCAATGATGGATGGTCATCGGCGCGACCGCCAGACGATATTGATCCGTTTCGGAGCTGTAGTCCGCTCTCGACAGCCCGGTGCTCTTTCTGAACGAGCCGGTCGAAAGGTCGAGCAGCGTGATCGCGGCGGGACCGTCCGCGCCGATCACGATCAGGCGCTCCTCGACATCAGGCTCCGAGCGCATTTCCGGCATTAGGTCCTCTCTCGGCTCCTGATCGCGTGCGACATCGTGCCTGCGGCGGAATTCGGAGAAGCCGATCCAGTCCTCCACCGGCCAGACGCCGCCGGGGAAAACGTCGACCCATTCCGGGTTGCGCCGGTCGGGTTGCGGGCCGGTCAGCGGGTTCCGGCTGCCGGCGAGCGGCGGCGCGAAGCGGAAGCGCACCCGGCCGCCATTGTGGGCCTTCAGCAGCGGAACGAAGCCTTGCGGCATCTCCGCACCGAACCTTTCCGCGACTTCGGCGAGGGTGTCGTCGGTCGCGCCAACGGCCGTCGCGCCTGGCATCCAGAAGGTTCCCATGGCGGCGACCCGTGGCGTAAGCCTCCGGTCGGCGATGGGCAGGCTGTCGTTCGAAAGCGGGTTCGCGCGCTGGCGTAGCGCCTCGAGGAATATGTCGGCCGCTGCGAGGTCGACGCATGTTTCGGACCGGGTCAGGTCGGGGCAATGGAGCACAAGTGGCTCGTCCCGTCCGCGATAGTCCAGCATGAGCGCGCTATCGAACGACGCCGAGACGACGATCAGCCGTTCGGGGCTTTCGTGCAGTTGCGCATAGGGCGTCGCTTCCGGGAAGGACAGCCGCTCCGACAGCTCTGCGAGGCTGACCCATGTCAAAAGCGGCAGCAGTGCCCCTTCTGTCCGTCGTCAGGGTTTTTGGGACAACAGGCGGCGTGAGCTAACGGAGGCTCTGGTCCATCAGGTTTGTCACATTAGGCCGCTGCATCTCGATGAAGCAAGCGACGCTGTTTGATGGTTTCGCGTTTGATCCTTTCCCTTTCCAGCGTGATGATATCGCCGCGCCCGAAGTAGACGTCGGCAGGGGTGAGATTGTCGAGGCTCTCGTGGTAGCGGCGGTGGTTGTAGTGATCGACGAACGCCGCGACCTGCTGCTCGAGATCACCCGGCAGGAAGTAGTTTTCGAGCAGGATGCGGTTCTTCAACGTCTGGTGCCATCGCTCGATCTTGCCTTGGGTCTGAGGATGGCAGGGCGCCCCGCGCGTATGTTCCATGCCCTTGTCGGATAGCCATGCGGCCAGGTCGGAAGAGACGTAAGAGGGGCCGTTGTCGGACAACAGCCGCGGCCGCTGCACCACCCTGGCGCTGTCGCAGCCAGAAGCCTGCAGCGCGATGGTCAGCGTGTCGGTGACGTCCTCGGCCTTCATCGTGGTGCACAGCTTCCAGGCGATGATGTAGCGAGAGAAGTCGTCGAGCACGGTCGACAGGTAGAACCACCCCCAGCCGATCACCTTCAAGTAGGTAAAGTCGGTCTGCCAGAGCTGGTTGGGCGCCGTCGTCTTGTCGTGGAACTCATCGGCGGCCTTGATGACGATGAAGGCGGGGCTGGTGATCAGGTCGTGGGCCTTGAGCAGGCGATAGACTGAGGATTCCGAGACGAAGTAGCCCCTCGTGTCGGTGAAGGTGACCGCCAGTTCCCGTGGCGACAGCTCCGGCTCGTTCAACGCCAGCTCAATGATCTGATCGCGTTTCTCCTCGGGGATGCGGTTCCAGACCCGGTTCGGCCGGGGCCTGCGATCCTCCAGCGCATCGACACCGCCGGCCAGGAAACGGTCATACCAGCGATTGAAGGTCGAGCGCGGAATACCGAGTTTTTGCAGCGTGCGCCGCGCCGACAGATGCGACTGCTCGACGAGCCGAATGATCTCCAGCTTCTCGGATGCGGGGTATCTCATTCGTCGTCGCCCCCATCCGCAATCATGCTTTTTTTAAGAATCCGCAGTTCCAGCGCCTGCTCGGCGACGACCTCCTTGAGATCGCGCGCCTCCTTGCGCAGAACCTTCACCTCGTCGCTGGTGGCGGCGCGCGCCGTATCCCCGGCAAGCCGCTTCTTGCCGGCTTCCAGGAATTCCTTCGACCAGGTGTAATAAAGGCTCTCCGCGATCCCCTCGCGCCGGCACAGCGCCGCGATCGACTCTTCGCCGCGCAAGCCCTCCAGCACGATGCGGATCTTCTCCTCGGCCGAATATTGCTTGCGGGTTGCGCGGCGGATGTCTTTGATGACCTGCTCTGCCGGCGCTTTCCCGGTTCCGGATTTCTGTCTCATCTTCGCTCCTTTGAAAGGCTACGATGAACCAGAAATCCTCCGTTCTCAGTTAAGCCGATTTGGTCCCATCAGTGCTGACGCCGGACAATGGCGGAACAGCGGCACAAATAGGATAGGGCTTCAGCCTGCCCACGCGCATTGGATGCGGTGCCGTCAACCTCCTTGGATTTCACGTTCTCCCCTTCTTCCTCCGTTTCCAAAGTGTCGTTCGGGAAATCCCCAGTTGATCGGCCGCATCCCCGATCCGTCCGTGCGCGGCGACGATGGCCTGCTCGATCAGATCGGCTTCGGTGCGTTTTTTCGCAGCAGCAAGAGTTTCTTTTCCATCCTTCCCCAATCCTGTCTCCGGAAATATGTCGGCGGTCTCAAGCACGTCTCCCTTTGTGAACACGCTTGCCCTGTGGAGCCGGTTACGCAGTTCCCTGATGTTGCCTGGCCAGTCGTAGCGCAAAAGTGCTTGCAAGGCTTCGTGCGACAGTTGCCGAGCAGGTTGGTTCGCGGATGAAAACTCTTGCAAGAACCGCTTGGCCAACGGCTCGATCTCGCCGATGCGCTCGCGAAGCGGAAGAAGCGGGATTTCTATCACCGACAGGCGATAGTAGAGATCGTCGCGGAACTTTTT
Source organism: Aquamicrobium sp. (assembly GCF_023954335.1). NCBI lineage: Bacteria > Pseudomonadati > Pseudomonadota > Alphaproteobacteria > Hyphomicrobiales > Phyllobacteriaceae > Aquamicrobium > Aquamicrobium sp. Next base: position 1,284,714 of record NZ_JAMLIE010000001.1, read on the forward strand.
CTCAGAGCGCAGATGGTCGAGATCGGCATTGGTCGCGGCGACGATCCTTCCGCCGAACGTCTTGTCCTTCCGCGCCCCTACGGGTCGGAACCGGCCGTCCTCGAGCACACGCAAGAGCGCCGTCTGGAGGCGGGTATCGAGCTCGCCGATCTCGTCGAGGAAGAGCGTCCCGTCCGATGCCTCCTCGAAGTAGCCGACATGGGCTTGCGCGGCGCCGGTGAACGCGCCGCGCTCATGGCCAAAGAACTGGCTTTCCAGAAGCTCGTGTGGGATCGCGCCGCAGTTGACCGCAACGAAGGGCGAGTCGGAACGAGGAGAACTCGTATGAAGGTAACGTGCAGCGACCTCCTTGCCGACACCCGTCTCTCCCGTAAGCAGCACCGGAAGGTCGGTGGCGGCGGCACGTTGCAATTGCTCGGCGATCGTCTTGGTTGCCGGCGAAAGCGCAAACTCCGCCGAAGCGGCGCCGTCTGGCGAGCGGTGTCTGCGAGACAGGCTCGTCCGGATGCGCCCGACGAGCTCGTCCACGTCGTAGGGCTTGGTCAGGTAGTCCTCGGCACCGGCCTTGACCAGCCGCACCGCCTGGTCGATCTCGCCGAAGGCGGTCGCGAACAAGATCGGCGTGTCGCCCAGCCATGGCTGCGCCTTCGTGAACACGTCCTCGCCGGACCCGTCCGGCAACACGATGTCGGACAGCACGAAGTCTGGTCGGGCACGCTTCAGCGCGGCGATCGCGTCGGCGCAAGTCTGCGCCCAGATCGGGGCGAAGCCTTCGAGCTTCAGCCGCTGCACGATCGCGCCGCCGAGGATCGGGTCGTCCTCGATGACGAGGATTTGGGGGTTGGCGATCATGCCGTTGCGCTCCTGTCTTGCAGGGGAATATGGAGCGTGATGACCGTGCCGCTATTGGGGGCCGATTCTATTGCGACGCGCCCCTGCAGGCGCTCCACAAGGCGAATGATGACAGCAACCCCGATGCCAGGCCCCTCTGTCGCTACGGCCCCGCTTTCGATCGTACGCGCGAGCCCCCGATCCAGACCGCTGCCTTCGTCCTTGACGGTGACGACGAGTTCCCGGTTCCACACTCTGGCAGTCAGTTCCACCTTGCCTCCCTTGGACGAAGCGCGGACGGCGTTCAGCAGCAGGTTGAGGAGAACCTGGCGCACATCGAGCGCGGGGACAGCGACGGTTTCCGGCATGTCGACATCGAGCACAAAACTCACGTCACGTGACTGGCCATCGGCCTCGACAAGCAGGCGCAGATCCTCGAAATCCTGCCTGGACAACGGCCGCCATTCAGGGCGTGCGCGATAATTTTCCAGGGTGGCGTCGACGACGTGCTCCAGAGCAGCGACGCCGCGTTCGAGGAACTCGACCGCCTCGCCACGCGAATCTTCCCGGTCGCCGAAACGCTTCAGGGTGCTGATGGCCGTGCGCATGCCGCCGAGCGGGTTCCTGACCTCGTGAGCAACGGTAGCAGTCAGTCGGCCAAGATCCGCCTCGCGCTGCTGCTCGGCAAGGTGCGCGAGCAGACTTTCACGCTCGCTCGCTGCGTTGGCCATCGCGTTGAAGGCGAGGATCATGCGTTCGGCCTGCACGTCGTCTGCGGGTATTTCGTGCGGTTCGATGGGCCTGAGCATGCCGAGCGCGGCGTCGTAGAGATGGTGCGCGACAATCGCCATCGGCCGCTGCATGCCGCGGACCATGAAGAAGCCGATGACTGCGCATATGCCGCTGAAGACCAGATCGAACAGGAGCAGAAGCCACCTGATCGAGCCTCTTTCTGCGTCGAAGGAAGAAATGTCGAGGTTGACGACGACGGTTCCGAGCGTTGCAGCGCCATCCGCAAGCTGGCGCCATATCCATATCGTGCCGTCGTCGGATCGGCTGAAGCCGGTGGCGCTGGCACGCACCTCTTGGGGCAATTGCTCGTCCTCACTGATCCCTGGGCGCGACGCCTCAATGCGCTGCCCGTCGCGCTCGTCAAGAAAGGTCAGTCGCCGATCTACGACCCCCTCGTGAAACTCGAGCGCCTGTTGAAGCGTCGCGCGGATACGGTCAGTGTCGTTGCTGGCGACGTGAGGCAGAAGGGCGGCCGAGAGCCCGTCGAGATAGACGTGTCCCAGCGTCTCGACCTGCCGGTCGGCCTGCCGGCCCATGAAGAAGATGGCGGTCTGCGTCGATCCGACGGCGGCGATGAAGATCATCGCGGCTGCGATGAGGGGCAGCCGCACGGTCACGGGCAGTCTGTATGCTCGGGCGCGCAAGCTGCTTCTCTCCCGACGATTGTCCTCGCCCGAGAGTCGCAGCGTCATGATCCTAACTCAACCGAAAACGACCAATGGCGCATCGTCTTCATCCCGATGCTCCACGGTACCGATACGATGGCGCGCGAGCCAGGTCGCCGGGTCGATCCTTCTTTCGGCAAGACCGTGGTCGAACCAGCTGCGCCGCGGCAGAACCAGCGCGACACCTTTTCCGAGTCGCTCGCGCAGGACGGGGGCTGGATCTCCCTCCTCGACGGAAACACTGAAACTGATGCCGGCTTGTTTCGCGACCCGCTCGAAGGACTGCACCGCCTCGGCCAGCCGGTGCCGGGCTTTTGTGATCAGCGTATTGCGCAACTGTGCGGCATAGTAGTTGCCGCCGATCGGTATCGGGCCGACATTCTCCAGCATCTTCGTGTCGACGATCGCCATACCGACCAACTCGGCTTGACTAGCCTTCGCCAGTTCGATCGCGTGTCTCATCGCGACTTCCGCACCCGGACCGTTGGTAAGGCCCAGCACCACACGCTCTATCGTCGGGTTCATGTCTTTTCTCCAAAGGGAACCTGTCGGTGGATGATCAAAGTCGCCGCGCGGCAGTTCGCCCTTGAGCTGGTCCTCGCGCGTGCCGCCCCACAGGGGCACGCCCGCGACGTAGCCCGCGCGTGCAAGGAGATGGCCGGCGATCGGGGTGGTAAGCAGCAGGAAGGCGATGGCGATGGCGACCTTGATCCACATGCCGGGCGACGGATGCGCGAAGGCCACGCCGATCAGCAGCAGCCCGCAGCCGGCGACGCCCGCCTTGGTGGCGGCATGCATGCGCATGAAGAAATCCGGCAGGCTCAGCACGCCGATGGAAGCGAGCAGGCACAGCGCCGCGCCGGCGACGAGAAAGAGGGCCGAGAGGAACTCCGTCATCCCTCCTCCTCCTCGTCGATCGAGCCGCGCTCGATGAAGCCGGCGAAGGCGACGGCGGCAAGGAAGCCGACCAGAGCCACGCCGAGCGCGATGTCGATGAAGGCGGCAGAGCCGGAGACGACCACCGCCATGCCCGCCCCGGCGACGCCGAGGATGCCCAGCATGTCGAGGGCGACCACGCGGTCAGGCCCGGTCGGCCCGCGCACGATGCGGATGCCGGCGCAGATCATGGCGGCCAGCAGCAACAGCGCCGCGATGGCCGTGCCGGCCGTCTGCACGGTTTCGGGCGTCATGGCAGCACCTCCTTCACGCAGCGCTCGAAGCCGTCCTTGATCCCGGCGACGCTCTCGTCGGAGACGTTCATCACATGGCAATAGAGCGTGGTCCGGTCCTTGCTGACATGCAGGCTGGTGGTGCCCGGCGTCAGCGTGATCATGTTGGCGAGCAGGGTGATGCCGGCGTCGCTCGTCACGTCGAGCGGCACGGCGACGATGGCCGAGCGGATCGGTCGGCGTGGATTGAGCACGGTGATGGCGACGTCCTTCACCGAAAGCGCAAGCTCCCTGAAGAACAGGCCGGTCAGCCGCAGCCACGCGAGCAGAGCACTCATGGATTTGCCTCCGCGAGTTGTGCGGGCGTGCCGAAAACGGCGTCGATATAGACGGACTTGTCGAGAAGCTGCGCGCCCGCCCGCAGCGAAAAGTCGACGAACGGCTCGGCATAAAGCCCGATGGTGAGCGTGATGGCGGCGAGCGTGACGATCGGCGTCAGCATGAGCAGCCGTGTCCTGCGATCCGTCTGCCAGCCCCGAATCGTCTCCGCCGCACCGGCGGGCGCAGCCTTCCAGAACGCCTCGTTCCAGATCTTCAGCATCGAATAGAGCGTCAGCAGGCCGACCAGCAGGCCGGTCGCGGCGAGGACGACGTGGCCGGCGTCGAGGCTCGCCTTGATGACGGTGAACTTCGACCAGAAGCCGGAAAGCGACGGCAGACCCGCGAGCGACAGCGCCGGGATGAGGAAGAGCACGCCCAGCATCGGCAGGCTCGTGTAGAGGCCGCCGAGCTTCTTCAGATGGAACGAGCCGCCGGCGCGCTCGATCGCGCCCGCGATCAGGAACAGGTTCGCCTTCACGATGATGTGGTGGATGACGTAGAGGATCGAGCCGCCGACCGCGAGCGGCGTGGCCACCGCGATGCCGAACAGCATGTAGCCGATCTGGCTGATGATGTGGAACGACAGGATGCGGCGGATGTCGAAATGCGCGGCGGCCCCCAGAACGCCCGTGACCATCGTGAAGATCGCCACCGCCGCCACGATCGGCCCCGTATAGCCCGCGTCGCCGTCGAACAGCAGCGTGAAGGTGCGGATGATGGCGTAGACGCCGACCTTGGTGAGCAGCGCCGCGAAGATCGCGACCACGGGGGCCGAGGCCGTGTGATAGGCAGCCGGCAGCCAGTAGAACAGCGGGAATACCGCAGCTTTGGAACCGAAGGCCATCAGGAACATGACGGCGAGCGTGGTCACGAGCCCCTGGTTCTCCAATGTCGGCAGCACACGGGCGAGATCGGCCATGTTGAGCGTACCGGTCATGCCGTAGAGGAAGCCGACGGTAATGAGGAAGAACGTCGTCGCGATTAGGTTGAGCGTGACGTACTTCACGCCCGCGTCGAGTTGCTCCTTCGTGCCGCCGAGCGCCAGCATGCCGAAGGACGAGATCAGCATGATCTCGAACCAGACATAGAGGTTGAAGATGTCGCCGGTCAGGAACGCGCCGGTCACGCCGAGCAGCAGGCCCTGATAGAGCAGGTGATAAAAGGCGTTTTCCCGAGGCTCGATATTGCCGTTGAGGCCGTAAATCCCCACGGCGACGGCCATGATACCGGTGATGAGCACCATTGCGGCCGCGAACATGTCGGCGACGAAGACGATGCCGAACGGCGCGTCCCAATTGCCGAAACTGGTGGCAAGCACCGTGCCGTCATAGACTGCGGCTGTGAGGGCCAATGCGGAGCCGAGAAGCCCGACGCTTGCAACCAGGCTGACGATGCGCTGTGCGGACTTGTTGGACCAGAAGAGCGCGCAGAGCGCGACGCCGAGAATCGGAAAAAGTATCGGAAGTGTCAGCAGGATGTGTGGGCTCATCAGGCGGGTTCCTCCGCCTTGTGGGTTCTTGACGACCTGGCCTTGGTCTGCGCTTCTGGTTCGGCTTCCCGCATGGCGTCCGCATCGAGCGTACCCAGACGGCGATGCGCGCTCTGGAACAGGACGACCGTGAAGGCGACCAGTGCGAACGAAATGACGATGGCCGTCAGGATCAACGCCTGCGGCAGCGGGTTCGCCCCACCCGCCAGCGCCGTCTCGCCGGCGGGCACCAGCGGCGGCACGCGGCTGTCTAGCCGGCCAGCGATGAAAATCGACAGGTTGGCCGCGTTGCCCAGCACGAGCAGGCCCAGGACGATGCGCAGCACGTTGCGCGACATCAGGAGATAGGCGGCGACGGCCATCATCACGCCGAAAGCGATGGCGAAGACAGGCTCCACGTTAGTTCTCCAGGTAGTAGGACAGGAATGTCAGCACGGAGCCGATCACGACGAGATAGACGCCGAGGTCGAACACCAGCGTCGTGCCGATCGGCAGCGACGCGAAGGGCCACTGATGCGTCAGAAATGGCTCTCCAAGCAGCAGCGACGGCAGGCCCGAGACGATCGCCAGCAGGATGCCTGCCCCGATCAGCGCCTTCGGCCAGACCCGCAGCATGGCGATCAGGGCCTCGCGCCCGCGTGGGATCGCATGAACGGCAATGCCGGCGGCGGCGATCAGCCCGCCGATGAACCCGCCGCCCGGCTCGTTATGTCCGCGCAGGAGCACGTAGATCGAAAAAGCCAGAGCGGCAGGCAGGATCAGCCTGCTTGTCGTCTGAAGGATGATGGAATTCATTTGCGTTTCTCCGCAGTGGCGCGGCGCAGGCCGGCCAGAACGGCGGCGGCCGCCACGGCCGCGAGGCCGAGCACAGTGATTTCACCCATGGTGTCGAGGGCCCGGAAGTCGACCAGGATGACGTTGACGAGGTTGCGGCCGTGCGCTTCCGGTACGCTCGCCACCCGGAACCAGTCCGAAAGCCGTGCATCGAAGGGCTGGGCCAGCACCGCCAGCAGGATCAGGGACGCGGTCGCTCCAACGACGGATGCGACGAGAGCATCGCGCAGGCGTTCCCCCGGAACGCGGCTGTCGCGCTCGCGAAACGGCATGTAGCCGACGATTGCAAGCATGATGATGATTGCCAGCGCCTCGACCGAGAACTGGGTGAAGGCAAGGTCAGGAGCACCCTGAAACAGGAACAGCAGCGCGACAACGAAGCCGACCATGCCGGCTGCGACGATGCCGGTAATGAAGTTGCGCGCACGGGCTACGGCGAGGCTGGACACGACCAGCAGCACCGCAATTGCAAGGTCCGGCGCCAGGCTGCCACTAAAGGACGGTAGTTCCAGTCCACGATGCAACAGCAGCGTGATCAGCGCAGCCAGCGACATGATCAGCAGTGTCCGCGCTACATAGCTGCGCAGGCTTCCCGGCTGGATCAGGCCCGTCTGCCACAGCGCCAGTCGTTGCAGACCGTCCATGACACGGTCGTAGCCACGATCGGGACCCCAAAGGTCGATCTGCCGGATGCCCGAAAGGGTGGAACGCAACCCATCCCAGCGCAGATAGGCGAAGATGCCGAGCGCCAGCGTCAGCAGGCTCAAGGCAAGCATCGGCGTAAAGCCGTGCCAGAGCGACAGAGAATAGGCGACCGGTCGCCCGGCGATGGCGCTTGCAGCAGGCACGATCAGGCTGTCGCCGACCAGCCAAGGCGCCAGGCCGAACACGAGGCCGAGAGCCGCCAGCACAACCGGTCCGGCCAACATGGCGAAGCCGGGATCGTGCGGCGTTTTCGGGGTCGCGGTCAGGTCACCCGAGAAGCATCGCACGGCAACGACCCCCGCCACCACGACCATCGCCGCGTTTGCGACAAGCGCAACCGCCACCAGCGCCCACCTGGCCGACGCCGCCAGCCCGGTCTCATAGACGAGTTCCTTGGCCGCGAAGCCGATGAAGGGCGGCAGCCCCGCCATCGACAGCCCGCCCAGAAACGCGACCGCCGCCGTGACCGGCATGTAGTGGCGCATGCCGCCAAGCGCGGACGAATCCCGCGTGCCCGTTTCATGGTCGATGATGCCCGCGACGAGAAACAGGCACGCCTTGTAGAGCGCATGAACGATCAGGAAGGCGACGACGGCGACGGCCGCCAGCTCGCCCGGAATGCCGATCAGCATGGTCAGCGTGCCGAGCGAGACGATGGTGGAATAGGCGAGCACGCGCTTCAGGTCGGTCTCGCGCATCGCCAGCACTGAGCCGGTCAGCATGGTCGCGGCGCCGAATCCGGTCAGCAACGCGATCCACAGCCCATGGTCCGAGAAGACGGGATCGAGGCGGGCGAGCAGATAAACGCCGAGCTTCACCATCGTCGCCGAATGCAGGTAGGCAGACACGGGCGTCGGCGCCACCATCGCATTGGCGAGCCACGAATGAAGCGGCGCCTGCGCGGACTTGGCGAACGCGCCGGCCGCGATCAGCACGATGATGACGGGCGCCGTCGGATGTGCCGCGATCACCCCGCCCCGCCCGAGAATCTCCGTGATGGAAAACGTGCCCGCGACGGAACCGAGCAGGATGACGCCGGCCAGCATCGCAAGTCCGCCCGCGACCGTGACCAGAAAGCCCTGCTGGGCCGAGCGTCGGGATTCCGCCTCTTCCGGCGAATAGCCGATGAGCAGGAAAGAGGTGAGGCTGGTCAGTTCCCAGAACACGACCAGCAGTACGAGGTCGTCCGCCAGCACGGCGCCGAGCATCGAGGCCATGAACAGCGTCAGCACGGTATAGAAGCGTGCCAGACGCGGTGCCCCGTGCAGATAGGAGGAGGCGTAGAGAAAAACCGCGCCGCCGATGCCGCTGATCAACAGTGCGAAGGTAAGCGACAGCCCATCAAGCCGGAACGCGGCTTCGATGCCGAGGCTCCGTATCCAGCGATGCGCCTCCAGGATGATCTCACCGCCAGCGATCTCCGGTAGCAGTACGCAGGAACTGGCGAAGAGCAGGAAAGGTATCACCGCCGCTAAGGGTGAAGACCGGCCGCCGGCCCAGCCGACGACCGGCGCGAACATGAAGGCGGATGCGACAAGCGCGAGAAGGATCATGGTGCGAGGCTTCCGTTATGGAGACCTCATAGAAAGTTTCATGCCAGTTTCGCCGATGCCCGGATGATCTCGTTATCTCATTGATTTTGAAAGAATAGCTTCCGTTCTGCCTCGCGGCGGCAGAACGCGACGTTCAGATTCGTGAACATCGTGAACCGAAGATGTTAACCTGCGTGAACGTCAACGATGCTAACGATCGAGGATGCCCATAAGCTCGCTGCGTAGTTCGACATGGACCTCGTGGCGTTTCCTGCCGGAGGGAGGCAGAACGATCTCACCTATGAGCGAGCGCAACGCTTCGACCGCCTCGCGGCCGTCATAAGGATCGTTGAGAGCTTCAGTGAACCGCTCCACGTTCCGACGATAGGCGTTGGCGATGTTGGGATGCACATCCGGCACATCGGCAGGAGCCTCCGCCATGCAGGCGAACGGCATACTCGACAAAATAACATATCCGTGCCTCAATATGGTCTTCGCAAGGAAGAAACATTCGGGCAAACAAGCCTTTCTCGGGGGCGCATGACGATATTATCCATTCGCTCGCAAGACTTCGAGATTTCCCGCCGCGTCGAAGAATTTCAGAACGTTGTTGCCGCGATTACAAAGGTGAACTTCGTTCCAGACGATGAGGATTTCTTTACCTCCGAGACGTCAATCGGCGTTCTGCAAAATCTGATCGTCGGCTATGGGCGGCACTCCGCGTCAACGGCGTTTCGCACATCCGGCCACGCCGCCGAGACCGACGACAATGTGATGTTCCACATTCCGCTTTCGGGAAGCTGTTCCATCGAACAGCGGGGCGGCGAATGCATCGAACTGAAATCTGGTCTCGTCTATGCCGATCCCGGCGAGGTTCCCGGCGTCATCAGGTTTCATGGCGAGCCCACCGAAGGGTTCTATGTCTCCGTCCCGCGCGTCCATCTCTCCGACGCCACCTTGGGTCTCAACGCCATGCTGCGCGGCACCGCGTCGCTGACGCCGCAATGGCGTCTGTTCTTCAATTACGCCCGTAGCCTGCATGGGGAAATGTCGAAGCTCGCCCCCGTGGAGGCCGAGCAATGCGCAACGCATGTGCGGGACCTGGCGTTGATGGCGCTCGGCGCGACACGAGAAGCCGCCGAAGTCGCAGCAGGTCGCGGTGTAAGAACGGCACGGCTGAAAGCCATCAAGGCGGATGTCGAGCGCCATTTGACCGTGCCGGATTTGACGGCGGACGGGGTAGCCAGCCGTCACGGCATCAGCCCACGCTATCTGCGCTCGCTGTTCGAGAGCGAGGGCACCTCGTTCGGCGATTTCGTCGCCGTGCGGCGTCTGGCGTTGGCCCACCGGTTGCTTTCTGATCCGCGCACTGCGGGGAACAGTATCGCCAGCATCGCCATGAGCGCGGGGTTCGGCGATCTGTCATGGTTCAATACCCGCTTTCGCCGTGCCTATGGCATGTCGCCCAAGGATGTCCGCGCTCTGGCGTGTTTGCGCTGAACGGATCGTCTCGGACATCTGTTCCGCTCTCCCACTGTTTCACTTCCTCTCTCCCCAAGACGGGCGATGGCGGCCCGCTTACTCTGCATCATGGGCGCACCTTGGCTGCTGGTGAGGGTGAAGCGTATGCGCACGTGAGAGATCGAATATGGAACCAAAGCCGTTCAACGATGCTGGCCCTCGTCACGATTGGATGGAGGCGTGATGTGGAATTTTTCGGTTTCCCGCTCCCTCAGCCTCATGGGCCGCACCATGCCCTTCATCGCCCTGCGCGTGGCCGTCTATTTCGGCATGGCGGCGGCCTACGTCGTCGTTACGGGCACGGGTGTGGCTCATTCCCGGTGCATGGTCGGCGGGCGGATTTGTCTTCGCGCTGATCTTTGCCTGGGCGGTCAAGGCGGCGCTGATCGAGCCCTTCGCCGTAACCTGCATGATGGAAGTCTATTTCAGGACCATCGAGGGGCAGCAGCCCAACCCCGAATGGGACGCCAAACTGTCGGGCGTCTCAAAGCAATTCAACAAGATCAAGGACAAGGCCATCGGCGGACGCGGTGCGCCCGACATTGGCTTTGCCGTCCCCGGTTCGTGAGGAGGGATCGACATCGTGACATCGCACCACAAGAGGAAAACCGGCCCGCTGGCTGGTTTGAGGCGCATCGGGTATCTTGCCGCTTTCAGCGCCTTGGCCGGGTTCGCGCTTCCCGTGGCGGCCCAACAGGCCGACAGCGCCTCGATCCTGATCTATGACGCCTCGGGGTCGATGTGGGGGCAACTCGACGGTGGCGTCACCAAGGTCGAGATCGCCCGCGAGGTGATCGGAGACTTTTTCGTCAGCCGCGACAATACGGTTCCGCTCGGCGTCATCGCCTATGGTCACAACCGGCGCGGGGACTGCTCCGATATTCAGGTGATCGCCAATGTGGGCGTGAACAATCCTTCCGAGCTTTCGGCCCGGCTCAACCGGCTCAATCCGCGTGGCATGACGCCGATCACGGATTCGCTGTCGCTCGCCGCATCCATGATCCCGCCCACGGCGGAATCGGCCGACATCATCCTCGTGACCGATGGGCTTGAAACCTGCGACGCCGATCCCTGCGCACTCGCCGCGCAACTGGCGCAGGAAGGCATCGCCATCCGCGCGCATGTTGTCGGCTTCGGACTGACCTCGCAGGAAGCGGCGGCGATGAGCTGCGTGGCCGACGCCACGGGCGGGCTGCTGCTCACCCCCCAGACCGGGCAGGAACTGGCCGACGCGCTAAACCAGATCGCGGCCGTCGAACCGGCACCTGAGCCTGAGCCGGTTCCGGAAGCGTTCTTCGATATTGGCCCGAAAGCCGAGGCGGGGCACGACTATTCCATTTCATTTCAGGGCACGGCACGCCCTGACCACTACGCCGGTTTCACTCTACGCGGAGAAGGTAGACCCTCTGTCAGCCCTTCCTTCGGTGTCATCGGTGGCGCTGGCGACCTGGGCAACAATCCATTTTCCAAGACGGCACCGACCGAGCCGGGCGCTTACGATCTTGTCATGACGGCGCCTGACGGCACGGTTATCGCGCGTCAACCAATCGAGGTCGTTGCGCCGTCCAACGGCTTTGATGCCATCGGTTCGGTCGCGCCCGACACGCGGTTCGAATTCACATGGCGCGGCCCCAATCAGGTCGGCCAGCGCATCGTCATTGCGCGCCCCGGCGCAGCCCCCGACGACTATTTCGACAGTTGGGGTTATCCGTACAATAACCGGCAGACCCAGCGCATGGGCCTGCGGGCACCGGCGGAGCCCGGCATCTACGAACTCCGCTACATCTCAGGCAATCGGCAGGAGATATTGTTCTCCCGCGAATTTGGCGTAGGCGTACCCTTCGAGGACACCGAACTTACCAATACCGCCGACCTTGCCACGCAGGCCGCAGCCGCAACGCAAGCCATGCCCGGTCAGGACGCCATGCCAACAGTGCGGGCGACCTTCCGCATCCCGGACAATTTCCCGCAGATCCCGCTCTGGTGGTCGGCTGTCCCGCTCGATCCCGACATGAGCCCCGAAGCTTGGTCCCCCATCTCCGAAATGATCGTTGGCGAAGGTGAATTCGAGCCGGGCCGCTATCACGTGTCGACCACGGGACCGGGCGAAGTGGAATTCAGCGCCGAGGTGGAAATCTACCCCGGTCAGGATAACGACTTCATCATCCCGCCGGTAGACGAATCCGACGATGAGGCTTCGGCGAGGACGCTTGGAGGTCCGTGGCAGATTATCGGTGTGCCGCCTTATCAGGTGCAGGCGGGAGCGGATCAATTGCTGACGCTCGCGCTTGAACAGGCTCAACCCAACGGCGCGATTGGCGGAATCTGGGTGGCAGGGGAACGACTTGCCGGGCCACAAGCGGCCGGACGGGAAGGCACATTCACGACTGCAACGCTGGAAGGCGACGTGCTGCGCATGACCTTCACGGTGGGCGAGCCGATCCCGGCACCTATGACGCTCTATCTCACGCCTTACGGCATCGGTTATGCCGGCACACTGTCATCAGGTGGGCAAGGCATGAGCGTTGTCATGTGGCCGGGCGGCCATGTGCCTCCTTCGCTGGTCGAAATGCGCGTTGCCGTGCATGGTCCGGCACCAGCCGATTTCGTTGATACGACCAGCCCTCGGGCATCCGCGCAGACGCAAGAGCCAGCGCAGGCCGCAACGGTGCCGGTGCGCCTGCGCACGCCGTTGCAGATCGGCGATTTGGGGGTGCAATGGTCGGCCATCCGCACCGATGTCCGGGAAATGGACGTCGCCTTCGCCAGCCACGATCTCCTGCCGACCTTCACGACCCAACTGGCTCCGGGGGGCACCTATGAGGTCGAGGGGATCAACGAAGCGGCTGGCATCCGACTCGCGGGCACGATCACGATCAACCCGGCAGGCGGCAACGATTTCGAGATTCCGGTCGCCGGAATTGCCGACAACCACGAAGACCCGGTGGCCTTTCACTGCACGGACAATCCTTCGGGCTGCCTGGTCAATCATGCCGCAAGCGGTATCTCTCTGACCCTGCCGAACAATTGGTCGATGAGCGAGCCGTATTTCTACGAAACCGTTGGCGGCGCGCGCGCCGATCTGCCGACTACCACCTTCTTCGCGGAGGATTTCGGCAAGGTCATCAGCGTGGAACTCAACCCGCGTCAATGGATGGAGTCGAACGGTCCTTGCCGATCCATCGGCGCAAATCAACTCTGCATGTTCAGCGGACAGGGTATGGGTGCGGAGATCGGGTTCGAGGGAATTGCTTCTTCGCTTCGGATTGCGTCGTCAGGACCGAACGACGCGGCCGCGCCTCAATCGACCGGAGCGATCCGTGTGACCTTTCGGCCTGCCGAACAGTTCGGAACCGGCTGTTTCCTGAACGCCGAAATTGCGAACCCATCGGGCGAAGCCTTCACGCTGTTCGCGCCGATCAACGCCACGGCAAACGGCCAACCGGTTCGTCCGGCGCTGAACCCGGGAGAGCCCGTCGTGCTGGAAATCGATGCCTATACCGAGACGGGTGCCACGCTCACCCCGCCGATGCTGATGTCTCCATGCGATACATTGGTGATGGGCGTCGGTCCCGTCGAGTGCCGTATAGGCGTCGGCGATTCAGGCCCGTTGACCGCCTGCCCCCTGCCGGTCGAGGTGATGGCTATCCCGGAATTTACCGATCTCTTCCTCGTAAGCTCGAGTGATCGGGCGTCCTTCTCTCAGCCGACAGGTTCTCCCGCCACTGTCGCGGATTCGGACGCCATCATCCCGGTCGATCTCGGCGGGCGTGATCCGGAGTCGGTCCTGCGCGCCCTTTTCAGCAACCGGTCGGGGAACTGAATTCATGAGAAACAAGCTGGCATCCGCCATTTTCGGTTTGGCCTTGTCCTTCGGCTTCATCCCTGCGGCACATGCGCAGATGGTGCAGATCGCCATGTGCATGGAGGGTGGCTGCTCCTGCCATGTCCCCGGCACGACGCTTTCCGATGTCGAAATGATCCTCGGCGCTCCCAATCCTCCGGGTGCGGCCGACATGACGCTCGTGGTGTATGAAAACGAATATAGCTGGCGTTCCCAAACGCCCGCGCAGATTGATGCTTCGTTCGGTGGGCCGGGCGAGTGTCCGGTCCAGCTTGAAGCGCCGCTCATTCCCGAAGATGGAATGTGGCGCATCACAACCGGGGCCACCGACGCTTCGGCCTGCCCCCTGTTCTCGCTTACAGGTCAGGCCATCCCCGGCCAGATGAGCGGCGAAACCCGCCAGATCAGGTGGGGCGGATGGTTTTCGCCCAGCAAACTGATGTCAGGGGCGATTGGCCATGTGAACTGGACCTCCGCCGGGGGACATTCATGGCGTGGTGTTGTCGTTGATGAACGGCTGTCGGACGGCTCCGGCACTACGGGCGCAAGCGTCGTCTGGCGGCTGACCTTGGTGAGCCCCACCGAAATTACCGGCTCCAGCGTCTTTGAGTATGACATTTCATCTGGTCTCGCCGATGCGGCAGCGCAGGCCGTTCTCCAGAACATGCAGTGCCGGACGGTTACACCGTTCACGGCGCGAAAGGTTGGATGAGGAGAAAGGAGTAGAGCAGCCCAAGAGTCGGATGCACACATGCGCGCTGTCCAAGATGGACTACAAAACCCGAAGCTCTGACTCTTCTACCTATAACGGCCACACGAGCAGGATCATGGGCACGGAAACCAGGATGATGATGATTTCCAGCGGCAGGCCCATCCGCCAGTAGTCCCCGAAGCGGTAGCCGCCCAGCCCCATGATGATGGTGTTGTTCTTGTGGCCGATGGGGGTAAGGAAGGCGCAGGATGCGGCCACGGCCACGCCCATCAGGAAGGGATCGGGATTGACGCCCATGGAATTGGCCACGCCAACGGCTACTGGCGCGGCGATGAGCGCCGTCGCCACGTTGTTCAGGAAATCCGAAAGCGTCATCGTGACGACCATCACGAGGACAAGCACGCCCCATACCGGAAGCGCATCCGTCTGCTGCACGATGAAATCGGCGATTAGCGCGGTGCCGCCTGTTTCTTCCAAAGCAAGTCCGAGGGGTATCAGCGAGCCGAGCAGCACGATAACCGGCCATTCCACCGCCTCGTACACTTCGCTCGGGCCGACGATGTTGAAGAAGGCGTAAAGCGCGACGGCCGCCGCCAGGGCGACCGTCAACGGCAGCAGCCCCGCGACAGCAGCCGCCACCGCGGCGGCGAAGATACCGATGGTCGTCAGGGCCTTGCTGCGCTGGATGACCGTATGGCTTTTGTCGGCAAGGGCCATCGCGCCCATCCATTCGATGGCGTCCGCGACGCGATTGTCCGGTCCGAGCAGCAACAGCACGTCACCGGCGCGGATCGTCGTTTGACGCACACGGTTTCGCGAACGCGCGCCTTGCCGCGACAGTCCCAGCAGGGTCACGCCGCGCCTGCCCAGCAGGCGCATGCTGTCGGCGCTGCGTCCCTCGGCCCGCGCGCCCGCCGGAACGATGGCTTCCACGATGGTCATGGAACGGCTGGTTAAGCCGTCCTTCGCCGGAGTTCCCGCGATTTCGAGTTTCGCCTTGCCGGAGAAAGCCTCGATGGACTTGGGGTCGCCCTCGAGCATGAGGCGATCGCTCTTCATGATGGTTTCGTCGAAGGAGAAGCCCGCAAGACGCCTGCCCCGTCGTACCAGACCGAGAATTGCCACATCGTGCTGGTCCGCGAGTTCGGCGAGGTCGCGCGGTGTTTTGCCAACCCATTCGCTGTCTTCGGGGAAGCCCGCTTCGGCGACATAGTCAGCGGATTCGGCCGCCTCTGGCGGCGATGCCTGAAGCCTCTTCGGCAGAAGTCGCCAGCCGATCGTGGCGACGAAGGCGATCCCGGCGATGGCGCAGACAATCCCCACAGGCGCGAAGTCGAACATGGCGAACGGCTCGCCGAAAGCGTCGCGGCGATACTGCGCGATCACGATGTTCGGCGGCGTGCCGATCAGCGTTATCATCCCGCCCAGAATGGTGGCGAAGGACAGCGGCATCAGCGAGAGAGAAACGGATCGCGCGGCCTTTCTCGCCGTTTCCATGTCTAGCGTCATCAGGATGACCAGGGCAGCGACATTGTTGATGACAGCCGAAAGCGCGGCTCCCACCACGGACATGATGCCGATATGGACGGGGAGGCTGCGTTGCGCGTTGACGACGTATTGCGCGATGAATTCGACGGCCCCCGCGTTGACCATGGCGCGCGAAACCACCAGCACGAGCGCAATGATGACGACGGCCTCGTGTCCGAATCCCGAGAAAGCATGCTCCGCCGGCACGACGCCGCCCGCCACGGCGATGACCAGCGCGGAAAGCGCAACAAGGTCATAACGGATCCTGCCCCAGACCAGCATGGCGAAGACGCCCCCAAGCAGCGTGAAGATGAATATCTGCTCATACGTCACAGTTTGTTCCTCGAACGGTTAGGGCGAGCCGCACATTGTTGGGGTACATTTGTCGGTGAATGCGCGAGGGTGATGACATCCGCCGCGCGATATTGACGGCTTGCCCGGGCTGGATGGAACCTACCGCATGAAGGCAGGCAAGCATCGATATCCGAAAATCGACGATGAGATGATGCAACGTACAGGTACGACCCGCTCAATCCGAGCCGGTCCAGATGGCGACGACGTCCGCCGCCGGCGTTTCGGATGTCTCACCGCCGGAAAGATCGCTGACAGCGACGGGCTTGTGATGGACGCTTAATACGGTGAGGTAGTTGGTCTTGCCCTCGTGTTCCACCGCGATCCTGTCTCCCGGCGAAGGGGAGGCCACGAAATTCAGAACACCCCAATCCTGGGTGGCGCTGTCGACGGACCCCCTCTGGACCAGCA
The DNA here is from genome assembly GCF_023954335.1 of Aquamicrobium sp. NCBI lineage: Bacteria > Pseudomonadati > Pseudomonadota > Alphaproteobacteria > Hyphomicrobiales > Phyllobacteriaceae > Aquamicrobium > Aquamicrobium sp. The sequence continues at coordinate 1,301,478 of NZ_JAMLIE010000001.1, forward strand.
GTCTCAGGCCAAGCAATCCAATCCTCCCGAAATGATGCGATTTCAGTTTCCGCAAACGGCTATCTAAAGAGCAGAATAGCCGAGAGCTGTCTGCGCGACCAGAGAAATTGAAACATGAAGGGATCCGCCGCCGGTCATCCCATGGTTGGATTTCTTGCCGAATAGCGCTACTTGACCTGCCTTTGAACGGGGTGGACGGAGATTGTCCATGAGGGTGATAATTTGCGGCGCCGGGCAGGTCGGCACGACCATCGCACGCCATCTGGCGACGGAAGGTTTCAGCGTTACCGTGATCGACAACGACCCCGAGCAGGTCCGCCGGGTCGATGAAAGTCACGATGTGCGCGGCGTGGTCGGATACGCTTCCCATCCCGAGGCGCTTCGAAAAGCGAACGCCCAGGATGCCGACATGCTCATAGCGGTCACGCGTTCCGACGAAGTCAACATGGCCGCCTGCCAGGTCGCCTATTCCCTGTTCGGCGTAAAGCGCCGTATCGCCCGGCTGCGTCACTCCGGCTATCTCGACCAGGACAAGAGCGGCCTTTATGCGGCCGAACACATGCCGATCGACGTGGTGATCTCGCCCGAGATCGAGATCGCGAAGGGGATCACCCGCCGTCTCGCCACGCCCGGCGCATTCGACATGGTCCCCATGGCCAGTGGTCAGGTCGAACTGCTCGGCATCCATGTCGAGGATTCGCGCATCCCGATCGTCAAGGAACGCATCGGAGATCTCGGCAAGGACGAGCAGTTCCACGGAATGTCGATCGTCGCCCTGGTCCGCAAGGGACGGTGTTTCGTTCCCGACAGCCAGGACCGGGTGACCGTCGGCGACGACGTCTATGTGCTCGCCAGGCGGGGCAAGGTCGACGACGTCGTTACGGCGTTCGGCCATCGTGAACGCGTCGCGAAGAAGCTGATCATCGTCGGAGCCGGCAATGTCGGCCTGAATCTGGCCAAGACCGTTCGGCGGCGCTCCCCGCTCGTCGACATCAAGCTTATCGAACAGGACGAGGAGCGGGCGGAACATGTCGCGGCGGAACTCGGCGGCGCCGTGGTGGTCTTGCACGGCGACGGTCTTGATCGCAGCCTGCTGGACGAGGCGCAGGCCGCATCCACGGATACTCTGGTTGCCGTCACCAACGATGACGAGACCAACATCTTCGCCTCCGTGCTCGCCAAGCAGGCTGGATGCAAGCGCGCGATCACCCTCGTCAACAAGCGTTCCTACGAGACCGTTCTCCCGGCTTTGGGGCTCAACACGGTGGTGAGCCCCAGCGCCGTGACGATCTCGACCGTTCTGCGCCACGTCCGGCACAGTTCCGTCACCGCGCTCTATACGTTGCGCGAGGACTTTGGCGAGGTCATCGAAGCGGAAATCCCCGAAGGCTCCCGATTGCTGCGTCGACCTCTGGGCCAGTTGGGCTTGCCCGTGGGGATGAAGATCGGGGCGGTGATACGCGAAAAGGAAGTGGTGTTTCCGCAGCCCGATATGCAGTTGCAACCAGGCGACACCGTTATCGCGCTCGTGACCTACAGCTATCTCAAGCTCGCCGAAGCCTTGCTGGGCTCGACCGGGATTCGCAATAGATGAATCCCGCCGCAAAAAAGGTTTCGGCGCCCCGGCCGATCTCGGCACAAGGCTTCAAGCCTGTCGCCTATTTCTCCGGCATGGTGCTGCTGGCGACCGCCGCGATGATGGCGTTCCCGATGCTTGCCGATCTGTATTTCGGCAACGAGGACTGGAAAGCGTTCGCGTTCGCCTGCGTCTTGACCTTCATACCGGGCATGTCGCTGGTCTATCTCACGAAAGGTTCTCTCAAGGCAGGATTGAGCCTGAGACAGGCGTTCCTGCTGACGCCGCTCAGTTGGCTGGCGGTGTCGATATTCAGCGCCATTCCGTTCTACCTGTCCGACTATGGCATCGTCGGCGGCAGTCCGGCGGATTCGTTCTTCGAAGCCGTTTCAGGCATCACCACGACCGGAGCGACGGTCATCTCGGGGCTGGATGGCGCTCCTCCGGGGATGCTGTTGTGGCGTGCTCTGCTTCAATGGATGGGCGGGATCGGCATCATCGCGACGGCGATAGCGATCCTGCCTGCTCTAGGCATCGGCGGAATGCAGTTGTTCAGGACCGAGTCGTCGGATCGCTCCGAAAAGGCCATGCCTCGCGTGCGCCAGATCGCGGCGACGCTCGGGAAGACCTATGTCGGCCTTACCGTGCTGGCTGTCCTGGTTTACTGGGCGGCGGGCATGCGGCTCTTCGATGCGGTCGCCCATGCCATGACCTCGATCGCAACGGGCGGCTATTCGACGTCCGACGCTTCGTTCGGGCGGTGGGAGAGCAACGGAATACAATGGTTCGCGACCCTGTTCATGCTGTCCGGAACGGTCCCGTTCGTGCTCTATGTCCGCTTCGTCGCGGGAGACCGGCGCGCGTTTCTGGACCGGCAGATCAGGACGCTGATGGTCTTTCTGGCCGTCACGGTCACGCTGATCGGCGGATGGCTCTTCATCTCGGGCGCCTACGCCCTCGAGCCCGCCTTTCGCCACGCCGCGTTCAACGTGGTGTCGGTCGTGACGACGACGGGCTATGCAACCACCGACTACACCTTGTGGGGAAATGCCCTCATCGGTGTCTTCTTCGGGCTAACCTTCGTGGGCGGCTGCACCGGATCGACGTCCGGCGGGATAAAGATCTTCCGATTTGAGGTGCTGGCGATCATGCTCAAGGCGCACTTCATGCGCCTGCTTTATCCGCGCGGCGTCTTCCCGCGCTACTATGGGAACCGCAAGCTCGATGACGACGTCGTCGGCTCGGTGGTCGCTTTCTTCGCGGTTTTCTTCCTCACCTACTCCGCATTGACCATCGGCTTGATGGGGTTCGGTCTCGACTTCCTGACGAGCGCGAGCGGGGCGGCGACCGCCGTCGCCAATGTCGGCCCGGGCCTTGGAGACACGATCGGTCCTGCCGGCAACTTCGGTCCATTGCCGGATGGTGCGAAATGGCTGCTTTCGCTCGGCATGCTGCTCGGGCGACTGGAGCTGTTCACGGTGCTTATCCTGTTCGTTCCGCGGTTCTGGCGGGGCTAGGCTTCGCCGTCCTCGGTGCGCCCGCGATGTTTCGTCGAGCATACCGATATGGGTCTCGGGAAAGCTGCGGCGTTCGCACCTTCCGGCGCTCGCCAATCCGAGGGCAGAGCCGACCAGAACTCCTTCTACTGAGGGCTGGTCAGGAAGCCGTCCGGCGCGAACGCCGGAAGGTGCGTGAAATAGGCGAAGGCCGGGCGGAAGAGCAAAGGCGATTGTGTTGTCCGCGGTGCCGAGCTTGCCACCCTCGGATATCGAGAGCAGGTCCTGCGATCGATGAATCGATTGTGATGTGACGGCGGCGGTGGCCCAACACCTAGTGCCCTGTGGCCGCTATCCGGCCTCCGGCGACTTCGAGAACGAGGGGTCGGAGTCGATCCGGCGCCGCCCCCGACATCGAATAGGCCACCAGCTGTGCCTCGATCTCTCCGTTGAAGCGCAGCGAGCCGTCCCCCTCGCCGTCGATGTCCAGAACCATGCGCGCCCCGGCATCGTCAGCGAGACCTAGAACGGGATTTCCGGCTCCGTCCTCGATCCGCAGTTCGACAAGACTTGCCGTTCCCTCGACCATCATCACCATCAGGCGGATCGGGCCGATGTCCGTTGGTGCCTCCTGCGGCTCGGCGAAGATGCGCAGGGAGCCGACATCATCGCTCTCGAAATGGTACTCCGACCGCTCCGCGTCGATCCGCCAGGACGCGGGCGCGCCGTCCAGAAGCCCTGTCATGCTCCCATCCCGTTCCTGGGCCGGGACAGGTGCGGAAAGGCAAATCACGGCAAGGGCGAGCACAGCGCCCTTCACGGCCGCACCTCGATGATCGACCGGCCGAGAACCACCCGGCCAGTTATGTCCAGATAGCGGATCTCGTAGGTGCCGAGCGCATCCGGCATTGCGACCTCCAGGCTGTCGATCCCAACGGCGCTTGCGAAACTGATCCAGCTGAAATCGGCCTGATCGGCGCGAGCCAGCGCAACACGCCGGTCCTCGCTTTCGCCACCGCCGGTCCAGCTCACGACGATGATTTCGCCCGGCTTCGCGGTGGTGGGCACGACGAGCCCGGCACCCTCATCCATCGGCGCGTCCGCCGCCAGCACTTCGATCGGCCGACGCGCCATGATCCGGTCGCCACGATCCAGATGGTAACGGATTTCATAGGCGCCTGGCTCTGCCGGGGCGGTGAACCTGCCGCGGTCAGCATCGCCGACACGGCGATAGCCGCTTTGTTCGCCGTCGGGCGTGCCGATCGGAACGATGGCAACGTAATCGCGCGGATGGATGGCGCCGGTCCATGATACGGAGATTTCCGTTTCGGCCCGCACCCTGTCGGGTCCGTTGAGCGAGACATCACCCTCGATCACCTCGACGGGCGCACGGGCGAGAACCCGGTCGCCGGCGTCGAGTTGCAGGCGCACCTCATAAAGCCCCGGCTCGGCCGGCGCACGCAACTCGCCCTCGGCATCGCCTTCCATGCGGTCGTAATCGCCATAGGCGCCGTCATCTGCCGCTGCGGGGACGATGGTGACGTAGTCGCGCGGATGCAGGCCCTCGGCCTGCCAGGTGACGGGGAAGGCCGATCCGACGACGACCTGTGCCGGCGCGGATACGGTGACGTCCGCATCGACAACCTCAATGGGTGTGCGGGAGAGAACCCGGTCGCCGGCGTTGAGTTGCAGCCGCACCTCATAGAAACCGGGTTCGGCCGGGGCGCGCAGTTCGCCCTCGGTCCGGTCCTCGAGCCGGTCATAATTGCCATAGGTCCCGTCCTCCGCCTTAGCGGGAACGATGGTAATGTAGTCGCGCGGATGGAGGTCCTCGCCTTCCCATGTCACGCTGACCGCGGACCCCACGACAGCGCGCGCGGGAGCGGATACCTGCGCAAGGGGCTGTTGCGGCTCGACGGGCGGGAAAATCGCATGAACATTGCGCACACCGTGCGATGTCAGGCTGATGTCGATCTGCGAGAAGTCGTCCTGCACCGTCGAATGGACCGTCACGATGTAGTCGCCGAACGGCAGATCGACGGTGAAGGGATTCGCGGCGCCCGTCCGAACCTTGGTGAACCCGGTGTCCGAGATTTCCCAGATCACCTCGCCGTCAACAAGGGGGAGGTCCGGTGCCGTTGATGGTTGGTCCCAGACGGGGGTGTCGCCGATCTCCTCACCACCAAGGTTTGCGGTGAAGGTAAACGTTGCCGACGCAGGTGCCGCAGTAACCTCGCGCAGGGCCTCCGTCAGTTCCCGGGCATTGTCGGCGGTCAGAAATCTGCCGCCGGTCTCTTCGGCGATACACTGCATCTGCATCAGCGCCTCGGCCTCGCCGCTGACGTCGAAGCCAATGACGTGGGCGGTGAAGTCCACGCCGACCGCCTCCAGCGCGCGGGCGGCGGCGCAGGGATCGGGGTTGCAGGTTTCGATACCGTCCGAGACGAGGATCACGGTCGCCGCCTGTTCGGTATGGCGCAGCGCTTGGGCAGCGGCAATGACGGCATCGGTCATCGGGGTCATGCCGCGCGGGTTCAGTTCGCTAACGATCCGGGCAATCTCGTCGGCGGTGCCCGGCGCCGGCGCAACAACGGTCTCGATATCCGAGCATTGTCCGCGCTCGCGGTGGCCGTAGGTGACGAAACCGAGGTTCTGGTCGACAGGAAAATCCAACAGGATTTCGGCCACCACCTCACGGGCGATGGTGATCTTGTTCACTCCATCAATCTGACCCCACATCGACCCCGATGCGTCCAGCACGAGGATCGTGTTCTGGCGTTCTTGGGCGAGCGCCGGCGCTGCGAGGGATAACGTCAGGGCGGCAAGCCCGGCGGTCACGAGCGGTTTCATACGGCTTCTCCGTTGTGCGCAGCTCCGAAGCGAGCGCCCGCGCGCTCTTTCAGTTTGCGAAAATGCGAGGACATCTGCTCCAGCCGCGCATCCCATTCCGGGTCAGGCTGCTGGCCGTCGGTCGTTTTGAAATAGACCTGCATCAGGCAGGTGACGGCGAAGGGTTCCAGGAAGGCCGCCTTGACGCTCCATGCGAACAGAAGCGCGAAGACGAAGCCGCCCGCCGACCAGGCGCCGGGGATGGCGTAGACCAGTGCGGCAGCCGGGGCGAGCATCACGAGGAAGATCAGAAAGGCGAGGCCGTAGGTAAAAAGCGTCAGCCAGGCGGCGTTGCGCAGCATCACTTTCCAGTTCTGGCCGTAGAGCACCAGCGCCTCACGCGCCGATCCCCAGGCATCCGTCGAGCGGGTGCGGATCGCATGAGCGAGGATCACCTCGTCGATGAACCCGACCGCCATGCGCAGGAATGCCTGGACGACGCCCATCAACTGCCGGACATAGGGGATTGGCAGGATCGACAGGATGCCGCGCGCCAGCCCCGTGACGGCACGAATGACGCCCTTTACCAATTGGTCCAGCGCGAAGAGCAGCGACGCCTGACCAAAGCGTTCTTTCACCACGGTCGTCGCATGGGCGATTTGCCCGCGCCCTTCCGGCAGAGGCCTGCCGTCGATCTGCTCGACCAAAACCGCGACATGACCCGCCTTGACGACGTAGAGGATATACTCGCGCAGCCAGTACATCACCGCCCCAGTCAGCCCCAAGCCCGCGATGCCACCCCAGGCCATCGAGGCCGCGCGAAAGTCGTCGTCTCCGAAGGCGCCGACGCCCCAGCCGATCCCGACGCCGGCGCCGGTCGCAAGGATGTAGGCCAGCGTGATCCCGAAATAGACCGCTGCCCGCATGAGCACGAAAGGCAGCGTCCGCATCATCAGGCTGAACGCCTGTCCTATATTGAAATCCCACAAGGCGCCGGTTTCCTTTCGGGTGTCGATCAGTCTGGATGTTGACGCCTGGGGGTGATCGTTTCGTCCCCGAAATGGCGCCGCAGCCAGGCGTTGATGCCATTGGCCATTAGCGCGGGCCCGTCGCCGGACACGCTCCACCGCGACAGCGCGACCCGTGTGGCCGGGCGGGTGTCGCGAAAAACCAGAACCACCTTCGAGGTGCTGCGGTCCTCTTGCGAGGTATGGCTGCGGTCCAGTTCGGCACTGTCGAGCGCCTCCAGCGGATAGTCCCGCCGGCGCGTGCCGAGGCGCGATGTCCGGGTGATGCTGGCCAGCCCCGTCCCCGCATCCAGCCGGAGCCGCGTGCGCTCGGACAGGGCAATGTATCCCGCGATGAAGGCCCCGTTCAGCCCGACCAGCAGCACCAACGCGATCAGGAACTCGCCGCCGATCAGATTGGCAAGCCCGATCAGCGTGACCGGCAGGACAGGCAGCATGACGAACCACAGGATAAAGCGCGGTATCCCAAGTTCCAGTTCCAGCAGATCGGGCGTATTCGTCTCGATGCTCATGACGAGACTCCCTGTTCGCGGCAGGACAGCCAGCCATTGACGACGCTTGTCAGATGCGCCACCTCTTCGGTATCCGGGCGAGACATCGGCATGACGATCTCGCGCCGCTCTGGTCCCGATCCGCATACCAGCACCAGCCGGGTCTCATCGTTTCCTGCTGCCGTTCCATAATGCGCGACGCTTTCCACCTTGCGCAGGTCCGAGAGTGCGCATGTCTCCTCGTGTCGTCCGCGCAATGTGGTCACGCGCAGTCGGGCAAACCCCGCATCGCGATCCAGGCGCAGCTGTGTCAGTCGTACCACGTCGTGCAGGTAGAACCAGCCAATCAGGCCCACCATGGCTAGGACGATGATCCCCGTTCCGGTGGCGCCGTCCGCCATGGTCGCGAGGCCCCCCGCGATCGCCACCAGTATCGCCGCTGCGGCGATCGCAGCCCGCCGGATCGGACGGTTTTCGATCTCCAGCACGGTGTCTGAGTTTTGCGTGACGCGCAGTGGATCGGCCAATAACTCGGCAAGCGTCATGGGCCGGCACCCAACGACGTGTCGATCCGCCCCTCGACGCCGCGACAGTCGTCAGGGGCATCCTGGCGGCATAAGGTTGCCGAAAAGCTGGCCTGGATGCGGCCTTCATCCTCAAGGTCCAGCAGGTCGACCTGCATCCGGGGCGGCTCTTCCTCGCTTTCCCAGATCTCCCCTGCCATCGTCCCACGATCCGGTCGCATGTCGATGGTCAAGCCGGCGGGCGGCGTATCGCCTGAAGGCTTGCCATGAAAGATCATTCCGATCGAAATGCTGCCGTCACCAAGCGCATGCAGGTCGATCATGGTCAGCGGGCCGATATCGGTGATCTGCACCATTGCAGAGCCGTCATCTTGACGCAGTACCTGCCAATTCAGGTCTTCACCTTCTGTGCTTGCCCTGATCTCGCCGATGGCCTCCAGCGCGCTGGCCGGGGCCGCGATGCCGAGGGACAGGATAAGTGAGAGAAACACCTTCATCGCTTGCCCTATCGGCTGATCAGTTGTTCGCGGACGCCCCGCGCGGAATTGCGTTTTGTTCCCATCGCCTCATCGGCCGAGAAGAAGCTGATAATCCCGTCCGAGCGTCGTGCACCGGTGCCGAACTGCCATTCGAATTGCGGTGCCGAGTCAATCTGGCAATCCTGAACCAAAGCCCATTCGAAGGGCTCGGCGGGGGGCTCGGAACCCTTTGAAATCAACATATAAAACTGTGGGTCCATTGGTTCGCCACGCACAAAGTCAAAGCGCAGCGGCTTGTTGCCACCTCGAACCGGCACCAGTTCGCTCTGAATGCCGTCCTGACCCAGATACAATCGGTTGCGGCTCCGGTCATAAATGATCTCGAAGGTGCTCTCCTGAACGCCTATTGCCACACTCGTTCCGATGGCGGATTCGGTCCATGTTCCCGCGATCAGCGGACCAATCTGTCGCAGATCGAACTTACCCGCCCGGTGGACGTCAGCGTGGCAGACCGGGTTGGGCGGTTCACCGGCCAGTGCTGAAGTTGCCGTAGCGATCAGCAACACGGCGGCAAGTCGGACAAGGGCGGCTCCGGCCATCTCAGTCAAGCTCTTCAAGCCGAGTGTCGAAGCTGAAGGTGACGGACCGGGTTTCGGATGCGGGGCCGCCGCTGACCTGCCCGGTGAGCGTGCCCTTCAGGGCGACGATCCCGTCCCCCGGTGCGAATTCATCCAGTGACAGCGTCAGGCTGTCCTGATCGCCGCTCCAGTTTCGGCCCATGTCGCGGGCGAAGGTAAGCGTCAGCGCGACCTCGGCAGGAGTGGGCAATTCGCCGCTGATGACCAGTTCCAGATTGACCGGCCCCTGATCGCCTTCCATCTGTGCGGCAAGGAGGGATACATCGGTGTAGTTGCCGATGATCGTCGCTTCGGACAATGCGGAGGCAACGGTCAGCTCCAGCGGCTTATCGCCGAAACTGCCGGTAACTAGCCCGCCCGGTTCGTCGGCCAGCGCCGGCAGCGCCAGCAGGCCGATCAGAAGGGGGGCACCTGCCCTGGACATGGTCGAGAAAATGGACAAGTGCAGTTCCTCCTGTTGTTTAATCCTGAGTATATCTTTGCTCATGCCTGTCGGCCCCGTTCGTTTGAACGGGGAACGTGCGGTCTTTTGTGTTAAAGTTGCATCTGAACCGGGTTCTTACGTCAGGTTGTAGTGATGAACTTGCGGCATCGCATCGCTCGAACCGCGCTGATCGCAGCGCTTTTGCTCAGCTCCGTGCCGGCGGCCGCCGAGAACGTGCTGCTGACCCTGACCGGGGCGGTGACGGATGGCAGGGTGGAACTGACGCGCACGGATTTCGATGCGATGGACTGGCATGAGTTTGCCACATCGACCAGCGTCACAGATCACCAGCCAGAGTTTCGCGGCGTGCTGATGCGCGACATCCTTTCCCACGCCGGGGCCGAGGGCAGCCAAGTGCGCGCCGCGGCATTGAACGATTATGTCGTCGATATCCCCATCGAGGATTTTTATCAGTTTGACGTTCTGGCCGCGCTTTACATGGATGGCGTGCCCCTGAGCCGGCGTGACAAGGGCCCGGTCTGGATCGTCTATCCGCGCGACGATCACGGCGTTCTGGCCGATATCCGCTATGACATGCGATGGGTCTGGCAGCTTGTCGCGCTGCATGTGCAATGACCACCCGCCAAGAGTGGATACGTTATTTGGGGCTGGGCGGTCTGGTTCTGGTCTGCCTGGGCCTTCTGGGTCTGGCTGCGTGGCAGCTAGTCCAGTTGGAACGTCAGATGCGGATCGGTGCCAGCGAAAACATGATCTGGGTCTTTGGCCAAGCACAGATAGAGGCTTTGAATCTCGCGCTCGCGCTTTCTGACGAGGCGCCGCCGCAACAGGTTCAGACCCGCTTTGACGTCTTACTTTCCCGGCTGACGCTGCTGGAAGAGGGTCCACAACGCCGCTTTCTCGAGGATGCGGGGATCTCTGAAACGCTTGCTGGTTGGCGCAGCGGCCTTCTGGCGCTTGATCCCGCGCAAGGGGCTGATCCGGCCGCGCTGCGGGCACATGTCACAGCTCTGGTCGCAGCCCTGCGGGGCAAGGCCAGTCTGGTAATGTCCCACGAATGGAAGATTCAGGCTGAGCGGCTGGACCGTCTGGGACATTTGCACAGGCTCGCGCTGGTGTCGGTCTTGGGGGCTGCATTGGCAGGATTGGGGTTAGCCGCAATCCTGATCGATCACGAGAAGCGGTTGATGAGAGGGCGGCTGGATCGCCTCCAGGCTGAAAAGCTGGCCGGCGATCTGGAACGCGAGCGCGAAACCTCCGAGAACCACCGCCGATTCGCCGATCTGATTGCCCATCAACTCCGCACGCCGCTGGCTGTGATCGACAGCGCCATGCACCGCCTGACTCGGCGCGGCGGCCCGGTTTCGCCGGAATTGGTTTCGGAAAAGGCGGCCGTCTCGCGCGAGGCGGTTGCGCGGCTTGTGAAGCTGACGGATACCGCCCTGATGATGTCACGGCTGGAACGTGACGGGGTTCTTCCCCACCTCGGTGCTCATGACCTGCGTGATCTGGCAGCCTCGGTAATTGACGACCTGATGATGACGGCGCAGGGTCGTGAGCCGTCGCGTATCCGCCAGCCGGAGCAGACAACTCCGATGGTCGCGCTCTGCGATCCGGCGCTGTCCGGCGAAATCCTGATCAACCTGCTCAGCAATGCGCTTTTGTACTCCCCATTGGATTGCCGCGTCGATGTCGAGGTTTCACAGTCGCAGACTCATATCGTCTGTCGAGTCGAAGACCGAGGACGAGGTATGTCGCCTGAAGAGATCGCGTGCGCCTTCGACAGGTTCCATCGTGGGAGTGGGCACGAAACCCTGCCTGGCTCTGGGTTGGGGCTGACGCTTGCGCGCCATCTTGCCCGGATGCAGGGAGGTGATGTGAACCTGACACAGCGTGTCGGGGGCGGTCTGACAGCCGCGCTTTACCTGCCGAGGGAAACCTCCGCATGACCGCGCCACTGATCCTGTGCGTGGAGGACGAGCCGTCGCTGCGCGACGATATCACGTTCGAACTACAGGAGGCTGGTTATATCGTGGCGGCTGCCGAAGATGCACGCGAGGCGTTGGCCTTTCTGGAAAGCAGCCGCCCCGATCTGATCCTGTGCGATATCCTGATGCCCGGCATGGACGGAAGAGGGTTCATATCCCATTTGCGCAAGGCGCGGTCTGATCTCGACGACGTGCCCTTCGTCTTCCTGACCGCCCTGTCCTCACGCCAGCACGTGATCGATGGACGCATCGCAGGGGCCGACGACTATCTGACCAAGCCCATTGACTACGACCTGTTGCGTGCGACGGTTGAATCCCGCCTGAACCGGATCCAGCAATTGCGCGCAATGCCCGGAGACCGTTCCGGCCTGACCGCGTTGGACCGCCTGGCCATCGGCGTGGTGCTGCTGAACGCCAATGGCGGCGTGGTCCATGCCAATCCTCTCGCCCGGTGCCTGTCGGACGAGGTAGGTATCGCTCTGAGCGGGGGCGTCACCGCCAGCGGCAAGGATGGTCGGAAACTGTCCGCACTAGTCGCCGCATTGATTTCGGATGAAAGAGTGGCGCCGGCGGGCTTGCGCCTTGATAACGGATGTCATCTGATGGTCCTCGGGATGTCGTTGCCGGCACGCGCGCACCATGACGATGCGGTAGCCATGCTGATACTGAGCAGCGGGGATAGCCAGCCTCCTCTGGACAATGCGATCCTTGGCCAGTTGTTCGATCTGACCCCGATGGAAGCCCAGGTAGCTTGTCTGTTAGCCGAAGGATTGCGCCGCAACCAGATCGCGGACCGGTTGGCGATCTCGGGCACTACCGTCGCATTTCATCTGCGAAACATCTTCGCCAAGACCGGCGTCCAAAGGCAGGCGGAACTGGTAGCGTTGGTTCTGTCGGTACCACTGGCACGGTCCGTGACCTGAGCGAAACCGGCCTCGCAATCCCCCATGCTTTTCTGGCGACGCTCGAGAGCGCCAGAAGGCGGCGCGCATCCTTGCAGAAGACCTCTCCCGACCACGTCAACCTGATTCTGCCCTTCGACCGATGCAGCAACTCCACGCCGAGGTCGTCTTCCAGATCCTTGATAGCGCGCGACAGAGGTGATGGTTCAATGTGCAATCTTGCCGACGCTCGGGTGAAGTTCAGTTCCTCCGCAACGGTAATGAAATATCGCAGATGACGCAGCCTCATCTCCTACCTCCTCGCATCAAAGAAGTGCCCACAAAAATACAGCGGAGGGCTGTACCTGCTGATCCGGCGGCGTTGCCGCGATTCGAGCTGACGTGGATGGTTGCAGGTCCGACAGTTTGTCACTTCGTCCTGGCAACGCACATGGCGGCTGACGCTGGACACTTTCATGCCGAGCGCGCCGGCCGCGCCCGAAAAGCTCATCTGCTCGGCCGCCGCAAGGACGTAGCGCAGCGCCCTCAGAGCGAATGGAAGCCCTTCTGCAGGCCAGCGTACAGGGCGTTCCCATAGAGGTGAGTTCGATCCGCTCATCGCCAATGTGCTCCCTCGTAGAGGTTGACGATGCGGCGTCGGCTGGCTCCTACTTTCAGGTTCGGTTTGGCCCGTGCCGCATTACCGTGTCGCTAGCTCCGCCACACGCGCAAGTGCGGAGGCGAAGCCCGACAGCGAGACGGAGAAGGCGAGTTCCTGGCCGCTGTCGTTGGCCGTCACTGTAATGCCGAGCGCCGCGCCGGCCTTGAGCACCGCGACGGTCGCCGCGTCGAAGGCGAGCGGCACGAGACAGCCCGCAGGCAGGCAGGTCGAGAACCGCGCGTCCGCGAGCGGCGCGGTCTCGTCGATGGCGAGCCGCGCGCCCGCGTCCAGCCGAAGCCCGAAGGGCAGCACCAGAACGCCGTTCGCCGCGTTGCCGCCCTCGGCCGCCGAAAGCTCGACGGCAAGCACGCGCTGGCGGTTCTCGCCGCTCACCTGAGTCTGGGTCATGGCGCAGCGCACCGCGCCTTCCCGCGTCGTGCAGGCGACCGTCCAGTCGCCATGAGCCTCGTTGAGCGAGGACGCGCCGCCGGGGAGGCCCTGCGCGGCGGCGATGCCCGCCCCGGCAAAGCCGAGCAGCGCGACGCCGAAGATCGTTCCGGTCGCCTTCATCGCCTAGAACTTCACGTTGAGCTCGACGCTCGCGGTGTGGTTCTGCTGCTTGCCGGAGAACGCGCCATCGTAGCGGGCGCGCACGCTCACATTGTCGGCGGCATCAAACGAAAGGCCCGCGCCGACGCGGAATCGGTCGCGGCCGGCATCGGGTCCGTTGACGGTGAAGGCGGTCAGGCTTCCTGCGAAGGCGTGGTTCTGGCTCGGCCTCTCGTCGGAGAATGCGTGCTCCCACAGCGCGCGGCCTTCGAGTGTCACCTTGCCGCTCTCGGTCAGAAAGGTGTGGCTGAGCGCCACGCCGAGCCCCGTGTCGAGCCGCGTCCGGCTTTGCGAGCCCGCGGTCAGGTTGAGCGCGCCCGCGCCCGTCTCGGTGAAGCCACTATTACCCGACCAGCCCGCGTCGAGCGTAGCGAGCGGGGAAACCGTCGTGCCGCCGCCGATGTCGAAGCCGTAGGCCGCCTCGCCGGAGAAGCCGACCGTGTGGTTCCAGTAGCTCGCCTTCGCCGTGCGGTCGATGCCGCCGAAGACGATGTGGCGCTCAGTGGAGACGCGGCTGGCAGCATAGGCGAGCGAGCCTGCGAGCGACCACGGCCCGTCCGACCAGCCGCCATAGGCGCCGATGTGCAGGCCATCCGCGTCGAGCGAGGATAGCAGCGCATCGACGGAGCCGTGGCTGCGGATGTAGCCGAGGCCGAAGCCCACGAAGGCACTGCCGCTGGCGACGTCGACCGCGCCTTCGTAGCCGCCCGCGACGCCGAGGCTCCACCAGTCGAGCTTTGCGGCGTTGCCGTCCACGTCCACCGTGCCGCGCCCGCCCAGCGGGGCAAGCCATGCCTGCGCGACGCGCCCGCTGGCATAGGCCGAGGTGGTCGCATCGTCGATCGCCGCGATGCCCGGTGCGGCCGAGGCGGACGGCCCGTAGCCGAGCGGCGCGGTGAACACCTGCCCGCCCGCCATGCCGCCGCCGAACCCTCCGACCGAAGCCTGGCCGAGCAGCGTGCGCGAGAACAGCCCGGTGCTCTGGTCGACGACGTGCTGGCCCGAGGCGTGGATTTCGCCCGAGGCGAGGTCGAAGGCGCGGCGGGCTTCGTCCGCGTCGGTCATGAGCAGAAGCGCGTTATAGACGGCAAGGGCGTCGCCGCTCTGTTCGAAGCCGTTAAGAGCGGTCGCGGCCTGACGCTGGTTGTCGGTCAGCGCGACCGATGTGAAGTCCTGTCCGGCGCCGCCAGCCGTCAGCACGATGTCCACATAGGTCGCGCCGTAGTCGAGTTCGGACGAGAGGAACAGGAACGGGTTGGCGAAGGTGAAGCCGCCGTTGCGCACCACGGTTCCCGCCTCGATGATCCGGTAGCTCTGTCCGCCCTGATAGCTGGCCTCGTCGCTGAGCTTGCCGACCTGCACCGTGCCGCCGTCGATCGTCGCGGTGCCCGTGACCGAGAGCAGGTCGGCCTGATCAGGCGCTTCGATCTCAACGATGAAGATCGACCCGGCGTTAAAGGTGGCGTTGCCGACGACAGTCAGCGTGCCGATGGAGTTACCCGGCGAGACGGTGCCGTTGATGCTCACATGGCCGGCGATGGTGCCCAGGCCCGAAAGGGTGCCGTCGGCGCCCACGGTGAGAAGCGCCGAGCCGAGCGAAGCGCCGGAGGCGAGGCGCAGGTTCCCGCCCGTGACGGCAACCTGTCCGGCCAAGCCGCTGCTGACGCCGGTCAGCGTCGTCATGCCCGCGCCGATGAAGCTGGTCGTGCCCGATCCCGAAATCACGCCGTCATAGGTGATGTCGTCCGAGCGGTTGAAGATCAGCGCCGCGTTGTTGGTGATGTTGCCCGTGATCGAGCCCGACGTGCCGCCATTGCCGATCTGGAGCGTGCCGGCGCTGATCGTCGTGCCGCCGGTGAAGCTGTTGGTCCCCGTCAGTGTCGTGGTTTCGCCGCCGAGCTTCTCGAACGTCCCGCTCCCGGAGATGGAGCCGGCGAAGGTCAGGGCGTCGGAGCGGTTGAAGACCAGCGCCGCGTTGTTGGTGATGTTGCCCGTGATCGAGCCCGACGTGCCGCCATTGCCGATCTGGAGCGTGCCGGCGCTGATCGTCGTGCCGCCGGTGTCCGTCGTCAGGGTTTTTGGGACAACAGGCGGCGTGAGCTAACGGAGGCTCTGGTCCATCAGGTTTGTCACATTAGGCCGCTGCATCTCGATGAAGCAAGCGGCGCTGTTTGATGGTTTTGCGTTTGATCCTTTCCCTTTCCAGCGTGATGATATCGCCGCGCCCGAAGTAGACGTCGGCAGGGGTGAGATTGTCGAGGCTCTCGTGGTAGCGGCGGTGGTTGTAGTGATCGACGAACGCCGCGACCTGCTGCTCGAGATCACCCGGCAGGAAGTAGTTTTCGAGCAGGATGCGGTTCTTCAACGTCTGGTGCCATCGCTCGATCTTGCCTTGGGTCTGAGGATGGCAGGGCGCCCCGCGCGTATGTTCCATGCCCTTGTCGGATAGCCATGCGGCCAGGTCGGAAGAGACGTAAGAGGGGCCGTTGTCGGACAACAGCCGCGGCCGCTGCACCACCCTGGCGCTGTCGCAGCCAGAAGCCTGCAGCGCGATGGTCAGCGTGTCGGTGACGTCCTCGGCCTTCATCGTGGTGCACAGCTTCCAGGCGATGATGTAGCGAGAGAAGTCGTCGAGCACGGTCGACAGGTAGAACCACCCCCAGCCGATCACCTTCAAGTAGGTAAAGTCGGTCTGCCAGAGCTGGTTGGGCGCCGTCGTCTTGTCGTGGAACTCATCGGCGGCCTTGATGACGATGAAGGCGGGGCTGGTGATCAGGTCGTGGGCCTTGAGCAGGCGATAGACTGAGGATTCCGAGACGAAGTAGCCCCTCGTGTCGGTGAAGGTGACCGCCAGTTCCCGTGGCGACAGCTCCGGCTCGTTCAACGCCAGCTCAATGATCTGATCGCGTTTCTCCTCGGGGATGCGGTTCCAGACCCGGTTCGGCCGGGGCCTGCGATCCTCCAGCGCATCGACACCGCCGGCCAGGAAACGGTCATACCAGCGATTGAAGGTCGAGCGCGGAATACCGAGTTTTTGCAGCGTGCGCCGCGCCGACAGATGCGACTGCTCGACGAGCCGAATGATCTCCAGCTTCTCGGATGCGGGGTATCTCATTCGTCGTCGCCCCCATCCGCAATCATGCTTTTTTTAAGAATCCGCAGTTCCAGCGCCTGCTCGGCGACGACCTCCTTGAGATCGCGCGCCTCCTTGCGCAGAACCTTCACCTCGTCGCTGGTGGCGGCGCGCGCCGTATCCCCGGCAAGCCGCTTCTTGCCGGCTTCCAGGAATTCCTTCGACCAGGTGTAATAAAGGCTCTCCGCGATCCCCTCGCGCCGGCACAGCGCCGCGATCGACTCTTCGCCGCGCAAGCCCTCCAGCACGATGCGGATCTTCTCCTCGGCCGAATATTGCTTGCGGGTTGCGCGGCGGATGTCTTTGATGACCTGCTCTGCCGGCGCTTTCCCGGTTCCGGATTTCTGTCTCATCTTCGCTCCTTTGAAAGGCTACGATGAACCAGAAATCCTCCGTTCTCAGTTAAGCCGATTTGGTCCCATCAGTGCTGACGCCGGACAGAACCACGACAGGTCGCCGAACCCGGCCTCCGCGGCGATCCGGCCGACCGGCACGCCGGACTGGGCCGGGTCGCTCAGCCGCCGGCGCGCCAACATCAGGCGGCGCAACGCCACATGATCGGTGAAGGAGGTGCCTTCATCGGAAAACAGCGACCGCAGATAGCGCGGCGAAATGCCGTGCCGCATGGAGATCCAGCGCGGCGACAGGCCGGGGTCGGTCAGGTTCCGCTCTATGTCCGCCTTGATCGCGCGCAGCCGCGCCACCCGCGCCCCACGGCCGCGCGCGATCGCCTCCGCATCGCGATCCGCGCCGATGGCCAGCAGCGCCAGGTCCTGCAAGTGGACGGCGGACAGGTCCAGATCGGCCGGCGGCAGCAGCGCCGCCTCCTTGTGCACCGCCTGCGCATAGGCCAGCATCAGCCGCCATTGCGGCGTCAGCGCGATCTGGCTGCGCAGCGACAGCTTGTCCGCCGCCGGGCCGAGCGCCGCGCGCGGCAGCGACAGGTAGAAGGCATTGGTGTGAAGTCCGTCGAAGCGTGCGATGCCGGGCTGCTCGGTCGGATCGAGATAGATCGAGCCGGGGCCGCAGTCCTGTTCCCCACCTCCGCGCTGGCGGATGCTGAAGCCGCCGGAAAGGGGAACATGGAGCAGGATGTTGTCGCCGGTCGCGGTGGCGAGCGCCGCCGTCCGCTGCGTCACGCAGGAAGAGTGGGTTGTGTCGGCCAACACCGCGTTCCCGACCAGCGCGATCGAGGTCCGGGACGAATACTCTTCGCCTGCCGGCGTGATCTGGAGATGGCAGATCTGCGTGCAGGCCGCCTCGAACTCCTCCACCCGCCGGGCGGCGTCCATGTCTTCGGTTCGCAGGACGAAATGGCTCATGGCGGGAACAACGGTTTGGCAGGAGCGCCTGTGTCGAAAGCTCGCGGGTTGCAGGGGCGCTGTCAACCGGGAAAGACTTCGCTTTCATATGGCGCTGGCCGCCGCCACTCCCGTCGATGCACCGGGGTGGCCGATCTCTCAGTTCGCCCGCGAGGTTTCGTAGAGCACGCCGATATGGGTTTCGAGAAAGCTGCGGCGTTCGCGCCGGACGGCTTCCTGGCCGGCCTCGTAGTTCCCCATGGTCTTCTGGCGCCGCTCGAAAGCGGCAAAGGCGGCGCTGGAGACGGGCAGCGCCTGCCTGAAGGCGAGCGCGTGTCCGACCGCTAGGCGTGCGGCTGCCGTCAGGATGTATTCGACCTGCACCGGATTGTCGCCGGCGGCGGCCGCCGCCTCGCGCGCCGCTTCCAGCATGGCCGCGACGCCCGGCGCGTCGGGCCCCTGCGGTCCCTGACGCATCTCCGCCACGGCAATGTAGAATCGTGCGAGCGCGGCGTTCGCGGGGTTGCCGGCCGCTTCGGCCGCCTTTTCGCTCTCGCGGAACAAGGCTGCGACGCTTTCAAAGTCACCGCTTCTGAACAGGATCGCCGCGCGCTGGACGAGCAGCGAATATTGCGCCTCCGGCGTCGTCGCGTAGTCGGCGATATTGCGCAGGGCTGCATCGGCCAGAGCCGGGTCGTCCACGAAAAGGGCGCTCGCTCCAAGGCGGATGAAAACGCCCCAGACCACCTTGTCCGTCAGGTCGACGACGAGATCCGGATAGAGCGTGACGATCGAACGGCCGTCCCACGGCTCGCTTGAAAGAAGGTCCACGGCTTCGCGCAATGTCGCCACTGCCTCGCGATGCCTGCCTTCGACACCGTATGCCGCGCCGGTGATGGAGCGGCACCAGGCGTTGACCAGCCGCTCCGCGCCGAGGCTCAGTCCCGAATTGTCGGGCAGCATCGCGCGTGACGCGAGCGCGATGGCGCTCCCGGTATCGCCGGCAACCAGTGCGGCTTCCGCCTTTTGCAGAAGGTCGATGGCGACCTGCGCCACGGAAGGCAGGACGTCGGCATTCCTGGCGGCCAGCCAGCCGCGGATTTCCGCTTCGAGGTCCGCCCGCGCCTGCGCGCCGAATCGCTGTTCGAGCCACAGCGACGCGATGGTCGCCTCGTCGGCCGCCTCGTCGTAGCGCCCGAGTTCGGCCAGCGCATATGCGCGAGAGACGATCAGCGCGTTGCGAATCTCGGTGTTGGGCTCGGCCGCGGCGTTGACGAGCGCAAGCCCCTCGTCGGCGAGTTGCAGCGAGAATGCGGCATTGCCCTCGAACCGGGCCGTATCGGCGTAGATCGCGTAGACGAAACCGAAACCGGGATCGAGCCGACCATTATGCGGAGCAGCGCGCAATCCCGCGCTGAGCACGGCGCGCACGTCGGCGTAGCTCTTTTTCTCCTGATAGGCGGAAAGAGCACGGTCGACGAGTTCGAATGGATCGACATGATGGGCTGCGGCCGGATTGCCGAACGCGACCAATCCAGCCGTGAGCAAGGCGCGGAGATTCACGAATGCCCCCCTTCGCCGACGACCATGAACGGCGCCCATGCTGACGGATGGGCGAGAGACTGGTCGCTCTCGTCCTCCATCAGGGACAGCATCGTCTGCCGTAGCGCCTGAGAACGCCCGATGCTCGCATCCTCTGCGATCCGCGAGAGCGTTCCGGTCGTCAGGCGCGCGGCCGCATCGTCCCGCACCGGCCAGTGCGAAACCAGGATAGACCGCGCCCCGGCATAGAGGAACGCCCTTGCCAGGCCGGACAGGCCCTCGGCGTCGGGGCGCCCGTCGGTGCCGGCCGTGTTGCAGGCGGACAGGATCACCCAGTCGCTCGACAGGCGAAGTTCCGCGATCTCCGAAGCCGTCAGCAGGCCGTCATCGTCCGGCGAGGCCGCATCGGGCGGCGTGAGCACGAGCGCGGGTTCCGCAAGCCCGGAAAGCTCACCGGAAAGCAGGCCGTGGGTGGCGAAGGCAACGACCGAGGTTGAGGAAAGATCGAGCGCCTTGACGTTGGCTTCGGTGGCGGCTTCGGCGAGGTGAAGGCTTTCCTCCCCCGCTCCGAGCGCCATGGCGAGCCGGCGCAGTTCCGGCCCGGTCTGGGGGAGCGAGGGAAGGCTGCGGACAGCCGAGACATCGGACAGCATGCCCCGGAAGAAGTCCGAGCCGGGCGGCGGCACGGCTTCCTCCGCCGCGATCTCCGCGCCGAGGACCGGCGCGCCGATGCCGGCGAAGGGATTGCGCCTGACGGCCGCCTCGCCGCGGTCGGCCCGGATCGTCGAGAGGCTCGCGACCGTGGGCAATGTCGTGGTTGCGAAGCGCCTGACCAGCCACGCCGTCTCCCGCATCGCCGCCGGATCGGTATCGGCGCCGCGCGGGCGCTGCGAGACCAGCACCGAAAGAGGCAGGCCGGAGAGCGGCCCGTCCGTCACGGCGAATACATGCAACTTGCCGCCGAGGATCGCCTCCACCGGCTCGATGAGCTGCGTATACAGGAACCAGGCATTCGTCCGGTCGAACGGGGCGATGCGCGGCCGATCCATCCCCTCGACCAGTGTCACGGCGCCGCGCGTGCGCGCATGCGGATCGAGATCTGCCCGCAGGTCCGCGACGATGTCGCCGAGCCAGTCGCGCGAGAGCGAACTCTCGAACCACAGGCTGTCGTCACGGTCGAGCGCCCAGACGAAGGTGGCGGAATCCGTGCTCAGAAAGAAAAGCAGTGCCTCGTTCTCGTGCAACTGCGCCTGCACGGTCGCGATGTCGACAGGGGCCGGATTGGCTAGCTCGGCATAGCGCGGAAACTCCGCCGCCAGCTTCGTGTCGATGGCGGCGATCTCTCCGTTAAGGGAGTCGATCTCGCCGCGCAGCCGCACCGCCGTATTGGCATCGCGAACGGTCGAAAGCTCGGCCTCGCGGATTGCGACGGCGGACAGCAGATCCTGCCGGCTGCGCACGATGGCCGCCAGTTCCGGATCTCCCGTCGCCTCGCGCAGACCGAGCTGATGCAACGCCTTGCCCGCGGACGACAGGGAGGCCCATTGCGCCGCCCTGAACGCTTCGTTGATCGAGTCGGCGCATGCGGCGTTGAACGGTGCGGCCGCCAGCATCGCGCAGAACAGGTATGGAAGCACTGCTCCCGCTTCGAATCGCATGCCGGCCTCCCGATCACCCACGACGAATATTCGCGTCAAACAAGAACAGAACAAGGGCGGCGGCGCGGAGCCGGCCCCCGGGTACGGTCCGGATCAGCCGGGCGGCAGGCAGACGCCCTCATAACCGCGCCCGATGGTCGAGAGCATTCGCGACGGGCGGGCAGGCGGGCGGCAGGCGACGACGGTCAGCCCGTTGGGGTTTCCCGGCAGCGACGACAGATAAGCCTGTCCCGGATCGAAACGCGCGATCTGGCCGGGCTCGATCGTATGACTCTGCGCGCAGGGCGCGGGGTTGACCTCGCCCGGCAGGCAAAGGCCGACCGTGATCGGTTCGTCGCAGATATTGGTGACCTCACGTGGCTGTGTCCGACCCGTCATGCCCCGCGTGCAATGGTTGACATCCGCTCGCAGCGAGAGACGCTGGTAGCTGCCCGTCACCCGGTCGAGAAACGGCGGAAGCAGGGCGGCCGTCGCAACGCCGGTTAGCAGGCAGGCCCAGAGCGGAATACCCGGCGCCCGGCCCGGACGATGACTGACGCTCAGCACAGCGAGAGCCATCCACGCCCCGATGAAGATCCGTCCCTCGGTGATGACCGGCAGGTCGGGCAACCCGGGCACGGCCCGCCACGCCCCCGCGAGGAAGACGAGCGCGGGGGGAATGACATAGGCCGCCGCGCCGCCGATCAGGATCACCTTCCAGGCCGGCAGGCGCGGCCTGAGAGACCGCGCGCGCAGCACGATGGCGGTCAGGGCAGTCAGGATTCCGGTGAAAACGGCGCCGGGAAGAAGCTCTGGCAAAAGGCGCCCTCGCTGGCCGGACGCCACGCTGCGTCCATTCGGAAACCTGACATATGTTTACGCCGTCCTCAATGTTTTGGGTGGAATGGGTTCCGCAGAATAGAAGCACTGCTCCCGCTTCGAATCACATGCCCGGCCTCCCGATCACCCGCGAGGAATATTCGCGTCAAACAAGGACAGAAAAGGGCGATGATGCAAATCCGCTTGCGGGCGCGGAATTGATCGCCCGGACAGCAGGCGGTTAACGCCCGTTCAACGGGGATATCGGCACCAGCAGCTTCCTCTCGAACTTATCGAAACAAGTTCCCGGTCTTGGGATTGACCTGCCGGTGGTGCTCCCTGGATGGCTTTGCCAATCCGGATTTCTTCCGGCCGGCCGGGCGCGTTGCCACAAAAACGCGGATCGCAACGAAACCCGTGACGATCAACACGATTGCGACGAGCACGATCAGGTTTACCCATCCGGCTGACATTGGCGTCTCCTATGGCGCATGATCGCACCCGCATTGGCGGCGCATTCTAGCGCAGGAATGAAACGAGACGAGCCTAAAAGAACAAGGGTCAAAATGCCGAGCCAAAGCCTGTCCTTTGCAAAAGGCTTGTCCACCAACCCGCCGCGAAAAGCACGGACTGCCCAGCCTGATCCAGGCAGCACGGTGCGCTTGCGGCGACCGCATCGGCACGCAAGGCAAAGCGGAAGATCGACTTGATGTGTGGCGCTACCGTGTTACCCGACAGGGGAAGCTGTCTGGAGATATCCACGTTGCGCCTGCCTCGGCTTGTGAGGTTGGAGCAAGAGCGGCGACGCGGAGCTAGTCGTCGGCGCATCTGAGGCGGCCGAACGAAAGGCAGAGTTGGCGAGCAGCGGGCGATGACATTCGCTCTTGCGCGTGGCGTTCGAGCCAATATGCTCCCTGACTACCCCCTGCCAGGACTCGGGGCTGAAGGTTGTATGCCGTCAGGGAGACTTCGATGCATCACCAGAGTGTTCCGGAGCTTTTCAAACGCGACCAACCCTCACCATGGAAGATCGCCATCCGTGTCATCCTGCTGATGGTCATGCTCGTTGCAGCCGCTTGGTTGATCAAGAGCAATCCGTTGACTACAGACCAGAACACCCAGGTCGGGAACAAGGATAAGAAGGTGTCAGATGAGCGGCGGTCGTGACTGGAGAGAATATCCAATACCAGCCTGGGCATTGATCGTGTTCCTGATCGTTTTCGTTTCCGGAGCGTCCTGGCTCGCGGTTTGAGGTTTGGACAGAATCTGCCTGCAAACAGGGTAGCCGGACGTAGCGTTGGCGCGCCGCGGATGGCAGGAGGTTCTCACAGGCTCGACCAGTCCCGCGCCAGTTCCTCGCCGCTCATGCCTGTTATGCCCGCGGCTTCCAGCCCCGAACGCACGGCGTCGACGAGGTCCGCATTCGCCGCGGCCCTGTCGCCGGAGGGCAATGTCAGGTTGTTCTCGAAGCCGACCCTCAGTCCACCGCCCAGGAACCCTCCGGCGATCGTGCAGGCGGCTTCGTGCCGGCCGAAGGCGCACACCATGAAGCGGCGGAAGACCGGCTGGCCGGGTGCCAGAAAGGGCAGGAGATCCGCCGGCGTCGATGTCTGGCCCGTCGTGTAGCGTCCAAGCACATAGAGCACCGGCGGCTCCTCGAAAGGCACGATCCCGCGCCGGCGCAACGCGTCGAGCCGAACGGCTTCGCCCGGCTCGTAGAGAATGAATTGCGGCGCGACGCGCTCTGTCTTCATCCACAGCAGGAAGTCGGCGAACGCCGCCTCGTTCGCGGTTCCGGGCAGGATTTCGCGCAGCGCCAACGAGGCGGCCTGCGGCTTCACCGCCCGAACGACAGCCATCTGCTCTTCCGGGCCGTAGATTCCGAGCGCCTCGGAGGTGATCTGGACCACCATGCGTTCGCCCACCTCGGCCCGGATCGCGTCGATGACGGCATGGTAGGCGTCGGCGTCGAGCAGGTGCTTGTCCTCGCTGTCGCGGACATGGACGTGGATCATCGCCGCGCCGGCCTCCAGGCACTCGGCCGCCGTGCGCACCAGTTCGGCCGGCCCTATGGGCAGGGCGGGATGATCCGCCTTCGTCCTGCGGCCGCCATTGGGCGCGACCGCGATGGGCACACAAGGCAGAGCGCGACCGGCCGGTGGCATATGGGGCTTCCCTCTTCAATGATTCATTCCGATCACATATTTCCAGCATGAAACAGATGTTGCAATAGCTGCCCGGCGGCGATAGCTTTTTCCCCATGGAGCAGGGAACCGTCAGGCAGAAACTCGTCGCGGATTTCGATGCGCTGCCCGGACAGTTGCGGCAGGCGGCGCGCTACGTGCTCGACCACCCGCGCGACGTCGCGCTGCTGTCCATGCGCGAGCAGGCACGGGAGGCGGGCGTCCAGCCGGCGACGATGACGCGGCTGGCGCAGCGGATCGGCCTCGACGGATATGACAGCATAAGGGGCGTTCACGCCGCGGCGCTGCGCGGCGGCGAGCCGCGAGGCTTCACCGCCAAGGCCGGCGCGCAGGTCGAACGGCAGAAGAAGCAGGGCGACCGGGCGCTGGCGGCGGATATGCTGGGCCGGATCGCAATGCAGATGGCGGAGCTCGGCGAAGCCGACGGGCTCGACCGCCTCGAAAAGGCGGCGCGCACCCTGAGCGGAGCGCGCCGCATCTACTGCATCGGCATGCGCTCCAGCCATGCGATCGCCTGGCATCTCCACTATATCCTTTCCATGATCGGCGACCGTTCCGTCCTGCTCGACGGACCGGGCGGCACCGGCATGGACCTCGCGGGACGCATCGCGCCCGGCGACGCGCTCGTGGCTGTAAGCGTGGCGCCCTATACGAAGGCGACGGTCGAGCTTGCCCGGCTGGCGTCGTCGCGCGGCGCGGCGCTGGTCGCGGTCACGGACAGCGAGGTGTCGCCGCTGGCGCGCATCGCGCGCGATGTCGTGCTGGTGCCGACCGACACCGCCTCCTTCCTCCACACCATGGCGCCTGCCTTCGCGGTGGCGGAAATCCTCGGCGCGCTGGTTGCCGGCCATGCCGGAGACGCCGCGCTCGCGGCGCTGGAGCATTTCGACGCCCAGGCCGAGGCGCTGGGAATTCACATTCAACCGGCACGCAAACGCAAGGCGTCCTCACCATGACCCGCATCATGCATCGCTCGCTCGTCACGAGCCCGCCGGTCGCCGTCGCCGCGCGCGGCATCGAGATCGTGGATGCGCAGGGCAGGAGCTATATCGACGCCTCGGGCGGCGCCGGCGTCTCCTGTCTCGGCCATGGCCATCCGGCGGTGCTCGAAGCCATGCACGCGCAACTCGACCGCATCGCCTACGCCCATACCGGCTTCTTCACCACCGAGGTCGCCGAGCAACTCGGCGAACGGCTGGTCGAGGATGCGCCGGAGGGGCTCGACCACGTCTATCTCGTCTCGGGCGGGTCGGAGGCGGTCGAGGCGGCGCTGAAGATGGCGCGCCAGTATTTCGTCGAGATCGGCCAGCCGCAGCGCCGCCATGTCGTCGCGCGCCGCCAGAGCTATCACGGCAACACGCTCGGGGCGCTGGCCGCCGGCGGCAACGAATGGCGGCGCGAGCAGTTCCGCCCGCTGCTGATCGAGACCCATCACGTCGATCCCTGCTTTTCCTATCGCTTCCGCCGCGAGGACGAGAGCGAGGAGGACTACGCGGCGCGCACCGCCGCCTCGCTGGAGGAGAAGCTCCTCGAACTCGGGCCCGAGACCGTCATCGCCTTCGTCGCAGAGACGGTCGTGGGCGCGACGGCCGGCGCCGTCCCGCCGGTCGGCGACTATTTCCGCCGCATCCGCGAGATCTGCGACCGCCACGGCGTGCTGCTGATCCTCGACGAGGTGATGTGCGGCATGGGCCGCACCGGCACGCTGCACGCCTGCGAGCAGGAAGGCATCGCGCCCGACCTGATGACCATCGCCAAGGGGCTGGGCGGCGGCTACCAGCCGATCGGCGCGGTGCTCGTCTCGGGAGCGATCCGCGAGGCGATGTGCGCCGGTTCCGGCTTCTTCCAGCACGGCCACACCTATATGGGCCACCCCATGGCCGCGGCGGCCGGCCTTGCCGTGCAGGAAACCATCCGCCGCGACAAGCTGCTCGACAACGTCCGGGCCATGGGCGCGCTGCTCGAGGCGCGCCTGACCGAACGCTTCGGCAACCATCACCATGTCGGCGACATCAGGGGGCGCGGCCTGTTCCGCGCGATCGAGCTGGTGGAGGATCGCGCGAGCAAGCGTCCGTTCGCCGCCTCGCGTAAGGTCAACGCGGCGATCAAGCGCGCGGCCATGGCGCGCGGCCTGATGGTCTACCCGATGGGCGGGACCATCGACGGCGTCAATGGCGACCATGTGCTTGTGGCGCCGCCCTTTATCGTCGACGAAACCGATATCGAGCGCATCGTGTCGCGCCTCGGCGACGCGGTCGACGCGGCTGTGACTTGACGGTGGCGCCGATACGCGCACTCTTGGGGACGGGGATCGGGGGGCTCCGCGCCTGCCGCCTCCGACCCCGCCTCGAAGAAGGAGACGGGCCTGCGGCACGAGGCCTGTCTTCATCCGAAAGCCCGAAGAGGGATCGTGCCCAACAGGGAGACGCACTCATGAAACGACATTCGGTACTCGGCTTCGGCCTCGTTACGGCGATGTTCGCCTCGCTGGCGGCAGGAGCCGCCAGCGCCCAGGAACAGCGTTTCGTCTCGGTCGGCACCGGCGGCGTGACCGGCGTGTATTATCCGGTCGGCGGCGCCATCTGCCGGCTGATGAACCAGACCCGCCGCGACCACGGCATCCGCTGCTCGGTCGAGTCGACCGGCGGCTCGGTCTTCAACGTCAACGCCATCAAGGGCGGCGACCTCGAATTCGGCGTCGTGCAGTCGGACGTCCAGTACAACGCCGCCCATGGCGAGGCCGGCTTCGCCGATGGCGGGCCGCATGAGAAGCTGCGTTCGGTGTTCTCGCTCCATGCCGAGCCGCTCACCGTGGTCGCGCGCGCCGACGCCGGCATCTCCGATTTCGACGGCCTCAAGGGCAAGCGCGTTAATATCGGTAATCCCGGCTCCGGCCAGCGCGCGCTGATGGACCTGCTCATCGCGGAGAAGGGCTGGACCAACTCCGACTTCGCGTTGGCGGGCGAGCTCGCGCCCGCCGAGCAGAGCTCCCAGCTCTGCGACAACAACATAGACGCCTTCGCCTATACGGTCG
This sequence comes from Aquamicrobium sp., assembly GCF_023954335.1. NCBI lineage: Bacteria > Pseudomonadati > Pseudomonadota > Alphaproteobacteria > Hyphomicrobiales > Phyllobacteriaceae > Aquamicrobium > Aquamicrobium sp. The sequence goes on from NZ_JAMLIE010000001.1 coordinate 1,328,790, forward strand.
GCCATCCGGCCGGCGCGATCCAGGAGGCGACCACGACCTGCGAGTCCAGGATCGTTCCGGTCGAGGGCGATGTGGTCGACAAGCTGGTCGCGGAGCGCCCCTACTACTTCAAGGCGGTCATCCCCGGCGGCATGTACAACGGCAATCCCGACGACGTGAACACCTTCGGCGTCGGCGCGACCGTCGTGACCTCCGCGGACGTGCCGGACGACGTCGTCCGCGCCTTCGTCGACGCGGTGTTCAAGGACTTCGACGCCTTCAAGGGCCTGCATCCGGCGCTCGCCAACCTGAACCCGGAAGCCATGGTGAACCAGGGCAATTCTGCCCCGATGCACCCGGCCGCCGAAGCCTATTTCAAGGAAAAGGGTTGGCTTCAGTAGGGTCGAGCCACACCCGCGAGGAAAGGCAACGCATGACGTCTTGCCGAACCTTCATCGTCTTCGGTCCGGGCGCGAAGCTGCGCGCAGACGAGCGCGCGCCCGGCTGACATTGGGGGAGGCGTTTCCGCGGGAAGCGCCTCCCTTTTTCATTTCCCGGAATCGCCCACCGGAGGGGAACCGCCATGGCGACAGAGAACGACAAGACCGCGAACGCGCCGCTGAGCGAGGCCGAGCTTCAGGACCTCGTGGCCGCTTCCGATACCGGCGCGCGCAATCCCGTCGGCTTCGCGGCATGGGTGATCTCGGGCGTGGCGCTGTGCTGGTCGCTGTTCCAGCTCTACATCGCCTCGCCATTGCCCTTCATGCTATCGAGCGCGACCGGCCTGCCGCTGGTGTTCAACGACACGCAGACGCGCTCCATCCATCTTGCCTTCGGCGTGTTCCTCGCCTTCATGGCCTATCCGGCCTTCGCCCGCAGCCCGCGCGACCGCATCCCGACGCTCGACTGGGTCTTCGCCATCGTCGCGGCCTTCGCCGCCCTCTACATCTTCATCTTCTACCGCGACCTCGCGCGCCGGCCCGGCCTGCCGATCACGCAGGACCTGGTGGTCGCCGGCATTGGCATGGTCCTGCTGCTGGAGGCGACGCGCCGCGCGCTCGGCCCGCCGCTCGCCGTCGTCGCCATGGTCTTCCTGGCCTATGTCTTCTTCGGCTCCTCGCCGCTGGTGCCCGACATCATCCGCTGGGGCGGCGCCTCCTTCGGCCGCGCCATGGACCAGATGTGGCTGTCCACCGGCGGCGTCTTCGGCGTGCCGCTCGGCGTCTCCACCGCCTTCGTGTTCCTGTTCGTGCTGTTCGGCTCGATGCTCGACAGGGCGGGCGCGGGCAATTTCTTCATCAAGCTCGCCTTCGCGCTGCTCGGCCACATGCGCGGCGGACCGGCCAAGGCGGCCGTGCTCTCCTCGATGATGACGGGGATGATCTCCGGCTCGTCCATCGCCAATGTGGTGACGACCGGCACCTTCACCATCCCGCTGATGAAGCGCGTCGGGTTCACGCCGGAGAAGGCCGGCTCGGTCGAGGTGGCGAGTTCGGTCAACGGCCAGATCATGCCGCCGGTCATGGGCGCGGCCGCCTTCCTGATGGTCGAATATATCGGCATCCCCTATATCGAGGTGATCAAGCACGCCTTCCTGCCGGCGGTCATCTCCTACATCGCCCTGCTCTACCTCGTGCATCTGGAAGCCGTGCGCGGCGACATGCCGGTCCTGCCCAAGCGGGTGCAGTCCACCGGCCTCCAGTCGCTGCTGCGCGCCGGCATCACCATCGCCTCGATCGTCATCCTGGCGGGCGCGGTCTACTACTTCATCGCCCTCGTGCGCATGGTGCTGCCCGGCATCTCCGGCCCGGCGCTGATCGTGCTTCTGCTCGCCGCCTATGTGGCGCTCATCTGGTACGCGTCGAGGGTTCCCGATCTCGACCTCGACGATCCCAACGCGCCGGTAGTCGAGCTGCCGCTGGTCAAGGACGTGATCAAGACCGGCCTGCACTATCTGCTGCCGCTCTTCGTGCTCGTCTGGTTCCTGATGGTCGAGCGCCGCTCGCCCGGTCTGTCGGCCTTCTACGCGGTGCTGCTGCTCATCGTCGTCGTCCTCACGCAAAAGCCGCTCAAGGCACTGTTCCGGGGCATCCGCGCCTCCGAGCAGGTCGCCGCCTTCCGCGAAGGCTTCGACGACCTGATCGTCGGCCTGATCGCGGGCGCGCGCAACATGATCGGCATCGCCTGCGCCACGGCCGCGGCCGGCATCATCGTCGGCACGGTCACGCTGACCGGCATCGGCCAGGTCATGGCAGAGTTCGTCGAGTTCCTGTCGGGCGGCAACATCTTCCTGATCCTGGTGTTCACCGCGATCATCAGCCTGGTTCTGGGCATGGGCCTGCCGACCACGGCCAACTACATCGTCGTCTCCTCGCTGATGGCCCCGGTCATCGTCGAGGTCGGCGCGGCCAACGGCGTGCTGATCCCGCTGATCGCGGCGCATATGTTCGTCTTCTATTTCGGCATCATGGCCGACGTGACGCCGCCCGTCGGCCTCGCCTCCTTCGCGGCGGCGGCCGTTTCCGGCGGCGACCCGATCAAGACCGGCTTCGTCGCCTTCTTCTATTCGCTGCGCACTGTGCTCCTGCCCTTCATCTTCGTCTTCAACACCGACCTGCTGCTGATCGGCGTCGGCTGGGCCGGGGGAACGTGGATATTCCTCAAGGCGACCGTCGCGATGCTCATCTTCGCGGCCGCGACGCAAGGCTTCTTCATGGCGCGGAACCGCATCTGGGAGACGGTGGCGCTGCTGCTCGTCACCTTCCTGCTCCTGCGTCCCGGCTTCTTCCTCGACCTGGTGCAGCCGCCCTATGACGCGATCGAGCCGCAGCGCATCCACGAAACGGTCGAGGCCCAGCCCGACGATGCCGAGGTGCGGGTGCATATCGCCGGCCCGTCCTTCAACGATCCCGACCGGACGCTCGACCGCATCATGGCTTTCGACCTCGGCCCGGCCGGCGAATCCGGCCAGGCCCGTTTCGAGGCCGCGACCGGCCTTGCCATGCGGATCGAGGGAGACAAGGCGATCCTCGACGAGCCGCTCGACATGAACAGCCTCGCCGGCCGCACCCTGTCGGACATGGATTTCTACGCCGACGAGCCGGTGACGGTCACGGCGCTCGAGGTGGCGGCCGAGCGCATGCCGCGCGAGGTGTTCTACATTCCGGCCATCCTGCTGCTCGGTCTGGTGATCTGGTCTCAGCGCCGGCGCGGCGGCACGCTCGCCGGCAATCCGAAGGCAGCGTGAGGAGCGGTGCGATGTACAGGAACATTCTTGTGACGGTCGATCTCGGCGAGGCCGAGGCGGAGAAGAAGGCGATCAAAACCGCCGTGGAGCTGGCGCGGTTCACCGGCGCCAACCTTCACGTGCTCACGGTCGTGCCGGATTACGGCCTGTCCCTCGTCGGCGGCTTCTTCCCGAAGGACCACGAGAAGCAGGCGATCGAGCACGCGAACAAGGCGCTGCACGACTATACGAAGGCGAACGTCCCAGCGGACGTGAAGCATCGCCACATCGTCGGCCACGGCTCGATCTATCGGGAGATTTTGCACTATGCCGCAGTCAGCAAGGCCGATCTCATCGTGCTCATGGCCTCCAAGCCGGGCCCTGAGAACTATCTTCTCGGACCGAACGCGGCCCGCGTGGCCCGCCATGCAGACGTGTCCGTGCATGTGGTCAGATAGGGGCTATCTCGCTCGACGATCCTAACGGGTATTGCAAACGCCACATCTTTGCCGGTTTCGAGCGCACCAATGTGATTGCCTGGAAAATGCTCAGGCTCTGCCACGCCAATGGTGAATCCCGGTTGCGTCAGAAGCCGCTTGCGTGTGGCAGCCATGTCGAAAGCGACGGAATCAGTGTCAGCATCGTGAGCACGATCAGGTGCGCGACCATGAACGGCGGCATCTCTCGTACGAGTTCGCCCACGTTGAGCCTCACCGTTGATGAGATAACGAACAGCAGTGCGCCGACCGGCGGCGTGATCAGTCCGATCGTCAGGTTCACGATCACGATCATCGCGAACTGGAACGGGTCTATGCCGAGACTGTGCGCAATAGGCGAAAGGATCGGCACGAGCACCATCACACCGGGCAGCGGGTCCATGAACAGGCCGAACAGAATCAGCAGCAGGTTGACGGCGAGCAGAAAGACGATCGGGCTCAGGTTCCAGCCTGAGATTACGTCGGCAAGCGTCTGCGGAACGCTCTCGATGATCAAGACCCACGCGAAAGCGCGGGCGGCGGCCAGGATGACGAGCACCGAGACGCTGACGAGTGCGGCGCGCAGGAGGATCGCTGGCAGATCGCGCGGCTTGAGGGACCTGTAGACGAACGTTCCGCACAGCACCGCGTAGAAAACAGCGACCACCGACGCTTCGGTCGGCGTGAAGATGCCGCCGCGGATGCCGCCGATGATGATCACCACCAGCATCAGGGCCGGGATCGCCAGGAACGTCGTCCGCACCATTTCGGCGAGCGCTGGCCTTGGTTCGCTCGCGCGGTATCCCCGCTGGCGACAGACATGCCAGTTGGCCGCGCACAGCATGGCCGTCATCGCGAGCCCCGGCACGATGCCGGCCATAAACAGCCCGCCGACCGAGACCTCGCTGACCTGCATGGCATAGAGGATCATGATGTTCGACGGGGGGATGATCGGCCCGATAACCGCGCTCGATGCTGTCAACGCGCCGGCGTAGGACTTGTCGTAGCCGCTTTTCTCCATCATGCGCACCATCATCGCGCCGGGGCCGGCCGCGTCGGCGAGAGCCGACCCGGAGATGCCCGCGAACATCGTCGATGACAGCACGTTCGCATAGCCCAGACCGCCACGCAGATGACCGACGAACTGCGAGGCGAAGCGCAGCAAGACGGTCGTCATCGCACCGCCGGTCATCACCTCGGCGGCGAGGATGAAGAACGGCACGGCCATTAACGGGAAGCTGTCCAGGCAGGAGAACATCTCCTTTACCACGACAAGCATCGGATAGCTCGATCCGAACCAGACGGCCAGTGCCGCCGAAATCGCGAGCGAGAATGCGACCGGAACGCCGATAAGGAGAAGAACGAAGAAAGAGGCGAAGAGGATTGTCACCATGGCAGTGTCCGAATCTCGTCCATGTCAACCGCCGTTCGTCGGAACATCGTCCGTGCTCCCGCCCGTCGCCACGTAGTTCTTAAGAACCAGCAGGAAGTGGACGATGAGCAGCGCAAAGCCGACCGGCATGGCGGCATAGATGGTGTAAAAGGGGATTCTCGTCGCGGGCGTCAGCTGGCGGCCCATGCGCGACATGTAGTCATGGCCGAACCATGCCATCCCGGCGAAAAAGCCTAGCACGAGCATCGAGACGACCATGCGCAGCGCACGGCTTGCACGATCCGGCAAGAGGTCGTGCAGATTGGTTATCGCGACGTGTCCGCCCGAGCGCAGGACCAGCCCTGCACCGAGAAACGTCATCCAGATCATCAGGTAGCGGGCGACTTCTTCCGCCCAGGTTAGCGAGAAGTTGGTCAGATAGCGTAGCGCGACATTGGTGAAGACGATCACCGCCATCGCTGCCAGCATCAGCAGCACCAGCCATTCGTTGACCGTCACGAAATGACGCTCGTACATTTTCATCGTTTCTCACCTCGAAAGGGGCCGGCACGGCCAAAGCCGTGCCGGCGGCACCTGCGGCGGTCGGCGCAGGGCCTTTATTCGGTCGCGATGATCCGTTCGACGAGATCCTTGCCGTAGATGCCGTAATACTGCTCATAGGCGGCCTCCAGCGCGCCCTGGAACGCTGCCTTCTGCTCCGTGGACAGTTCGCCGACGGTCATGCCCTCGGATTTCAACTGCTCCACGCCCGAGGTTTCGACGCCATCGACGAAGGCGCGCATCGCCGTAACGGCTTCGACGGCGCCCATGCGAAACATCTCCTGGTCTTCCTGAGACAGGCCGTCCCAGAGCGGACGGGAGACGAGGAACACCGTCGGCGAATAGACGTGCCCCGAGAGGGTGAGATAGGTCTGGACTTCGGAGAGTTTCGCCGAGGTGATAACGGTGAGCGGGTTCTCCTGACCGTCGATCGTGCCCTGCTCCAGAGCCCCGATGACTTCCGGCCATGCCATCGGCGTGGGTGCGGCCCCAAGCGTCTCGAAGGCGGTTATGTGAGTGGGGTTCTCCATCGTCCGCAGCTTCAGGCCCGCGATATCAGCCGGCGCTTCGATGGCATTGCGGTTGTTTGTGATGTGGCGGAAACCCTGCTCGCCCCATGCGACCGCGACCAGCCCGACATCGTCGAACTTCGCGAGAATCTCCTGTCCCACCGGGCCGTCGAGCACCCGGCGCGCGTGGCCAAGGTCGCGAAAGAGAAATGGTATGTCGAAGACACCTGCTTCCGGCACGAAGTTGGACAGGGTTCCGGAGGATACGATTGTCGTCTCGACGGTGCCGAGCTGGACGCCCTCGATCACTTCGCGCTCGCCGCCGAGCCCGGAGGATGGAAAGTGCCGGAACGTGTAACGCCCGTCGCTTTCCGCCTCAACATATTCCTGCCAGCGATCGGCCGCGACACCATAATGCGATGTCGGAGCCAGCGCATAGCCGAGCTTGATCTCCTGTTGCGCGGATGCCGATGTGGCGAGACCCGCCAGTGTCGCGGCAGCGAGCGCGGCGCGAACGAATTGTCTTCTCGAATGCAGCATGATCTTTCCTCCCTGTTGTGATTGTTGAGCGAAACCGTCTTGGCTTGCCAGCTATCCGGTTACGGCTCCTTCATTGGCCGGCCTGGCGAGAGCGGCGAACTTCGCAAGCACGCCGCGCGTGTAGCGCGGAGCAGGCTGACGCCACTCGCGCCGCCGTCTTTCGATCTCTTCTGTCGAAACCTCGAGCTGGAGCAGGCGGCGTCCGGCGTCGATCGTGATCTTGTCGCCCTCCTCGACCAGCGCAATCGTTCCGCCGACGAACGCCTCCGGCGTGACATGGCCGACGAGCATGCCCCACGAGCCGCCGGAAAAGCGCCCGTCGGTGATGAGACCGACCTTGTCGCCGAGCCCGCGGCCGACGATCGCCGAGGTCGGTGCGAGCATCTCCGGCATGCCGGGACCGCCCTTCGGTCCGAGATAGCGCAGCACGAGCACGTCGCCCGGCTGGATCGCACCGGAAAGAATGGCGTCCAGCGCGGATTGTTCGTCGTTGAACACGCGCGCCGGTCCGGTGATCGACGTCGACTTCAGGCCGGTGATCTTCGCAACGGCGCCGCCCTCTGCCAGATTGCCGCGCAGAACCGCAAGATGACCTTCTTTGTAGAGCGGCGCATCGACGGGGCGCACCACGTCCTGGTTGGATGGTGGATGGTCGGGAACGTCCGCGAGTTCCTCCGCGATGGTCCGGCCGGTGATCGTCAGGCAGTCGGGATTGATGAGCCCAGCGTTGAGCAGCAGCTTGAGCACCTGCGGCACGCCGCCCTGACGGTGCAGGTCTACCGCCATGTATCGGCCGGAAGGCTTGAGGTCGCAGATGACCGGGACCCTTCTACGAACGCGCTCGAAATCCTCGAGCGTCCACTCGACATCGGCTGCATGGCAGATGGCCAGATAGTGAAGCACCGCGTTGGTAGAGCCGCCGGTCGCCATCACCAGGGCGATGGCGTTCTCGATGCTTTCGCGCGTGATGATATCGCGCGGCCTGATGCCTTTCCTGACCGCCTCCACCAGAACGGTTGCCGAAGCGGTCGTAGAATCCAGCTTCTCCTGATCGACATTGGCCATCAGTGAGGAGCCGAGCAGCGACATGCCGAGCGCCTCGAAGGACGAAGCCATCGTGTTCGCCGTATACATGCCGCCACAGGCGCCCGTGGTTGGACATGCGTGCCGTTCGATGCCCTCGAAATCCTCCTGGCTCATGCGACCAGCCCTGATCGCGCCGACGGCTTCGAATGACGAGATGACCGACAGGTCCTCGCCCTTCCAGTTTCCTGGCTTGATGGTGCCGCCATAGACATAGACCGCCGGTACGTTCGCCCGCGCGATGCCGATCATGCCTCCGGGCTTGTTCTTGTCGCAGCCGCCGATGACGAGAACACCATCCATCCACTGGCCCTGAACTGTCGTTTCGACGCAATCCGCGATCACCTCACGCGAAACGAGCGAGTATTTCATGCCTTCGGTGCCCATCGACATGCCGTCGGAGATGGTGGGAACGCCGAACATCTGGGGATTGGCGCCGGCCGCCTTGATCGCAGCGGCGGCGGCGTCAGCGAGAGGCTGAAGTCCCGCGTTGCAGGGCGTGATCGTCGAGTGGCCGTTGGCAATCCCGATCATCGGCTTCGCGAAGTCCTCGCTTCGATAGCCGAGCGCCCGAAACATCGCCCGATTGGGCGAACGTTCGACGCCTTTGGTGATCTTGCTCGATCGCAGTTTCTGCGGCACTGGCTGCCCTCCCGCGGCTGGCTGGTAAGGCGAAGCATAGGCGGGAGCGTAGTAATCCTGGAAATCTATTTATCATATGGTATTAGGTCATACTGCATATCAATGAGGCCATCATGGAATTGCGCCAACTTCGCCATTTCGTTGCCGTGGCCGAAGAACTGCACTTCGGCAGGGCGGCCGAGCGCCTGCATATGACGCAGCCTCCGCTCAGCCAGAGCATACAGGCGCTGGAGGTTGATCTTGGGGTGCAACTGTTCTTCCGCACCAAGCGAACTGTGCGGCTGACGCCGATTGGAAATGAGTGGCTGCCATACGCAAGACGCGTTTTGGGCGAAGCGATGGAGCTTCCGGACCTGGCGCGGCGCCTGTCGCGAGGTGAGGTCGGCAGGCTGCGCGTGGCTTTCGTCAGCTTCGTCGGTTACAGCTTCCTGCCGAGGCTGGTCAGCCGCTTCAAGCAATCCTTCCCCGAAGTGGAAATCGATTTGCACGAAGCGACCAGCAACGTCCAGCTCGAGAGCTTGCTTGCAGGTGAACTGGATGTCGGCCTGATGATCCCGCCACCGAACCGTGCCATGCCGGCGCCCCTCGGCTACGTGCCGATCAGTTCGGAAGAACTCATTGTTGCGATGCCGTCACGCTGGGTGGATGGCAGCGATCCCGCCTCCAAGGAACGAACTGTCTCGTTCGATGATCTGAGGGACAAGCCGCTTGTGCTTTTTCCCCGCACGGGAGCGCCTGTTCTTCATGATCTCGTCACTCGCTTGTACGCCGATCACGGAGCACAACCCGTTGTCGGCCAGCGCGCGATGCAAATGCAGACCATCATCAATCTGGTGGCCGAGGGAATGGGGTTGGCGTTCGTTCCGAGTTCCATGCGCAGCCTGTCGCCGTCTGGTGTCTCCTATCTGCGGCTGCGGGAAAGTGCCCCCACGATCGAAGTGGGGATGGGCTGGAGACCGGAACAAGCCTCAGAAATCGTCCGGAAGTTTGTCGCATTTGTCGAAGATGAAATGGCAAAAGGGCGAGGTGAGGTATGCCTGACATCTACGGTCGCGTTGGGATGAACTTGTTCTTGCAGGTTCCGCTGACGATACGATGCTCTTCTTTCCTGGAAATTGTTCCGTCAAATGATCCTGTGGACAGGAACGATCACCATCGACGTACTCAAAATTGTCCAGAGGCGCTGTAAATCTGCCGTCACCAGCCGCGATCCGACGTTGTCCTCGTCGACGGTCGGATAGTGAATCAAATTGTTGGTATAATTATTGGTATGCAAGATATAAAATATAATAAATGTTAATATTATCAAATAGATAAATAATTATTTTTAGCCCCGCAAGCGGCACCACTTCCTTCCATGAAGCGATACGGCGTTCGCGCCCTGACCACGTGAGGCCGGGCGGCGGTTTCCTGTCGTCTTCCTGACATGGAAGGATGATGTCTTCCGGCTGCCTCGGGACAGGCGGCCGCAAGCGGGGCTGTGGCCATGTTCGGGGGCGCGGATGCGGCCGGTAACCGGCCGCGGTTTGTCCGGCGCGGCGCTTCCGGGCGGATGCGCCGGCCCTCGGGTTCTTGCGCATGGTCGAATTTCTCTTCTTCGTCTCCGGGGTGCTGCTTCTCGTCAATCTGGCCAGCATCGCGATCGCCGCGTGGCGGCTCGATCCTGACGGCATCGAGGCGCCCGCCGCCGCCGGGCGGCCTGCGGCTCCCCCGGTGTCCATCGTCATCCCCGTGCGCGGCATCGAGACGTTCTCGCGCGAGACCCTGGCGAGCGCGTTCCGCCTCGAATGGGACGAATACGAGCTGATCTTCTGCGTCGCCGACCGCGCCGACCCGATCGTCGCGGCGATCGAGGCGGCGATGGCGGCCCATCCGTGGGTCGCGGCGCGGGTGCTCTTCGGCGACGACCGCATCAGCGCCAATCCCAAGCTCAACAATTGCGTCAAGGGCTGGCGCGCCGCGCGCCACGACTGGGTGGCGATCGCCGATTCCAACGTGCTGATGCCGAAGGACTTCGTGCGCCGCCTGATGGCGGCCCGGCGCACGGACACCGGCCTCGTCTGCTCCACGCCGCTCGCCACCCGCCCCGGCAATTTCTGGGCCGAGGTCGAGTGCGCCTTCCTCAACACGCATCAGGTGCGCTGGCAGTATGCCGGCGAGGCGCTGGGCTTCGGCTTCGCCCAGGGCAAGACCATGCTGTGGTCGAAGCCGCTTCTCGACGCCCAAGGCGGGATCGAGGCGCTGGCCGCCGACATCGCCGAGGATGCAGCCGCGACCAAGCTGGTCCACCGCCTCGGGCTGAAGGTCCATCTCGTCTCCTCGCCCTTCGCGCAGCCGCTCGGCCGGCGCAGCCTCGGCGAGATCTGGGCGCGGCAGGCCCGCTGGGCGCGGCTGCGCCGCGTCACCTTCCCGGCGTTCTTCGCGCCCGAGATCCTGCTCGGCGCGTTGCCGCCGCTCGTCCTTGTGCTGGCCGCAGCGGCCATCGGCGGCATCAGCCTGCCGGCGACGGCCGCCTTCGTCCTCGCCGCGGCCTATCTGCCGGAGCTGCTGCTGGCGCGGGCGAAGAACTGGCGCCTTTCTCTTTACGCCCTGCCGGCGCTGCTGGCGCGCGACCTCGTCATGCCGGTGGTCTGGCTCCGCAGCTGGGTGGTCGGCCGGTTCGAGTGGCGCGGGAACCCGATGACCGCCGGCACGCGGATCTCCGAGCTGGGGGAAGCCGCCGCGCTTCCGGCGCACCGGGCGCATTGAGCCTCGCTGCTTCGCGTGGAGCCGGAAGGGTCAGGCCCCGGCGTCGCGCGGCTGGCTGCGCGCAGAAGCCGACGGGCCGCGCCGGGCCGCGTCGAGATCGAGCGGCCGGTCGGGGATGGTGATCGAGAACACCGTGCGCCCGCCCCGGCTTTCGACCAGCTCGAGCGTGCCGCCATGGGCGCGCACCAGCTCGTGCGCGATGGCGAGGCCGAGGCCGGTGCCGCCGGTGCGGGCGGAGCCGCGAAACGCCGAGAACAGGTTCTCGCGCGCCTTCTGCGGCAGGCCCGGCCCCGTATCCTCGACCAGGATGCGGGCGACGCCGCCGGTTCGTTCGGCGCTGAGCGTCAGCCGGCGCACCAGCGCCGGCGAGGCGTTGCCCGACATCGCCTCGATCCCGTTGCGCGACAGGTTCGACAGCACCCGGAACAGTTGCTCGGGGTCGGCGTCGATCTCGAATTGCGGATCGACGGCGTTGACGAGCTCGATCCGCGCCGCGACCTCGGGACCGGAAAGCGCCAGCACCTCCTCGACGAGGTCGTGCAGCCGCAGCCGCAGGCGCGCCGGCGGCGGCTCCTGCGTGCGGCCATAGGCCAGCACGCCTTCCGAATAGGAGATCGCCCGGTCGAGCGTGCGCATCAGCCGCGGGGCCATGCTGCGCACGCCCGGATCGTCGACCCGCGCCAGCCGGTCGGACATCAGCTGCGCGGCGGCGAGGATGTTGCGCATGTCGTGGTTGATCTTGGAGACGGCGAGGCCGAGATCGGCGAGCCGCCGGCGCTCGACCAGCATGCGCTGCAATTCGCCCTGCATCGCCGCCAGCTCGCGCTCGGCGACGCCGATCTCGTCGCTGCGAGTGCCGGCGCGGATGATGCGGGCCGGGTCGTCCGGCGCTTCGGCGAAGGCGAGCATCGAGCGTGTCATCGCCCGCATCGGTCGGATCATCACGCGATGGATGGCGTAGAAGACGAGGCTCGCCGTCACCAGCGACAGGATGAGCGACAGGAGCGCGACGTTGCGCGCATAGGCCACCATCGCCTTGCGCAGGTCGGTCTCGGCCATCACCAGCTCGAACTCGCGCTCGCCGCCGCCGAAGGGCGCGAAGACGCGCAGCACCCGCTCGCCGCCGAACACCAGCGCGTAGAGCGCCTCGTGCACCTCGCCGAGCGGCGAGGCGCTGCCGAGGTCGACGTGAAGGTCGATGTCGTGCGGCATGTCGACGGCGACGAGCAGGCGCGAGGAGCCCTCGTCGCGCACCGCGAGCGCCATCGCGCCGAGCGCGCGCAGCACGTCGTCCTGCACCTCACGCGACAGGCTGTCGGGGTCGCTGTCGACGAGGACGATGCCGACGGCCGCCGCGGTCGACAGCCGCTCCTCGAGCCAGCTCAGCCGGAAATTGGCCAGCGACGGCAGGAAGATCAGCATCTCGGCCAGCGTGACGAACAGCGCGGTCAGCACGAGCAGCTTCATCGACAGCCCGCGCGTCAGCGGCACGCGCTCGCCGGCGCGCGCCTCCGAGCGCTCCCCCGCGCGCGGGGGAGCGTTTTCCTGCCGTTCGTTGCCGTCCTGCGTCACATCGTCATCCGTTCAGCCCGGCCAGGAATGATGGCCAGGGGCGACGTGCAACGATAGGGCAGGGCGGGCCGTTTGCCAATTTGGTGGCATGGGCCATCGCATTGACACCTTGTAAGCGCCCCCCTATAAGCGCCCGACGCTCGGGCCTTCGGTCCGGCGCGGCGCTGGCTGTGCATTGCCGGCATTCGCGTATCGGGAAGGCGGGCGAACGCTCCTGCTCATGAAGAGTCAGATCCAAGAAGGGCCGCACACCGCGGTATTAAACAAATGAAGCGCACCTATCAGCCCTCCAAGCTTGTCCGCAAGCGCCGCCACGGTTTCCGTGCCCGCATGGCCACCAAGGGCGGCCGCGCCGTCATCGCGGCCCGCCGCAACCGCGGCCGCAAGCGGCTTTCCGCCTGACCGGCGTTTAAGGCCGGACGGTGGCCGCCCGGCCGACCGGAATGCTTCCCGCGCGGCTGAAGAAGCGCGCGCAGTTTCTGGCCGTGCGCCGGGGCGAGAAGCGGCGCGGCCCGCTCTTCCTGATGGAAGTCCTCGACCGGGGCGACGGCGGCGCGCCGCGCCTCGGCTTCACGGTCACCAAGAAGGTCGGGAACGCGGTGACGAGAAACCGCATCCGCCGGCGGCTGAAGGAAGCTGTCAGAACCCGTGCCGGTGGTGACATGGCGGCCGGCAGCGACTATGTCATCGTCGGGCGGCGCGAGGTGCTCGACGCCGCTTTCGACGATCTGGCGCGCGAATTGTCCCGCAGGATGCGCGGCGGCCGGCAGCCCAGGCAATCCCAGCGGTAGGGCCCAGCGGTAGGGAATCGATGGAAAACAATCGCAATTTCTTCATCACGATCGCGCTTTCCGTGCTGATCCTCACGCTGTGGCAGGTGTTCTACATGAACCCGCGCATCGAATCCGAGCGCGAGGCCGCCCGCATCGCCGCCGAGCAGGCGGGCGAGGCGCAGCCTGCACAACCCGGCCAGCCGGCGCAGCCCGACCTGCCGGCCGCGCCCGGCGGCTCCGACCTGCCGGGCGGCGCGGCCCCGGCCGTCCCCGGCGGCGGCACCGGCGTTCCGGGCGGCGCGCTGACGCGCCAGGACGCCATCGCCGCCAACGGCCGCGTCGTCATCGAGACCCCGCGCATCTCCGGCTCGATCAACCTGACCGGCGGGCGCATCGACGACCTCGTCCTCAAGGACTACCGGGTGACGGTCGAGAAGGATTCGCCGAATATCGAGCTTCTCAGCCCCTCGGTGATGCCCGACGGCTTCTATGCCGAGGTCGGCTTCATCGGCGGCGAGGCGACCGGCTCCCTGCCGGGGCCGGACACGGTATGGACGCTCGAGGGCGAGGCGAAGCTGACGCCGTCGACCCCGGTGACGCTGCGCTGGACCAACGACCGGGGCCTGACCTTCACCCGCACCATCGCCGTCGACAACGACTATCTCTTCACATTCTCCGACCAGGTCGCCAATGAAAGCGGCGAGGCGGTGAGCCTGTCCAATTACGGCCGCGTCGCGCGCATCGGCACGCCGCATGTCGCCGGCTTCTACATCCTGCACGAGGGCCTGATCGGCGTCACCGGCACGGAAGGGCTTCAGGAGATCGACTATTCCGATCTCGCCGAGAAGCGCCAGATCGTTCCCGGCAAGTCGAGCGACGGCTGGCTGGGCATCACCGACAAGTACTGGGCCGTGGCGATGGTGCCGTCGAGCGCGCAGGAGTTCCAGCCGCGCTATGCCTTCTTCGACGATGGCCGCGTGCGCTACCAGGCCGACTACCTGACCGACCCGGTGCAGATCGCGCCGGGCGAGACGCGCACCGTCGAGACGCTGGTCTTCGCCGGCGCCAAGGAAACGGCGAAGATCGACGCCTATCAGGAGAGCCGGAACATCCGCAATTTCGATCTCCTGATCGACTGGGGCTGGTTCTACTTCATCACCAAGCCGATGTTCTACCTGATCGACTGGCTGTTCAGGCTGCTCGGCAATTTCGGCCTCGCCATCCTCGCCACCACCGTCGTCGTCAAGCTCATCTTCTTCCCGCTCGCCAACAAGTCGTACAAGTCGATGGCGAACATGAAGAAGGTGCAGCCGCAGCTCCTGGAAATCCGCGAGAAATACGCGGACGACCGCATGAAGCAGCAGCAGGCGATGATGGAGCTGTACAAGACCGAGAAGATCAACCCGCTCGCCGGCTGCTGGCCGGTGCTGATCCAGATCCCGGTGTTCTTCGCGCTCTACAAGGTGCTCTACGTCACCATCGAGATGCGGCACGCGCCGTTCTTCGGCTGGATCAGGGACCTGTCCGCGCCGGACCCGACCTCGATCTTCAACCTGTTCGGCCTTCTGCCCTACGACGTGCCCGCCTTCCTGATGATCGGCATCTGGCCGCTCATCATGGGCGTGACCATGTTCCTGCAGATGCGCATGAACCCGACGCCGCCCGATCCCACCCAGGCGATGATCTTCAACTGGATGCCGGTCGTCTTCACCTTCATGCTGGCGGCATTCCCGGCCGGACTCGTCATCTACTGGGCGTGGAACAACACGCTCTCGATCATCCAGCAGGGCTACATCATGAAGCGCCAGGGCGCCAAGATCGAGCTGTGGGACAACCTCGCCGGCCTGTTCAGGAAGAAGCCGAAGCCGGCCGAGTAGGCCGGCAAGCAGAAAAAGAGTCGGCCGGACGGGCCGGCAGGCAGGACGCGGGAAGAGATGACGCAAGGCACGCCGGCCCCCCCCGCCAGCCCCGAAGTGTTCGCCCGGCCGTGGGTGTTCATCCGCGGCGTGCCGGCGATGAAATTCCTGCCGCCCGAGGGGCCGGCCGAGATCGCCTTCGCCGGCCGCTCCAATGTCGGCAAGTCCTCGCTCATCAACGCGCTGGTCAACCGCAAGGGGCTGGCCCGCACCTCGAACACGCCCGGCCGCACGCAGGAGCTCAACTATTTCGTGCCGGACGGCTATTCGGGCGAGGCGGGCGACCTGCCGCCGATGGCGCTGGTCGACATGCCGGGCTACGGCTACGCCCAGGCGCCCAAGGCGCAGGTCGACGCCTGGACGAAGCTTGTCTTCGACTATCTCAGGGGCCGCGTGACGCTGAAGCGCGTCTATCTCCTGATCGACGCCCGCCACGGCATCAAGAAGAACGACGAGGAGGTGATGGACCTTCTCGACCGCGCCGCCGTCTCCTACCAGATCGTCCTGACCAAGGCCGACAAGATCAAGACCGCCGGCCTGCCGCGGCTGATCGAGGAAACGGCGCTCAAGGTGAAGAAGCACCCCGCCGCTTTTCCGGAAATCCTCGCCACCTCGTCTGAAAAGGGCCAGGGGATGGACGAGCTGCGCGCCGCCATCGCGCTTGCCGTCGCCGGCGGCTGATTCCTTGCCGGGGTTCGGCGATCTCTCTGACATGGGGAAAAGCCGGCAGCGGGCGGCCGCGCCGCGCCGCCGCCGATTGCCGCTCCGGTGAATTTGGCCTAGTTTCCGGGGCACAATCATAACAGCGGTGCTGCCCGTAAAACCCCAGAACCAGAGGTGGTCAAATGTCCGATTCTACCCGCCGTCCGTCCGGCCTTCTGCCGGTCTCCCGCCGCCGTCTGTTGAAGGGGGGCGCCGCGCTCGGCCTCGCCGCCGGCCTGCCGACGCGCCTCTTCGCACAGGAGGCGCTGAAGGTGGCGGCCGTCTACACCGTGCCGGTCGAGCAGCAATGGGTCAGCCGCATCCACAAGGCCGCCAACGCGGCGAAGGACGCCGGCGAGATCGAGTACGTCTATTCCGAGAACGTCTCCAACAACGACTACGAGCGCGTGATGCGCGAATATTGCGAGGCCGGCCACAAGCTGATCCTCGGCGAGGTGTTCGGCGTCGAGCAGGCCGCGCGCGATGTCGCCCGCGACTATCCGGATGTCGCCTTCCTGATGGGCTCGAGCTTCAAGGAAGACGAGAGCGTGCCCAACTTCGCGCCGTTCGACAACTACATCCAGGACGCCTCGTACCTGACCGGCCTGATCGCCGGCGCGATGTCGCAATCGAAGAATTTCGGCATGGTCGGCGGCTACCCGATCCCCGAGGTCAACCGGCTGATGCACGCCTTCATGGCCGGCGTGAAGGAAGTGGCGGCCGACGCGAAGTTCCAGGTCGCCTTCATCGGTTCGTGGTTCGACCCGCCCAAGGCCAAGGAGACCGCCTTCGCCCAGATCGACGCCGGCGCCGACGTGCTCTATGCCGAGCGCTTCGGCGTCTCCGACGCGGCCAAGGAGCGCGGGGTGCTGGCCATCGGCAACGTCATCGACACGCAGAGCGACTATCCCGAGACAGTGGTGGCCTCGGCCCTGTGGCACTTCGAGCCGACGCTCGCCAAGGCCGTTGCCGAGGTCAAGGCCGGCACCTTCAAGGCCGCCGACTACGGCGTCTATTCCTTCATGAAGGACGGCGGCTGCTCGCTCGCCCCGCTCGGCACCTTCGAGGAAAAGGTCCCGGCCGAGGTCAAGGCGCTGGTGGCCGAGAAGGAAGCCGCGATCCGCGCCGGCACGCTCACCGTCGAGATCAACGACGAAGAGCCGAAGTCGAACTAGCGCCTTTTTCCTTCTCCCCGCCTGCGGGGAGAAGGTGGCCCGGAGGGCCGGATGAGGGGCAGCGTCGGCTTTGTGCAAGGTTCGTGCCGCCCTCATCTGCCTGCCGGCATCTTCTCCCCGTGAACGGGGAGAAGTACGCTTGCCGCTCCGATTTCGCCAATCGCCATGGTTTCATGACCCAGCCCGTCCTGCGCATATCCGGCGTCACCAAGCGGTTCGGCCCGCTCGTCGCCAACGATTCCATCTCGTTTTCGCTGATGCCGGGCGAGGTGATCGCGCTGCTCGGCGAGAACGGGGCGGGCAAGACGACGCTGATGAACATCCTGTTCGGCCACTACGTCGCCGACGAGGGCGAGGTCGAGGCCTTCGGCAAGCCGCTGCCGCCGGGCGACCTCAGCGCCGCGCTCGACGCCGGCATCGGCATGGTCCACCAGCACTTCACGCTGGCCGACAACATGACCGTCTTGGAGAACATCGCGCTCGGCACGCAAAGCCCGTGGTCGCTCAGGCTAGACCGGGCGGCGGCGCGGGCGCGCATCGCCGGGCTCGCGCGCGATTTCGGCCTCGGCGTCGAGCCCGACCGGCTGGTCTCGTCGCTGTCGGTCGGCGAGCGCCAGCGCGTCGAGATCCTGAAGGCGCTCTATCGCGACGCCAGGGTGCTGATCCTCGACGAGCCGACGGCGGTGCTGACGCCGCTGGAGACCGAGGCGCTGTTCCGCACGCTGAAGATGCTGGTGGCCAAAGGCCTTTCCGTCATCTTCATCTCGCACAAGCTCGGCGAGGTCATGGCGGTGAGCGACCGGGTGCTGGTGCTGCGCGCCGGCCGGCTCTCGGGCGAGCGCAAGACCGGCGGCGCGACCCGGCAGGAGCTGGCGGCGCTGATGGTCGGGCAGGAGGTCGCGGCCCCGCCGGTGCCGCCGGTCGCGCGCGGCGCGCCGCTGCTCGTGCTCGACAACGTCTCGACCGCGCCCGGCCCCGGCGGCAGCGCCCTGCGCGGCGCGTCGTTGACGCTCCATGCCGGCGTCATCACCGGGCTTGCCGGCGTCTCGGGCAACGGGCAGGCCGCGCTCGCCGCGCTACTTTCCGGCACCGGCGCGCCGGCTTCCGGCACGCTCCGCGTCGGCGGCGAGGCGGTCGCCGGGTGGTCGCCGCGCGCCGCGCTCGCCCACGGCATCGCCCGCATCCCCGAGGACCGCCACGCCGTCGGCTCCATCGCCGACATGAGCGTCACAGAGAACGTGATCCTCGAACGCTACCGCTCGCCGCGCTTCTCGCGCCGCGGCTTCCTCGACTGGAAGGCGGCGCGGGCCTTCGCCGAGGCGCTGATCCGCGACTACGACGTCAAATGCCCGTCGCCGGAGACGCGCATCCGCCTGCTGTCGGGCGGCAACATGCAGAAGCTGATCCTCGGGCGCGCGCTCGATCCCGATCCCGTCGTCATCCTCGCCAACCAGCCGACGCGCGGGCTCGACGTCGGCGCCGTCGCCTATGTCCACGGCAGGCTGCTGGAAGCGCGGGCGAGGGGGGCGGCGATCCTGCTGATCTCGGAAGATCTCGACGAGATCCTCGCCCTGTCCGACGAGGTGGCGGTGATGTTCAAGGGCCGGCTCTCCGCGCCCTCGCAGCGCGGCGAACGCTCGATCCGCGACCTCGGCGAGCTGATGGCCGGCCACGGGCTGGAGGAGGCGGCGTGACGGTGTTCGAGGCCGAAAGGGGTGCGCCTCTCCTTCTCCCCGTTTACGGGGAGAAGGTGCCCGAAGGGCGGATGAGGGGCGGCGCAAACCCTGCAAGGTTGGCGCCGCCCCTCATCTGGCTGCCGCCATCTTCTCCCCGTAAACGGGGAGAAGGACGCCGTCCGCTATGCCGGCTTCCATTCTTGCAACAGCGGGAGTGTGCCCATGCGGCTTGAGCCGAAGCCCGCGCCCTCGCTTGCCGCCACGCTCGCCTATCCGGCGGGTGCGGTGGTCGCCACCTTCGTCATCGCCGGGCTCCTGGTGCTGGCGGCGGGCGCGTCGCCCTTCGCCGTGTTCGCGCAGGTCATCAAGGGCGCGGCCGGCTCGCGCTTCGCCGTCCTCGAGACGCTGACGCGGGCGACGCCGCTGATCTTCACCGGCCTTGCCGTCGCCGTCGCCTTCCGGGCCAAGCTGTGGAACATCGGCGCCGAGGCCCAGCTCTATGCCGGCGGCCTCGCCACGGTCGTCCTCGGCACCGGCGCGCTGCCCTTGCCGGCGCCCGTCCTTATCCCGCTCATCATGGCGGCGGCGATGGCGGCCGGCGCGCTGCTGCTGCTCGGCCCGGCCTTGCTCAAGACCCGGCTCGGCGTCGACGAGGTCGTCACCACGCTGCTCCTGAACTTCATCATGATCCTGTTCGTCTCGATGCTGCTCGAAGGCGTGCTCAAGGACCCGATGGGCATGGGCTGGCCGCAGTCTGAGCGCGTCGTCGCCGAGGCGCAGCTGATGAAGCTCGTTCCGCGCAGCCGCCTTCATCTCGGCTTCGTCATCGCCCTTGTTGCCGCTGTCGCGGTCTGGGTGGTGATGAAGAAGACGACGCTCGGCTACGAGATGCGCGCCGTCGGCCACAACCCGGAAGCCGCGCGCTTCGCCGGCATCCCGGTCAACCGCGTGCTGGTGAAGACGGCGCTCATCTCGGGCGGGCTCGCCGCGCTCGCCGGCTTTTCCGAGGTCGCTGGCTTGAAGGGCAACTTGACGCTCGATCTGTCGCCCGGCTTCGGCTACACCGGCATCGTCGTCGCCATGCTGGCGATGCTGAACCCGCTCGGCGTCGTCGCCGCCGCGATCTTCGTTGCCGGCATCTTCGTCGGCGCCGACGCCATGAGCCGCACGGCCGGCGTTCCCTCCTACATCGCGCAGGTGATGGTCGCGACCGCGCTCCTGACCATGGTGGTGGCGATCATGCTCGCCCGCTTCCGCATCAGGTGGAGGTGAGGATGGCTCCTGTCATGACCGCCGTTTCCCCTCACCGACCCTTCGGGCCACCTCTCCCCAGAGGGGAGAGGAAAGGCTGCTGCAACGTCTCCGCATCTTTCCTCTCCCCTCTGGGGAGAGGTGCCGAGCGTAGCGAGGCGGTGAGGGGAAACCGCGCCGGAACGGGGACGGCCGGATGATCGAAGCCTTCGAGATCCTGTTCACCGCCTCGTTCTGGGTCGCCGCGATCCGCATCGCCTCGCCGCTGATCTTCGCCACCATGGGCGAGCTGATCTGCGAGCGCGCCGGCGTGCTCAATCTCGGCATCGAGGGCATCATGGCGGTCGGCGCCTTCGCCGGCTGGATGACCGTCTATTCCGGCGGCGACCTGTGGACAGGCGTCGCCGTCGCCGCGCTGGCCGGCGCGCTGTTCGGCCTGCTGCACGGTGCGCTCACCGTGCCGCTCGGCCTGTCGCAGCACGTCGTCGGCATCGGCATCACCCTGCTGGCGACCAGCCTGACCTATTTCACCTACCGGCTCGTCCTGCCGGAAGTGACCTCGCCGCCGAAGATCGTGCCGTTCCAGCCGCTGCCCGTGCCGCTGCTTTCCGACATCCCGCTCGTCGGCCCGGCGCTGTTCAACCAGACGCCGCTGACCTATCTCGCCTTCGCCACGGTCGCCATCGTCGCCTGGGTGCTCTATCGCACGCCGCTGGGCTTGGCCGTGCGCGCCGCCGGCGAGAACCCCGCCGCCGTCGAGGCGCAAGGCATCTCGGTGACGGCGGTGCGCATGGGCGCGGTGATGGTCGGCAGCGCGCTGATGGCGGTCGGCGGCGCGTTCCTGACCATGTCGGCCTTCAACTCGTTCTTCTTCGAGATGATCAACGGCCGCGGCTGGATCTGCATCGCCCTCGTCGTCTTCGGCTCGTGGCGGCCGGGCAAGGCGCTGCTCGGTGCGGTGCTGTTCGCCGCCTTCGACGCCTATCAGGTCCGCCTCCAGCAGCTGACCGGCGGCGTCGTGCCCTACCAGCTGTTCCTGATGATGCCCTTCGTGCTTTCCATCGCTGCGCTCGTCGTCATGTCGCGCCGCGCCTCCTATCCGAAGGCATTGATGATCCCCTACCGGAAAGGCGAGAGATGAGCTTCGACCTGATCGTGAAAGGCGGCACGCTGCCGGACGGCAGAACCGCTGACATCGCCATTTCCGGCGACCGCATCGCCGCGGTCGAGCCGGATATCGGAGCCGAGGCCGGCCGCGTGATCGACGCCGCGGGCTGCCTCGTCTCGCCGCCCTTCGTCGATCCGCATTTCCACATGGACGCGACGCTTTCCTACGGCATACCGCGCATCAACGCCTCGGGCACGCTGCTCGAAGGCATCGCGCTGTGGGGCGAGCTGAAGCCGCTGCTCACCCACGAGGCGGTGAAGGAGCGGGCGCTTCGCTATTGCGACTGGGCCGTGTCGATGGGCCTCCTCGCCATCCGCAGCCATGTCGACACCTGCGACGACCGGCTGCTGGCAGTCGAGGCGCTGCTGGAGGTGAAGCGGGAGGTCGCCCCCTATATCGACCTGCAACTGGTCGCCTTCCCGCAGGACGGGCTCTATCGCGACCCGACCGCGCGCGACAACACCATCCGCGCGCTCGACATGGGCGTCGAGGTTGTCGGCGGCATCCCGCATTTCGAGCGCACCATGGAGGACGGCCGCCGCTCGGTGACGGAGCTGTGCGAGATCGCGGCGGAACGGGGCTTGAGGGTCGACCTCCACTGCGACGAGACCGACGACCCGCTGTCGCGCCACATCGAGCAACTCGCCTACGAGACGCAGCGCCTCGGCCTTCAGGGCCGCGTCAACGGCTCGCACCTGACCTCGATGCACTCGATGGACAATTACTACGTCTCGAAGCTCTTGCCGCTGATGGCGGAGGCCGAGGTGTCGGCCATCCCCAACCCGCTGATCAACATCGTCATCCAAGGCCGCCACGACACCTACCCGAAGCGGCGCGGCATGACCCGCGTGCCGGAAATGCTGAAGGCCGGCATCCGCGTCGGCTTCGGCCAGGATTGCGTGCGCGACCCGTGGTATCCGCTCGGCACCGCCGACATGCTCGACGTCGCCTTCATGGGCCTGCACGTGGCGCAGATGACGAGCCCTGAGGAGATGGCGCGCTGCTTCGACATGGTGACGAAGGAGAGCGCCGCCATCATGGGAGTGGAAGGCTACGGGCTGGAAAAAGGCTGCAAGGCCAGCCTCGTCGTCCTCGACGCCGGCGACAGGATCGAGGCGATCCGCCTGCGCGCCGAGCGCCTCGTCGTGGTGGCGAAGGGCAAGGTGGTGGCCGAACGCCCGCGCCGCGACACCGCGCTCACGCTCCCCGGCCGCCCGGCAAGCGTCAATCGGCGGCATAGCGTCTGAAGTGTGCCGCGTCTTATCCGCTCCGGCGGAGTGCAATGTTCGAGCGCCGGCGCTGCCCCTCATCCGCCCTTCGGGCACCTTCTCCCCGTGAACGGGGAGAAGGAATGCCGGCCGCAATCCCGCAGTTCTCTTGCCACGCTTGCGATTGGCGAAAGCAAGGACGGCAGCTCTCTTCTCCCCGTTCACGGGGAGAAGGTGGCGGCAGCCGGATGAGGGGCAGCGCCGGCGGCGCCGAAAATGCGCATAAGGCGCGGCACGCGATCAGTTCAGCCGATCGGTTCGGCTTCCCATTTCGCCAGCGCCGTGTCGCGCAGGTCGCGGATCGAGGAAAGCCGCTCGCGCTTCACGATCTCGGAAAGGCCGCGCACGATCCTGCCCGGCATCGCCGGCCCGGCATAGATCATGCCGGTATAGAGCTGGACGAGGTCCGCGCCGGCCCTGATCTTCTCGGCCGCCGTCTCGGCGCTCTCCACCCCGCCGACGCCGATCAGCGCCATCTGCGGCCCGAGCCGGCGGCGCATGCGCGCCAGCACCGCGGTCGAGCGCGAGAACAGCGGCCGGCCGGAAAGCCCGCCGGTCTCGGCTTTCGCGGCGCTGCCCAGCCCGTCCCGCGCAAGCGTGGTGTTGGAGACGATGACGCCGTCGATCCCGTTGCCCTGCACTTCCGCCGCGATGTCGTCGAGCCCGGCCTCGTCGAGATCGGGCGCGATCTTGAGGAACACCGGCGTATGCCCGCCCGCCCGCGCGTCCTCCGCATCGAGCGCCTGCCGGACGGCGGCGAGCAGCAGGCCGAGGCTTGTCCTTGCCTGAAGGTCGCGCAGGCCCGGCGTGTTCGGCGAGGAGATGTTGACCGTGAGGTAGGAGGCATGGGCCGCGAAGCGCTCGATGCCGAGCCGGTAGTCGGCGATGCGGTCGGTGCTGTCCTTGTTGGCCCCGACATTGATGCCGACGATGCCCGCCCGCCCGCGCCGCGCCTCCATGCGCTTCAGGCACGCGGCATGGCCCTCATTGTTGAAGCCGAGCCGGTTGACGACGGCCGCGTCCTCGGCCAGCCGGAAGATGCGCGGCTTCGGGTTGCCCGGCTGGGCGAGCGGCGTCACCGTGCCGATCTCGGCGAAGCCGAAGCCGAGCCCGAGCAACGCGTCCGGCACCTCGCCGTTCTTGTCGTAGCCCGCCGCCATGCCGAGCGGGTTGGGGAAGGAAAGGCCGGCGACATCGACCCGCAGCGCCGGGTCGGGCGCGGGGGGGCGGCAAAGCGGCAGCCCGCTCTTCAGCGCCGCGATCGACAGGCCGTGCGCGGTCTCGGGGTCGAAGGCGAACAGCAGCTTCTGGCCGATGCGGTCGAGACCGGGAATCATATGTCGAGCTCCGGAAAGATGTGGGCCCCGTCCGCGCCCAGCGGCAGCGGCTTCACCCAGAGGGCGGCGGCGGGATCGAGCGGGGCGTAGAGATGCGGGAACAGCGCCCCACCGCGCGAGACTTCCCATTTCAGCGCCGCGCCGAGTCCCTCGGCGTCGACGGCGACGAGGACAAGATCGTCCTGCCCGGAAAAATGCTTCGCCGCCGTCTCGCGCACCTGCGCGGCGGTCGAGAAATGGATGTAGCCGTCGGCGAGGTCGACCGGCGCGCCGGCGAACGTCCCCCGCGCCTCCGCCTCGCGCCACAGCGCCCGGGGCGCGATCTTGTAGATGAGCGTCGTCATGGCCGGGCTATAGAGCAAATGCGGGAAAAGGGGGAGGCGCTATTCACGGTGCCGACGCAATTCGGGCGCAATGCTGCGAAAAATTCACGTCCGCTTCGTCAAGGAGGCTTTCCCGATGCGCCACCATGTCACCCTTGCCTGCGCCGCTTTCGCCGGGCTCGCCGCCCTGCCGGCCGCCGCCGAGGAGGCCGAACGCTACCGGCTGGAGCGCACGGAAGACGGCTATGTCCGCCTCGACACCACGACCGGCGCGATGACGCTGTGCCGCGAGGCCGACGGCCGGCTGGTCTGCGCGCCGGCCGCGCAAGAAACGGGGTCCGCTTCCGAGGTCGAATCGCTGCGCGAGCGCCTGCGCCTGCTCGAGGGCCGCGTCGCGGCGCTGGAAAGCGGCGGCGCGCCCGTCGCCGGCCTGCCGCCGGAAGAGGAGTTCGAGCGCGGCATCGGTTACATGGAGCGGTTCTTCCGCATGTTCATGGGGCTGGTGAAGGAGTTCGAGGACGAGCCGCGCGCTGCGCCGGAAAAGCCCGCTCCCGAGCGCACCTGACCCGCATCCGCCACCCGCCATCGGGCCTTCGGGCAGGTTCGTCGTTGACGCTTATCGCCTGCGACAATTTTCACTATTGTTGCCGGCGGGGGTCAACCGGGGACTGATTCTTCATCCGTCCCATTCTCAGGAGTGCGGGATGCTCAAGGAATTCCAGGAATTCATCGCCCGGGGCAACGTCATGGACCTTGCCGTCGGCGTCATCATCGGCGGCGCGTTCGGCCTGATCGTGTCGTCGCTGGTCGACGACATCATCATGCCGATCGTCGGCGCGATCTTCGGCGGGTTCGATTTCTCGAACTACTTCCTGCCGCTGTCGTCCAACGTGACCGCGACGACGCTTGCCGCGGCGCGCGAGCAGGGCGCGGTGTTCGCCTACGGCAATTTCATCACCGTCATCATCAACTTTCTGATCCTCGCCTGGATCATCTTCCTGATGGTCAAGGCGGTGAACACGCTGCGCCGCAAGCTCGAGGCCGAGAAGGCCGCCGAGGTGGCGGCCGCGCCGGCCGACGTCCAGCTCCTGACCGAGATCCGCGACCTGCTTGCCAAGAAGTAGGCGTCGCGATACCCGACTTCGTGACCCCGGCCGCCCGGCCGGGGTCTTTCTTCGTTGAAGGCAGCCTTTCCATGTCGCTGGTCGATCATCTCCGTCCCGAAGCCCGCAACGCGCCGGAAAGCGGCATCGTCGAATTGATGAACCATGCGCGCGGCCGCGAGGGGCTGATCCCGCTCTGGGTCGGCGAGGGCGATCTGCCGACGCCGTCCTTCATCGCCGAGGCCACAGTCGCCTCGCTCGCCGCCGGCGAGACCTTCTACACCTGGCAGCGCGGCATCCCGGAGCTGAGGGAGGCGCTCGCCCGCTACTATGGCCGCCATTTCGGCGGCTCGTACCGGGCGGAAGAATTCATCGCCTGCTCGAGCGGCATGCACGCGATCCAGCTCGCGCTCGACGCGGTCGCCGGCCCGGGCGACGAAGTGGTCTATCTTTCCCCCGCCTGGCCGAACTTCGCCGCCGCCGCGGCGATTGCCGGTGCGCGGCCCGTTCCCGTCGTGCTCGACAACACGGACAATGGCTGGGCGCTCGACATCGAGAAGCTCGCCGCTGCGATCACGCCGGCGACGAAGGCGCTGTTCGTCAACACGCCGTCGAACCCGACCGGCTGGGTCGCCGACCGCGAGACGCTTGCCGCCATCCTCGCGCTCGCCCGCGCGCGCGGCCTGTGGGTCGTCGCCGACGAGATCTACGCGCTGTTCTCCTACGGCGCGGCGCGCGCGCCTTCCTTCCTCGACGTCGCGGGGCCGCAGGATCGCCTGATCTTCGTCAACAGCTTTTCGAAGAACTGGTCGATGACCGGCTGGCGCATCGGCTGGCTGAAGATCCACCCCGACTTGCAGCAGGTGTTCGAGAATCTGGTGCAATATTCGAGCTCGGGCACGCCGACCTTCCTGCAACGCGGCGCGGTGGCCGCGCTCGACCATGGCGACGCCTTCGTCGCCGGCCAGGTCGAGCGGGCGGCAAAGGCCCGCGCCATCCTGTGCGACCGGCTCGCCGCCACCGGCCGCGTCCATCTCGCGCCGCCGGCCGGGGCGTTCTACCTGTTTTTCCGCATCGACGGGGTGGAGGACAGCCGCGCCGCCGCCTTCGACATGGTCGAGCGCGCCAATGTCGGGCTCGCGCCCGGCGCCGCCTTCGGCGCCGGCGGCGAGGGCTATTTCCGCCTCTGTTTCCACCGCCGCCTCGACCAGATCGAGGAAGCCGCGGAACGGCTGGGACGGTGGATCGAGACGGTCGGCTGAAACGAGAAAAGGTGGTCCGGGTCCGTCCGCTCCGGTCGAAAGCCGCCATTTTCGTGGCGCAGAAATCCTGATTTTTGCACCATTCCCATACCACAGTCGTGCCTGCCGTTTCTTAGGACGGCGTCGGCGGCCTGTCGAAGCGGGCGGCAGCGGACGCGCAAGAATTGGCAGTTGACCGCCTGAGTACCGATCTTTCCCATCGGAGTTCCGATTCCAATGAAAGTTCTAAGCGTTCTTCGCGCCCTGCCTTTTACGGCCCTCGCTCTGGCCAGCATTTGGGCTGCCAATCGGGCTCCCGACGGTCGCCGTCCCCCGCAGATGGACTTCACCGTTACGCCTGAGGCAATCGCCAATGCCCTGACCAAGGTGCCGCACATAGCCTCCATGGCCATGCTGTTTGTCCTCGCCGCACTCGCGACGGGCTACTCTCGCATCTGGCTTGCCGCGGTGCTGACTTTTCTTGTGGGCGTGAGCTGGGAGCTCGTACAAACCACGGTAATCGGCCACAATCCCCGTGTCGTTGACCTCTTTCCCAACGTTGTTGGCATTGCCATTGCCTGGATCGCCGTATCCGTGTCGGTTTTTCTCTGGCGCTCGGCCTGTTCGCGCTTTGCTGCCTCCCGCTGAAAGAGACGTGACCGGACTTCCCCCGCAAGTCGTGCCGTCCGCTACGGCCGGACCCCGGCCTGCCCTCAGCCGCCGGCCTTCGGCACGGTCAGCGGCACGATCCGGTCAGAGCGCGCGGCGACGCTGGGCTTGCGCTGGCTCTCGAACGGGATGCCGAGCGCGGCCCACGTCTCGACCAGCGCCTCTTTCAGCGTCTCGATCAGCGCGTCGTCGTGGAACGGCGTCGGCGTGACGCGCAGCCGCTCGGTGCCGCGCGGCACGGTCGGGTAGTTGATCGGCTGGATGTAGATGCCGTGCCTGGCCAGCAGCCGGTCGCTCGCCATCTTGCACAGCTCCGGGTCGCCGACGAGGATCGGCACGATATGCGTCTGCGACGCCATCACCGGCAGGTCGGCCGCCGACAGCACGTCCTTGGTGTGCTGCGCCTGCCGCTGCTGGGCGTCGCGCTCGCTCTGCGAGACCTTGAGGTGGCGGATCGAGGCGGTGGCCGCCGCCGCGATCATCGGCGGCAGCGCGGTGGTGAAGATGAAGCCCGGCGCGTAGGAGCGCACGGCGTCGATCACCTCGCGCCTGCCGGCGATGTAGCCGCCCAGCGTGCCGAACGCCTTGGCGAGCGTGCCCTCGATGACGTCGATGCGGTGGGCCAGCCCCTCGCGCTCGGTGATGCCGCCGCCATGCGCGCCGTACATGCCGACCGCGTGGACCTCGTCGATATAGGTCATAGCGTTGTACTTGTCGGCGAGGTCGGCGATCTCGGCGATGGGGGCAATGTCGCCGTCCATCGAATAGACGCTCTCGAACACGATCAGCTTGGCGCGCTCGCGCCCGGCCTGCGCCAGCAGGCTTTCCAGATGCGCGAGGTCGTTGTGGCGGAAGACCTTCTTCTCCGCGCCGGAGCGGCGCACGCCCTCAATCATCGAGGCGTGGTTCAGTTCGTCCGACAGGATCAGGCAGTTCGGCAGCAGCCGGGCGATGGTCGAGATCGCCGCCTCGTTGGAGACGAAGCCGGAGGTGAAGACGAGGCCGGCTTCCTTGCCGTGAAGATCGGCGAGCTCGCGCTCGAGCTCGACCAAGGGGTGGTTGGTGCCGGAGATGTTGCGCGTGCCGCCCGCGCCCGAGCCCATGGACGAGACGGTCGCCTGCGCGGCCGCGATCACGTCCGCGTGCTGGCCCATGCCGAGATAGTCGTTGGAGCACCAGACGGTGATTTCGCGCGCCTCGCCCTCGGCGCGCCAGATCGCCCTGGGGAAGGCGCCGACGATTCGTTCCAGATCGGCAAACACCCGGTATCGCCGTTCGGCGTGGAGCTGGTCGATCGCTTCTTCGAAAAACCGTTGGTAGTTCATTCTTTCGTCCCGGGGTTGCGGCGGCAAGAAAGTTCGCGCTGCCTGAGGCGTCGGCCGCCCATGGCCGGATTGCCACGCCGACGGCACATGCTTTCTATACCGCCTGACGCAACGGTACAGATTGATTTTCCTCAAGCGCAACAATCTGCCGCACCTGAAATCTTTCTTAGCGAATTTCGGGGCATGGTGGCCGGCGCGAAGACGCGGCCCCGCCGCGGGCACGAGGAAGACACGGGGATAGCGACATGGCCGTACTCGTCACCGGCGGCGCCGGCTATATCGGCAGCCACATGGTCTGGGAACTGATCGACGCCGGCGAGGAGGTGATTGTCCTCGACCGCCTGTCCACCGGCTTCGAATGGGCGGTCGCGCCCGAGGCGAAGCTGGTCATTGGCGATGTCGGCGACAGCGCCCTCGTCTCGGAGCTGATCGCCGCGCACGCCGTCGATTCGGTCATCCACTTCGCCGGCTCGATCGTGGTGCCGGAATCGGTCGCCGACCCGCTCGCCTATTACGACAACAACACGGTGAAGACGCGCGCGCTGATCGAGAGCGCGGTGAAGGGCGGAGTCGGGCACTTCATCTTCTCCTCCACCGCCGCCGTCTACGGCGCGACCGGTGCGGAGCCGGTGCTGGAGAATGCTGCCTTGAATCCCGAGTCGCCCTATGGCCGCTCCAAGCTGATGAGCGAATGGATGCTCGCCGACGCGGCCGCCGCCTACGGGCTGCGCTACACGGCGCTGCGCTATTTCAACGTCGCCGGCGCCGACCCGAAGGGCCGCACCGGCCAGTCGACGGCGGGCGCGACCCATCTGATCAAGGTGGCGGGGCAGGCCGCGCTCGGCAAGCGGCCGTTCATCGAGGTCTACGGCACCGACTATCCGACGCCGGACGGCACCTGCATCCGCGACTACATCCATGTCAGCGACCTCGCCGCCGCGCACCGGCTGGCGCTGGAGCGCCTGCGCCAGGGCGGGACGAGCCTTGTCGCCAATTGCGGCTACGGCCACGGCTATTCGGTGTTCGAGGTGCTGGACAGCGTCCGCCGCGTCCATGGCCGCGAGTTCGACGTGCGCCTCGCCGGGCGGCGGCCGGGCGACGCGGCGGCGGTCGTCGCCAACCCGGCGCTGGCGCGGCGCGAGCTCGGCTGGTCGCCGCGCCTCGACGATCTCGACGGCATCGTCAGGTCCGCGCTCGACTGGGAGCGCCATCTGACGATGATGAACACGCCGCAGCCTCCGGCGTGAGGCTGTCGCCGATCTATCTTCTGTTTCTACGCAATTCCGGACGGAAAGTGCTTCACACTTTTCCTGGAATTGCTCTATCGCTGCACGACGATGCGGGTGTTCTTCAGCCCTTCCTGCTGGGCGAGACGGTAGAGCACGGCGGCGTTCTGCGTGTGCAGCCGCACGCAGCCGGCCGAGGCCGGCCGGCCCAGCCGGCTGACCTGGTTGGTGCCGTGGACCGCATAGTTGCCGCTGTAGAAGATCGCATAGGGCATCGGCGCGTTGTTGTAGCGGCTGGAGCGATGATTCTTCGACAGCCACTTGGCGCTCCAGCTTCCCGCTGGCGTCACCTTGCCCTTGCGCGCGGTCGAGACCTTCCAGCGATACTTGACCTGCCCGCGATGGATGACGGTCATGGTCTGGGTCGAGATGTCCACCCTGGCGACGAGCGACGCCGCCTGCGAAGCGACCGGCGCGCCGACGACGAGCGACAGCGCCAGCGCAATGCCTGCAATGATCCTCATGGTTTTCCCAAGCCTTGTTGCCGATGACGCAAGGTTAGGTCCGGGCAGGGGCGAAACCAACTCATTTCTTCGTCATTGCCGTTTCAGGGTTAGCGGAAAGGGTTAAAAGCCTTTCCGTTTTCCCGCCCGATGTTCTAGAGATTCGCCTGCCGCGTGACAGGGCTCGCGGCGAAAGACAGGCAGCGAAAGGGTCGCCATGACGCTCAAGGTCGCCGTCCAGATGGACCATATCTCGACCGTCTCCATCGCCGGGGATACCTCGTTCGCGCTGTCGCTCGAGGCACAGCGGCGCGGCCACGAGCTGTGGCACTACACGCCGGACCGGCTGTCGATGCTGGGCGGCGCCGTCTTCGCCTATGCCGAGCGGATGGAGGTGCGCGACATCAAGGGCGACCATTTCACTCTCCAGCCGGCCGAGCGCGTCGATCTTTCGCAGATGGACGTCGTCCTGCTCAGGCAGGACCCGCCCTTCGACATGAACTACATCACGACGACGCATCTGCTGGAGCGCATCCATCCGAAGACGCTGGTGGTCAACGACCCGGCCTGGGTGCGCAACAGCCCGGAGAAGATCTTCGTCACCGAGTTTCCCGACCTGATGCCGGAGACGCTGATCACCAAGGACCCGCGCGAGGTCGACGCCTTCCGCCGGCAATATGGCGACATCATCGTCAAGCCGCTCTACGGCAATGGCGGCGCCGGCATCTTCCACCTGCACGAGGCCGACCGCAACCTCGCCTCGCTGCTCGAGATGTTCCAGCAGATGTTCCGCGAGCCGTTCATCGTCCAACGCTACCTGAAGGACGTGCGCAAGGGCGACAAGCGCATCATCCTGATCGACGGCGAGCCGGTCGGCGCCATCAACCGCGTGCCGGCCGAGCACGATTCGCGCTCCAACATGCATGTCGGCGGCCGCGCCGAGCCGACCGGACTGACGGAGCGCGAGCGCGAGATCTGCGCGGCAATCGGCCCGTCGCTGAAGGAGCGCGGCTTCATCCTCGTCGGCATCGACGTGATCGGCGACTTCATGACCGAGATCAACGTCACCTCGCCGACCGGCGTGCGCGAGATCCTGCGCTTCGGCGGCGCCGACGTCGCGGCCCTGTTCTGGGACGCCGTCGAGGCCAAGCGCGGATAGGGCCGACCGCCGCGCCGGGTTCCGGCCGCTAGCGCTTTAATGCTTGGCGCCGATGATCGCGCCGGCGGCCGCGCCGCCCAGCCCGCCGACGACCGCGCCGGGCGTCCCGGCGATCGCGGCTCCGGCGAGGGCGCCCGACCCCGCGCCTATCGCGGCGCCGCTGGCGGTCCGCATGGCGGGGGTGGAGCCGCACCCGGCGAGCGACAGGGCAAGGATCGAAACGGCGATGATGCGCGTCATGGCATATCTCCCGGCATTTCAGGTTGGGGTTCGCCCCCGAGACTGGGAGAACAGGGTTAAGAATTGCTTATGGCGCGCCGAAGCGGGGCTGCGCGGTTCGTTCCGTTCTTCGGCGGTGGGCCTTGGTTGCATCGCGAGGATCATATTCCTTGCCGGCGGAAGGCGCTAAACGAGTGAACATAATAAGAACATGGGTGGTAATTTCGGTGGGACTTTCTGCGTCACAGAGTGCCACCGTGCACCGTTCGTTCCGTTCTTCGCTGTCGGCTCTTGCCAAAAAAACGCTGCAACCCTATAGCCCGCAAGGAGCGGAGCGTAGCGCAGCCTGGTAGCGCATCTGGTTTGGGACCAGAGGGTCGCAGGTTCGAATCCTGCCGCTCCGACCAAGAACGGCACCGGCAGGCAACGAACGAGGCAGACATGTCCGCACGCATCTTCAGCCCGGCAAAGACCGCAATGCAATCCGGCACGGCCAAGACCGGCTACTGGGTTCTCGAATTCGACCCCGAGCAGCCGCGCAAGATCGACCCCTTGATGGGCTACACCACCTCCGGCGACATGAAGAGCCAGATCAGGCTCACCTTCGAGACGCGCGAGGAGGCCGTGGCCTACGCCCAGAAGAACGGCATCGCCTATCGCGTCATGGAGCCGAAGAAGCCGAAGCGGCAGCAGGTCTCCTACTCGGAGAACTTCCGCTACGACCGCCGCATGCCGTGGACGCACTGACCCGTCCGCGCCCCGCGGGCACCCCGAAACGATCGGGAGTACCTGTTTCGCCGCGTTTCCGGTAAAAGCGGACTCCGCTTGTGCCGGAAGCATCCTGACCGGCCCCGTAGCTCAGCTGGATAGAGCACCGGCCTTCTAAGCCGATGGTCACAGGTTCGAATCCTGTCGGGGTCGCCAGCAAAATCAAATACTTATTGTATTTTGCTCATTCTTGTTGCCGTCTGTATACCGCAATTTCCAAGGGTTTCCCGCGCCGCACGGCGGGTCCATGCGACATGAACGCAACATGAAACAAGGCACACATGAAGAATCCGCGCAAACCTTCCGAACAACCTGTAACCACTGACCGGATCGAGAGTGCCTGAGGTGGACCCGCTTGGTGAGACAGTTTGGCGGCTTGGCTAAGGTGGATCGGGTTGGTTTTTACGCCGCCAATTTCTCCATCATTTCTGCCGTAGCATAGACCTCGTCGGGTGTCCTGCCGTCGAAGGTCGAGTGGGGGCGTCGCCGGTTGTAATAGTCGATCCATGAACCGATGCCAGCCCGGGCCTCACCGCCTGTCTCGAAGGCGTTGAGGAAGACGCACTCGTATTTGAGGCTGCGCCACAGCCGCTCGATGAAGACGTTGTCCATCCACCGGCCGCGCCCGTCCATGGAGATGCGGATGCCGGCATCCTTCAACGTCGTGGTGAAGGCGAAGCTGGTGAACTGGGCTTCTCCTGATCGGTGTTGAAGATGTCGGGCCTGCCATGGCGGGCGATCGCCTCTTCCAGAGCGGCGACGCAGAAGTCGGTATCCATCGTGTTCGACAGCCGCCAGCCAGCACCTTGCGGCTGAACCAGTCCATGATGGCGACGAGGTAGAGGAAGCCGCGCGCCGCATGGGGATGTAGGTCACGTCGGCGCACCAGACCTGATCGGGGCGCTCAATGTTGAGATGCCGCAGCAGGTAGGGATAGATGCGGTGCTGGGGATGCGGCTCGCTGGTCTTCGGCGCTTGGTAGATCGGTGACAGGCCGATCTTGCGCATCAGCCGCCGGACCCGCTTTGCGGCCTACGCACCAGCCCTGACGGCGTAGGTGCCGCGCCATCTGTCTCGAGCCATACCACGGCATTTCGTGAACGCCTCGTCAATGAGGCGCATCAGTTCGAGGTTTCGGGCGTCTCGCCCGCCGGCTGTCGATAGAACGAGGCCCGCGAGATCGAGACCAGTTCGCACTGGCGGCGGATCGAGAGCCGTTCGTGATCGGGATCGATCATCATTCTCCTCGATCCAGGCTCAGGCGATCGAAGGCTTTGCCACAAAATCCCGCTCCACGACGAGCTGGCCGATCTTGGCGTGCAGCTTCGTCACCTCGGCTTCCCGGCCGGCCCGCATCCGAAGCCCTGTCGTCGAATGCCTTGGCCAGGTTCTCGATGGCCTGCCGTTTCCACTGCGTGATCTGGTTCGGATGAAGCTGGTGCTTCGTCGCCAGTTCCGAAATCGTCCGCTCGCCGCGGATCGCCTCAAGCGCAACCTTGGCCTTGAACTCGGCCGTAAACCGTCTGCGTGTCTTCATGCTGGATCGTCCTTTCCATCGGGCGATCCACCTTATGCCCCTGTCTCAGAAACCGGCACCACCTCTCCACCTCTGCCCTCGATCGGCTGGCCATCATCATGGCCACCCTCGGAGAGTCGGGTGCACGATACCTGCCAATTTATGAGAAGCCCGAGTCGGAGCTTGCTATCTACAAGGCTAGGGAAGCGAAGATGGTTGAGATCCATGAGCGGGCGCGGCGCGTGAAGTGCAAGGAAGTCCTCCCCTGATTGACGGCCTGAGATGTTTCCAGCACCATCTTCTAAAAAGGGGAAGCGGGCATGGGAGAAAGCAAACGATTTACTCTGATTGAACGGTCAGCAATGACCTTTGAGTCGTTCTTGGGTCGCGAGTTCGGTAACCGATTCTACTCAGATGAGTTCTTGACCGGGATATCTTCGCGTCGACTCGAGCTACACGCGCGTCTGGCTAGATCGAGTGGGTTGGCATTTACCTTCGCAACGCTAATCGCATTCTTTGATTTGATCGCCGGTAGTGCCTTTTCGTACAGCGGGCTGACGTTGCAGATCACAAAAGATCTCATGCCCATTCTTGCGCTTTTCGCGGCAGGCGCATTTCTCCAGATGACCTTTACATTCATCGATGAGCAGATCGTTTTTAGAATCCTGACAAAGATCGGCGCGAAGATAGACGTCCACCATTTTCCGCTACTTCTTGTCGACAAGGCGGCGATCAATCTTTGGGCCGACGCGTTAGCTCCACGGTACTTCGGCCCCAAATCCGGCTTTGGCCAAAAGGCATCGTTTGCGTTCTTGGCGTTCGTCGCTTTGACCGCGAATCTGGCACTCTACCTGTATGCGCCAGCGATGATTGCGGTTGTCACATACCAGACATTCGCAAATCTGGACTCCCGCTTGGTGACAAAAGGAATAAGCGCGTTGTCCTGCCTTGTCGTGATATGGGCGCTCCTTCTCGGCATATTCTCTGGCTGGAAGTTCAAGTTTCAACCCGCAGACTGGATCGAATCCACGAATAAGCCGACGGAAGAGTTTGCTGCTCAAATGAGGGCAGAGCTAGCAGCAGAGCAAGCAACAAACGAAGCTTAACAGGCACCAAAATAGGAGCCTAACTGTCTCCTTCACCTCCTCCGGCTTGGCTTGTTTCAGACCTGTTCCGC
Source organism: Aquamicrobium sp. (assembly GCF_023954335.1). NCBI lineage: Bacteria > Pseudomonadati > Pseudomonadota > Alphaproteobacteria > Hyphomicrobiales > Phyllobacteriaceae > Aquamicrobium > Aquamicrobium sp. Next base: position 1,363,993 of record NZ_JAMLIE010000001.1, read on the forward strand.
CGCCCCCTCCAGTGCCGCCGGCACCGCGCCGCGCTGCGGCGGTTCGGGGACTTCGCAGCCGGTGGTGCAGCAGCGGCCCGGCTGCTTCGAAACGCGGCGGCCGTCGTCTAGGACGCCGCGATCGAGGAGACCCTCGACCAGTTCGGCCTTTTCCATAACGGGATAGTTGCGCCAGATCTCGCGCTTCATCGCTTCGGGCGAGCCGCCGCCATGCAGCGAGATCACCGAATACCACCCGGCCTGATGCGACACCGTCAGGTCCTCGATGAAGCGGGCGACGTCCGCGCGCCGCTCGGCGGGGATGTCCGGCCGGCCGCCCATCACGGCGGCGAGCGACGCCTTCGTTTCCGGGTTGTGGTCCTCGTCCGGGCCGGGCAGGGCGACGATCAGCCCGCCGGAGACGTAGTGGGCGAGGCGGTGCATGTCGTAGATCTTCGTCGCCAGCAGCAGCTTGCCGATATTGGAGAACACGGCATCCGGCATCACCGACCCGGCCGGGTCCTTCGCGCAGTAGACCGAGGAGGCGACGCCGCAGGCGTAGAAGCTTTCCGTGATGGTGATGAGCTCGACCATCGCGTCGCGGATATGGGCGTGGCGGCCGGCGTCGAGGCCGTTCGCCTCGATCATCAGCGCGCCGGCGCCGATCAGGAGGTCGCCGAAACCGGCGCGCGCGCCGATGCACGAATGCCGGTGATGCGTGGCGTAGGAGGTGGTCAGGAACCCGCCTTCCCCGGTCTCGCCGGCGAGGAACACGCGCTCGTGCGGCACGAAGACGTCGTCGAAGATGACGACGCCGACCGACTGGCCGTACTTGGCCGAGAATTTCGCCGCCGCCTCGCCCGGGCGGCCCGCCGGCCGCGCGACGATGGTGACGCCCGGCGCGTCGCATGGCACGGCGCAGCAGACGGCGAAGGCGGCGTCCTCGGGGGTGTGCGTGCGGCAGGGCATGACCAGGAACTCGTGCATGTAGGGTGCGCCGGTCACGATCGCCTTGGTGCCGCGGATGACGATCCCGTCCGGCCGCCGCTCCTTGATGTGGACGTAGACGTCCGGATTGGCCTGCCGGCCGGGGCGTGCCGAGCGGTCGCCCTTGGCGTCGGTCATGGCGACGCCGAGCGTCAGGTCGCGGTCCTGGACGTCGTGGAGATAGGCGAGGAACCTCTGGGCATAGTCGGTGCCGTGATTGGCGTCGGTCAGCCGCGTCGACTGGAAGAGGCCGTTGAGCGCGTCATGCGTCAGGTAGCGCTGGGCGCAGCCGGAGGTCTTGCACACCAGCCGCACCGCCTCGAGCTTGAACAGCAGGTCTTGCGCCGTCTCGTTGATGTGCAGCATGCGGTTGACGGTCTTGCCCGACGTGCCCTGCCGCGCCGTCATCAGCGGCGCGTGCTCGGCCTGAAGCGCGAAATCGTAGGTGACGCCGACGCCGGCGATGCCCGGCGCGAGCAGTGGCTCGTCGGCGACGCTCTCGACACGGTTTCCGTTGATGAAGACGCGCGGCTTGTAGGCGCGCAAGGAATCTCGGTACTCGGCCGCGGACATCAGCATGGCGGTTCCTTCCCTCTTGTTCGAATTATCGAACACTGTTAAATTCTGGACAGCATCGGGATGGTTGTCAAGCGAGGAGCGAGGCGCGGCAGTGGTGGCGAAGCGGCAGAGCCGGCGCGAGGCGGTGAGCGGGCACAAGCGTGCGTTGATCCTCGACGCCGCCCGGCAGGTCTTCGCCGAGGAGGGCCTCGACGGCGCCAGCCTGCGCGCCATCGCGGTCCGCGCCGGCTATACGCCCGCGGCGCTCTATTTCCATTTCGAATCCAAGGAAGCGATGTATGCCGAGGTGCTGCGCGCCTCGCTGGAATCGCTCGGCGCGGCCGTCGACCGGGCGGTCTCGCGCACGCGCGCGCCGCAGGAGACGCTCAAGGCCGCGGCGATGGCGTTCTTCGGCTTCTATGCGCAGAACCCGCGCGATCTCGATCTCGGCTTCTACCTGTTCCGCGGCGGCATGAAGCCCGCCGGGCTCGGCCATGCGCGCGACATGCGGCTGAACGCGGCGCTGGAAGCGGCCCTGCGTCCCATCGCGCAGGCCGCCGTCGCGCTCGGCGCGTCGCAGGAGCGCGCCAATCTCCTGATGGTCGACAGCTTCGCCCATGCCGCGGGCCTGCTCCTGTTGCTCCACACCGGCCGCATCCGCATGTTCGGGGCCTCGGCACCGGAGTTGATGGAAGCCTATGTCGACGACAGGATCGCGCAGCTCGCGCATCCTTCGTCCGAAGAATCCCGACGCGCTTCAGGGAAGGAGTGACACTGATGCCGACCATCGATCCGGAACGCGCGCTGCTTCTCGTCATCGACTTCCAGGCTCGGCTGATGCCGGCGATCCATGACGGCGAGGCCGCGGTGCGCAATGCCGGCCGGCTGATCGAGGCGGCAACGCTCCTCGGCGTCCCGCGCCTGTTCACCGAGCAGAACCCGAAGGGCCTCGGCCCGACCGTCGAGGCGCTGCCGGTCGAGAAGGACCGGCTGGTCGCCAAGCAGTCCTTCGACGCCTGCCGGGAGGACGGGTTCCTCGATCGTATTCCGCGCGACGCGCAGGTGGTCGTCGCCGGCTGCGAGGCGCATGTCTGCGTCCTCCAGACGGTGCTCGGCCTCATCGCCGCCCCGCGCACCACCTATGTCGTGGCCGACGCCATCGGCTCGCGCGCGGCGGAAAGCAGGCAGGCGGCGCTGCGGCGCATGGAGCGCCACAGCGCGGAGATCGTCACCACCGAGATGGTCGTCTTCGAATGGCTGAAGACGGCGGAGCACCCAAAATTCCGGCAGGCGGTGGCGCTGATCAAGTAGCGCCGGCTGCCGGCGGCGGGGTCAGCCGAACGACGTGATGACGCTCATGCCGATTGCGTCGGACCTGTCCATCGTCGTCAGCGCCCTTATTCCCTCTTCGAGGCCGATGCGGCGGCCGATCAGCTTCTGCGGCGCGATCCTGCCGGCCTCGATCATCGACAGGATGGCGTCGTAGCGCCAGGCCTGCATGCCGTGGCTGCCGTAGATTTCCAGCTCCTGGCCGATCACCTGCGCCATCGGGATGCGCGGCGTCGCCTGTTCGCCGAGCATCAGGCCGATCTGGACGTGCCGGCCGCGCCGACGCAAATTGGCGATCGAGTTGAAGCAGGTCGAGGGATGGCCGAGCGCGTCGACCGACACATGCGCGCCGCCTCCCGTGATCTCGCGCACCGCCTCGATGACGGACGGCGCGGCGGCGGCATTGACCGTCGCGAGCGCGCCGCAGGCGCGGGCGAAGGCGAGCTTCTCGTCGGACAGGTCGATGGCCACTGGCCTCGCGCCGAGCGCCGCGGCGATCATGATCGCCGACAGGCCGACGCCGCCGCAGCCATGGACGGCGATCCACTCGCCCGGCCGCAGCCGCGCCTGGTCGACCACGGCGCGGAACGAGGTGGCGAACCGGCAGCCGAGGCTGGCGGCCGTGGCGTCGTCGACGCTGTCGGGCAGGATAACGAGGTTGGTCTCGGCGAAGTCGATGACGACGAACCGGGCGAACGAGCCCCAATGGGTGAAGCCCGGCTGGAACTGGTCGGGACAGACCTGCTGGTTGCCGGAGCGGCATTCCGCGCAGCGGCCGCAGCCGGAGACGAACGGCACCGTCACCCTGTCGCCCGGTTTGAAGCGCCGGACGTTCCGCCCCGCGGCGACGACACGGCCGGCCAACTCGTGGCCCGGAACGTGCGGCAGGCGGATGTCGGGATCGTGCCCCATCCAGCCGTGCCAGTCGCTGCGGCACACGCCGCTGGCGCCGACCTCTATCACCACACCGTCCTCGCCCGGCGTCGGGTCCGGCACCTCGGCGATGACCGGCATTTGCCCGAACGCGTCGTAGAACATCGCTTTCATTGCATGGCCCCGGACCTGTCGCTGAACGGGCGTCACTATGGCCCGGATTCGCCGCGGATGACAGCCGGCCGCGCGCGCGAACGGTCACGGTGCTTCTGAAAATCCCGCATGCGGGCCGGAACGATCCTCGCCGCCGCGATGCCATTTCCGGCCGCTTGACTCATATACATAGTACTCCTATGAATCGGCGATGAGCGAGGATGCACAGGATATTTCCCAGATCGTCTCCGGCCTCGGCCAGGTCGCCGCCTTCGTGCGCATGGCCGGGTGGCGCGAGGCCGAGCCGCTCGGCCTGACGCCGACCCAGACGGCATGCCTGTCGCTTCTGGCCGGAAGGGGCGCGAGCCGGGTCACGGTGCTGGCAAGGCTGCTCGGCGTCACCCAGCCGACGGCGAGCGAGGTGGTCGCGGCGCTGGAGCGCAAGGGGCTGGTCGAGCGGCGGCGCGACCCCGCCGACGGCCGCGCGGCGCGCATCGTCCTCACCGCCGCCGGGGCGCGGATCGTCAGGCAGACGGCGCAGCCGCCCGCGGCGCTCGCGCATGCCATCGGCGGGCTGGAGCCCGGCGAGCGCGCCGGCCTGCGGCGGGCGCTGGCGAAGACGATCCTGTCGCTTCAGCAGCAGGGCGCGATCGAGCCGCAGCGCCTGTGCCTGACCTGCCGTTTCTTCCGGCCTTACGTCCATTCCGATGCGGAAAAGCCGCATCACTGCGCCTTCGTGGACGCCGCCTTCGGCGACGCTTCGCTGCGTCTCGACTGTAGCGACCATGAGGAAGCCGGGCCGGGGGAGGGGGCGTCCGCGCCGCCCGCCCGCGAGCCGGCCTGAAGGACGAGCGCCCCGTCCACGGCAATGGACGAGGCGCTCTTTTGCTCACGCTCTCTCTGCGAAAGAAAGGAGCTTTTCGACCATGCCACACAAAGCGACATTTTACCATGCGGGGTGCGCCGTCTGCGTCGATGCCGAGCAGCGCCTGGCGCGCGCGCTCGACCGGGCCGAATATGCGGTCGAGATCGTCCATCTCGGCGAGCAGCCGGGCAGGATCGCCGAGGCCGCGGCCGCCGGCGTCAAGTCGGTGCCGGCGCTGGTGATGGAGGGCAACCCCTATCACATCAATTTCGGCGCCGCGCTTTCCGATCTCGGGGGAGGCGCGTGATGGTCAGGCTGCTTTCATCCGTGGCGCTGGCGGCCCTGCTTTCGGGCGGCGCGCACGCGCACGGCATCGACGCCGGGGCCGGCAACGCGGCGGTCGCCGATTTCGACATCGTCCATGCGAGGGTGACGATCGAAGGGTCGGAAGCCGTCTTCCATATGGCGGTGTCGGGCCGGGCCGGCGAGACGAAGCCGACGCCGGTCGGCACGCTGGCCGGCTCCGAGGTCTTCGCCTATGTCTGGCCGACCAGCGTCGATCCGGCCGAGGTCGGCTTCGAGGAAAAGGCCGGCATCCTCGCCATGACCGTCACCGCGCATCCGGATTTCGACGACACGCCGCTCCATGACGAGAACGGCGACGGCGATCCGGCCAATGACGGCGACGTCTGGCACAGCCACTGGGTGGTGCTCGGCCCGGACGAGGCCTGCGGCGAGGGCGCGCTCAAGGTGATCGACATCCCCGAAGGCGCGAAGCCGCGCCTGCCGAAGACATGGCCGGGCCTGCCGCTGCTCATCGACAGCCCCGGCTTCGAGCCGGCGCTCGACGGGCAGACGGTGGAGCTTCGCGTGCCGTTCGCCGATGTCTCGGTCGTCAAGGGCGCGAGCTATGACGGCGTCACCTCGGGGCTGCGCGTCAACGCCAACGTCCACGCGCCGCTTCTGTGCGTGGCCGACGTGTTCGATGTCGCCTCCGGCGACCTCAGCCTCCCCGGCAAGGTCGCCGACTGAACGAGCCGGCGCCCGCGTGGGGATCGCTCTCCTCGCGGGTGCCGGTCCTTGGGAAAGGATGAATGACATGACAGGCACGCCCGCGCCCGAGCTCGACGTGATCCAGTGGTTCAACGCCGCCGAGCCGCCCACCCTCGCCGGCCTGCGCGGCAAGGTCGTCGTGCTCCACGCCTTCCAGATGCTGTGCCCCGGCTGCGTCGGCGCCGGCCTGCCGCAGGCGAAGAAGATCGCCGCGACCTTCCCGGTCGACGAGGTCGCCGTCATCGGCCTCCACACCGTCTTCGAGCATCACGAGGCGATGACGCCGGTGTCGCTCGCCGCCTTCATACACGAATACCGGCTGGGCTTCCCCATCGCGGTCGACCGGCCGGGCGGCGACGGGCCGATCCCGCACACCATGGCCGCCTACGGCATGCGCGGCACGCCGAGCCTCGTCCTGATCGACCGGGCCGGCATGATCCGCCGCCATGCCTTCGGTGCCGAGGACGACATGAAGGTCGGCGCGGAAATCGCGTGGCTGATGAAGGAGGGAGCAGAACGTGACGAATGACGTGAAGGAAGCCGTCGCGCAGGACGACGAGGCGCGCGTGATCGCCGGACGGCTCGCTGCCGTGCGGGCGCGGATCGACGCCGCCTGTCGGCGCGCCGGACGCGACCCGAAGGGCGTGCGGTTGCTGCCGATCAGCAAGACAGTGCCGGCGGAGCGCCTGCGCGCGGCCGTCGCCGCCGGCATCGCCACCCTCGGCGAGAACAAGGTGCAGGAGGCGAAGGGCAAGGCCGAGGCGCTGCGCGACCTTTCTGTCGCGTGGAGCATCGTCGGCCATCTCCAGACCAACAAGGCCAAGGAGGTGGCACGCTTCGCCGCCGAGTTCCAGGCGCTCGACAGCCTGCGCGTCGCCGAGGCGCTGGAGCGCCGGCTCGAGATCGAGGACCGGACGCTCGACGTGCTGGTCCAGGTCAACACCTCCGGCGAGGCGAGCAAGTTCGGCCTTGCGCCGGAAGAGGTCGCCGGCTTCGTCGCCGGACTGCCGGCCTTCCCGCGGCTGCGCGTCGGTGGGCTGATGACGCTCGCGATCTTCTCCGCCGACGAGGCGCGCGTGCGGCGCTGCTTCCGTCTGCTCTGCGACATCCGCGCCCGGCTGCGCGAGGAGGGTCCGCCCGGTCTTTCCTTCGACGCGCTGTCGATGGGCATGTCGGGCGATTTCGAGATCGCGATCGAGGAGGGCGCGAGCGTCGTGCGGGTCGGGCAGGCGATCTTCGGCGCGCGCCCCACCTCGGACGCATACTACTGGCCCGGCGCGGCGGGAGCCGGCTGAGGGCGCCCCGTGCCGGGGGATATAGAAAAGTTGGATCGGCTAGACACATCTCTCTATTTCCCGCCGCGCTTTCCGGCGTTGTAAGCAGGGGCGAGAGCAGCGAGGTGGACACATGGCCCGGACCGGCATCCTGATCGACAATCAATGGCGGCAGTCCGAGAGCGGCCGGACGATCGACGTCCTCGCGCCGGCGACCGGCCAGCCCTTCGCCTCCATCGCCGCCGCCGTCGACGCCGATGTCGATGCGGCGGTGAAGGCGGCCCGGCGCGCCGTCGAGAGCGGCGTGTGGGGGCGCATGAATGCCGCCGAGCGCGGCCGGCTCCTGTCGCGCATGGCCATCGTCGTCGCCGACCATGCCGAGGAGCTGGCCCAGCTCGAGGCGCGCGACACCGGCAAGCCGATCAAGCAGGCGCGCAACGACATCGTCGCCGCCGCGCGCTATTTCGAGTTCTACGGCGGCGGCGCCGACAAGGTCCATGGCGACACGATCCCGTTCCTCGCCGGGCATTTCGCCGCCACCGAGCGGCTGCCGCACGGGGTCACGGCGCACATCATTCCGTGGAACTATCCGGCGCAGATGTTCCCGCGTTCCGTCGGCCCGGCGCTGGCCATGGGCAACGCGGTGGTGATGAAGCCGGCCGAGGACGCGTGCCAGACGCCGCTGCGCATGGCCGAGCTGATGGTGGAGAACGGCTTTCCCGAAGGCGCGATCAACATGATCACCGGCTACGGCCACGAGGCGGGCGCGGCGCTCAGCGGCCATCCCGACATCGACTTCATCTCCTTCATCGGCAGCAACCAGACCGGCGTGCAGATCCAGACGGCCGCGGCCCGCAACCATATCGGCTGCACGCTGGAGCTCGGCGGCAAGTCCGCGCAGATCGTCTTCGCCGACGCCGATCTCGACGCCGCCCTGCCGGTGCTGGTCGGCGCCATCGTCCAGCATGCGGGCCAGACGTGCTCGGCCGGCTCGCGGCTGCTGGTCGAGCGGTCGGCCTACGATCGCATCGTCGAGCGCGTCGCCGAGCGCTTCGCGCAGGTGCGCGTCGGCACGCCGGAGATGGACCACGACCTCGGCCCGGTGGTCAGCCGCCGGCAGCAGGAGCGGGTGCAGGGCTTCTGCGGCCGCGCCGACGCCGACGCCATCCCGCTGATCGCCGCCGGGCAGATGCCGGCGGACCTTCCGCAAGGCGGCTTCTTCGTGCAGCCGCGCCTTTACGGGCCCGTTCCGCGCGCCAACAGCCTCGCCAGCCAGGAGGTCTTCGGCCCGGTCATGGCGGTGATGCCGTTCGAGGACGAGGCCGATGCGGTGGCGCTCGCCAACGCCACGCCCTACGGGCTGGTGGCGGGCATCTGGACGCGCGACGGCGCCAGGGCGCTGCGCGTCGGCCGCAGGATGCAGGTCGGCCAGGTTTTCGTGAACTGCTACGGCGCCGGCGGCGGCATCGAGCTGCCCTTCGGCGGCATGAAGAAATCCGGCCACGGCCGCGAGAAGGGCTTCGAGGCGCTCTACGAGTTCTCCGCCGTGCGCACCATGGTCATCAAGCACGACTGAAGGCGGCTCCCGGCGGCCTCGTGCCGCCGGCGTTCCCCGGTCTCAGCGTCCCCGTTTTTCCTCGATCATGTCGGCCAGGGCGACGATCTCGTCGACGCCGCGCACCGAGGCGATGTCGATCATCGTTCCCTCGAAATTGATCGCGCCCTCGCCGCGCTCGCGCGCAGCGGCATAGGCCTCGGCCATGGCGCGGGCCTTCGCCACCGCGGCGGGGTCCGGCGAGAACATGGCTTCCGCCAACTCGATCTGCGACGGGTGGATCGCCCATTTTCCGGCGAAGCCGAGAATGGCGGCGCGGCGCGCCTCCTCGCGATACTTGTCCGGGTTGCGGAAATCGGCGTAGGGGCCGTCGACGGCGTCGAGGCCGCCGGCGCGCGCGGCGATCGCCACACGGTTGCGATGGTAGTGGAAGAGGTCGCCCGGATAGTCGTCCGTCTCGCCGACGCCCGACACGCGCATGCCCTGGCTGGCCGCGTAGTCGCCCATGCCGAAGATCAGCCCCTCCAGCCGCGGCGACGCGGCCGCGATGGCCTCGACGCTGTTCAGCGCCTCGATCTCCTCGATCAGCACCTCGACGCCGATGCGCCGGCCGATGGCGTGGCGCGCCTCCAGCATGCCGAGCAGGCGGTCGAGGAAGACGATGTCGTGCGGCCCCATCGCCTTGGGCAGCACGATGACGTCGAGCGTCTCCCCGCAGCCCTCGACCAGCGCCGTCAGGTCGTCATAGGCCCACGGGCTCGACAGGTCGTTGATGCGCACGGCGATGGTCGGCGCCCTGAAGCGCGTGGAGCGCACCGCCTCGACGACGTTGCGGCGGGCCTCGGCCTTGCGGTTCGGCGCGACCGCGTCCTCGAGGTCGAGGAAGATGTAGTCGACCTCCATCGTGGCGGCCTTGGCGAGCATCTTCTCGCTGGAGCCCGGCACGGAAAGCTGGCAGCGGCGCAGGCGTTTCGTCTTCAACGGGCTTCTCCCATCGTCGTGGTGTCGGTCGTGGCGGGCGCGGCCGCGCCGCCGCGCGTGCGTTTCAGACGGGCGACGACGAATTCGGGGATGCCCGCCAGCCCGCGCGGGAAGAAGCGCAGGATGAGGACGATGAGCACTGCGGTGACGAGGTAGCGCCCCGGCCCGAGCGGCGTCATCAGCTCCGACAGCACCGTGAAGACGAACGCGCCGGCGATCGGCCCCCAGATCGTGCCGGTGCCGCCGAGCAGAAGCATCGAGAGCGCCAGCGTCAGGAACGAGAAGCCGAACATGTCGGGGCTGGCCGAGCGCACATACTGCGCATAGACCGCGCCGATGGCGCCGGGAAAGATGGCGCTGAAGGCGAAGGTCGCGAGGCGCGTGCGCGCCAGCGGCACGCCGCGGCTGATGGCGTAGGGCTCGTTGTCGCGCAGGGCGATCACCCGCCAGCCGAACCGCGAATTGGCGAACCACGACACCGCCGCGACCGTGATCGCGAGGATCGCCAGCGCGAGATAGTAGTAGCCGATGTTCTGGTGGTCGCGGAACGAGAAGCCGTCCACCGCCAGCGGCGGGATCGACACGAGGCCGAAATTGCCGCCGGTGAGGTCCCGCTGGTTGAGCACGATCTGCAGGCACAGCTGGCCGAAGGCGAAGGTGACGAGGATGACGTAGATGCCCTTCAGCCTCAGGACCGGCAGGCAGACGATGACACTCGCCGCCACCGACGCCGCGATGCCGATGGGGATGCCGAGCCACGGCGAGAAGCCGAACGTCTTGGTCAGGATGCCGGTGGCGTAGGCGCCGACCGCGAAGAAGGCCATGTGGGCGAAGTTGAACACGCCGCCATAGCCGAGCGAGATGTTCCAGCTCGACACCAGCACCGCATACATGATGGCGATGATGCTGACATGGCGGACATAGGAATCGCCGTTGACCAGCGGCAACAGGAAAAGGGCGAGGAAGAACAGGGCGGCGGCGCCGTTGCGGAAGGAACGTTCCATCGTCACGGCTTCCCGAGCAGCCCGTTGGGCCGCAGCACGAGGAAGGCGATGAAGACGAGGAACAGCACCGCCTGGGTCCAGTAGGCCCCGAGGAAGTAGGTGCTGGTGGCTTCCCCGAAGCCGACGGCATAGGCGCCTAGTATGGTGCCCGGCATGCTGCCCAGCCCGCCGAGGATGACGACGATCAGCGCCTTGAGCAGCGGCTCGCCGCCGAGCCCGGGCGTGATGAAGCGGATCGCGCCGAGCATGACGCCGGCAAGGCCGGCCAGAGCCGCCGAGACGGCGAAGGCGATGGAGTACATGCGCTTGACGCGGATGCCGCTCAGCTCGGCGAACTCGCGGTTCTGCGCCACCGCGCGGATGGCGCTGCCGGTCCAGGTGAAGCGCAGGAACGCCCACAGGCCGATCATCAGCAGCGGCGCGAGCACGATGATGATCGCCTCGTGGCCGGATATGGTCGTCCCGGCGATCCTGACATTGCCCTCGACGAACTTGTCGAGCTGCTTGATGCGCGGCCCCCACAACAGCAGCGCGGAGTTCTCGATGAAGAACGCCCCCGACAAGGTCGTCATCACCGCGACGAGGACGATCTGCTTCTGGCCGAGGAAGGGCGTTACCAGGAGGACGTTGATGAGGTAGCCCATCACCGCCGCGACCAGCACCGCCGCGACCACGCCCGCCGCGAGCCCGAGGCCGAGGCCGCGCGGGTCGGACACCGTCCACGCGATGTAGGCGGCGGCCACCATCAGCGCGCCGTGGGTGAAGTTGAAGATGCCGAGCGTGTTCCACACCAGCGCGAGCCCGGCCGCCATCAGCACGTAGAGCGAGGCGAGGACGAGGCCGCTGGCGAAGATCGACTGGAAGAGGGCGAGGAAGGAATCAAGCATGGCCGAAATACATTTCCACGACGCGTTGGTGTTCGAGGCCGCCGCCCTCGGCGATCTCGGCGCGGATGGCGCCCTCGCTGACGAGGAGGAGGCGGGTGGTCAGGGTCTGGAGGAATTCGGGGTCCTGCTCGACGATCACGGTCTGAACGCCCGAGCCAATGATCTCCGCGATGGCGTCGCGCAGCTCGGCCTTCAGCTTCGGCGACAGGCCGAGGGTCGGCTCGTCGAGGATCAGCAGCTTCGGCAGCCCCATCAGGCAGCAGCCGATGGTCACCATCTGCCGCTCGCCGCCGCTCAGCGTGCGGCAGTACTGCTTGCGCCGCTCGGCGAGACGGGGAAAGATGGCGAACACCTTCTCGATGGTGCGCTTGCGCTCGGCGCGCGGCCCGGCGGCGAAGGCGCCGAGCCACAGATTCTCCAGCACCGTCAGGTCGGGGAACAGCTTGTTGCCCTGCGGCGCGTGGATGAGCCCGCGCTCGACGATGGAGGCGGGCGCGCTTCCCGTGATGTCCTCGCCGAGGAAGGTGACGCTGCCGGACCAGGCGGGAACGAGGCCCGACAGGGTACGGAACAGCGTCGTCTTGCCGTGGCCGTTCGGGCCGATCAGGCCGAGATTCTCGCCCTTGGCGATGCTGAAGGTGACGCCGTGCAGCACCGGCACGCGGCCATAGCCCGAACGCAGCGCCCTGACGTCGAGAACCGTATCAGACATTGGCGGCCGCCGTTCCGAGATAGGCTTCGATCACGCGCCGGTCGCGGATGACGTCCTTGGGCGCGCCCTCGGCGAGCAGTTCGCCGAAATTCAGCACCAGCAGCCGGTTCGAGACCGAGACGAGCAGCGAGATGATGTGCTCGATGACGATGATCGACAGGCCGTCGGCGTTGATGCGGCGTATGAGTTCTATCATTTCCGTGACCTCTGGCGGCGACAGGCCGGCCGCCGGTTCGTCGAGCAGCAGCACCTTGGGCCGGCAGGCGAGCGCCGTCGCGATCATCAGCTTCTTGCGGTCGTAGACAGTGATCTCCGAGGCGGGGCGGTCCGCCTGATCCCGAAGGCCGACATAGGCCAGAAGGTCCGCGGCCCGCTTTTCGGCGTCGCGCCGGCCGTGGCGGAAATCCTCGTCCGGCATCGCGACGAGGATGTTTTCCAGGACGCTCAGCGTCTCGAAATCCGTCTCGGTCTGGAAGATCCGGGCGAGCCCGGCCTGCACGATCTGGCGCGGGCTCATCCGGTCGAGCGACTTGCCGTCGAGGACGAGCTCGCCGGCGTCCGGCCCGAACGGGATCTTGGTGAGGATGTTGAAGAGCGTGCTCTTGCCGCTGCCGTTGGGGCCGGCGATGCCCAGGATCTCCCCATCGGCGAGCGAGAAGGAAAGCCCGCGTATGGCCTTGAGGGCGCCGAAACTCTTGCTCATGCCCCTGACGACGAGAATGTCCGTCATGCGATGTCCCCGGAAGGCGAGGGGGCGGCCGTCGCCGCCCCCCAATTTGGCGATGTTACTGCATCCAGGGCGGAGTCTGGCTCTTTCCGGTCGCGTATTCCTTCGGATAGATGGTAACGCGATCGCCTTCCCAGATCTGGTAGAACTGGATCGGCAGGTAGCCGTCGCCCTGCAAGGAAAGGTGGGTGGCCGGGTCGAACTTCACGCGGCCGTGGACCATCTCCTTGTCGGTGGCGGCGAGCTCGGCCGACATCGTCTCGTAGTCCTTGGGATCGCCGACCTTCTTCAGCATGTCGGCATAGAGATAGACCATCTCGTAGCAGATATAGCCGTAGATGCTGGAATCGTAGCCGTAGGCGGCTTTGTACTTGTCGCCGATCTCCTGCGTGCGCGGCCAGACCGCGGCGCTGATCGGGCCGCCGAGCATGTTGTAGAGCACGCCGGTCGAGTTGTTGCGGGTCAGCTCGACGAATTCCGGCACCGACGGCGCGTACTGGATGAACAGCAGCGACTTGGTCGGCTCCTCCATGAACTGGTTCATGAAAGAGGCTGCGTTGGAGGAGGAGGCCTCGGTGTTGATGATCACCGCCGGCGGGTTGGCGCGGATCTTGTTCAGGATGACGCGCCAGTCGTTGATCTCGACCGCCGGCACGACGTCGTCGAAGGTCATCTGCCAGCCCTTCGCGTCCATCGCCTTCTTCAGGCCCTCGTAGATCGGCATGCTGTAAGGGTTGTCCGAGCCGATGATGGCGTAGGTCTTGTCCCCGGGGCTGAACGAGCCGTCCGCGATCATCTCGTCGATCACCACCGGCAGCTCGGTCTGGTAGGCGTCGTAGGACGGGGCCAGCGACCAGACGTTCTTGAACTTGTCGGGGTCGGGCTGGATGATGGAGCGGTACTGGTTCGAGTTCGCGGCCACCATGTAGGGAACGCCGATCTCGGCCACGTAGTCCATCTCGAAGCCCGAGAGGCTGCCGAAGGGCGTGACGATGGCGCCGAGGTCCTGCGTCGCCTTGAGCCGCTCCACCGCCGCCAGCACGGCGTCGGGCGTCATCTCGCGGGTGTCGAACTGCTCGACCTTGAACGTATAGCCGTCGATGCCGCCGGCGGCGTTGATCTCGTTGGCCGCGAGCAGCGCGCCGTTGTAGCCCTCGACGGCGTCCGCCGCGAACGGCCCGGCAAAGGCGCCGAGCACGCCGAGCGTGACGGTCTTGTCCTGGGCGCTCGCCGGCAGCGGCGTCAGGGCGACGCCGAAGGCCATCGCCGTCGCCGTCAGCAAACTGATAGTGGATCGCATGGGTTCACCCTCTTTGTGCGCTTCGAGATTGTTCGTTGACCAGCACGCGCGCCCTCGCCGCAAGCGCGCGTGCTATCCGACGAAATCTACCGACGCGCGGCGACGCAACAAGCGTTCAAATGAGCATAGGGCGATAAGTTTGCTTTATAGCCCGGCGCCGCCGAGCGGCACGCCGCGCATGCGGTCGTCGGCGATCAGCCTGCCCATGACCTCGGCGAGCAGCATCGAGATGATTTCCGACGCGCGCGAGTGCGGCCAGCCGCGCGCAGCGGCGAGGTAGACCTTGCGCTCGATCTTCGGCTTCTCGATGCGCACGCCGCACAGGAGGCCGGCGGCGCATTCCTGCTGGATGGCGCCCCAGGGCAGGATCGAGTTGCCGTAGCCGGAGGCGACGAGCTGCTTGATCGCCACCAGCGAGTCGATCTCCGTCTTGACGTTGATGTCGAGCGCCGCGCCGTCGGTGTGGCGGTTGATAGCGTGGCGCAGGCCGTGGCTCGCGCCGGTCAGCACCAGCGGCGTGCCGCCGATCTCGCGCAGCTCGATGGAGTCGCGCCCGTCGACGAAGCTGCCCGGCGCGGCGACGAAGTAGAGCTGCTCCTCCATCAGCGGCCGGAGGTCGAACGGCGAGGCGGGGTCGATGTCGAACAGCACCGCCATGTCGAGGCGGCCGGCCAGCACCCATTCGGAAAGGTACCCGCTGTGGTTCTCGACGATCTTCAGGTCGATGGCCGGATAGCGCGCCTCGACCTCGTGCAGCAGCGGAACCGTCAGGCCGAGCGAGATGCTGGTCGGCAGGCCGATGGAGACCGCGCCCGAGGGCTGGGCGGAGGTGATCTTCACATCGAGCGCCGCCTTCGCCATCTGGCGCAGGATCTTCTCCGAATGGCGCATCAGCGTCTCGCCGCATTCGGTCGCGGTCACGCCCTTGGTGCTGCGCTCGAACAGCTTGACGCCGAGCTCGGCCTCGAGGTTGGCGACGTGATGGCTGAGCGCCGGCTGGGCGATGTTCAGCTCGATCGCGGCCCGCGAGAAGCTGCCGCAACGGGCGACCGACAGGAAATATCTCAGTTGCCGAACGTCCATTCCGCCCTCGTGCAGGAACCGCCCACGCCGGCCGGTCGCCGACGGCGTTTCTATAACTTTCCTGTCTAACTGTAGAATAAGGTTGTTTTTGCTTCGGCCAGGATCACCTGCGACATATTCGGCAATCGTCATGTAGAAAGCAACCAATGCCGGACCGCAATCGCCCCCTCGACGGACTCCGTGTTCTCGACATTGCGACCTTCATCGCCGCGCCGCTTTCCGCGTCCATCCTCGGCGAGTTCGGCGCTGAAGTGATCAAGATCGAGCAGCCGCGCGACGGCGATCCGCTGCGCCGCTTCGGGGTCGCCACCGGCACGACCCCGGACACGTTCTGCTGGCTGAGCGAGGCCCGCAACAAGAAGTCGGTGACGCTCAACCTGCGCGACCCGCAGGGCGCCGACATCCTGCGCGAGCTGGTGGCCGCGTCCGACGTCGTCTGCGAGAACTTCCGGCCCGGCACGCTCGAGAAATGGGGGCTCGGCTTCGAGGACCTGCGCAAGGTGAACCCGCGCCTCGTGATGCTGCGCGTCTCGGGCTTCGGCCAGCACGGCCCCTATCGCGACCGCCCGGGCTTCGCCCGCATCGCGCACGCCTTCGGCGGGCTGGCGCACCTGACCGGCATGGAGGGCGGCCCGCCGCTGACGCCGGGCTCGACCTCGCTCGCCGACTACGTCTCCGGCGTCTACGGCGCGCTCGGCATCATGCTGGCCCTGCGCGCGCGCGACCGCGACGGCGTCGGCCAGTATATCGACCTCGCGCTCTACGAACCGATATTGCGCATGCTCGACGATCTCGCCCCCGCCTTCGCCGCCAGGGGCATCGTGCGCGGGCGGCAGGGGCTGGGCACGTCGAACGCCTGCCCGCACGGCCATTTCCAGACCCGCGACGGCTGGATCGCCATCGCCTGCACCAACGACCGCATGTTCGCGCGCCTCGCCGCGACCATGGGCCGGCCCGACCTCGTCGAGCCGGACCGGTACGCCACGACCGGTGCGCGGCTGCGCGACGCTGCCATCGTCGATGGCATCGTCCAGGCCTGGGTCGGGGAAATGACCACCGACGAGGCCGTGGCGATCTGCGCCGAGAACGAGGTTCCCTGCGCCAGCGTCAACACCATCGCCGGCATCTTCGCCGATCCGCACATCGCCGAGCGGCAGAACCAGATCGCCCTGCCGCACGAAAGCCTCGGCGAGGTCCACATACCCGCTGTCATCCCGAAACTGTCGCGCACGCCGGGCCATGTCGACAGCCTCGGCCCGGCGCTCGGCTCCTCCAACGCTGAAATCCTCGGTAGCCTTCTCGGCCTCGACGAAGGCACAATGAGCCGACTCGCGCATGCGGGCATCATCTGAGGCCGACCGACGCCATGACCGATTTCCACACCCTTCCCGATCTCCGCAGCCCGACCCGCGCCGTCTGGGACGACATCCTCGCGCGCGGCGAGGAGCTGTATCGCGAATATTGCCGCACGCCGATCGGCGCCCACAGCCCGAACCTCCAGTTCGTGCTCGAGCATTTCCGCAAGGCGCCCTGCGCCGGCAAATACGTGCTGGTCGCCATTGAGCCGCATCGCCGCTGGCGGCTGGCCAAGCTCACGGGCGTGCGCGGCGATCCCGTGCGTCTCGAAGAGGTCGAGTTCGACGATCTCGCCGAGGCGGAACGATACGTCTTCCGGCTGCGCTGGAAGAATCTGTGCGGCCAGACATTGCAGGGTTCTTGAGGTCCATGGCGCTTCCCTACATCACCGGCTACCTCGACAAGATCAGCCTGACCCGCGGCGAGCGGCTGAGCGTGATGGTGAGCTGCACCGCGGCTCCCCGGTTCCGCGCCAGCCTGGTGCGGACGATCTGCGGCGATTTGAACCCCGAAGGCCCCGGCTTCCGTGAGATCGAGATCCCGTCGGCGGCCGACGGCGTCTATCCGGCGCGCGAGCAGATCTGCAATGCCGGCTCCTGCGTCGTCGTGCCGCCGAGCGAGCGGTTCTCGGCCCTGTCGAGCTTCTCGGTCCAGTTGCATGTCTGGCCGACCACGCCGCTCAAGGGCGAGCAGGCGCTGCTGTGCATCTGGGACGAGGCATCGAAGACGGGCTTCCGCCTCGCGATCGACGGGAACGGCGCGCTGGCGGCGCATTGCGCGGACGGGCGCGGCGGCGTTGCCGGCGTGTCGACGAACGTTCCCCTGACCGAACGGCAATGGCATCTGGTGGCCGCGACCTACGACGCCGAAGCGAAGACGCTGTCGGTGATCCAGGAGCCCTATTCGCGGACCGGGGCGGGCGAGCGGCCGGTCGTGGCGAGCGTGCCCGTCGGCTTCGACTTTTCCCTGCCGAAGGCCGCGCTCACCATCGCCGCGCGGATGACCGGCGGCACGGCCGAGGCGCCGCGGACAAGCGACCATTACAACGGCAAGATCGAGAAGCCCCGCCTGATCCGCGGCGCGGCCTCGCGGCTCGACATGGAGAAGTTCCGCGGCGAGGCGCTGCCCGCCGACGTCGCGGCGCAATGCGTCGCGTTCTGGGATTTCTCGGTCGGTATCGACGGCGAACGGATCGCCGATCGCTCCCGCCACCGCCTGAACGGCCGCGCGATCAACCTGCCGGCGCGGGGAATGACCGGCTCGAACTGGACCGGCGAGGAGGTGTCGTGGAAAAACGCCCCGACCCAGTACGGCGCCATCCATTTCCATGACGACGACGTCTACGACGCGCGCTGGGACGCCGACATCGCCTTCGACCTGCCGGAGGACCTGAAGAGCGGCTTCTACGCGATCCGCCTCGTCGCCGACGGCGAGGAGGAGCGCATCCCGTTCTTCGTGCGGCCCCGCAAGGGCGACCGGCGCGCGCCGGTGTGCTTCCTCGCCTCCACCGCGACCTATCTCGCCTACGCCAACCTCAACCCGGTGCCGTTCCCCATCGCCGAGCTGCTGTCGAGCCGGCTGATCGTCCTGCACAAGGCCAACCTGCTCATCGACGAGCACCCCGAATGGGGACCCTCGCTCTATGACGTCCATTCCGACGGCAGCGGCGTGTGCTATTCATCGCGCCTGCGGCCGATCCTGAATTTCCGGCCGGGCTTCATCAGCTCGTTCGGCGCCAAGGGCTCGAACCTGCGCGAGTTCAACGCCGACACCCACATCATCGACTGGCTGGAGAACCAGGGCATCGACTACGACGTCGTCACCGACGACGACCTCCATGCCGAGGGCTACGAGCTGCTGAGCCGGTATCGCACCGTCGTCACCGGCGCCCACCCCGAATATTTCTCGGCCGAGATGTGGGACGCGACCAAGGCCTATGCCGACGCCGGCGGGCGCGTCGCCGTTCTCGGCGGCAACAGCTTTTACTGGCGCATCGCCTTCCACCCCGAGCTTCCCGGCGTCATGGAAGTGCGCCGCTGCGGCCCGGCGATCCGCACATGGGAGACGCAGCCGGGCGAGGAGTTCCACTCGTTCGACGGCAAGCGCGGCGGCCTGTGGCGCGCCCACGCCCGCCCGCCGCAGTCGATCGGCGGCGTCGGCTTCATCTCGGAAGGCTTCGACCTCGCGGCCTTCTACCGGCGCACCGCGGCGAGCCGCGACCCGCGCGCGGCCTTCGTCTTCGACGGCGTCGACGACGAGATCATCGGCGATTTCGGCCTGCAGGGCGGCGGCGCGGCCGGCATCGAGATCGACCACGCCGACACCAATCTCGGCACGCCGGTCCATGCGCTGATCCTCGCCTCGTCGGAGGGGCACACCGAATCCTTCCGGCTGGTCAACGAGGAGATGAGCATCACCGTGCCCACCGTCACCGCGCCGGTCGAGGCGCGTATCCAGGCCGACATGGTGTTCTTCGAGACGGCGGGCGGCGGCGCGGTGTTCAACGTCGGCTCGATCGCCTGGCCGGGCAGCCTCAGCCACAACGGCTACGACAACAACGTCTCGCGCATCACCGCGAACGTCCTGCGCCGCTTCGTCGACCCGAAACCCTTCACCTATGAGCGCGAATGACCGCTGGAGGCCAGACAATGAAATCCGACATCGCAGACGTCGAGGCCGTGGTGCGGCTCTATCTCGAGGCGCTCCATGAAGGCGACACCGGGACACTGGGCCGCGTCTTCGCCCCCGATTCGGCGCTCTACGCGGCGATCGACGGCGACGCGACGGCGCTCGCCGTCGGGCCTTGGCTCGACCGGGTCCGCAACCGCAAGTCGGCGCGGGACAGCGGCTTCGAGAGCCGCAACGCCATCCTGTCGATCGAGACCGAGGGCGAGATGGCCATGGCCAAGGTGACGTCGGCCTTCCCGCCGAAGCGGTTCGTCGACTATCTGAGCCTCGTCAGGACGGCCGGCGGCTGGCGCATCGTCGCCAAGACCTATCACGCGGAAGATATCCCCGTTACATAGGGCGCTCCGCTCCCGGCTTCCGGCCGCCTCCCGAACGATGGAACGCAACCATATGCTACGACCGGTCCGTCCACGCCGATCCGTCCTCTACGTCCCGGCCGCCAACGCCAGGGCGATGGCGAAGACCGCGCAGCTCGCCTGCGACGCGGTGATCTACGATCTCGAGGACGCGGTCGCCGAGGAATCGAAGGCCGAGGCGCGGGGTCTCCTTGCTTCGCATTTCCGCGAGGCATCGCCCACAGAGGGGCAGGAGCGGGTGATCCGGGTCAACCTGCGCGCCGGCGCACCGGACGGCGAGGACATCGAGGCCGCCGCGCGCTGCGCGCCGGACGCGGTGCTCCTGCCCAAGGTGGAGGAGCCGCAGACGCTTCTCGATGCCCGGCGGATGCTGGATGCGTCGGGCGGCGACGGCATTCGCCTGTGGGCGATGGTCGAGACGCCGCTCGGCATCGTCAATCTGCGCGAGATCGTGCAGGCGGGCGCGCCGGACCATGTCGGGCTCGATTGCCTCGTCGCCGGGGTCAACGATCTCGCCAAGGAGACCAGCCTGCCGCTGCCCGAGGGACGGCCGACCATCCAGCACTGGCTGAGCGCGATCGTCATCCATGCCCGCGCCTTCGGCATGGACGCGCTGGACGGCGTCTACAACGATTTCAGGGACGAGGCGGGCTTCGCCGCCGAATGCCGGCAGGGCGTCCTCGGCGGCTTCGACGGCAAGACGCTGATCCATCCGTCCCAGATCGCCCCGGCCAACGCCGCGTTTTCGCCAACGGAGGAAGCCGTCCGCCAAGCCCGGCAGGTCATCGCCGCCTTCGAGGACCCGGCGAATGCCGGCAAGGGCGTTCTGGTCGTCGACGGCAAGATGGTCGAACGCCTCCACGCCGACATGGCCCGCAAGCTCCTCGCGCGCACGGCGTGACGGACGGTTCCCCGGCGGCCCGAAACAGCCGCCGCGTCCCCTATTCCCACTCGATGGTGCCGGGCGGCTTCGAGGTCACGTCGTAGACGACGCGGTTGATGCCGCGGACCTCGTTGATGATGCGCGTGGCAGCGTGGCCGAGGAATTCCATGTCGTAGTGGTAGAAGTCGGCGGTCATGCCGTCGACCGAGGTGACGGCGCGCAGGGCGCAGACATAGTCGTAGGTGCGCCCGTCGCCCATCACGCCGACTGTCTGCACCGGAAGGAGCACGGCGAAGGCCTGCCAGATGACGTTGTAGAGGCCGGCCTTGCGGATCTCGTCGAGATAGACCGCGTCGGCCTCGCGCAGAATGTCGAGCTTCTCGCGCGTCACCGGGCCGGGGCAGCGTATGGCGAGGCCGGGGCCGGGGAAGGGGTGGCGCTCGATGAAGCGCTCGGGCAGGCCGAGTTCGCGGCCGAGCGCGCGCACCTCGTCCTTGAACAGCTCGCGCAGCGGCTCGACCAGCTTCATGTTCATGCGCGCGGGCAGGCCGCCGACATTGTGGTGCGACTTGATGGTGACGGAGGGGCCGCCGGTGAAGGAGACGCTCTCGATCACATCGGGATAGAGCGTGCCCTGCGCCAGGAACTCGGCCGGCTTGCCGGCCACCGCGAGCTTCTTCGCCTCCTCCTCGAACACCTCGATGAACAGGCGGCCGATGGTCTTGCGCTTCTTCTCGGGGTCGGCCTCGCCTTCCAGCGCCGACAGGAAGAGGTCCTGAGCCTGAACGTGGACGAGCGGGATGTTGTAGTGCTCGCGATACATCGAGACGACCTGCTCGCCCTCACCCTTCCGCATCAGGCCGTGATCGACGAAGATGCAGGTCAGCCGCTCGCCGATCGCTTCGTGGATCAGCACCGCCGCCACGGAGGAATCGACGCCGCCGGACAGGGCACAGATCACACGGCCGTCGCCGACCTGCGCGCGGATCGCGGCGATGGCCTGCTCGCGATAGGCGGCCATGGTCCAGTCGCCCTTCAAGCCCGCAATCTTGTGGACGAAGTTGGAAAGCAGCTTCGCCCCGTCCGGCGTGTGGACGACCTCCGGGTGGAACTGGACGGCGTAGAAATTGCGGCTCTCGTCGGCGATGGCCGCGAAGGGCGCGCCGGACGAGGTGCCGACGACGCGGAAGCCGTCGGGAAGCGCGGTGACGCGGTCGCCATGGCTCATCCACACCTGATGGCGGGTGCCCTTGGCCCATACGCCGTCGAACAGCGCGTTCTCGGCCTCGATGTCGAGGAATGCGCGGCCGAACTCACGGGTATGGCCGCTCTCGACCTTGCCGCCGAGCTGCTCGCACATCACCTGCTCGCCATAGCAGATGCCGAGGACGGGGATGCCGGCCTCGAAGATCGCCTGCGGGGCGCGGGGGCTGCCGGTGTCGGCGGCCGAAGCCGGCCCGCCGGACAGGATCACCGCCTTCGGCTGGATGCGTCGGAAGGCGTCTTCCGCCGACTGGAAGGGAACGATCTCGGAATAGACGCCGGCCTCGCGTACGCGACGCGCGATGAGCTGCGTCACCTGGCTGCCGAAATCGACGATGAGGACTGTGTCAGGATGAGCGGTGGCGGTCATGACGAGCGCATAAAGAAACTGCGCTGATTCCGCAAGGCGTCAGCGCGTGAGCAGGCCCGCGGCGAGGGACGATTCCAGCCTGTCCACCGCCCCGGCCAGCTTTTCGTCGATGACATGGAGATATTCGGTCCAGTCGCCGATGTGGCTGAGCTCGGCCGCGCCGTCGGAAATGCCGCGCAGGCCGACGAGCGGCACGGGAAAATGCTGGCAGGCGCGCAGGATCGAGAAGGTCTCCATGTCGACCATCTCAGCCTCTATGCCGTCATAGGCCGCGCCCGAAACGATGTTGGCGCCGGTGGACAGGCTCGCCGCGGGAAGGCCGGGGATCAGGAAGGGCAGGGGAATGGTGGCCGGCAGGCGCAGGAACGGCGTCACGCCCTTGGGCACGCCGAGCACCGACGCATCCATGTCGCGATAGGCGACCGACGAGACCTGGTAGATCTCGGCCTGCTCCAGCGTGCGGCTGCCGGCGGAGCCGAGCGAGACGACGAGGCGGGGAAGCCGCCCCGCCCGCGCCAGCAGCGCCAGTGCGCCCGCCGTGGCGACGCCCGCCTCGACCGGGCCGACGCCGGTCATCAGCGGCGAGAAGCGCGCGCGTAGGTGCGCGCCGTATTCCTGCTCGGCCGCCATGACGAACAGCACGTCATGGCCGGATATGCGGGTCAGCGGCGGCTCAGCCGGCGATGCCGTCACGGCCGCTCACCACCATCATCGTGCCGGTCATGGTGGCGATCATCCGCGCCTCGCCCTCGCCGTCATAGGCGTAGGCCTGTCCGTCGGCGACGACGATGGTGCGGCCGGGCTTCGTCACCTGCCCGCGGAACAGGAACCGCTCGCCCTTGCCGGGCGCCAACAGGTTGATCTTGAACTCGATGGTCAGCACCGCGGCGTTTTCCGGCATCACCGAATAGGCAGCGTAGCCGCAGGCGGAATCGAGCGCGGTCGAGATGATGCCGGCATGGAGGAAGCCGTGCTGCTGGGTCAGGTCCGCCCGGAACGGCAGCTCGATCTCGACCTCGCCGGGGTTCACTCGCGTCAGCTCGGCGCCGATGGTCGCCATGATCCTCTGCCGCGCGAAGCTCGCGCGCACGCGCCCCTCGAAATCGCCGGCCGGCTCGAATGTCACGGACATGCCATATCCCTCGCTTTTTGCGCACCGCTTATTGCAGAGGCGCGGCAGGCGGGCAATGCTGGATCGGTGTCCGGCGAAGGATCAGTTGAGCCACCAGACCGAGGCGGTCAGCAGCGTCGCGAACGCCACCCACGCGGCATAGGGCAGGAAGAGAAGCGCCGCCGGCCGGTCGCGGTCCCAGGCGAGGCGGATGAAGGCGATAACAGTGGCGAGGAGGGCGAGGATGACGACGAGCGCCCAGCCGATGGACTGGAGCGTGAAAAAGACCGGGGTCCACAGGAAGTTGAGGCCGAGCTGGAGCCACCATGCGGTCATCGCGCCGCGCGTGTCGCTCAAGCGCCAGATGCGCCACCCGGCGACGGCGACGGCGACGTAAAGGAGGGTCCACACCGGCGCGAACAGCCAGTCCGGCGGGGTGAAGGGCGGCTTGGCGAGGTCCGCATACCACGCGCCCGGCGTGTTGGTCGCGCCGATCAGCAGGCCGCCGCCGACGGTGACGACGAGGAACAGGGCAAGCGGGATGAAGCGTGTCATGAGGGACCCCGGCCGGTAGGACTGCCCTCCAACGGCCGGCAGCTGGGTTGGTTCCGCTCCCTGATGGCCGGATAGGAACAGGTCACGACGGTCGACCGCTGGTGCCGCCCCTCATCCCCCTGCCGGGACCTTCTCCCCGTAAACGGGGAGAAGGTGGTCCGAAGGGCCGGATGAGGGGCAGCGCCGGCGTTCGAACGTCCAGCACACCGTCTGAGGAGGCAGGAGCCTCAGGCGCTCCGGTCGAGGACGGCGACGAAGAAGCCGTCCGTGCCGGTGGTCGCGGGCGTCAGGACGATGCCGTTCGCTCCGATGCGCGCGGATGCCGGGCCGATGCCGAAGCGTGCCTGCCAGAGGGCCGCATGGTCGGCCGGGGCGAAGGCCGGGTTCTGGCTCAGGAACGCCTCGATCTGCTGGGCGTTCTCGGCGGGAAAGATCGAGCAGGTGACATAGACGAGACGACCGCCGGGCTTCACAAAACGGGCGGCATCGGCGAGGATCGCCGCCTGCTCGCCGAGCCGGACGTCGAGCTGGCGCTCGGTCAGCCGCCACTTGGCGTCAGGCCGCCGTCGCCATGTGCCGGAGCCGGTGCAGGGCGCGTCGACCAGCACGAGGTCCATCTTGCCGGCAAGGGGCGAGAGCCCATCCTGCCCGGCGATGGCCTGCACGTTGCGCGCCCCGGCGCGGCGCAGCCGGTCGAAGATCGGCGCGAGCCGCTGCTTCTCGGCGTCGTGGGCGAAGATCTGGCCGCGATTGTCCATGGCGGCGGCGAGCGCCAGCGTCTTGCCGCCGGCCCCGGCGCAGTAGTCGAGCGCCTGCATACCACCCTCGGCCCCGGCAAGATGGGCGGCGATCTGCGAGCCGAGATCCTGCACCTCGAACCAGCCCTTCTGGAAGGCGGGCTTGGCCTGCACGTTGGGGTGGCGGCCGCTTCCCGCTATGGGCGGAATGCGGATCGCTTCCTCGAGCATTCCGGCGGGGGCGGCGCCGGTGTCCTTCAGCTCCGCCAGCACCTTGCGCGGCGTCGCCGCCAGCGTGTTGACGCGCAGGTCGAGCGGCGGGCGGGCGGCGAGCTCGGCGAGCTCGGCGACCCAGTCCGGCCCGAACGCCTCCTCGACCAGCGGCACGCACCAGTCCGGGCAGTCGGCGCGCACGGCGTCGGGCGCATCGGTCAGCTTGCGGGAAGAGAGCGCGTCGCGCTCGGCGTCGGACAGGGGCTGCGGCGCGAAGCGGTCGCCGTCGAGGGCCCCGTCGATGGCAGCGGCATCCATGCCCCATTCGAGGGCGAGCGCGCCGAAGGCCAGCGCCCGCGGCGCGTCGTCGCCCATCAGCCATGCAGCGGAGCGCTTGCGGCGCAGCGTGTCGTAGACGAGGTTGCCGATGGCCGCGCGGTCGCCGGACCCGGCGAAGCGGTGCGACAGGCCCCAGTCCTTCAACGCATCGGCGGCGGGCCGATGCCTGCGCTCGATGTCCTCGATGACGTCGATCGCCGCCGAAAGCCTGCCGCCCAGTCTCATTGCCCCGCTCCGATGCCGGTTGCCCGAAAGGCTGCCTTGCTAGACGCCGCTGCCGGGCAACACAAGTGAAGATCGGCAGGGCGTATCGGTGTCAGGCCTGGATGACGACGACGTTCGCCCCGGTGGGGACGCGGTTGTAGAGGTCGATCACGTCGTGGTTCATCATGCGGATGCAGCCGCTCGACATGGCCTGGCCGATGGAGTTCGGCTGGTTGGTGCCGTGGATGCGGAACATGGTGTCGCGGCCGCCGCGGTAGAGATAGAGCGCGCGCGCGCCGAGCGGGTTGTTGAGGCCGCCGGGCACGCCGCCGGCGAAGCGGCGGTTGCGCGCGTCGCGCTGCATCATGTTCTCGGTCGGCGTCCAGCTCGGCCATTCGGCCTTGCGGCCGACGGTGGCGCCGCCGCGCAGCGCGAGGCCGGCGCGCCCGACGCCGACGCCGTAGCGGATCGCCTTGCCGTCGCCGAGCACGTAATAGAGGCGGCGCGCCGGGGTGTCGACGACCACGGTGCCGGCCTTGTGGTTGCCGTCATACTCGACCGTGCGGCGGCGCAGCTCGGGTTTGATCTTGTCGGGCGACAGCGCCGGCAGGGGAAAGCGCGGATGCGGCACGGCCGCATAGTTCTGGTAGTCGCTGCCGAAGCCGCCCGTGGCGCAGCCCGCGAGCAACAGTGGAAGTCCGATAACAAAGCCCCTGCGCGAGATCGTCATGCGTCCCCATCCCTCGATTCGTCGTTTCCCAAGCGTTAGGAAATCATGGTTAACGAAATCCTGCCGGGGGACAAAGTCAGGAAATCGTTATCGGGGCCTATACGCCGCGCGGGGATCGTCACGATGTCTGCGGCTCGTCCGGGGCAGGGCGCGCGTCGAGCGTAAGCTGGAGGAAGGCGAGATCGAGCCACGCGCCGAACTTCGCGCCGACTTGCCTGAGAAGCCCGGCATGCTCGAAGCCGAGCTTCTCGTGCAGCCGGATCGACCCGGCATTGCGCGCCTCGATGCCGGCGACCATGACATGCTTGCCGATGCCGCGCGCCCGCTCGATCAGCGCCCGCATCAGCGCCTCGCCGATGCCGTGGCCGCGCCGGTCGGCGCGGACGTAGACGGAATGCTCGACCGTGTGGCGATAGCCGTCGAACGCCCGCCAGTCGCCGAAGGAGGCGTAGCCAAAGACGCCGCCGGACGCGTCGACGGCGACCAGCACCGGATAGCCGGCGCGCCGCCGCTCGGTCAGCCATGCAAGGCGATTGGCCTTGTCGACCACGGTTTCGTTCCAGATCGCCGTCGTGTGCGCGACGGCGTCGTTGTAGATCGCGGTGATGCCGTCGATATCGGCCTCGTCCGCGTCGCGGATATCCATGCTGCTCTCCCGGGAGCTGATCATATAGTGCCGATAAGTCTACTATATTAGATGAAAATGTACAACCCGGATGTTCGCGTCAGCGGCCGCTCAGCACCGCGACGGCGTAGACGCAGGGGCGCGCGCTCTCGTTCCTGAAGACGCAATCGGTCGGCGGGCCGAGATCGAGGCAGTCGCCTTCCCGCATCTCGTTCCGCGCCGCGCCTTCGACGAAGACGAGCTCGCCCTCCAGAACCCAGATCAGCTGGCGCAGGAATGCGTAGGCGGAGGCCGGCATCGGCACCTCTCTGCCGGGCGGCAGGGTGACGCGCACGAGGTCGAGCGGCATGTCGGAGCGCGGCGAGACGTGGCGGCGGACATAGCCGGTCTGTGGATCGGTCCAGCTCGGCTGGTCCTCGCGCCGCAGCAGGCGTCCCTGTCCGGTCTCTGCGCGGGCGATCAGGGTGGACATGCTCAGGCCGAAGGCGCCGGATAGCTTTGCGAGCAGGTTGGCGGTCGGGCTGCTGTCGCCGCGTTCCACCTTGTGGATCATCGCCCGCGAGACCGACGCCCTTTCGGCAAGGTCGGTCAGCGACCATCCCCGGCTCTCGCGCTCGGCGCGGATGCGCGCGCCGATATCGGCATCGATGGTCCGGGCTTCCGCGTCGCTCGCTCGTTTCATCGTGATAAGATAATGGACGCCTGACCCTGGCGCAACGACGACCGCCGCGGCCGAACGAAAACAGGCGCGGATCGCTCCGCGCCTGCTCCGGTAACGGCTATTTCGCTCCGCCGGTCAGGCGAGGTCGAAGCGGTCGGCGTTCATCACCTTGTTCCAGGCTGCGACGAAGTCGTTGACGAATTTCGACCCGGCGTCGCTCTGGGCGTAGACTTCCGCCAGCGCGCGAAGCTGCGAGTGCGAGCCGAAGATCAGGTCGACGCGGGTGCCGGTCCACCTGACTTCGCCCGTCGCGCGGTCGCGGCCCTCGAACAGTTCCTCGGTTTCCGAGGTCGGCTTCCATGCGGTCGCCATGTCGAGCAGGTTGACGAAGAAGTCGTTGGTCAACTGGCCCGGCCGGTCGGTGAAGACGCCGTTCTGCGAGCCGCCATGATTGGCGCCGAGCACGCGCAGGCCGCCGACCAGCACCGTCATCTCCGGCGCGGTGAGCGTCAGCAGTTGCGCCTTGTCGACCAGCAGCTCCTCGGCGGTAACCCGGAACGGCCGCTTGAGGTAATTGCGGAACCCGTCGGCCGCCGGCTCGATCACGGAGAAGGACTCGACGTCCGTCTGCTCCTGGCTCGCATCCGTGCGGCCCGGCGCGAACGGCACCGCCACTGGATGGCCGGCCGCCCGAGCCGCTTCCTCGACCGCTGCCGCGCCGCCGAGCACGATCAGATCGGCGAGCGAGACCTTCTTGTTGCCGGTCTGCGCCGCGTCGAACGCCTGCCTTATGCCTTCCAGCGTCTCCAGCACCCGCGCGAGTTGGGCCGGCTGGTTGACCTCCCAGTCCTTCTGCGGGGTGAGGCGGATGCGCGCGCCGTTGGCGCCGCCGCGCTTGTCCGAGCCGCGGAAAGTCGAGGCCGAGGCCCATGCGGTCGAGACCAGCTCGGAGATCGTCAGGCCGGAGGCGAGGATCTTCGCCTTGAGGGCGGCGATGTCGTTGTCGTCGATCAGCACATGGTCGACCGCCGGCACCGGGTCCTGCCAGATCAGGTCCTCGGCCGGAACCTCGGGCCCGAGATAGCGCGACTTCGGCCCCATGTCGCGATGGGTCAGCTTGAACCACGCGCGGGCGAAGGCGTGGGCGAACGCGTCCGGGTCCTCGAGGAAGCGGCGGGCGATCTTCTCATAGGCCGGGTCGGCCCTGAGGGCGATGTCGCTGGTCAGCATCGCCGGCGCGTGGCGCTTCGACCTGTCGTGCGCGTCCGGCACGGTGTTGGCCCCCATGCCGTGCTGGGGAATCCACTGGTGCGCGCCGGCCGGGCTCCTGGTCAGCTCCCATTCGTAGCCGAACAGGTTCCACAGGAAGTTGTTGGTCCACTTGGTCGGCGCCGAGGTCCACGTCACCTCGAGGCCGCTGCCGATCGTGTCGCCGCCCCTGCCGCTGCCGTAGCTGTTCACCCAGCCCAGGCCCTGCTCGGCGAGGCCCGCCGCCTCCGGCTCGGGGCCGACATGGGCGGCGTCGGCCGCGCCGTGCGTCTTGCCGAAGGTGTGGCCGCCGGCGATCAGCGCCACCGTCTCCTCGTCGTCCATCGCCATGCGGGCGAAGGTCTCGCGGATGTCGCGGGCCGAGGCGATGGGGTCCGGGTTGCCGTTCGGCCCCTCGGGGTTGACGTAGATGAGGCCCATCTGCACGGCGGCGAGCGGGTTTTCCAGGTCGCGCTCGCCGGTATAGCGCCGGTCGTCGAGCCACTTGTCCTCGCCGCCCCAGTAGACGTCCTCCTCCGGCTCCCACACGTCGGCGCGGCCGCCGGCGAAGCCGAAGGTCTTGAAGCCCATCGTCTCCAGCGCGACGTTGCCGGTCAGGATCATCAGGTCGGCCCAGGAGATGCGGTTGCCGTATTTCTGCTTGATCGGCCAGAGCAGCCGGCGCGCCTTGTCGAGGTTGACGTTGTCCGGCCAGGAGTTGAGCGGGGCGAAGCGCTGCTGGCCCGCGCCCGCGCCGCCGCGGCCGTCGGCGATGCGGTAGGTGCCGGCGCTGTGCCAGGCCATGCGGATGAACAGCGGGCCGTAATGGCCGAAATCGGCCGGCCACCAGTCCTGGCTGTCGGTCATCAGCGCCGCGAGGTCCTTCTTCAGCGCCTCGTAGTCGAGCTGTCCGAAAGCTTGCGGATAGTCGAAGGCCTCGCCCATCGGGCTCGACAGCGCCGAGTTCTGGTGCAGGATCTTGAGGTTGAGCTGGTTCGGCCACCAGTCGCGGTTCGAGCGCATGGCCGCGTTCGAGGCGATCGAGGCGCCGTGCACCACCGGGCATTGGCCGCGCGGGGTCGGCTCGGTCTCGGTGTTTTCGTTGACTTCGAGGGCGTCCATATCCGTCTCCTGTGGTTCCTGCCGGACGCCGCTGGCGACGCTTCGCGCGCGGAGGTCTTCGGCAATGCATGGGCCGCGCCGATCTTGCGCCGGCGGCTCGACGTGTTGAAATTTCAGCTTGCCGCTGCCGGCCCTCGGCCGGCATCAGTCTGGAATGATTCCAAAATTAGCCAGCGATAATGATAAGATCAAATTGCTATTTGTGTTTCTTCTGATAATTTGAAGTTATGATACGCCTGACGATCCGCCAGATGGAATATTTCGTGACGCTGGCCGAGGTCCTGCATTTCGGCCGCGCGGCCGGCCTTGCCGGCGTCAGCCAGCCGGCGCTCTCGGCCCAGATCGCCGAGATGGAGGAGCGGCTGGAATGCCGGCTGTTCGAGCGCGGCGGCCGCGGCGTGCGGCTGACCGAGGACGCGCGCGCCCTGCGCCCGCGCATCGAGCGGGTGCTGCGCGAGATCCGCGACATAGAGGCGCTGGCGCGGCGTGGCCGCGCGCCGATGGAAGGGCGCTTCCGGCTCGGTGTCATCCCCACCGTCGCGCCCTATCTCCTGCCGCGCCTCTTGCCGCTGCTGAAGGAGCGGTTTCCGCGTCTGGTGATCGAGCTGCGCGAGGCGGTGACGGTGACGCTCGTCGACGAGACCGCGGCGGGCCGCCTCGACGGCATGATCGCGGCGCTGCCGCTCGAGCACCCGACCCTCGTCATGGAGCCGCTGTTCGAGGACCGCTTCTTCCTCGCCGTGCCGGCCGACGATCCCGGCTTCGTCGCTCCGCCCGTACCGCCGGAAAGTCCGGCGCTGGAGCGGCTGATGCTGCTGGAGGACGGTCACTGCATGCGCAACCAGGCGCTGGAGATCTGCACCGCCGCGCGCCGCGCCGCGCTCGCCAATTACGGCGCGGCGAGCCTGACGACGCTGCTCCAGATGGTCGCCCACGGGCAGGGCGTGACGCTGGTTCCCGAGATGGCGCTGGCGGCGGGCGTCGTCTCGCCCGAGGTCAAGGCGGTGCCGTTTTCCGAGCCGATGCCGGTGCGCAGGCTCGCCTTCGCGTGGCGCGGCAGCGCCGACCGGCAGGACGAATGCCGCCTGCTCGCCGGCGTCCTGCGCAGCCTGTCAGTTGCCGGTCAGGATGCGGAAGCCGAGCATGGCCCACAGGACGATCAGAACGGCGAAGCCGGCGATGAAAGCGGGCTGGCGATGGCGGATGCGGTTCGAGGTGACGTGGATCGCGGCATGGGCATAGCGTGAGAGAACGAACAGCCACGCCAGCGCCACCGCCCACGCGCCGTCGCCGCCGGTGACGTGAAGCGCGAGGCACACGATGTGGAACAGCACCGGCAGCTCGAACTGGTTCGAAAGGCAGTTGCGGACGAACAGGCTGTCTTCCGGCTCGTTCAGGTTCTCGCGGAACTGCGAGATCTTCGCCTTTCCGGCCTTCACCGCCGCCGCGCGCCGCTGTCCCAGAAGCGCATAGAGGATGACGATCAGCGCCACATGGGCGATCATCGGCCAGAAGATGGCAGTCTGCGTCATGAAGCGTGTCCTTGGCTGGATGGAGGGATCGACACGGCCGATTGGGCGCCTGCCCGCACCAATGTCAAGCCGCCTTTCCGTGGGGCGGTGGATTTGGGCGTGGTCCGGCGCCGCCATCGCCCTCTGCCGGCCGCGCGATTGCAGACAATCGGCGGCCGGCATGATAGGCTTGTCGCCAGCACAGCAAGGATGCCGGCATGAACATCGTTGCCACCCGCGCCGCCGAAGGCCTGCCCCGCCGCTCGTTCACCGTGGCGGAAATCCGCCGTATGGTCGAGGCGGGCATCATCGCCGAGGACGAGAATTTCGAGCTGATCGAGGGGGAACTCGTTCCGATGTCGCCCAAGGGAAACCAGCACGAGGTTGTCAAGGCTGCTCTCCTCACCATCTTCGCGCGTAACATCCCCGACGAATTACGCCTCGCGGTCGAGACGTCGCTCTATCTCGACGAGCGCACCTTCGTCGAACCGGACCTGTGCCTCTATCCGAAGCGGCTGCTTCCCGAGGACGTCAAGGGAAGCGACGTTATCCTCGCGATCGAGGTCGCGGCCTCTTCCATCGCCTACGACCGGGGCCTGAAGGCGCGGATTTATGCCCGTCACGGCGTTGGAGAGCTCTGGGTGGTGGACGCGGCAAGCCGCGAGACCTGGGTCCATCGCGAGCCAGCTCCGGACGGGCAATGGGGCAGCATCGAGCGGATCGCCGCAGGCGCGCCCCTCGCTCCCGCGGCGCTGCCCGACATCTTTGTCCGGATGGCCGATCTCGACTGACCGGCGTTCCTTCCCCTACATCCCGCCGGGATAGTTCGGGCTTTCCCTCGTGATGGTCACGTCGTGGGCGTGGCTTTCGCGCAGGCCGGCGTTGGAGATGCGCACGAAGGTGGCGCGCGCCCGGAACTCGGCGAGGTTCTGCGCGCCGACATAGCCCATCGCCGCCTTCAGCCCGCCGACGAGCTGGTGCAGCACGCCGCCGACCGGCCCCTTGTAGGGCACCTGGCCCTCGATGCCTTCCGGCACCAGCTTCAGCGCGTCGCGCACCTCGGCCTGGAAGTAGCGGTCGGCCGAGCCGCGCGCCATCGCGCCGACCGAACCCATGCCGCGATAGGCCTTGAACGAGCGGCCCTGGTGCAGATAGACCTCACCGGGGCTCTCGTCCGTGCCGGCGAGCAGCGAGCCGACCATGGCGGCCGAGGCGCCGGCGGCCAGCGCCTTGGCGAGGTCGCCCGAGAACTTGATGCCGCCATCGGCGATGATGCCGAGCCCTGCCTTGTCCGCTTCCTCGACCGCCGACATGATCGCCGAAAGCTGCGGCACGCCGACGCCGGCGACGATGCGCGTGGTGCAGATCGAGCCCGGCCCGATGCCGACCTTGACCGCGTCCGCGCCCGCGTCGATCAGCGCCTTCGTGGCGTCGGCGGTGGCGACGTTGCCGGCGAGGATGCGCACGGCGTTGGACAGCTTCTTGGCCTTGACGACCGCGTCGAGCACGCGCTGCGAATGGCCGTGCGCGGTGTCGATGACGAGGAGGTCGACGCCGGCGTCGATCAGCCGCTCGGCCCGCTCCAGCCCGTCGTCGCCGACGCTGGTCGCTGCCGCGACGCGCAGCCGTCCCTGCGCGTCCTTGGCCGCGTTGGGGTTCAACTGCGACTTCTCGATGTCCTTGACGGTGATGAGGCCGACGCAGTGGCCGCCGGGATCGACCACCAGCAGCTTCTCGATCCGGTGCTGGTGCAGCAGCCGCTTGGCCTCGTCCTGCTCGACGTTCTCGGTCACCGTGACGAGCCGCTCATGCGTCATCAGCTCGCGCACCTTCTGCTTCGGGTCGGAAGCGAAGCGCACGTCGCGGTTGGTGAGGATGCCGATCAGCTTGCCGGTCGAATGGCCGCCCGTGCCGCCGTTCTCGACCACGGGAATGCCGGAAATGCCGTGCGCGCTCATCAGCGCCTTGGCGTCGGCCAGCGTCGCCTCGGGGCCGATGGTCAGCGGGTTGACCACCATGCCGCTCTCGAATTTCTTGACCTGCCGCACCTGCTCGGCCTGCTCTTCCGGGCTGAAATTGCGGTGGATGACGCCGATGCCGCCGGCCTGCGCCATGGCGATGGCGAGCCGCGCGTCGGTGACGGTGTCCATCGCCGCCGACAGGATCGGGATGTTCAGCTCGATGTCGCGGGCGATGCGCGTCGAAACGTCGGTCTGGCCGGGCATCACCTCGGAATGGCCGGGCTGCAGCAGCACGTCATCGAAGGTGAGCGCCAGCGCGCCGGTTGCGGTCTCGATGATTCTTGCCATTGCCGATCCTCGAAAAATTCGGGTGCGCGGGAGGAGCGCTCGGAGCCTTGCGGCCGGCGGCGACTCATTTTCTCCCCTTCAGGATGGCAGCGGCTGGTAACACGCT
Source organism: Aquamicrobium sp. (assembly GCF_023954335.1). Taxonomy (NCBI): domain Bacteria; kingdom Pseudomonadati; phylum Pseudomonadota; class Alphaproteobacteria; order Hyphomicrobiales; family Phyllobacteriaceae; genus Aquamicrobium; species Aquamicrobium sp. Next base: position 1,397,700 of record NZ_JAMLIE010000001.1, read on the forward strand.
TGTGGCGGAAAGAAAAGGCGGCATCGCCGGAAATGCGACGATGCCGTGCGAAGGGGAGGGCAGAGGGCGCGCGGCTCAGCGCGCCAGCGCGTCGAGCGCCTGTTCGAGGTCGGCGAGGATGTCCTCGACCTCCTCCAGCCCGACCGAGAGGCGGATCAGCCCTTCGGAGATGCCGTGCCGCGCGCGCTCCTCGGGCGTGTAGCTGGCATGGGTCATCGACGCCGGATGCTGGATCAGGCTTTCGGTGTCGCCGAGCGAGACGGCGCGGCGCACCATCTCCATGCGGTTCATCATCGCCCGGCCGGCTTCCAGCCCGCCCTTCAGCTCGAGCGCGATCATCGCGCCGAAGCCGGGCATCTGCCGCCGCGCCAGCTCGTGCTGGGGAAAGCTTTGCAGGCCCGGATAGTAGACCGCGGCGACCGCCGGATGCGCCTCCAGCATCCGCGCCGCCGCCATGGCGTTCTCGCAATGCTGGCGCATCCTGAGCTTCAGCGTCTTGATGCCGCGCAAGAGCAGCATGGCGGTGAAGGGCGACATCACCGCGCCGGTCATGTCCTTCATGCCGTAGGTGCGCACCAGCAGCATGTCCTCGGCGCCGCCGACGGCGATGCCGCCGATCAGGTCGCCATGGCCGCCGAGATATTTCGTCGCCGAGTGGACGACGATGTCGGCCCCGAGCTCGACCGGCCGGGTCAGGACCGGCGTGGCGTAGGTGTTGTCGACGACGACGCGCGCGCCCTTCTCATGCGCGATCTTCGCCACGGCCGCGATGTCGATCAGCCGCATGTTCGGGTTCGCCGGCGTCTCGAAATAGACGATCTTGGTGCGGGGCGACAGCGCGGCGCGCACCGTCTCGGGGTCGGTCATGTCGACATGGGTGACGGTGATGCCGAACTTCGCAAGCCCGTGATTGAGGAAGGAGAAGGTGCAGCCGTAGAGCGTCTCGTCGGCGATGATCTCGTCGCCGGGGGCGAGGAAGCTCCACAGCACGGCGCTGATCGCGCCCATGCCGGAGGCGAGCGCCAGCCCCGCCTCCGCGCCCTCGAGGGCGGCGGCGCGGCGTTCGAGCAGGTCGTTGGTCGGGTTGGAGACGCGCGAATAGAAGAAGCCCGGCGCCTCGCCGGCGAAGATCGCTGCGCCCTGCTCGGCGCTGTCGAAGGCGAAGGTCGAGGTCAGGTGCAGCGGCGGCGTCAGCGCGCCCTGGTTCTGCATCGGGTCGTAGCCGAGATGGATGGCGCGGGTGGCGAAGCCGGCGGGGCGATGCGGATTCATGGACGGATTCTTTCCTGCCTGAAATGTTCGGGACAGGACGAATCCTCGCATGACGTCTCTGGCAGGTGCTGCCAAACCATGCCACAATTCCCGGAACTGTTGGCATTGAATGCTGGAAAAATACGAAATGAAAGAAATTGATGCCAAGGATTGGCAGATAATCCGCGAGTTGCAGCAGGACGGGCGGCTGACCAATCAGGAGCTCGCCGCGCGCGTGAACCTGTCGCCGTCGCCCTGCCTGCGCCGGGTCCGGCTCCTGGAGGAGGCGGGCGTGATCACCGGCTATTCGGCGAATGTCGATCCGCGCGCCTGCGGGCTCTCCATCACCGCCTTCATCCTCGTCGCGCTCCAGCGGCCCGAGCGCGACGCGGTGGAGAATTTCGAGAAGAGCATCCAGCGCATCGACGAGATCCTCGACTGCTACCTCCTGACCGGCGAGGCCGACTACATGCTGCGCGTCGTCGTCGCCGACCTCGAGGAGTACGAGCGCTTCGTGCGCAAGCGCCTGCACGCCATTCCCGGCATCAGCTCGATGAAGACGAGCCTCGTCTACGGCACGGTCAAGTCCTCGCGGGTGTTCCCGCATTCGCACGGCTGAAACGCGAAGGCCCGGCGTGACGAGCGCCGGGCCTTCCGATTCCGCCCCTTGGGCTCCGTCAGTCGTTGGCGGTGACCGTGACGCCGAGCGACTTGGTCAGTTCCACCGGCGTCGTCATCGCGGTGGCCATCAGCAGCGCGAACGGGACGGGCTGGGCCGGCCGCGCCGACACCGTCAGGCTCTGCGGGTCGTCGAGGAACGTCGAGACGGCCTGCGAGGCCTGCGCGGTCAGCTCGGGATTGTTGAGCTGAGCCAGCGCGAACGGCACCACGGCCTTGGCCTGGTTGGCGATGTCGGCCGCGCGCATGCCCTGGTTCTTGGCGACAAAGTCCAGCACCTTGTTGGTCAGCGTGTCGTCGGCGAAGCTGATCTCGGCGCTGTGGAAGGTCATCTGCTGGAGCAGGCCGAGGATGGCCAGCCCCTGGGCCGAGTTGTCGCTGTCGGGGTTCTCGGCCATCTGCTTCTGCAGCTCGCGCAGCGAGGCGATCAGGCTCGGCGTGTAGCCGCCGAGATCGAAGGTGAAGCCGAGCGTGCCGGCTTCCACCACGGTCATGTCGTACTGCGAAAAGGCCAGCCGCCCGTCATTCGGGTTCCAGCTTCCCTCGACCTCCATATAGCCTTTCATCTGCTTGAGGCCGAGCGCCTCCATCACGGCGAGCTGGTTCTCGTCCTCCATCAGCGACAGGTCGACGGTGAAGCTTTCGGCCGCGCCGGAGAAGTCCATCGGCGTGTCGCCGTCCGGTTCCGTGACCTCGAAATGCATGTCGCCCATGGTGAACACGTCCGTGCCGGCGATCGTCAGCGCCATCCGGTCGAGAGCGAAGGTCTCGTAGAAAAGGAAGCCGCCGTAATTGTCGCGCTTGTCCTCGTCGGGCAGCAGCACATTGCCGAGCTCGATGCCCTCGGCGGCGAAACGCACTTCCTCCTCGTCGTCGGCGCCGCTGAAATCGGCCAGCGTAATGCGCTCGACCCTGTAGCCCTTGTCGTCGCGCGTGACGCCGGCGAGGCGGATGTTGCCGACCGGCACCATGGCCTCGTCATTGCCGGCGCGGACACCGACGAGAATGCCGCTCGAGCCGTCGGTGTCGAGGTCGATGCCGTCCCACTCGATCTTGAAACCCTGGTCGGCGACATAGGTCTGAAGGCGCTCGGCGGCGGCCTCGACCTCCTGCGCCGAGGCGCCGGCGAAGGTCGCCGCGCTGAGCAGCGTCGTGGCGGCGAGAATATGGATATGCTTGCGCAAAGCGGTCGTCTGGGCGGTCATGTGGCGATCCCTGTTGTCCCGCCGATCGGCGGATTGGTTGTCCTTCCCGTGCAATCCTGTCGCTCAGGATCAGGACCGGAGAATGACGCGGCGGCAAGATTGACGCTTTTGTTACAAAAGGCAAATCAAACCTCCCCGCCGGTTGCGATCATGGTTTCCCGATTTTTCACCGTGAAGGCGCGGCAAGACGGGCGGCGGAGCGCCCGCGCTCTTGCCCCGAATCACCGGCTCGATTAACCGGAAATCATGGGAAAAGAGCTTGTTCCGCCCGGATCGGACGGGGGAGACCACATCGAGCCGGTCGATCTGCGGCAGGCGCTCGAGGAGCGCTACCTCGCCTATGCGTTGTCGACCATCATGCACCGGGCGCTGCCCGACGTGCGCGACGGGCTGAAGCCCGTCCACCGGCGCATCATGCACGCGATGCGGCTGCTGCGCCTCAACCCTGACCAGGGCTTCGCCAAATGCGCCCGCATCGTCGGCGAGGTGATGGGCAAGTTCCATCCGCATGGCGACCAGTCGATCTACGACGCGCTGGTGCGCCTCGCGCAATCGTTCTCGGTGCGCTATCCGCTGGTCGACGGGCAGGGCAATTTCGGCAACATCGACGGCGATAACGCCGCCGCCATGCGCTACACCGAGGCGCGCATGACCGAGGTGGCGACCGAGCTGCTGGCCGGCATCACCGAGGACGCCGTCGATTTCCGCCCCACCTACAACGAGGAGGACGAGGAGCCGGTCGTGCTGCCGGGCGCGTTCCCCAACCTTCTCGCTAACGGCTCGTCCGGGATTGCCGTCGGCATGGCGACCTCGATCCCGCCGCACAACATCGGCGAGCTGTGCTGCGCCGCGCTCCATCTGATCGACCACCCGGATGCGCAAGTCGAGGACCTGACGAGCCGCGAGCCGGCCGAGGACCCAGACGAGAACAAGGTGCGCGGCCCCGATTTCCCGACCGGCGGCATCATCGTCGATTCCTTCGACACGATCCTCGAAGCCTACAAGACCGGGCGCGGCTCGTTCCGCACCCGCTCGAAATGGCATGCCGAGGACCAGAGACGCGGCACCTGGCAGATCGTCGTCACCGAAATCCCCTACGGCGTGCAGAAGTCGCGGCTGGTCGAGAAGATCGCCGAACTGCTGATGGCGCGCCGGCTGCCGCTTCTGGAGGACGTGCGCGACGAGTCGGCCGAGGATATCCGCCTCGTGCTGGTGCCCAAGAGCCGCACCGTCGACCCGGCGATCCTGATGGAATCGCTGTTCAAGCTGACCGAGCTGGAAGCCCGCTTCCCGCTCAACATGAACGTCCTGTCGCGCGGCAAGGTGCCGGGCGTCCTGTCGCTGAAGCAGGTGCTGCAGGAATGGCTGGAGCACCGCAAGGAGGTGCTGGTCCGCCGCTCGCGCCATCGCCTCGGCGAGATCGACCGGCGGCTGGAAATCCTCGGCGGCTATCTCGTCGCGTACCTCAACATCGACGAGGTCATCCGCATCATCCGCGAGGAGGACGAGCCCAAGCCCGTGATGATGGCGCGCTGGGACCTGACCGACCTTCAGGCCGAGTCGATCCTCAACATGCGCCTCAGAGCCCTGCGCAAGCTGGAGGAGTTCGAGATCCGCAAGGAGTTCGACGCGCTCTCGGGCGAGAAGGCGCAGATCGAGGCGCTGCTCGCCTCGGATGTGAAGCAGTGGAAGACCATCCGCTGGGAGGTCGAGAAGCTGCGCGACCGCTTCGGCTCGCACACCGATCTCGGACGCCGCCGCACCCAGTTCGCCGACGCGCCCGAGCATGACGAGGAGCACATCGCGCAGGCGATGATCGAGCGCGAGCCGGTGACGGTCGTGGTCTCGGAAAAGGGCTGGCTGAGGGCGATGAAGGGCCACCTCGCCGATTTCTCGACGCTCGCCTTCAAGGAGGGCGACGGCCTCAAGCTCGCCTTCCATGCCCAGACTACGGACAAGATCCTCGTCTTCACGACGGGCGGAAAGTTCTACACCATCGGCACTGATCGCCTGCCGGGCGGGCGCGGCCATGGCGAGCCGATCCGCATCATCGTCGACATGGAGAACGATCAGGACATCGTCACCGCCTTCGTCCACGACCCCGCGCGCAAGCTGCTGCTCGCCTCGCATCTCGGCAACGGCTTCCTCGTGCCGGAGACCGAGGTGGTCGCCAACACCCGCAAGGGCAAGCAGGCGATGAACGTCAAGGCGCCGGACGAGGCCAAGCTGTGCGTTCCCGTTACCGGCGATCACGTCGCCATCGTCGGCGAGAACCGCAAGCTGCTTGTCTTCCCGCTGGCGGAAGTGCCGGAGATGGCGCGCGGCAAGGGCGTGCGGCTGCAGAAGTACAAGGACGGCGGCGTCGGCGACATCCGCACCTTCGCCATCGATGCCGGGCTGTCGTGGCAGGATTCGGCCGACCGTACCTTCACCCGCTCGAAGGAAGAGCTCGCCGAGTGGATCGGCCTGCGCGCCTCGGCCGGCCGCATGGTGCCGAAGGGTTTTCCCCGGACCGGGAAGTTCGGGTAAGGAATAATCTTGGGTGCAGGCGCTGCCCCTGCCCGAACACCGAAATGTGCCCGCCGAACCCCTTTCCGTCAGTGGAAAACTCTGCTCTGCTGGGCGGATTGCGCGGGCCGTTCGTGCCGCGCGAGCAGGAGCATGAGCCATGGCTGTCTACCGCGTCCCCCCGGTGCCGCAGTCCGAGATCACGCCGCAATCCGCCTGGCTGAACCGGCGCGCGCTGATCGCCGGCGCGCTGGCTTCGCTGCCGGTGCTGTCGGCCGTGCGCCCGGCCGGGGCGGCGCAGGACCCGCTTCCCCTGAAGCCCGGCCCCTTCGGCACCTCCGAGCCGCCGACGCCGATAAAGGACGTCACCAGCTACAACAATTTCTACGAGTTCGGCGCCGGCAAGGCCGACCCGTCGCGAAACTCCGGCGCGTTCCGGCCCGAGCCGTGGACGCTGGAGGTCGACGGGCTGGTCGCCAAGCCCCGCACCTTCGACCTCGACGACCTGCGCGGCTTCCCTCTGGAGGAGCGGGTCTACCGCATGCGCTGCGTCGAGGCGTGGTCGATGGTCATTCCCTGGGTCGGCTTCCCGCTGGCCGCGCTGCTCGATCAGGTCGAGCCGCTCGGCAGCGCGAAATACGTCGCCTTCGTGACCGTGGTGCGCCCCGAGGAGATGCCCGGCCAGAAGGGGCTGTTCCAGCCGCTGCCGTGGCCCTATGTCGAGGGCCTCCGGCTCGACGAGGCGCGCCATCCGCTCACCATCCTCGCCGTCGGTCTTTACGGCCGTACCCTGCCCAACCAGAACGGCGCGCCGGTCCGGCTCGTCGTGCCGTGGAAATACGGCTTCAAGGGCATAAAGTCGATCGTGCGCATCTCGCTCGTCGAGGACGAGCCGGTGACGAGCTGGAAGCGCATGGCCGCGCACGAATACGGCTTCTACGCCAACGTCAATCCGACGGTCGACCACCCGCGCTGGAGCCAGGCGAGCGAAATCCGCATCGGCGAGGGCGGCTTCTTCAGCCCGAGCCGCCGCGACACGCTGCCCTTCAACGGCTATGCCGGGGAGGTCGCCGGCCTCTATGCCGGCATGGACCTCGCGGCCGACTACTGATGCAACCTGCATCGTCGCGGCGCTGGCGCGGGGTCGGCATCTGGGCGCTCTATGCGGCGGGCTTCGTGCCGGCGGCGTACTGGTTCTGGCTCGGCGCGACCGGGCAGATACCGGGCAACGCGATCAAGGAGTTCGAGCATGTGCTCGGCATCTGGGCGCTGCGCTTCCTTCTCGCCACGCTCGCCGTCACGCCGCTGCGCGACCTTGCCGGCATCAATCTCCTGCGCTACCGCCGCGCGCTCGGCCTTCTCGCCTTCTGGTACGTGGTCATGCACTTCCTGACCTATCTCGTCCTCGACCAGAACCTAAACCTTGCCGCGATCCTCGCCGACATCGCCAAGCGGCCGTTCATCACCATCGGCATGGCCTGCCTCGTGCTGCTTCTCCCGCTCGCCCTGACCTCGAACGCTGCCTCGATCCGCCGGTTGGGGAAGAACTGGAACCGGCTGCACCGGCTCGCCTATGTCGTCGTCCTCGGCGGCGCGATTCATTACGCCATGTCGGTCAAGGTGGTGACGGCCGAACCCTTCCTCTACCTCGTGCTCGCGGCCGCGCTCGTCCTCTACCGGCCGTTCCGCGGCCGGATCGCGCGGCGCAGGAGGCCGGCGGCCGGCCTGCGGGCGCGGCCCGAACAATCCGGCTGACAGGAGCCGCGGCATCGCCTATTTTATGCGGACGGCCGGAGGCGGCCGGCAGCCCGCGTCCTGCAAAAGGATATGGCGAACGCCTCCACCAGACCTTGCTCACCGTTTCAACCCGTTGGGGCGAAGGCGTTGGCAATGCGGGCGTCAGCGAAGACTTCGCCGTGACGAAGGAAACGGACATGCGCGACCATCGCGATGCAAAAGCCATGGCCAGGGCCATGCGCGAAGCCCTTGCCGAACGCGGCCTGACGATCACCCACAGCGAGGCGCTGGAGATCGTCGCCCGCCAGTTCGGGACGGACAACTGGAACATCCTTTCGGCGCAGATCGGGCGCGAGGAAGCCGCCGCTGACCCCGGCGGCATCGCCTTCGAGCAGGCCGTGCCGATCGTGCGCATCTTCGATGTCGCCAAGGCGCACGAATTCTATCTCGGCTTCCTCGGCTTTGCCGTCGACTGGGAGCACCGCTACGGCGACAACTTCCCGCTCTACACGCAGGTCTCCCGCGCCGGGTTGAGGCTGCACCTGTCGGAACATGCCGGCGACGCCACGCCTGGCGGCAACATGTGCGTCTACATGAAAGGCATCCGCGCCTTCCAGGCCGAGCTCATCGCGAAGAACTATCGCTATATGAGGCCGGGTCTCGAGGACGAGGGGACGCGGCTCGAGGTCACGGTCATCGACCCGTTCAACAACCGCATCCGCTTCATGGAGCTGAAGCAGCCGTAAAGCGGTTGCAGGAAAAGTGTGAAGCGCTTTTCCGTCCGCACTCGCGTCAAAACAGGGAGTCTGACTGGCCGCCCTCAGAGGGCGGCCAGTCAGCGAAAGCGCGGTTGCCTGCAATTTGAACGATTTTCTTGGCCGTTCCGAAATCGCCCGTCTTCTAATGTAGCGTTCGGGGAAATGTTCGGCGGGGGCCGGGATGAGAACGGCAGGCATGGCCGCGCCACGGGCGCGGCCGGATAGAACAAGCGCGCCGCGGGCGAACCGGGCATCGGGCAGGCGGCGCTGGCGCTGGCGCTGGCCGCGCTGCTGGCGCTCGCGGGATCGCTGGTTCTGGCCCTCGCCGCCGGCGCGGCGGCGAAGCTGCCCTGGGAGGAACTGCGCCTGCATCTTGCGGCGCGTTCATGGCCGGAAGCGCAAGCCTCGATCCGCTCCGTCTCGCTTTCCGAGCGCAGTCACGTCACGGGGCCGCAGGAGCGGCTGGTCACGGAGCTGGTGCTGACGGTCGCCTACGACTACGAGGTCGACGGCGTGTCGCATGAAGGTCGGGCCGCCAGCTTCGCCGATACGGGCAAGCCGCACGACCGCAGGCTGAGGACGCTCTACAGCCGGTTGAATTTCGCGCTGGTGACGGGCCGGTCCGTGCCGGTGTTCTACGACCCGCACGCGCCGGCCGAGGCCGTGCTCGACAGGAGCTTCGACCGCAGGCCGATGATGGTCGAGGGCGGGATTGCTGCGCTCGGCGTGCTGCTGGGCGTCACGCTGCTGGCCTCGTCCCTGCGCCTCGGCGGGCTGCGGCGCAGGCCGGTTTCAGGCTGAGCGTCCGCTCAGCCCTGTTTCGGCTCGTAGCGTTCCCAGCCCTTGGGGCCGAGATGCTCCTGCGGCTCGAAGCGCACCTTGTACGCCATCTTGCGCGATCCGTTGACCCAGTAGCCGAGATAGACATGCGGCAGGCCGGCGGCGCGGGCGCGGGCGATGTGGTCGAGGATCATGAACGTGCCGAGCGAGCGGTGCTCGAGCGCCGGGTCGTAGAAGGAATAGACCATCGACAGCCCGTCGGCCATCCAGTCGGTCAGCGCGACGGCGACCAGCTCGCCCTCGCCCTTGCCGGTGATGAAGCTGTCCGGCCCGCGCCGGCGGTATTCTACGATGCGGGTGTCGACATGGCTGTCCTCAACCATCATCGCGTAGTCGAGCACCGTCATGTCGGCCATGCCGCCGTCATGGTGGCGGGCGTCGAGATAGGTGCGGAACAGCGAATACTGCTCGGAGGACGGCTCGGCGTCGTGGACGGCGCCGATGAGGTCGTCGTTGCGCGACACCGCGCGGCGCATGCTGCGCGTCGGCTCGAACTGGTCGACGAGGATGCGCACCGAGACGCAGGCCCGGCAGGTCTCGCAGGCCGGGCGGTAGGCGATGTTCTGCGAGCGGCGGAAGCCGCCATGCGTCAAAAGATCGTTCAGCTCCGGCGCGCGGTCGCCGGCGAGATGCGTGAACACCTTCCGCTCGAACTCGCCCTCGACATAGGGGCAGGGCGAGGGCGCGGTCAGGTAGAACTGCGGCGAGTGGGGTGGATGTTGGTGTTTCATGGTCCGGGGCTGCCGTTCGCTCCCATAGGCATGTCACGCCAGCAAAAAACGTCAACCTTAAAAATTTGAACGCCGGCCTCCGGAACGGAAAAACCGGCGTCCGGACTGTCTCCTACCGGTCGGCGCGCGTCACCACGGTGCCGAGCAAAAGGTCGTGAACGGTGCGCTTGCGCTCCAGGAACAGCGTGGCGAGGAGGATCAGCGGCGTCAGGAGCACGTTGCCGGCCCAGAACAGCACCGTATGGACGATGGCGAGCAGCCCGTCGATGCGCTGGCCGTCGAGGCGCTCCAGCCGGATGTCCATCATCCGCATGCCGACGGTCGCCTGGTTGGGCCCGCCCATCGTGTTCCAGACATAGGTGAGCGCCACCGCCGGGAACAGCACCGAGAACAGCGCCCAGCCGAGGCCGAGCGTGACGATGCCGAACACGAAGACGAGGATGGCGAAGGGGATCATCATCAGCGCCACCAAGAGATAGTCGATGACGAAGGCCATCATCCGGCGCGTCAGCACGCCCTCGTAGACCCTGATGTCGTCGAGGCGGGTGGGGATGATCTCGCCGTCGAGGATGCGCGTCGTGGTCATGTCTTCCTGTCTCCCGGGCAACAAGCGCCCTTACGCGACAGGAGATGGTGTTTTTCGCGCGGTTTTCAATATTTCGTGCTCGTCAGCCCTTGAGGATCTCGGCGACGCGCGGCGCGAAATAGGTGAGGATTCCGTCGCAGCCGGCGCGCTTGAACGCCATCAGGCTTTCCAGCATCGCCGCCTCGCCGTCGATCCAGCCATTGGCGCTCGCCGCCTCGATCATCGCGTATTCGCCGGACACCTGATAGGCGAAGGTCGGCACGGCGAACTCGTCGCGGGCGCGGCGGATGATGTCGAGATAGGGCAGGCCGGGCTTGACCATGATCATGTCCGCGCCCTCGTCGAGGTCCTGCTCGATCTCGCGCATCGCCTCGTCGGTGTTGGCGTGGTCGAGATAGTAGGTCTTCTTGTCGCCCTTCAGGAGCCCCTTGGTGCCGATCGCCTCGCGATAGGGGCCGTAGAAGGCCGAGGCGAACTTGGTCGCGTAGGACATGATCGCCACGTCCTGGAAGCCGGCCGCGTCGAGCGCGTCGCGGATCGCGCCGATGCGCCCGTCCATCATGTCGGAGGGGGCGATGATGTCCGCCCCGGCCGCCGCCTGCAGCACCGCACCCCCCGCGACGGTCGCGACCGTCTCGTCGTTGACGATGACGCCGTCTCTCAGGATGCCGTCATGGCCGTGGTCGGTGAACGGGTCGAGCGCGGCGTCGGTGATGACGCCGATTTCCGGCACCGCCGCCTTGATCGCGCGCGTGCCGCGGTTGATGAGGTTGTCGGGGTTGAGGATTTCCGCGCCGGTGCGGTTGCGCAGCGCCATGTCGACGTTCGGGAAGGTGGCGAGCGCCGGGATGCCGAGCCCGGCCGCGCGCTCCGCTTCCCGGATCGCGAGGTCGACGGAAAGCCGGAACACGCCCGGCATGGCCGGGATCTCCTCGCGCCGGTTCTCGCCCTCGGTCAGGAAGATCGGCCAGATCAGGTCGTCGACGGTGAGGTGGTTCTCCCGCACCAGCCGGCGCGACCAGTCGGCCTTGCGCATGCGCCGCAGCCGGCGCGAGGCGGTGATCTCGTCGACGCTGCGCGGCGGGGCAGGGGGGGTGGGAGCAGGGCTGTGTCGGTTCATGGCGTCTCTCCGGTCGGCGGCTTCTATCACGGCCGGGGCGAAGGCTCCACCCCGTCGCGGCAGGCGCGAACGCGGCGGCTCGCCGCAAGGCCGCGCTTGCCCCCGCCTTTGCCCTTGTGCATGGTTGCGTCAGGTGAATCGGCCCCCGGGAGCGCTCCTTTTACATGCACCGCACAGGCGACAGCGTGGTCCTTCACGCCACGACACTCGATCTCGGCTGGGAATGGTTCCATCGCGCCGTCGCCGCGTTCGGCCTTCTGTGCGGGTTGTTCTACTGGACGCGGCTGATCGGCATCAACGACGGCCCCGAGTGGCGCTTCGACCTGATGCCGGTCCACTGGCAGGTCGCCTCCGTCTCGCTGGCGGTGCTGTTCCCGTTCGCGGCGAGCGGGCTGTGGATGATCTCGTCCTGGGGCGCGGTGATCTGGTTCCTGTGCGCCTCGATCGAGATCGCCATGTATGCCGGCTTCCCGGAATTGTACGGCGCGCGCCCGGTCCTCGTCGCCCTGCATGTCGCCATCGCGCTCGCCTATTGCGCGTTCCGCGTCGCCTTCTTCCTGCGCCGGCGCCGGCAGGCCGATTAACCCATTTTTCAGCGTGATGTCAGGTGGGGCTTCAGTAAGCCCTTGTTAAGCCTGCGGTTTAAGTCGAATTTTATAGGCATTCGATAGGGTCAGGCCAAGGTGAGAGAAAACAAGATCACCGGGCGTTAAACGAGAGGCAAGACCCATGACGACTTCGCGACAGGCGGCGAAGCCCGCTATCAGCATCGACGACGATCGCAAGGATGCGATCCGTTCCCTTTACCTCGAATCGCTCCAGCTCGTCGAGCGGCTGCATCGCCGCCTGCTCGACGTCATCAAGGACGAGTTCGACCGTGCCGGGCGTTCCGACATCAACGCGATCCAGGCGCTGCTGCTGTTCAACATCGGCTCGGCCGAGCTGACGGCGGGCGAATTGCGCTCCCGCGGCTACTATCTCGGCTCGAACGTGTCCTACAATCTGAAGAAGCTGGTCGATCTCGGCTTCATCAACCACCAGCGCTCGCGCGTCGACCGCCGCTCGGTCCGCGTCAGCCTGACCCCGAAGGGCCAGGACGTGGCTGACGTGGTCGGCAAGCTCTACGACCGCCACATCGGCTCCATCGAGCAGGTCGGCGGCATCAGTTCGGACGAGTTCCAGCAGATGAACCGCGCGCTCCAGCGCCTCGACCGCTTCTGGAACGACACCATCGCCTACCGCATGTAGCCCTCGACGGGCGCGTTCGGGCGGCCTGAACCCGGGACAGCCGCAGGGGGCGAGACCCTCCTGCGGCCGCTCCGCGTCGGGCCTTCACGCCATTGTGCCGTGCATCGGCCACGATCCTGCCATATTGAGATGTGACCGCAGAACCGTCATCTTCCGCAAGGGAGGGGGACGGCCATGCGCGTTGGGCGAATATTAACGTTAAGCCCGTCATAACGTGGATGAAGGAAGCGCGGCCGCGGCCGGCGCTGCGGACGAAAACAGGAAATCGGGACACGGTATGAAGACTTCTCGTCGCATCTTCCTCTCCGGCGCGGGCGCGCTCGCCGCCACCGCCCTGTCGCGGACGGTCCATGCGCAGAACGCGATCGACGATATCCTGTCCTCGACGCAGCGCGGAAGCTGGGACGACCAGTTCGACGCGCGCGCCTCCGCCCAGGCGGGCAGGGTGGTCTCGACCTCGCCGATCTTCAGCCCCGAGACGGTGACGCATATCGAGCGCACGCTCGGCCAGTATTCCGACATCGTCGCGCGCGGCGGCTGGCCGATGGTGCCCGCCACCAAGGCGCTCCGGCTCGGCGTGTCCGACCGCGACGTCGAGGTGCTGCGCACGCGGCTGATGATCTCGGGCGACCTTTCCGAGCGCGCCGGCATCTCGCCGTCCTTCGACACCTATGTCGACGCCGCGCTCAAGCGCTTCCAGACCCGCCACGGCATCCCGTCCGACGGCGTCGCCGGCAAGTACACCTATGCGGCGATGAACGTTTCCGCCCCGGTGCGCCTCGGCCAGCTCGAGACCAACCTCGTGCGCCTGCGCTCGATGTCGGGCTTCCTCGGCGAGCGCTACGTCATGGTCAACATCCCCGCCGCCCAGATCGAGGCGGTGGAGGGCGGCCGCGTCGTCTCGCGCCACACCGCCGTCGTCGGCAAGATCGACCGCCAGACGCCGATCCTGAATTCCAAGATCCACGAGATCAACATCAACCCCTACTGGAACGCGCCCGAATCCATCGTGCGCCGCGACATCATCCCGCTGATGCGCAAGAACCCGAACTACCTCGCCGAGAACAACATCCGCATCTTCGGCCCGAACGGCGAGGTCGACCCGATGAGCATCGACTGGTCGACCGAGGAAGCCGCCAAGCTGCGCTTCCGGCAGGATCCCGGCCGCATCAACGCGATGGCGACGATCAAGATCAACTTCCACAATCCGCATGCGGTCTACATGCACGACACGCCGCAGCAGAGCCTATTCAACAATTTGATGCGCTTCGATTCGTCGGGCTGCGTGCGCGTCCAGAACGTGCGCGACCTCGTCACCTGGATCCTCAGGGAAACGCCGGGCTGGGACCGCCGCCAGATCGAGCAGACCATCCAGACGGATTCGGACGTCAAGATCCCGGTCGCCAACCCGGTGCCGGTCTATTTCACCTACATCTCCGCCTGGGCCACCGGCGACGGCGTCGCCCATTTCCGCGACGACATCTACGGCCGCGACGGGGTGGACGAGCTCCAGCTCTCGACGCTCTAGAGTACGCGAGACGCCGCATCGGAAAGGCCGCCGCCAGGGCGGCCTTTTCTTTTGCGCGGCCGCGCGAGGGGCATGCCTCGAGAAGGGGATGAAATTTCCCGCCCGGGCGTGGAATGGCGGGGGGAAGTGTGGTATGCGGCCGGCATCCTCACCTCCCATGCCCACCGAAGGACCGATGCCATGGACACCCGCGTAACGGCCGCCGTCCCCGCTTTCTTTTCCCAGCCTCTCGAGGAGCGCGATCCCGAGATTTTCGGCGCCGTCCGTAAGGAGCTCGGCCGCCAGCGCGACGAGATCGAGCTGATCGCCTCGGAGAACATCGTCAGCCGCGCCGTGCTGGAGGCGCAAGGCACGGTCCTGACCAACAAATATGCCGAAGGCTATCCCGGCAAGCGCTACTATGGCGGCTGCCAGTATGTCGACATCGTCGAGGAACTGGCGATCGAGCGCGCCAAGGCGCTGTTCGGCGCCGCCTTCGCAAATGTCCAGCCCAATTCCGGCAGCCAGATGAACCAGGCCGTGTTCCTCGCTTTGCTCCAGCCGGGCGACACCTTCATGGGCCTCGACCTGAATTCCGGCGGCCATCTGACCCACGGCTCGCCCGTCAACATGAGCGGCAAGTGGTTCAACGTCGTCTCCTACGGCGTGCGCCGCGACGACCACCTGCTCGACATGGACGAGATCGAGAAGAAGGCTCACGAGGTCAAGCCGAAGCTCATCCTCGCCGGCGGCACCGCCTATTCGCGCGTCTGGGACTGGAAGCGTTTTCGCGACATAGCGGATTCGGTCGGCGCGTATCTGATGGTCGACATGGCCCACATCGCCGGCCTCGTCGCCGGCGGCGTCCACCCCTCGCCGGTGCCGCACGCCCATGTCGTCACCACGACGACGCACAAGTCGCTGCGCGGCCCGCGCGGCGGCATGATCCTGACCAATGACGAGGACATCGCCAAGAAGATCAACTCGGCGGTGTTCCCCGGCCTTCAGGGCGGCCCGCTGATGCACGTCATCGCCGCCAAGGCGGTGGCACTCGGCGAGGCGTTGCAGCCCGAGTTCCGCACCTATGCCGCCAACGTCGTCGAGAACGCGCGTACCCTTGCGGCCAGCCTTCGCGAGACCGGCCTCGACATCGTCTCCGGCGGCACCGACAACCATCTGATGCTGGTCGACCTCAGGCCCAAGAACGCCACCGGCAAGCGCGCCGAGGCGGCGCTCGGCCGCGCCCACATCACCTGCAACAAGAACGGCATCCCCTTCGACCCGGAAAAGCCGTTCGTCACCTCGGGCGTGCGCCTCGGCAGCCCGGCCGGCACCACGCGCGGCTTCGGCACGGCCGAGTTCGCCGAGATCGGCAGGCTGATCTCGGAAGTGCTCGACGGACTGAAGGCGGCCAACTCCGACGAGGGCAACGCGGCCGTCGAGGCAGCGGTGCGGGACAAGGTCGCCGCGCTGTGCGGCCGTTTCCCGCTCTACCCCTATCTCGGCTGATGGGGTAAGCATCCCGGCGAGGATTCATTCGCCGGAGGGGTAACATGCGCTGTCCGTTCTGTCAGTCCGAAGACACGCAGGTCAAGGATTCCCGCCCCGCCGAAGACGGGGCGGCGATCCGCCGCCGCCGCGTCTGCCCGGATTGCGGCGGCCGCTTCACCACCTTCGAGCGGGTGCAGCTGCGTGACCTCGTCGTCGTCAAGCGTTCCGGCCGCAAGGTGCCGTTCTCCCGCGACAAGCTGCTGCGCTCGATGGAGATCGCCACGCGCAAGCGCAACGTCGATCCCGACCGCATCGAACGCGCCGCGACCGGCATCGCCCGCCAGCTCGAAAGTTCGGGCGAGACCGAGGTGATGGCCGACGAGATCGGCCGCCTCGTCATGGAGGCCTTGAAGGCGATAGACGACGTCGCCTATGTGCGCTTCGCCTCGGTCTACCGCAATTTCCGCGAGGCCAAGGATTTCCACGAGGTGCTCGGCGAGTTGCGGAGCGACCAGGACGAGGACTAGGCCCATGGCGCAAGGCGAGCGCGGCGCGAACGGGGCGGACGTCGAAGCGGTTTCGGAGGCGGATCGCCGCTTCATGGCCGCGGCCATCCGCCTGTCGCGGCGCAATCTGGGCCTGACAGCCACCAACCCTTCGGTCGGCACGCTCATCGTCAGGGACGGCGCCGTCGTCGGCCGCGGCGTCACCGCGATCGGCGGCCGCCCGCATGCCGAGCCGCAGGCGCTGGCCGAGGCCGGCGATCTGGCGAGGGGCGCGACGGCCTATGTCACGCTCGAGCCCTGCGCCCATCACGGCCGCACCCCGCCCTGCGCCGACGCGCTGGCGGTCGCCGGCGTGACGCGGGTCGTCGGCGCGGCGAGCGATCCGGATCCGCGCGTCTCCGGCAAGGGCTACGCCATCCTGCGTGCCGCCGGCATCGAGGTTATCGAGGGGGTGCTGGCCGCCGAGGCGGGCGATCTTCTGGCCGGATACTTGACCCGCGCGCGCCTCAAGCGCCCGGAGGTGACGCTGAAGCTCGCCGTCTCCGCCGACGGCATGATCGGCCGGCGCGGCGAGGGCCAGGTGACGATCACCGGCGCGGTCGCGCGCCGGCAGGTGCATGCGATGCGCGCCGAATCGGGCGCCATCCTCGTCGGCATCGGCACGGCGCTCGCCGACGATCCCGAGCTGACCTGCCGCCTGCCGGGCTTGGAGGCCCGCTCGCCCGCCCGCATCGTGCTCGACGCTGCTCTGCGCCTGCCGCCGTCCTCGAAGCTCGCGGCCGGCGCGCGGTCGACGCCGCTGCTCATCGCCTCGTCGGTCGAGGCCGACCCGGCGCGCCGCGCCGCGCTCGCCACGCTCGGCGCCGGCTTCCTCTCGGCCGAGCTGCACGAGGGCCGCATCGCCCTGCCGGAGCTGCTGGAGGACCTCGCCGCGCAGGGCTTCATGTCGCTGATGGTCGAGGGCGGGGCCGAAACCGCACGCCATTTCCTCGACGAGGGGCTGGTCGACCGCATCGCGCTGTTCACCGGGCCGGCCGCGATCGGCGCGGGCGGCATCGCCGCGCCGGTGACGGCGCACCACCTGCCGGCCGGCTTCCGGCCCGTGCGGCATGCGCGCTTCGGCGACGATCTTTACAACGAATATGCGAGGGAAGACTGATGTTCACCGGCATCGTCACCGACATCGGAACCGTGGCGCAGGTGACGCCGCTGGCCGAGGGCGTGCGCCTGCGCATCGACACGGCCTACGACCCCGCCGGCATCGCCATCGGCGCGTCCATCGCCTGCGCGGGCGTGTGCCTTACCGTCGTCGCCCTGCCGGACGCCGCCTCCAACGCGCGCTGGTTCGAGGTCGAGGCGTGGGGGGAGGCGCTGCGCCTGACCACCGCCGCCGGCTGGAAGCCGGGAACCCGGATCAACCTCGAACGTGCGCTGAAGATCGGCGACGAGCTCGGCGGCCACATCGTCTCCGGCCATGTCGACGGCCGCGCGACCATCCTCGAGCGCCGCGACGAGGGCGACGCCGTGCGCTTCACCCTCGAGGCGCCGCGCGCGCTCGCCCGCTTCATCGCGCCCAAGGGCTCGGTGGCGCTCGACGGCACCTCGCTGACCGTCAACGGCGTCGACGGCGCGCGCTTCGACGTGCTCCTGATCCACCATTCGCTGACCGTGACGACATGGGGCGAGCGCCAGGCAGGCGACGCGGTCAACATCGAGATCGACACCATGGCGCGCTACGCCGCGCGGCTCGCCGAGTTCGGCGGCTAGCCAGTTAAGCAATGCATATTGCGCAAGGCCGCCATCGCCAACGAAGCGCTTGCTAAGGTGCCGGCTTCGGCCTAAGTCACCGGGCGATTTCCGGAGAAGACCATGACCAGCACCGTTCCGCCCCGCCTCCTCATCATCGAGGCGCGTTTCTACGACGATCTGTCCGACGCTCTGCTCCAGGGCGCGAAGGCCGCGCTCGACGAGGCGGGCGCGCTCTACGACGTCGTCACCGTGCCGGGCGCGCTGGAGATTCCGGCCGTGGTGTCGTTCGCGCTGGACGCGGCCGAGGGGGACGGCACCGACTATGACGGCTTCGTCGCGCTGGGTTGCGTCATTCGCGGCGAGACCTATCATTTCGACATCGTCGCCAACGAATCCTGCCGGGCGCTGGTGGACCTCGCCGTCGAGGAATCGCTCGCCATCGGCAACGGCATCCTCACCGTCGAGAACGAGGAACAGGCCTGGGCGCGCGCCCGG
Source organism: Aquamicrobium sp. (assembly GCF_023954335.1). NCBI lineage: Bacteria > Pseudomonadati > Pseudomonadota > Alphaproteobacteria > Hyphomicrobiales > Phyllobacteriaceae > Aquamicrobium > Aquamicrobium sp. Next base: position 1,416,110 of record NZ_JAMLIE010000001.1, read on the forward strand.
CGCAACGAGGGCGACAAGGGCGGGTTCGCCGCGCGCGCCGCGCTGACCATGATCGCCCTGCGCGACCGGCTCGGAGCCTGACCTTGGCCGCCAAACCGCTTCCGCCGAAACCCGCGGGTCCGCGACAGGCCAACAAGCGCGGCGCCGCGCGCCTCGCCGCCGTGCAGGCGCTCTACCAGATGGACGTGGCCGGCTCGGGCATCCTCGAGATCACCGCCGAATACGAGCAGTTCCGCCTCGGCAAGGAAGTCGACGGCGCGCAGTATCGCGAGGCGGACGCGCAGTGGTTCCGCGCCATCCTCGCCGGCGTGGTCGAGGACCAGAAGACCGTCGACCCGGTCATCCGCCAGGCGCTGACCGAGGACTGGCCGCTCTCGCGGCTCGATTCGACGCTGCGCGCCATCCTGCGCGCCGGCGTCTACGAGCTGATGCGCCGCCAGGACGTGCCGGTGCCGGTCATCGTCTCGGAATATGTCGACATCGCCAAGGCGTTCTACGAGGAAGACGAGCCCAAGCTCGTCAACGCCGTGCTCGACCGCGTCGCGCGCCGGGTGCGCGGCGAGGGCCGGGGCAAGGAACCGGGCGAGTGAACGCCGCGGCGGGCGACGGCGAGGCACGGCGCGCGACTCTGATCCTCGCTGCCTCGCAGGCCATCGTCGGCTCGGCCGCGCCCATCGCCTTCGCCCTCGGCGCGCTGTCCGGCCACTATCTCCTCGCCGAGGACAAGGCGCTCGCCACGCTTCCCGTCACCGGCTTCACCGTCGGCGTCGCGCTTGGCGCGATTCCCGCCGCGACGCTGATCAAGCGCGCCGGCTACCGCCTCGGCTTCCAGTCCGGCACCGCCGTCACCGCGCTCGGCGGTCTCCTCACCATGCTGGGGCTGCTCGGCTTCTCGTTCTGGCTGTTCTCGTTCGGCATGCTGGTCCTCGGGCTCGGCGGGGCCTTCATCCAGCAGGTGCGCTTCGCGGCCGCCGACTACGCGCCGCCTGCCCTCAAGGCGCGGGCGATCTCGCTGGTCCTGGCCGGCGGCGTCGTCACCGCGATCCTCGGGCCGCAGATCGTCATCCTGACCCGCGACCTCTTCGCCCCGGTGATGTTCGCCGGCGCCTTCGCCTCGATCATCGGCCTTGCCGTGGTCGGCGCGGCGATCCTCCTGTTCCTGCCGCGGCGCAAGGGGAGCGGCGGCACCGTCACCGGCCTCGACCAGCCGGCGCGGCCGCTCGGCGAGATCATGCGCCAGCCGCGCTTCGTCGTCGGGCTCACCTGCGGCGTCGGCACCTACGCGCTGATGAGCTTCGTCATGACCGGCGCGCCGCTCGCCATGGTCGGCTGCGGCTTCTCGCCCGACGAGGCGACGCTCGGCATCTCCTGGCACGTCATGGCGATGTTCGCGCCCTCCTTCGTCACCGGCCGGCTGATCGCCCGCTTCGGCGCGGAGGCCGTCGTCGCCCTCGGCCTCGCGCTTCTGGTCGGCTGCGGGCTGGTCGCGCTCTCCGGCATCCAGCTCTGGCAGTTCTGGTCGGCGCTCGTCCTGCTCGGCATGGGCTGGAACTTCGGCTTCATCGGCACCACGGCGATGATCGCCGGCACCTATCGCCCGTCCGAGCAGGGCAAGGTGCTCGGCGTCCACGACTTCATCCTGTTCGGCACGGTGTCGCTCGCCTCGTTCCTGTCGGGCGTCGTCTACGACAAATGGGGCTGGGAGGCGCTGAACTGGGTAACGTTCCCGGTCGTCCTGATGTGCGTCGCCGGGCTCGTCTTCCTGCGGCTGATTTCGCGCCGCACCGCCTCAATATCAGGCATTTAGCGCCGCCGGCGGGCAAACCTGGGCGATTTCCGGGCAAAAGATCAACGAAACCTTGACGTTTCCCGGACCGTTCCGCATAAGCCGCAGCGAAAAGGCAGAGTCCGTCCGGACTCCACCCTCTCAACCCCGGCCCGCGGAGGGGTTCTTGCGGGCCCGCAATCGAGGAATCCCGTGAAATGACCATGCTTTATGTCGTCATTCTCTGCGGCGTCCTGTCGGTCGTCTACGCCATGTGGGCGACGCAGTCGGTCCTGGCTGCCGACCAGGGCAATGCGCGCATGCAGGAAATCGCCGGCGCCATCCGTGAGGGCGCGCAGGCCTACCTTACCCGCCAGTACACCACCATCGCCATCGTCGGCGCCGTGGTGTTCGTGCTCGCCTGGTGGCTGTTGTCCGCCACCGCGGCCATCGGCTTCCTGATTGGCGCGGTGCTCTCGGGCGCTGCCGGCTTCATCGGCATGCACGTCTCGGTCCGCGCCAATGTGCGCACCGCGCAGGCCGCCTCGAACAGCCTCGCCGCCGGCCTCGACATCGCCTTCAAGTCGGGCGCCATCACCGGCCTGCTGGTCGCCGGCCTCGCGCTGCTCGGCGTCGCGGTCTATTACTGGATCCTCATCGGCCCGCTGGGCTATGCCCCGTCCGACCGCACCGTCATCGACGCGCTCGTCGCGCTCGGCTTCGGCGCGTCGCTGATCTCGATCTTCGCCCGTCTCGGCGGCGGCATCTTCACCAAGGGCGCCGACGTCGGCGGCGATCTCGTCGGCAAGGTCGAAGCCGGCATTCCCGAGGACGACCCCCGCAACCCGGCCACCATCGCCGACAATGTCGGCGACAATGTCGGCGACTGCGCCGGCATGGCCGCGGACCTGTTCGAGACCTATGCGGTGACGGTCGTCGCCACCATGGTCCTCGGCGCGATCTTCTTCGCCGGCACGGACGTGCTCTCCTCCGTCATGATCTATCCGCTGGCCATCTGCGCCCTGTGCATCGTGACCTCGATCGTCGGCACCTTCTTCGTCAAGCTCGGCGCCAACGGCTCGATCATGGGCGCGCTCTACAAGGGCCTGATCGTCACCGGCATCCTCACCGTCGGCGGCGTCGCCATCGCCAACCAGTTCACCATCGGCTGGGGCGAGATCGGCGTGGTCGCCGGCCAGACGATCACCGGCACGGCGCTGTTCGTGTGCGGCCTGATCGGCCTCATCGTCACCGGCCTCATCGTGGTCATCACCGAGTACTACACCGGCACCAACAAGCGCCCGGTCAACTCGATCGCCCAGGCTTCCGTCACCGGCCACGGCACCAACGTCATCCAGGGCCTCGCCGTCTCGCTCGAGTCGACCGCCCTGCCGGCCATCGTCATCGTCGGCGGCATCCTGGCGACGTTCCAGCTCGCCGGCCTGTTCGGCACCGCGATCGCCGTGACCACCATGCTCGGCCTCGCCGGCATGATCGTCGCGCTCGACGCCTTCGGCCCCGTCACCGACAATGCCGGCGGCATCGCCGAGATGTCGGGCCTGCCGCCCGAGGTTCGCCAGTCGACCGACGCGCTCGACGCCGTCGGCAACACCACCAAGGCCGTCACCAAGGGCTACGCCATCGGTTCGGCCGGCCTCGGCGCGCTGGTCCTGTTCGCCGCCTACTCCTACGATCTGGAGTATTTCGCGGCCAACAGCGCTCAGTACCCGTACTTCGCGGATGTCGGCGAGATCTCGTTCTCGCTCGCCAATCCCTACGTCGTCGCGGGCCTGATCTTCGGCGGCCTGATCCCCTACCTCTTCGGCGGCATCGCCATGACGGCCGTCGGCCGTGCAGCGGGCTCGATCGTCGAGGAGGTGCGTCGTCAGTTCCGCGAGGATCCGGGCATCATGGCCGGCACCTCGAAGCCGAACTACGCCCGCGCCGTCGACCTGCTGACCAAGGCCGCGATCCGCGAGATGATCATCCCCTCGCTGCTGCCGGTCCTTGCCCCGCTCGTCGTCTATTTCGGCGTGCTGTTGATCTCGGGCTCCAAGGCCTCGGCCTTCGCCGCGCTCGGCGCCTCGCTGCTCGGTGTGATCGTCAACGGCCTGTTCGTCGCCATCTCGATGACCTCGGGCGGCGGCGCGTGGGACAACGCCAAGAAGTCGTTCGAGGACGGCTTCGTCGACAAGGACGGCGTCAAGCACCTCAAGGGCTCGGAAGCGCACAAGGCCTCCGTCACCGGCGACACGGTCGGCGATCCCTACAAGGACACGGCCGGCCCGGCGGTGAACCCGGCGATCAAGATCACCAACATCGTCGCGCTTCTCCTGCTCGCCGTCCTGGCGCACTGAGGCGACCCGCGCGGGGAGGGCCACCGGCCTTCCTCACCGGACCGGATCGAAAGGCCGCGGAGATATTCTCCGCGGCTTTTTTCTTGTCCCTTTCTCTTCCGTAGGGGCGGATGAAAAAAGGCGGCCCGACGGGCCGCCTTTCGATTTTCAGGATGCAAGAAAAAGGGGCTTACCGGCTCATGGCCCCCGCCGCGTTGGGCGCGCCGCCGCTCATCATGCCGGTGATCAGGCCACCGAGGAACGAGGTCTCCTTGCCGGCGGTTGGCGTGGTGCGCGAGACGAAGTCGAACAGCTTGCCGTCCTGCATGCCGTATTGAGCGATGTTGGCGACGCGGCCGTCCGCGCCGAAATAGACCGCGAGCACACGCTGGTCGGTCAGGCGCGGGTTCATGAAGGCGACAGGGCGGGTGCGCGTCTGCGAGATGTAGTAGAAGGCCTCGGTGTCGAAGGTCGCGGTGGTCGACGGGGTGCCGAGCGAAAGCAGGACCTGCTCGCGGCTGGAGCCGACCGGGACGAGGTCGAGCGTCTCCTGATCGACCACGAAGCCGTGCGAGAGCGTCTCGCTCGGCTTCAGCGCCTCGGTGCTGTTGCAGCCGGCCAGCATCAGGGCGACGCCCGCCAGCGCCGCCATGGCACGAACCGGACGGGTGACGCCTGTTGTGAAATTATGCGAATGCACCGGCAACTCCATCTTCTCCCCGTCAGGCCGGCGGCTTGCACCGGGCGGCAAAAGCGGTAAACCAGCTTGCGCGGCGATGCAACCGCGCCGCGGATCGAAACCAGCCGTTCGGAAGGCAAGCCCCATGTTCAAGTCGATCCTGAGCTTCGGCAAGCGGTCCAACCAGCCGGTTGTCGATGCTCTCTATGAGGCAATCGTGGCATCCGCGCGGCAGCCGCATTTCTATTCGCAATGGGGCGTGCCCGATACGCCGCTCGGCCGCTTCGAGATGCTGTCGCTGCACATGTTCCTGTTTCTCGAACGCGCCCGCGCCAGCGGCACGGTCCTCGGCGCCTTGGCGCAGGAGGTGACGGACGAGTTCTTCAAGGACATCGACCATTCCCTGCGCGAGCTCGGCATCAACGACGTCAGCATGCCGAAGCGGATGAAGAAGCTGGCACGCATGTTCTACGGCCGGGCCGAGGCCTACCGCGCGGCGCTGGCGGAAGGCGACGCAGCCGCGCTGGCGGCCGCCCTTGCGCGCAACATCCGCCCCGACGAGCCCGGCTGGGCCGATGCGCCGCTGCTGGCCGCCTATGTCGGGCACGCCTCGGCCGCGCTGGCGGATCAGGACGATGCGGCGCTGCTGGCCGGCCGCATCGCCTTCGCCGACGCCGCCGGCGTGGAGGCGAAGCCATGACGACCCCGGACGCCGGCCCTGCCGCGAAGGCAAGCGCGATCTCCTATCCCGTCCATGTCGCGCGCCTGCCGAAGAACGGCATGGAGGTCATGATCGAGGCCGACGAGGCGCAGCGCGCCGCCCTTGCCGCCGCGCACGGCCTGCTCGGCGTCGGAAGGCTCGTCGCGCTCCTCCACGTCACGGGCTGGAAGCAGGGCGGGGTGCGCGTGACGGGCACCGTCGAGGCCGACATCGTCCAGGCATGCATCGTCACCCTAGATCCCGTCGACGCCCGGATCGACGAGCAGGTGGCGGCGACGTTCCTGCCGGAAGGCTCGCGCCTTGCCGTGCCGGTCTATTCCGCCGAGGGCGAGATCCTGCTCGACGCCGAGGGCGAGGACGCGCCCGAGCTGTTTTCCGGCGATACGGTCGATGTCGGGCAACTGGCCGAGGAATTCTTCGCGCTGGGGATCGACCCCTATCCGCGCAAGCCCGGAGCCGTTCTTCCCGGCGGCGGCGAAGGCGGGGAAAAGCGCGGGCCGCTTCACGACAAGCTGGCGGAACTGAAAAAGAAGCTCTGAAATCGAACAACCTCTGAAATCGATGGGCCAGCATGTGAAACCGGTTGTGCAGCCTCCGAAAACCGCTATTTTCGCCCCGTTCCGTCCCTCTCCCCGGTTGGTTTACCCCCCGAACCGGGGACCAGAAGAAATGACTGCCTCTTGATACGCATCGCCATCGACGCAATGGGTGGAGACCACGGACCGGAGATCACCATCGCCGGCCTCGACATGGTCGCCGAGCGCCGCCCCGACGTGCGTTTCGTCGTCTTCGGCCGCGAGGAGCGCGTGCGCCCCGTGCTGGAAAAATTCCCGCGCGTCGCCGGCGCCTCGCAGTTCGTCCATTGCGACGTCGCCGTGCGCATGGACGACAAGCCGAGCCAGGCCCTGCGCCAGGGGCGCTGGAAATCGTCGATGTGGAAGGCGATCGAGGCGGTCAAGTCCGGCGATGCCGATGTCTGCGTCTCGGCCGGCAACACCGGCGCGCTGATGGCGATGTCGAAATTCTGCCTGCGCACCACGGCCTCCATCGAGCGGCCGGCCATCGCCGCCATCTGGCCGACGGTGCGCGGTGAGAGCATCGTGCTCGACGTCGGCGCGACCATCGGCGCCGACGCCCACCAGCTGATCGACTTCGCCATTCTCGGCTCGGCCATGGCACGCGCCATCTTCGGCATCGAGCGCCCCTCGGTCGGGCTGCTCAATGTCGGCGTCGAGGAGATCAAGGGCCAGGAAGAGGTCAAGGAGGCCGGCCGGCTGCTGCGCGAGGCGGAGCTGAAGTCGATGGACTATCGCGGCTTCGTCGAGGGCGACGACATCGGCCGCGGCTCGGTCGACGTCGTGGTCACGGAAGGCTTCGCCGGCAACATCGCGCTGAAGACCGCCGAAGGCACGGCGAGGCAGATCGGCGAATATCTGCGCGCCGCGATGAGCAGTAGCCTGATGACACGCCTCGGCTACGTGCTGGCGCGCGACGCGTTCAACACCCTGCGCGAGAAGATGGACGTGCGCCGGGCCAATGGTGGCGTCTTCCTCGGCCTGAACGGCATCGTCGTCAAGAGCCATGGCGGCGCGGACCCGGAAGGCTTCGCCGCCGCCGTCGAGCTGGGCTACGACATGGCCCGCAGTCGCCTGATGGACGGCATCCGCAAGGAGCTCGACGCGTTCCACGGCGGCAGGCCCGGCAAGCGCGTCGCGAACGGCGACGACGCGGCCGAGGAAGAGCGGGGTCAGGCGTGACGATGATACGTTCAATCGTGCGCGGTGTGGGCACCGCCCTGCCGCGCCGCATCATGAAGAATGCGGAGTTCGAAACCCTCGTCGACACCACCGACGAGTGGATCGTCCAGCGCACCGGCATCCGCCAGCGCCACGTCGCGGCCGAGGACGAGACGACCGCCTCGCTGGGTGAGGCGGCGGCGCGCGCGGCGCTGGCGAATGCCGGGCTGACGCCGGCCGATATCGACATGATCGTGCTGGCGACCTCGACGCCCAACAACACCTTTCCCGCCACCGCCGTCGAGATCCAGGAACGGCTGGGCATGCGCCACGGCTTCGCCTTCGACATGCAGGCCGTGTGCTCGGGCTTCGTCTATGCGGTGACGGCGGCGGATTCGCATATCAGGTCCGGCCTCGCGCGGCGCGTGCTGGTCATCGGCGCCGAGACCTTCTCGCGCATCCTCGACTGGAGCGACCGCACGACTTGCGTCCTGTTCGGCGACGGGGCGGGCGCGATGATCCTCGAGGGCGTCGAGAGCCCCGGCCTGCTGACCGACAGGGGCATCCTCGCCGCCAGCCTGCGCTCCGACGGCAGCCACCGCGACAAGCTATATGTCGACGGCGGCCCGTCGACGACGCAGACCGTCGGCCACCTGCGCATGGAAGGCCGCGAGGTGTTCAAGCACGCGGTCGGCATGATCACCGACGTGGTCGAGGACGCGCTGGCGCGGGGCGGGATCACGGCGCAGGACCTCGACTGGTTCGTGCCGCATCAGGCCAACAAGCGCATCATCGACGCCTCGGCGAGGAAGCTCGGCATCCCCGAGGAGAAGGTCGTCGTCACCGTCCATCTGCACGGCAACACCTCCGCCGCCTCGGTGCCGCTGGCGCTCGGCGCGGCCGTCGCCGACGGCCGCATCAGGCAGGGCGACCTCGTGCTGCTCGAGGCGATGGGCGGCGGCTTTACCTGGGGCGCGGTCCTGCTGCGCTGGTAAGGTTGGGTCAACCACGCGCCGAACTCTTCGCCCGCGGCGGTACAGGTTCTTGACCTGACGCGGGCAATTTCTTAACGTCGCGAAATAGTGTTGATTTTTTAGATAGTTCGAGATGGCTGGACCGCTCAATGGGGGGAAAGACACTAACGCGCGCTGATCTGGCAGAAGCCGTCTATCGCAAGGTCGGCCTGTCGCGCACCGAGTCGGCCCAGCTCGTCGAGATGGTTCTCGATGAAATCTGCGAGGCTATCGTCCGCGGCGAGACCGTGAAGCTGTCGTCCTTCGCCACCTTTCAGGTCCGCGACAAGAACGAGCGGGTCGGCCGCAATCCCAAGACCGGCGAGGAAGTGCCCATCCTTCCGCGCCGCGTCATGACGTTCAAGGCGTCGAACGTCCTCAAGCAGCGCATCCTGCGCTCGCATCAGGCGATCAAGTCCAAGGTCAAGAAGTAGGCAGCCGCCGGACGACCCGGCGACGACGACGGCGCGGCCTCCCGCCACGCCGGCAAAATTGCGCGCCAAACGTGCAGGCGACTTGAAAGCGCCCGTTTGTGACGTTCTTATGCTGGGGCGATTCCACCGGGCGCGCGAAGCGGCTCCGGGTAGGAAATCGTGCAGGAACAAGGGGTTGGAGCGCGGGCAGCGCTTTCGCCGATTCGAAGCGCGAGGATGCAGGAGCCAATGGACAAAAGCCCGGACGCCTTTCGCACCATCAGCGAGGTCGCCGAACAGCTCGACCTGCCGCAGCACGTGCTGCGCTTCTGGGAGACGCGCTTCGCCCAGATCAAGCCGCTGAAGCGCGGCGGCGGCCGACGCTACTATCGCCCGCAGGATGTCGACCTGATCAAGGGCATCCGCCACATGCTCTACGACCAGGGCTACACCATCAAGGGCGTGCAGAAGCTGCTGCGCGACAACGGGGTGCAGTTCCTCGTCGCCATCGGCGCCGGCGACCTCGCGGCCGTCGAGGCCATCGCCCAGCGCCGCCAGGCCGAGCTGGAGGCCGAGGAGGCGCTGGACCACGCGCCCGCCGCCGCCCCGCCGCGCGGCGGCGACGACGAGATGCTGGTCGGCCAGCCGCGCGTGCGGCCGGGCCGGCGGTTCTTCAATCTCGGCAAGCCGGAGGAGGCCGGCCCGGTGCAGCCCGGCGAAGGCCGCCTCTCGCGCGACAACCGGGCGCTGCTTCAGGAAGCCCTGTTCGATCTTCTGGAATGCAAGCGCCTGCTCGACCAGGTGCGCTGACGGCAGGAGGCGGAGCGCGGCCGGCCTGTGGTGCGCTCCGGGCAGTCGCGCGGCTCCATTGCCTGAAATCGGCAAGGTGGATCGCTCCGTTGGCTCGGAGCGGGCGCCGGGTGCATACCTCGCCGCCGCTTTCCTTAGGCTTGCGGCTTGGCAGAACGCCGCCGTGGGGCGAATATGGCGGTGCCGGAAGCCGTTCCGCGATGGCGCCGAGGAGGGCGCTGCGCGGGCCGCGGGTTCCCGGCCTGTCGACATACGGGAGGAAGAAGCATGCGCTTGAAACGTGTTCGCAGGGCAGGGGCCGCGCTGGCCTTCGCTGCCTCGATGGCTGCCGGCGGTGTCGCCTATGCGGAGTGCCCGGCGGACGAGGCCGTCGCCCGCCTCGCCGCCGACATCCTCGCGGCGAAGCCCACCCCGCCGCCGGCCGTCGCCTCGACCGAGGACGCGCTGTGCGCGCAGGGCAAGCTGGTGCCGCTGCTGGCCAAGGACTGGGGCGCGCCCGCCGGCTACAAGGCTGGGCTGACCAGCGAGCCGGCGCAGAAGGCGTTCGGCGCCAGCTCCCCCGTGCGCGGCGTCCTTTATGCCGACATGATGCTGGAGGACGGGGCGAGCATTCCGGCCAACTGGGGCGCGCTGCCGCGCTTCGAGGCCGACATGATCGTCGTGGTGGCCGACGCCGCCATCAACGCGGCGACGACACCGCAGGAGGTGCTCGCCAGCCTCTCCGCCGTGCATCCGTTCATCGAGCTGCCTGACCTCGTCGTCGACGATCCCAAGGCGCTCAATGCCGACATCATCACCGCCATCAATGTCGGCGCGCGCAAGGGCGTTCTCGGCGCGGCGATCCCGGCCGACCAGAGCGAGGCGTTCCTGGCGTCGCTGGCGGCGATGCAGGTCGTCGTCACCGATGGCGACGGGCAGGAGCTGGCGCGCGCGCCGGGCGCGGCCATCCTCGGCCATCCGCTCAACGCCGTGCTGTGGCTGCGCGACAGCGGCGTCGAATTCAAGGCCGGCGATCTCGTCAGCCTCGGCTCCTTCGGTCCGCTGCTGCCGCCCAAGCCCGGCCTGAAGGCGACCGTCACCTATGAAGGCCTCGCCGACAGCCCGACGGTCAGCGTCGGCTTCGAATAGCCGAAGAGGGGGCGGTCTCCCGTCGCGATCCGCGCCGGGGCAGAACGCCCCTTTATCACTTGCCGGACCTTCTCCTCCAGCAGGGAGGAGGCCGTCCGCAATGCCGATACGGCGATGCCTGCACAAAACAAAAAATGCCGCCCGGAGGCGGCATTTCGTGAATCGATGGCAGGTGGATCAGCTCAGTTGAGCTTGGTCTTGACCTCGGACAGCGCCGACTTGAACAGGGTGGCGTCGGCGCCGGCCTTGACCTTGCCGGCGAGAAGCCTGCCGGCGGCCTCGACGGCGATGTCGACGGCCCGGCCGCGAACTTCCGCCACGGCGTCACGCTCGGCCTGGGCGATCTTCTGCTCGGCCAGCGTCGTGCGGCGCGCGACGTAGTCCTCGGTCTTCTGCTTGGCCTCGGCCACCAGCGCATCGGCCTCGCGCTTGGCGGCGGCAACGATGTCGCCCGCCTCCTGCTCGGCTTCCTTGCGCTTGCGCTGATACTCGGCCAGCAGCTGCTGGGCCTCGTCGCGCAGGCGGCGCGCCTCGTCGAGGTCGTTGCGGATGCGCTCGGCCCTGGAGTCGAGCGACTTGCCGATCGCGCGCGGGGCGCCGAGATAGACGACGATGGCGATGAAGAGGACAAGGCCGACAAAGGCCCAGAATGTAGCGTCCATTCCCTACCCCCTTGCCGCCTTGACGGCTGCCGAGACGGCAGCCTTGTCGACGTCCGAGCCGATGAGCTCGCGCACGATCGAGCCCGCGGTTTCCTCGGCGATCTGCCCGACGTCGCGCATGGCGGCGTCCTTGATGAGCGCGATACGGGCCTCGGCCTCGGCGAGCTTGGTTTCGAGCGAGGCCTCGACCTTCTTGCGCTCGGCCTCGGCCTTGGCCTTGGCGCCGTCACGGGCGTCCTGGCCGATGGCGTTGGCCTTGGCGCGCGCGTCGGCCAGTTCCTGCTCATAGGCGGCGAACGCCGCGTCCGCCTCGTCCTTCAGGCGTGCGGCCTCGCCCAGATCCTGGGCGATGCGGTCGCTGCGCACCTCGAGAATCCCGCCGATGCGCGGCAGGACCACCTTCTTCAGGAAAAGGTAGAAAAGACCGAAGGTGATCGCCAGCCACAGGAGCTGCGAGGGAAAAGTCGAGGAATCGAAAGGCGGAAAATTGCCGCCGGCATCGTGCTCGACGCCGACCTCGGAGTGCGTCTCCGGCGCGTCCTGCGCCTCGGCATCCGGTCCCGCTTCCGTCTCCTGCGCATATGCAGGCGCCGTGAACATGGACTACCCCTGTCTAGAGAAAAACCGGCCGCCTCTGGAGCGGCCGGCGATGCTGCTTGCGGATCAGACCGCGAACAGGAGCAGAAGCGCGACGAGCAGCGAGAAGATGCCCAGCGCTTCCGTCACGGCGAAGCCGAAAATCAGGCGGCCGAACTGGCCGTCGGCGGCCGACGGATTGCGCAGCGCGCCGGCGAGGTAGTTGCCGAAAATGTGGCCGAGGCCGATGCCCGCACCGCCCATGCCGAGGGTGGCGATACCGGCGCCGATGAACTTCGCTGCTTCAGCTTCCATTGTAGAACTCCTTCGATGGAATTTTGATGATCCGGGTTTCGTTTTTCAGGCGGAGAGGCCCGCCGGTGAAAGGGTCGGCCGCACCCCTAGTGCGAGGGGTGCAGGGCGTCGTTGAGATACATGCAGGTCAGGATGGTGAAGACATAGGCCTGGATGAACGACATGAGGAATTCGAGGCCGGTCAGCGCGATGACCATCAGCAGCGGCATGATCGCCCCGCCGATGCCGAGCAGGCCGAAGCCGCTGAGCGAGACGATAAAGCCGGCGAACACCTTCAGCGCAATATGGCCAGCCAGCATGACGGCAAACAGACGGACCGAATGGCTGATCGGACGCGACAGGAACGAGATGACCTCGATCACCACCACCAGCGGCACAAGAATGGCCGGCACGCCCTGCGGCACGAACACGCCGAGGAACTTCAGCCCGTGCTTCCAGAAGCCATAGATCACCACCGTGCTGATGACCAGCATCGCGAGGGCGAAGGTGACGATGATCTGGCTGGTCACCGTGAAGAAATACGGAAACATGCCGAGCATGTTGGCCGTCAGGATGAACATGAACAGCGAGAACACCAGCGGGAAGAACCGCATGCCCCCGGTTCCGGCCGATTCGCGCAGCATGTTGGCGACGAATTCGTAGGAGAGCTCCGAGACCGACTGCATCCGGCTCGGCACCTGGCCGCGGCTTGCCGTCGTCAGGTAGAGGAAGGCGCCGGCGGTGACGACCGTGGCCACCATGAACAGCGACGAATTGGTGAACGAGAAATCGTAGCCGCCGATCTCGATCGGAATCAAGTTCGTGATGTGAAACTGGTGGATCGGATCGTTGGCCAACCTGGACCCCCTCAATGCGTCGCGCGCCGTGCGGCGCTAGTTCATTTGCCGTCCCGTCGCCCCGGATCGGAGCGTGAAATTCCAGACTTCGGCTCGGCGACCAGCCCTGCCGAGCGCAGGACGTTGAGCACGCCGGCCGCGAAGCCGAGAAGCAGGAAGACGATCAGGCCCCAGGGCGACGTTCCCGCCACCTTGTCGATCAGCCAGCCGAGACCCGCTCCCACCGCAATGCCGGCGACGAACTCACTCGACAGCTTGAGCGCCTGCCCGAAGCCTTGCAGACCGCCCGAGCCGGGTCTGCCGCTTTCGTTCTCCGCCCGCGAGGCCGGCAGCTTCGCCGCCAGGGCCTCGTTCAGCTCACGACCGCGGCGCTCGAGATCGTCCCGATTGCCCCCGTCCGGCCTGTACGCTGTCTCGGGCGAAGGTTTTCCCGGTTCGCCCGGCTTTTTCGAGCCGGCCATCGCAACCTCCTGCCCGGATAACCGCGTTCGGCTTTCCGCTTCCAAAGTCGCGCGCAACATAGTGAGACCCCCCAATCCAGTCAAGCCGGGAGGGTCGCGTCATAGGGAACTTAATTCGCGATTGATTTCAATATGTTGGCTAGAGCCGTCTTGATACGCCGCCGCCGGTGCCGCCGGATTCGGGCGAATCCGGCCGGTCGGGGCGGCGTGGGCGCCGCTCAGCTCCAGCCGCCGCCATGCGTCCGGTAGAAGATGTGGAGGCCAATCTTCTTCATCTTTTCCATCGTGCGCGCCCAGCGCGGGTTGACGTAGGTCGCATGGTAATGCGTCGCCGAGCCGACCTCGGGAATGAACACCTTGCCCGCCGTCACCGCCATCGCGACTTCCTGCGCCATGCGGTAGTGCTGCTGGCTGCGCACGCGCGGGCGCGTGCCGTCGCAGGCGAAGGAGAACTGGCAGCGGTTGCGCCAGACTTCGTTCTGGTAGACGACGCCGCAGATGGTCGAGGGATAGGCCGGGTTGCGCACCCGGTTGAGGATGACCTGGGCGACGGCGGCCTGGCCCTTCACGTCCTCGCCGCGCGCCTCGAAATAGATGCCTTCGGCTAGGCACTTCTGCTCGGCGGCGGTGAAGACGTGCTCGGGCAGTGGCTTGCTCATCCAGGCATGGTCGCCCTCGCTCACCGGCGGAATGAACCGGCCGCCCGCATCCTCCTCGTCGCCGAGCAGGCTGGCGAAGGGCGAGGCGCGCGCATAATCGGGGGCCGGCGGCGCATAGGCCGCGGCGAGGATGTCGGGCTTGTCGTTGGTGACGAGCGAGGCAAGGAAAGCGGGAACGCCGGAGGCGTCCGTCCCGTCCTCGCGGACGTGGAAGGCAGCGGCGATCTCGATTTCCTTGCCCTTGATCTGCGGCCGGGCGAAAGCCATCGCCATGCCCGGCTGGCTTTCGGGGGTCTTGATCATGCTGGTGCGCTGGAACACCGAGCCGGCATTGAACGATTTGGGCGGCGCGACGGGAACGACGTTGACGATGCGGCCGCGCTTCTCGGCGCGGTTGATGCGGGTTTCGTCGGGCGTCTCGCTGGCCTCGGCCTTGCCGCGCAGCGCGACGGCGCCGAGGCCGGGGGCGACGAGCCCGCTGCCCGACACCGAGGCCGTGGTCATGGAATCGACGAACGGCATCTCGGCGCTGTGGACCGAGCCGGCCACCGACTTCTCGACGAAGCCGCTCCACCGCGCCGCGCTCCTTTCCGTGCCGGAAACGAAGCTGGCCATGTCCTGGAACGCCGCCGGAGTGGGCGAGCCGAGCAGAATGCCGAGGCCGATGACGATGGGAGCGGCGGAAGAACGCATGAGTCCGGCGATGTCTCGCCGGCGCAGGACAACTCGACGCAACACGAACACTCTCCAGAAAACGCGACTTCGTCTGATGAGCGGCGATAATGCGGCATTAACCTTGAGAGAACCTTAACGTGGACCCGACTTGCCCATTGATTTCATTAAGGGATTTTTAACAAGGCGATCAGCGTGCCCTTCGCCGGCGCGCTTGCCTATCTACGGAATGGGGCGAAGGAGAGACGGTGAAGGCGCGGCGCCGGGCCGTGCTCGCCGATGGCGGAACGGTGGCGGGCGGTGGCGTAGCCCATGTGGATCTCGAAGCCGTAGCGGCCGTCGCAGCCGCCGGCATGCGCCATCATGCGGTCGCGCATCACCTTGGCGACGATCGAGGCGGCGGCGATGGAGAGCGAGCGGGCATCGCCCTTGACGACGGCGCGACCCTCGCAGGCAAGGCCGGGCGGCACGTCGCGGCCGTCGGCGAGCACCATCAGCGGCCGTGCCGACAGGCATGCCACGGCCCGGCGCATGGCCTCGAGGCTCGCCTTGCGGATGTCGCCGGCGTCGATGGAGCCGGCGCACAGCGAGGCGAAGGAAACCGCCCTCGCGCGGGCGAGGATGTCGGCGAACGCCGACTCGCGTGCCGCGGCGTCGAGGCGCTTGGAATCGTCGAGCCCCTCGGGGATGTCGTCGGGGTCGAGAATGACAGCCGCCGCCGCCACCGGCCCGGCGAGCGGTCCGCGCCCGGCTTCGTCGGTGCCGGCCACCGGCCAGAACCCGTCCCGCCGGGCCGCCTTCTCCAGGGAAAAGTCGGGCCTGATCGGGAGGTCGAAAAGAAGGGGAGAATCGGGACGCGCGCGAGACATGGTGCGGCGATGCTCGCATCGGTCCCGATTCTCCGCAAGCCTTCCCGTTCCTGGGGCGGGGCAGGGAAGGCGTGCCGTCCGGCTCATGGGGACAGGAAGGCCGGACGGAACTGTATAAAGAACGCGCGAGGCTGCATGGGAGGCGCGGCCGCGCCCCGCTTCCGGCCCCGCGCCGGTGTCGAGTCGCGGGGCGAAGGTTCCGTCGGCTCCCCGCGCTTCAAGCTGTCGTCCTCCCTTCTTTCCTCATGGCCGCGTCGCTTCCGGGCCGTGCTAGAACAGCATCAGCTGCTCGCCCGCCCGGGCGACCGGCTTGAACAGATCGTTGCGCAGCCGCCGGCGCTCGACATTGAGGCCGAGGCGCTTGGCTGCGATCTCGAAGCGGCGGCCGATCTGCCAGGCATAGGGGCCGGTGCCCTTCATCCGCTTGCCCCATTCCGCGTCGTAGTCCTTGCCGCCGCGCATGGAGCGGATCAGCGACATGACGTGGCGGTAGCGGTCGGGATAGTTGCGCAGCAGCCAGTCCTTGAAGACGGCGCTCACCTCCAGCGGCAGCCGCAGGATGATGTAGCCCGCCTCGCGCGCGCCGGCGGCATGGCCCGAATCGAGGATGCGCTCGATCTCCTGATCGTTGACCGCCGGAACGATGGGCGACACCAGCACCGAGACGGGGATGCCGGCCTCGCTGAGGGCCTGGATCGCCTCCAGCCGCTTCGGCGGCGTCGAGGCGCGCGGCTCCATGGTGCGCGCTAGCGCCGGGTCGAGCGTGGTGACCGACAGCGCCACCTTGGCGAGGCGCTTCTCGGCCATGCGCGACAAGATGTCGATGTCGCGCGTCACCAGCGCCGATTTGGTGACGATGCCGACCGGGTGGTTGTGCGCCTCCAGCACTTCGAGGAGCTCGCGCATGATGCGCCATTGCCGCTCGATCGGCTGATAGGGGTCGGTGTTGGTGCCGATGGCGATGGTGCGGGCCTCGTAGCCGGGCCTGGCCAGCTCGCGCTCCAGGAGGCGCGGCGCGTCCGGCTTGGCGAACAGCCGCGATTCGAAATCCAGCCCCGGCGACAGGCCCATATAGGCGTGGGTCGGCCGCGCGAAGCAGTAGATGCAGCCATGCTCGCAGCCGCGATAGGGGTTGATCGAGCGGTCGAAGCCGATGTCGGGCGAATCGTTGCGGGTGATGATGGTGCGCGGGCGCTCCACCTGCACCTCGGTCTTGAAGGCCGGCAGCTCCTCGAGATTGTTCCAGCCGTCGTCGAACACATGGCGCGAGGTCGGCTCGTAGCGGCCGGACGGGTTGACGCCCGCGCCGCGCCCGCGGCGGCGCTCGAAATCGACGCGCACGCCGCTTTCCTCGACCATGGCGTTGGCGAGCGCCGCGCCGCCGCCGGAAAAAGCGGCCATGTCGGCCTGTCTGATCGGTTCCATCCTCGGTCTCCACGGGTCTGCGGGCGACTCTTCGATGAAATTATTCCTAACGAGAAATCAGAACAAAGCAAGAACTTTTTGCGAGGAGGAATACGGTGACGTCAGGGCACGCGCCGGCGAAGGAGTCATAACATTATGAAATTCAAGGAAAAATTCAGGGAACGCCCGCGGGAAGGGCTCAGCCGGATCGCGCCGCGCCGCGCTTCAGGTGCTCGTCCAGCCGCGGCATGATCTCGACGAAGTTGCACGGCCGGCGGCGATAGTCGAACTGCTGCTCGAGGATGTGATCCCAAGCGTCGCGGCAGGCGCCGGGCGAGCCGGGCAGGCCGAAGACGAAGGTGGCGCCGATGGTGCCGGCCGTCGCCCGCGACTGGATCGTCGAGGTGCCGATCTTGTCGTAGGAGATGCGGTGGAAGACCTGCGAGAAGCCGTCCATGCGCTTGTCGAACAGCGGCTCCAGCGCCTCGGGCGTCACGTCGCGGCCGGTGAAGCCGGTGCCGCCGGTGGTGAGGACGGCGTCGATGGCCGGATCGTCGGCCCAGCGGCGGACGACGGCGCGGATCGCCTCGACCTCGTCGGTGACGATCTCGCGCGCCGCCAGCCGGTGGCCGGCCTTCTCGATGCGCTCAGTGAGGGTCTGGCCGGACTTGTCGTCGGCGAGCGTGCGGGTGTCGGAGACGGTCAGCACCGCGAAGCCCACGGGCAGGAACGGGCGGTCGTCGTCGCTGTGATGGCCCAT
Organism: Aquamicrobium sp.; assembly: GCF_023954335.1. Taxonomy (NCBI): domain Bacteria; kingdom Pseudomonadati; phylum Pseudomonadota; class Alphaproteobacteria; order Hyphomicrobiales; family Phyllobacteriaceae; genus Aquamicrobium; species Aquamicrobium sp. The sequence goes on from NZ_JAMLIE010000001.1 coordinate 1,433,925, forward strand.
GGCGGTCGGGTCTCGCTTCAGATGGTTCTCGTCGCGCGAACATACCATGACGGCTGCCCGGCGGCGATGGCGGCGGCGGCCCGCGCGGCATCCTGTCGCGACGGGTAAAGGCCGAAGCACGTCGCGCCCGATCCAGACATGCGGGCGAGCGCCGCCCCGCTCTGCCTGAGCGCGGCGAGGCAGGAGGCGATGGCCGGGGCTATCGAGACGGCCGGCGCTTCGAGATCGTTGCGCGCGGCGGCGAGCCATTCGACGAGGATGGAAAAATCCGGCCGCGCGGGCAAGGGAGCGAGTGGCGGGTTGGCGCGGTTCGCCAAGGCCGTGAACACGGCGGGCGTCGCCACCGCGACGCCGGGATTGACGAGGACCATGTCGAGCCCCGGCAGGCCGTCGACCGGCGCGAGCGCCTCGCCGACTCCTCGGGCGCGCAGCGTGTGCGCGGCAAGGCACATCGGCAGGTCCGCGCCGAGCGGCAGGGCGATGGTGGCGAGGTCGCCGGCGGAAAGGGAAAGGCCCCACAGCCGGGCGAGCGCGCGCAAGGTCGCGGCCGCGTCGCTGGAGCCGCCGCCGATGCCGGACGCGGCCGGCAAGGCCTTGTCGAGCTCGATCCGGACCGGCCGTGCGCTTGCGCCGGCGACGCCGCGCAGGAGGTCGCGCGCCCTGAGGACGAGATTCGCGCCGTCGGCGGGGATGTCGGCGGCGAAGGGCCCGGTGACGGCGAAGCCGTCGCTGCCGGCGTCGGCAGCGCGGATGCGGTCGCCTGTTTCCGTGAAGACCACAAGCGTGTCGAGAAGGTGGTAGCCGTCGGCGCGCCGCCCGGTGACATGCAGCGCAAGGTTCACCTTGGCCGGCGCGTGCTCGCCGGTCGCGCCGGGCTCCGTCGCATTGGCCGTATCGGGGGCCATTTCGGAGGCGATCAGTCCTTGGTCAGGTGGTATTCGCCGGTGACGGGGTCCTTGACCAGCGTCCCCTGCGCGCCGGCGCGCTGCTCGGCTTCGGTCCGCCGCGCCCGCGCGGTGACGCGCTCGGCCTCGCGCAGGAAGGAGCGGTATCCGACCCAGGCGGCGACGCCGAGGACCGCGAAGAAGATGAGCTGAGGCACGTTCCTGTCCTCCATGCGTGAGGCCGGCAAGGGTGAAGCGATTATCCTGCCGACAAATCTAGAGCGTTTTTGCCTGTCGTCAAAGCCTTGCCGTCAAAGTCCAAGCCGCGCCCACAGCGCGCGCTCCTGTGCGGTGTCGGCCAGCCCGTCGGCGGCCGCGGCCGCCCTTTCGGCCCCGCCGCGCATGCTTGAAAGCCCGAGCCTGCGGCTGAAGAAGCCGCGCGGGGCGGAGACGAGCTGGAGCTTCGTCTTCTCGCCGTAGCGTTCCTTGAGGAACGAGCGCATGTCGCCGAGCGCGTCGATGAGGCCGAGCTCCAGCCCTTTTTTCCCGGTCCAGAACAGGCCGGTATAGAGGTCGGGATCGTCGGCGAGCTTTGCCCCGCGCCGCTCCTTGACCATATCGATGAAGGTGTCGTGGATTTCGAGCTGAAGCGTCTTCAGCCGCTCAACGTCCGCCTTCTTCTCCGGCTGGAACGGGTCGAGGATCGCCTTGTTCTGCCCCGCCGTGTGGACGCGGCGCTCGACGCCGATCTTCTTGATCAGTTCCTGGAAGCCGAAGCCCGAGGAGACGACGCCGATCGAGCCGACGATGGAGGAGGGGTCGGCGACGATCTCGTCCCCGGCCAGCGCGATCATGTAGCCGCCCGAGGCGGCGGCGTCCTCGACGAAGACGATGACGCGCTTGTTCTTCTCCTCGGCGAGGTCGCGGATGCGCTTGTAGATCAGCCGCGACTGCACCGGCGAGCCGCCGGGCGAGTTGATCGAGATCGCCACCGCCGGCGCGTCCTTGAACGCGAACGCCTTCTCGATCACCCCCGCGGTCGTCGCCAGCGACAGGCTGGGGCGGAACTGGTTGCCGCCGGCCATGATCGCGCCGTGCAGGCGGATGACGGGAATGGTGACGGCGTTCGGGCGCAGCGAGGCGGGAAGCAGGCGGTTGAGGAAGCGTTTCACGGCGGGCGGGTCTCCATCAGGTGCGCCTCCGCATGTAGGCGTTCGCGCCCGCCGCGCAATGGCGAATGCGCCGTTCAGCGCGCGAAAAGCGCGGCGCGGCCGTTGATCGCCGCCTCGGCGGCCGGCGTGAAGCCGTTTTCCTCGCCATGCAGGACGAGCGGCGCGTCGAGCACGAGCGCCGCCCGCGAGCCCCGCACGGCGCGCACGATGACGCGGATCGCCGGCGTGCCGGCGCGCGGGTGGACGGGCAGGATGCGCGCGGCCCCGAAGCGGCCGCCGAGCGCCGTGAGGATGCCCTGAAGCGATTGCGGGCGCGCGATCAGCGCGACCGTGCCGCGCGGCTTCAGGATCGCGCTCGCGGTGCGCAGCCAGCCCTCGAACAGCCCGTCCTCCATCACATGCGCGGCACGGCGCAGCGCGTCGGGCGAGGCACGGTCCGACGCTTCGTTGAAGGGCGGGTTCATCACCACGGCATCGAACGAGGTGTCAGCGAGGCCGGATTCGCGCCGCGCCCTGCCGGTCAGTGTCACGTCGGCGGCGAGGAGGTCCACCCGCCCGGCGAAGGCGGCGTTGGCCTCGTGGGCGAGGGTCAGCCGGGCATGCGCCAGCATCCGCGCTTCCCGTTCGACGAGGACGATGCGCGCGGCCGGGCAGCGCGCGGCGACGGCGAGGCCCGCCGCCCCGGCCCCGGCACCGAGATCGGCCAGACGCCCGTCGAAACCGTCCGGCACCGCGGCGGCGAGCAGCATGGCGTCGAGCCCGGCGCGGTGGCCTTCCTGCGGCTGCACCAGCACGAAGCGGCCGCGGTGGAAGGCGTCGACCGAGGGCGCCGCGTCTTCGCTGCCGGCGGCGCTCATTCGCTTTTGATTTCGCCCCTGATCTCGTCCGCGATGCCGGCGTCGGCGAACAGGCGGCGCGCCTCGTCGGCGTCCGCCTCGGCCACCATCACCCGGCGCGGCAGGATGCCGATCGAGCCCTCGATCACGCTCATGTTGTTGTCGGCGACGAAGAAGCCGATCCCGGCATCGCGCAGCAGGGCCTCGACGAAGGAGATGAGGACGGCGTCGTTGGTGCGAAGAAGCTCGATCATGCCGTAAAGGGTTTCAGGTTGCGCCGGCGATGTAAATCCCCGGGTAAATCCCCGGCGGCGGCGGCCGTTCCCGCCGGTGTTTCCGCTAGGTAAACGGTGTATTTTGCGCCAATTCGCCCCTTGCCGCCATGGGTGTGTCTGCCTAGAGTCCGCCGTCGGCATGGCCGGCGGGGCGGGTATCCGGGTTGGCATCAAGGAGTTTCCGGTGGGCGTTGTGGTCGAAATCGAGGATGGAAAGCGTGCGAAGGCGTCCATAGAGGCGTTGATCGCGCTGACGCGGACCGACATGGGACGCGTCAACGAACTGATCCTGTCCAAGGCCGGCTCCGACGTCGAGATGATCCCCGAGGTCGCCAACCACCTGATCTCGTCGGGCGGCAAGCGCCTCAGGCCCATGCTGACGCTGGCCGCCGCCCAGATGTTCGGCTATCGCGGCGACGGCCACGTCAAGCTCGCCACCAGCGTCGAGTTCATGCACACGGCGACGCTGCTCCACGACGACGTGGTCGACGAGAGCGACCTGCGCCGCGGCAAGCGCACGGCGCGCATGATCTGGGGCAACCAGGCGAGCGTGCTCGTCGGCGATTTCCTGCTCGGCCAGGCCTTCCGCATGATGGTCGACGTCGGCTCGTTGGAGGCGCTCGACGTCCTCTCCTCCGCCGCCTCGGTCATCGCCGAGGGCGAGGTGATGCAGCTCGGCGTCGCCAAGAACCTGGAGACCACCGAGGACGACTACCTCGCCGTCATCAAGGCCAAGACTGCGGCGCTGTTTTCCGCCGCCGCCGAGGTCGGGCCGATCATCGCCGACGCCGGCAAGGCGGAGCGCGCCGCGCTGCGCTCCTACGGCGTCAATCTCGGCCTCGCCTTCCAGCTCATCGACGACGCGCTCGATTACGGCGGCGATTCGCGCAATCTCGGCAAGAATGTCGGCGACGACTTCCGCGAGGGCAAGGTCACGCTGCCGGTGATTCTCGCCTCCCGGCGCGGCTCGGCCGAGGAGCGCGAGTTCTGGAAGGCCGCGATCGAGAACGCGGAGGCGGACGACGCCTCGCTGGAGCGCGCGCGGGGGCTGATGACGAAGCACGGCGCCATCGGCGACACGATCGGCCGGGCGCGCCATTTCGGCGAGATCGCCCGCGACGCGCTCGCGCCGCTGGCGCGGACGCCGCAGAAGGACGCGCTGCTCGACGTCATCGATTTCTGCATCAGCCGGGTGAACTGACGGAGCCGCTTCGGCCGCCGGTCGGCCGGCGTGCCCCGGCGCGATTGAACCGCGTCCGCAAAAAGGCCATGCTTTGCGTCTTGATTGAGTGGCCGGATTCCTGCCCGGCGGCGCGGGAAGATCAAGGGAAAGGGAAGCGATGCGGCTTTTGACTGGACGATGGATCGTGGCAGCCGGGCTTGCCGTCGGCACGGCGTCGGGCGCATGGGCCGCCGCGGTTCCCATCGATACGGACGAGCCTGTGCGCGTCAACACGCTGTCGGGCGCGTATCTCGCCGCCCGCATCGCCGAGAGCGACAACGAGCTCGACGCGGCCATCGCCTACTATCGCCGCGCGCTCGCCTTCGATCCCGACAACCGCACCGTCCAGCAGAGCCTCTTGCTCGGGCTGATCTCGCAGGGGCGCTTCGACGAGGCGCTGCCCTTCGCCGAGAAGCTGAAGGAGGTGCCGGAGGTCGAGCGGTTCTCGCGGCTGGCGCTCGGCGTCGACGCCATCCGGCAGGGCAAGTACGGCGACGCCGACTACTGGCTGAAGCTGTCGCTCGAATCCGATCTCGACCGGCTCATCACCGGGCTGATGGCGGCATGGGCCAAGCTCGGCGACGGCAAGGGCGAGGACGCGCTTGCCGCGCTCGACGCGCTCGCCGGGCCGGAATGGTACGAGCTGTTCATCACCTATCATCGCGCGCTGATCGCCGAGCAGGCGGGAGAGGTCGAGGCCGCGCGCGCCGCCTTCGAGGCCGGCGCCGACAACCTCTCGGCCGCCGGTGCCGCGCCGGAGACCCATCTGCGCCTGCTCGAAGCCTATGCCGGCTTCCTCGCCCGCAAGGGCGAGCGCGACGCCGCCTTCGCCGTTATGGACAAGGCCGATGCCTTCGCGCCCGGCCGGCTGACCATCCAGGCGCTGCGCGGCCGGATCGAGGGCGGCCGCGCCGCGCCGCCTCTGGTGCCGGACGCCAAAGCCGGTGCGGCCGAGGCGCTGCTCAACCTCGCCACCGCGCTCAACCGCAGCGGCGGCGAATCCTTCGTGCGGCTCTATCTCAACTACGCGCTCGCACTCCTGCCGCACAGCGACGCGGTGCTGATCCAGCTTGCCGGCGTTTCCGAGCAGCAGGGCGACGCCGAGGGCGCGATCGCCTTCTACGAGAAGATCCCCGCCGCCTCGCCGATGAAGCGGGTGGCGGAATTGCAGCTCGGCCTCAACCTCGCCGACCTGAAGCGCCACGACGAGGCGATCAGCCACCTCAAGGCGGCGCTGGCCAAGGACGAGGGCGACATGCGCGCCTATCTCTCGCTCGGCGGCGTCTACGCCTCGCAGGAGAACTACCGCGCCGCGGCCGACATCTACGAGCGCGCCGTCGCCCGCATCGAGAAGCCGGTGCGCACTGACTGGAACATCTTCTACCAGCGCGGCATCGCCTATGAGCGGCTGAAGGAGTGGGACAAGGCCGAGCCGAATTTCAGGACCGCGCTGGAGCTGTTCCCCGACCAGCCGCAGGTGCTCAACTATCTCGGCTATTCCTGGGTCGACATGAACATCAACCTCGACGAGGGGCTGGAGCTGATCCAGCGCGCCGTCGACCTGCGGCCTTCAGACGGCTACATCGTCGATTCGCTCGGCTGGGCCTTCTATCGCCTCGGCCGCTACGAGGACGCGGTGCGCGAGCTGGAGCGCGCCGTCGGGCTGATGCCGGCCGATCCCATCCTCAACGACCATCTCGGCGACGCCTACTGGCGCGTCGGGCGCAGGCTGGAAGCGGGCTTCCAGTGGAACCACGCGCTGGCGCTCGATCCCGAGCCGGACCTGAAGGCCGAGGTCGAGAAGAAGATCGCCGACGGCCTGCCGTCGCGGGACGAGGAGGCGCAAGCCCGGCAGAAGGCCGAGGCCGAGCTGCCGCCCAATGCGGTGCCGCTGCCCGAGGGCGTCGACGGGGCGAAGGCCGAGGCCGCGCCGGAAGTAGAGACCGTCTCGGCGGGCGCGGCGGTCCACACCGTCCTGCCGGGGCAGTCGCTGTGGTCCATCGCCGCCGAGATCCTCGGCGACGGCAACCGCTATATCGAGCTGCTCGACCTCAACCCCGCCCTGCGCGGCGACCCCGGCCGCATCGTGCCGGGCCAGAGGCTTACGCTGCCCCAGCCGGGAAACTGAACGAGCCGCCAATCAACCTCTCTTGAAGCGGCGAGGTTGCGGCCATCTCTCCTCTCCCCGTTCACGGGGAGAGGATGCCGGCAGGCAGGTGAGGGGCGGCGCCAACCTTCCAGTGTCGAGGTGCCCGCCACACGATGCCGTTCGCCCTCACATCGCGCAGCTTCAAGTCGGAAACGCCGATGCCGCCCCTCATCCGCCCTTCGGGCACCTTCTCCCCGTGAACGGGGAGAAGGGGGAACGCGACCCGAACGTTCCATTGCCTTGACGCCTGCCGGCCGCGGTTCTAGGACGGGGCCTTTCCCGTCCATGCCGCTGCGAGCCGCCCCGTGAACGCAAGCCTGCCTGCCCACATGCACCCGACCCGCTCGTTCCAGGGTCTCATCCTGACGCTGCACGAATACTGGGCGGAACGCGGCTGCGTCGTGCTCCAGCCCTACGACATGGAGGTCGGCGCCGGCACCTTCCACCCGGCGACGACGCTGCGCGCACTCGGGCCCCGCCCGTGGAACGCGGCCTATGTCCAGCCCTCGCGCCGGCCCAAGGACGGCCGCTACGGCGAGAACCCCAACCGGCTCCAGCACTACTACCAGTATCAGGTGATCCTGAAGCCGAACCCGCCAGACCTTCAGGAACTCTATCTCGGCTCGCTCGACGCCATCGGCATCGACACGGCGCTGCACGACATCCGCTTCGTCGAGGACGACTGGGAAAGCCCGACGCTGGGCGCATGGGGCCTCGGCTGGGAATGCTGGTGCGACGGCATGGAGGTGTCGCAGTTCACCTATTTCCAGCAGGTCTGCGGCATCGAATGCGCGCCCGTCGCCGGCGAGCTGACCTACGGGCTGGAGCGGCTGGCGATGTACGTCCAGGGCGTCGACAACGTCTACGACCTGAACTTCAACGGCCGCGAGGGCGCCGAGAAGGTCACCTATGGCGAGGTCTTCCTCCAGGCCGAGCAGGAATATTCCCGCTTCAACTTCGAGTTCGCCGACACCTCCATCCTGCTGCGCCATTTCGAGGACGCCGAGAAGGAATGCCGGACGCTGCTCGAGGCGGGAGCGAAGCGGCCGGAGGGCCAGCCGCACCGCATGGTGCTGCCGGCCTACGACCAGTGCATCAAGGCATCTCACGCCTTCAACCTGCTCGACGCGCGCGGCGTCATCTCCGTCACCGAGCGCCAGAGCTACATCCTGCGCGTGCGCAACCTCGCCAAGGCGTGCGGCGAGGCCTTCCTCGAAACCGAGGCCGGCGGCCTCGGCTGGCGGCCGGAGGCGGCGTGATGGCAAAAACGCTACTCCAGCTCGCCGGCGCGGATTTGACGCCGCCGAAGCTGACCGACACCGCCGTGGTCGTCGTCGACGCCCAGCGCGAATATGTCGACGGCAGGCTGCCGCTTCACGGCGTCGACGCCGCGCTCGACAACATCGCCGCGCTGCTCGCTGCGGCGCGCGCGGCCGGCGCGCCGGTGATCCATGTCCGGCACAAGGGCCAGCCGGGCGGCCTGTTCGGCCCGGACACGACCGGATACGCGCTCGCGCCGCAGGCCGCCGCCTTGGCCGGCGAGACGGTGATCGACAAGGGCCTACCCAATTCCTTCGCCGGCACGGCGCTCAAGGAGGCGCTCGACGCCACGGGGCGCAAGCGTCTCGTCGTCGCCGGCTTCATGACGCATATGTGCGTCTCCTCGACCACGCGCGCGGCGGGCGAGCACGGCTTCGGTGTCGTGGTCCTTTCCGACGCGACCGCGACGCGCGACCTGCCCGCGCCGGGCGGCGGCGGCATCATCCCCGCCGCCGCGCTGCACGAGGCCGAGCTTGCCGCGCTCGCCGACCGCTTCGCCCTTGTCTGCCCGACCGCTGAACTGGTGCGCTGATGCCCGACCTTCTGCTTGAACTTCGCTCCGAGGAAATCCCCGCGCGCATGCAAAGGAAGGCCGCCGGCGACCTGAAGAAGCTGGTCGCCGACGGGCTGGTCGAGGCCGGGCTGACCTACGAGGCGGCGCGCGAATACTGGACGCCGCGGCGCCTCGCGCTCGACATCCGCGGCATCACCGCCCGCTCGAAGGACGTCAGCGAGGAGATCAAAGGGCCCGCGACGACCGCACCGGAGCAGGCGATCCAGGGTTTTCTGCGCAAGGCGGGCCTCGCCTCCATCGACGAGGCGCATGTCCATTCCGACCCGAAGAAGGGCGATTTCTACGTCGCGCGCGTCTCGCGTCCCGGCCGCGCCGCCGAGGAGATCGTCGCCGGCCTGATGCCCGGCATCATCCGCAACTTCCCGTGGCCGAAGTCGATGCGCTGGGGCGCGGCCTCGGCGAAGCCCGGCAGCCTGCGCTGGGTGCGGCCGCTGCAATCCATCCTCTGCACCTTCGGGCCGGAATCGTCGGATCCCGAGGTGGTCGATTTCGAGGTCGACGGCATCCGCGCCGGCAACGTCACCTTAGGCCACCGCTTCCATGCGCCGCAGGCCATTACCGTCAAGCGGTTCGACGACTACGTGACGAAGCTCGAAGCCGCGAAGGTCGTGCTCGACGCCGAGCGCCGCAAGCGCATCATCCTCGACGACGCGCGCAACCTGACCTTCGCCGCCGGCCTCGACCTTGTCGAGGACGAGGGGCTGCTGGAGGAGGTCTCGGGGCTGCTCGAATGGCCGGTCGTGCTGATGGGCGAGTTCGAGCAGGCCTTTCTCGGCATCCCGCCCGAGGTCATCCGCCTGACCATACGCGCCAACCAGAAATGCTTCGTCACCCGCCCGCGCGGCGAGGCGGAGAAGCTCTCCAACCGCTTCGTGCTGGTCTCCAACATCGAGGCGCGCGACGGCGGCGCCGAGATCGCCCGCGGCAACGGCAAGGTGGTGCGCGCCCGGCTTTCCGACGCCGTGCATTTCTGGAACACCGACCAGGCCGACCTGCCGGACCTCGCCGCGCTGACCGGGTCGGCGGAGAAGTTCGCGCTGGATTTGAAAAAGCCGCTCGACCAGCGCATGGCGCGGCTCGACCGGCTGGGCGTCACCTTCCACGCCAAGCTCGGCACGCAAGGCGAGCGCGTCGAGCGCATCCGCCGGCTGGCGGCCGATCTCGCGCCGCTGGTCGGGGCCGAGCCGGCGATGGCCGAGCGCGCCGCCGTGCTGGCCAAGGCCGACCTGCAAACCGAGGTCGTCGGCGAGTTCCCCGAGCTGCAGGGCGCGATGGGCCGCAAATACGCCCTGCTGCAAGGCGAGGACGCGGCCGTCGCCGCCGCCATCGAGGAGCACTACCGGCCGCAGGGACCGTCGGATTCGGTGCCCACCGACCCGGTCTCCATCGCCGTCGCCCTCGCCGACAAGCTCGACACGCTTACCGGCTTCTGGGCCATCGACGAGAAGCCGACCGGCTCCAAGGACCCCTACGCGCTCAGAAGGGCGGCGCTCGGCGTCATCCGCGTTCTGGTCGAAAATGGGGTGCGGCTAAATCTATGGTCCATTTTTGAGTTTTGGGAGACAACACTCCAGCCCGAGAACGTGCATGTAGAGTCAGCGACGCCGATCTCTTCGGCAGACATGCGTCCGGCGCGAAATGCCGACCTCCTCTCCTTCTTCCACGACCGGCTGAAGGTCTATCTGCGCGACAAGGGCGCGCGGCACGATCTGATCGACGCGGTGATCACGCCGGAGGCCGACGATTTGCTGCTCGTCGTCTCCCGCGTCGCCGCGCTCGGCATCTTCCTCGATTCGGAGGACGGGCAGAACCTGCTCGCCGGAACCAGGCGCGCCGCCAACATCCTCGCCGCCGAGGAGAAGAAGGGCACGGCCATCGCGGAAGACGTCGACCCGATCCTGTTCCGTCAGGACGAGGAAGGCGCGCTGTTCGAGGCCGTCACCCATGCCGAGCACGAGGCGGGCGAGGCCATCGCGAGGCAGGACTTCTCCGCCGCCATGCAGGCGCTTGCGGCGCTGCGCCGCCCTGTCGATGCCTTCTTCGAGGCGGTGCTGGTCAATGACGAGGACAGTTTCGTGCGCGCCAACCGTCTGGCGCTGCTGTCGCGCATCCGCGGCGCGACCGGGCAGATGGCGGATTTCTCGAAGATCGCCGGGTAGCCGCCCGCGGCTAGTCCTGCGGCGCGGCTTCAGCCTGTTCCGGCGCGGCCTCGGTAGCAATGCCGCCGCGCAAGGGAGGCGCGCCGTCCCCGGCGAGCCAGCCGGGCAGGGCGGGCGCTTCCGGCTCCGGCGCCGCGTTGTCGATTGCGGCGACTTCCTCGCGCGAGGGCGGGATCGCCTCCGCGCCGATGGCGACGACCGAATGGCCGATGGCGAGGATTTCCGTGCCGCCTTCGTCCGCCGCTGCCGCGTCCGCGACCGGCTTCGCCTCGATGGGCGCGGGCGCGGCCTCGCCGACGCTGACGATGGAAGGCGTCGCCTGCGGCGGCGCGACGGTGACGATGGAGGAGGCGGCGCCCGGCAGGGCGAGACCGAGCAACGGCGCGACCGAGGCAAGCCCGGAAAGAACGACTTTACGCATGGACACACTCGTCGTTTTCACGCGCGGGCAATCTCCCCGCCCGGCGCGCATGGAAACTCAAGGGGTATTTTAGCGTTTCAAGGATTAACAAATCGGTGCCTCGGGTTTTCCTTGCCGCCGCGACGCGCCCGCGCTACCCAATCCCTCGAACCAGCGGAGACCCACTTGGCCGAAATCCTCCCGCTCGACGAGGCGCTTCAACCCGCGCTGGCGCTGCTCGCCGCCGGCGAGGTCGTGGCGCTGCCGACCGAGACGGTCTACGGCCTCGCCGGCGACGCCACCAATGGCGAGGCGGTGGCGCGCATCTTCGAGGTCAAGGGCAGGCCGCGCTTCAACCCGCTGATCGTCCACGTCTCCAGCCTCGACATGGCGAGAAAGATCGGCGTGTTCGACGACGCCTCGTTGAAGCTCGCGGAAACCTTCTGGCCCGGCCCGCTGACGCTGGTGCTGAAGCTGCGCGACGGCCACGCCATCCACCCGCTGGTGACGACCGGCCTCGACACGGTGGCGCTGCGCATGCCGCGCGGCTTCGCGAGCGCCGTCATCGCGGCCTCGGACCGACCGCTCGCCGCGCCCTCGGCCAATTCCTCGGGCCGCATCAGCGGCACGACGGCCGAGGCGGTCAACGAGGACCTCGGCGCGAAGATCAGGCTGATCGCAGACGGCGGGCCGACCCCGGTCGGGCTGGAATCGACCATCGTCAAGGTCGGGCCGGAGGGCGTGCGCATCCTGCGGCCGGGCGGGGTGGCGAGCGAGGAGATCGAGGCGACGCTGGGCATGAAAGTGCTGCGCGGCGGCGCTGCCGGCATCGAGGCGCCCGGCATGCTCGCCTCGCACTACGCGCCCGACGCCGCGATGCGGCTCGACGCGGCCGAGGTCCGGTCCGGCGAGGCGCTGCTCGCCTTCGGGCCGGCGCGTATCGCCGGCGCGGAACGCGCGCTCGCCGTGCTGAACCTTTCCGAGGCCGGGGACCTGCGCGAAGCGGCGGCCAATCTCTATCATCACATGAAGGCGCTGGACCGGACGGGCGCGGGCGTGATCGCTGTCGAGCCGGTCCCGGCCACGGGGCTCGGCGAAGCGATCAGGGACCGGCTCGGCCGCGCCGCCGCGCCGCGGGACGGGTGAGACGATGGATGCGAAGCTGATCGAGCGTTTTGCGGCAATCGTCGGGGCGCGCCATGCGCTGACCGACCCTGTCGAGACCGAGCCTTTCGTCACCGAGCAGCGTGGCCTGTGGCCGGGCCGGACGCCGCTGGTTCTGCGCCCCGGCAGCGTCGGCGAGGTCGCCGCGATCCTCAGGTTCGCCAGCGAGACGCGCATCCCCATCGTGCCGCAGGGCGGCAATACCGGCCTCGTCGGCGGGCAGGTGCCGGACGCCACCGGGCGCGAGGTGGTCCTGTCCCTGTCGCGGCTGAATGCGGTTCGCGAGATCGACATCGCCTCCAACACGATCACCGCCGAGGCGGGCGTGACGCTGCATGCCCTGCGCGAGGCGGCCGACGAGGCCGGACGGCTGTTTCCCCTGTCGCTCGCCTCGCAGGGCACGGCGCAGATCGGCGGCAACCTTTCCTCGAACGCCGGCGGCACCGGCGTGCTCGCCTATGGCAATGCGCGCGAATTGTGCCTCGGCGTCGAGGTGGTGCTGCCCACCGGCGAGGTGCTGGACGACCTGCGCAAGCTGAAGAAGGACAACACCGGCTACGACCTGAAGAACCTGTTCGTCGGAGCCGAGGGCACGCTCGGCGTCATCACCGCCGCCGTGCTCAGGCTCTATCCGAAGCCGAAGGGCAGGGAGGTGGCGTGGGTCGGGCTCGAAAGCCCCGAGGCGGCGCTGTCGCTGTTCTCGCTCGCCTCCGACCGGGCCGGCTCGAGCCTGACCGCCTTCGAGCTGATGATCGACGAAAGCCTCGCTTTCGTGCTGCGCCATATTCCGGGCACGGCCGCGCCGCTCGGCTCCTCCCATCCGTGGCATGTGCTGATCGAGATCTCCTCCGGCCGTTCGGCCGAGGACGCACGCGCCCTGATCGAGGAGATCCTCGGCAAAGGCTTCGAGGCCGGGCTGGTCACCGACGCCACGCTCGCCGCCAGCCTCGCCCAGGCGGAAGGCCTGTGGAAGCTGCGCGAATCGATGTCCGACTCGCAGCGCCACGAGGGCGCGTCGATCAAGCACGACATCTCCGTGCCGGTCGCCGCGATCCCCGATTTCATCCGCGAAGCCTGGCAGGCGGTGGTGAAGATCGAGCCGGGCGCGCGGCTCGTCGCCTTCGGCCACATGGGCGACGGCAACCTGCACTACAACATCTCGCAGCCGGTCGGCGGCGCATCGGCCGCCTTCCTCGCCCGCTACCGCGAGGTCAACGATGCCGTGCATGCCGTAGTGCGAGCCTATCGCGGCTCGATCTCGGCCGAGCACGGCATCGGCCGGATGAAGCGCGACGAGCTGATCGCCACCGCCCCGCCCGTCGCCACCGACCTGATGCGCCGCATCAAGGCCGCGTTCGACCCGGCCGGGATCATGAACCCCGACAAGATGATTTAAGTTTCCTTACCTCGGGTTGCAAAGCGATAACCATCGCGCGAGGCGAGAAAACCTTAACCCTCATTTTTAAGCGGTGCGGAACGCGCCGGCCCTTACTGTCACGTCCATAGCAAGGCGGCAAAAAAGCCGCCTGGCATAACGAGGCGGCAAAAGCTGCCCGGAGAGACCGGAAAACCGGCTCTCAGGAGAGACAGGAAGGCAGTGACGACATGAGCATCGGGCTTAATTCCGCCTTGAAACCCGCCCTGAAACCCACTTGGGCCGGCAGCGACCTGCGGCTCGATCCCTTCCGCCTGCCGCAGGCGGTTTCCTATGCCGCGCGCGACGATCTCGGCGACGTGACCTTCACCATCGACCATCGCGGCGTCACCATCCGCCGCCTGCTGGAAGCGAGCCGCCTGCCGGTGTCGATCGCGCTGCCGGCGCGCGCCTTCCGCGGCGTCGCGGCCCGCGCCATCGAGGACGGCGACGGCGAGGTGACGGTGACGCTGGAGCTGCTGCACGCCGACCCGATGCTGTCGGTGCCGCTGCTCGTCGCCCACGATCTCGACGACGTCGCCGCCGACTGGCGCGCGTGGTCTGACGCCTACCAGCTGCCGATGCTGCTGATCGAATCCGACGGCGAGGCGCGCACGCTGGAAGAATCGCTCGGGCTGGTCAAGAAGCGCCCGCCGGCGGAGCGCCGCAAGGGCCGCGTGTCGATGCAGCGCCGTCCGCGCTTCCTCGCCCGGCGGCGGGTCGGGGATTCGGGCGGCAATCTCGGCGTGCGCCTCGTCGTCGACGGCTACGAGATCATCGCCCGCGACGAAAACTAGAAGTTCGGGCTGATCGAGGCCCAGACGCCGCCGCCGAGAAGGCCGAGGAAGATCAGCCAGCCGACGGTCGAGTTCGACTTGAACAGCCTGAGGCACTGGTCGGGGTCGTCGATGTCGAGGACCCTGATCTGCCGCCACAGATGCGCGCCGGCCGCCAGCAGGCCGGCCAGCGCCGGCATCGGCACGGCGGCGTTGGCGAAGGCGACGAAGAAGAACAGCAGCGCCGCGCCGTAGAGCCCGATCAGCCATTGCTTCGTCCTGCCGCCGAACAGCCGCGCGGTCGAGCGCACGCCGACCAGCGCGTCGTCCTCCTTGTCCTGATGGGCGTAGATCGTGTCGTAGCCGATCACCCACAGGATCGAGCCGAAATAGAGGAGGGCCGGCGCGAGCTCCAGCGCGCCGAAATGCGCCGCCCAGCCCATCCACGCGCCCCATGAGAAGGCGAGGCCGAGGAAGAGCTGCGGCCAGTCGGTGAACCGCTTCATGAACGGGTAGACTGCGACCACGGCGAGCGAGGCGGCGCCGACGGCGACCGCGAACCAGTTGAACTGGAGGAGCACGAGGAGGCCGCCGAGACATTGCAGGGCGAGGAAGCCCCACGCCTGCCGGCGCGTCACCTTGCCCGAGGGGAGCGGGCGCGAGCGGGTGCGCGCCACCTTGTCGTCGATGTCCTCGTCGACGATGTCGTTATAGGTGCAGCCGGCCCCGCGCATCAGGATCGCGCCGACCATGAACAGCAGCAGATGCCAGGGCGAGGGCAGCACGTCGATCAGCGCCGCGCCCGGCACGGCCCGGGCCGACGCCGCCATCGCCGCCGACCACCAGCACGGCCACATCAGCAGCCACCAGCCGATCGGCCGGTCCCAGCGCGCGAGCTGCGCGTAGGGCCACAAGGGGCGCGGCAGCAGGCGATAGACCCAATGGCCGGAAGGGGCGTCGGCGACGCGGCCCTGCGCGTCCTTGCTCTGGATGTTTTCCATGGCGCTTTGAGTGGCAGGGCGGGGGGCGGGCGTCAAGTAAGACGTAGCCGTTCCCGGCCTTCGGTCAGTCCCGCCCTGAATCGACGCCGAGGCGGCCGGCAGCCTCCCGCAATCGCCTGTCGCGCGTCCACAGGCTCGCGCCCGCGGTGAGCTGCGTGGCGGCAAGGAGATGTGCGTCGGCATAGCCGATGCCGATGCCGAAAAGCCGGTGGCGCGCGACATAGGCGAGAACCTCCTCGTCGCCCGCGACCACGGCCTGCGGCAGGTTTCCCAATAGAGCGAGAATCGAGTCGCGGGCGCGCAGGTTTCCCATCGCCAACTCGCCCACCACGAGCGGATGCGTCGCGGCGAGGCCTGCTTCGAGCAACCGCGCGAGCTCGGCCTCGCCGCCGCGCAGATGGTCGATCCAGACCGAGGTGTCGACCAGGATCATGGCGTCAGGAACGGCGCCGGGGGATGGGCTCAAGCTGCGGCTCGCTGCCGCCGAGCAGGGCAAGGCGCCGGGCGCTTTCCCGCTCGATCAACGCCTTCAACGCCTCTCGCACCAGCGCCGATTTCTCCTTCAGGCCGGTGAAGGCCTGCGCCTGCGCCATCAGCTCGTCGTCGAGCGACAGGGTCGTCCGCATGGCGGTACCTCCTTGTGCATATAGTTTATCATCGAATGATGCTATATTTGATGCGTGAAGACAATGGATGGACGCGGTTCTTGACCGGCCGGCCCTGTGGCCCTACCGGGAACGCGACCAACGCGAGAGGCTAAGGAATCGCCGCGATGAACGTACTCCTGATCGGTTCGGGCGGGCGCGAGCATGCGCTGGCGTGGAAGATTTCGGCCTCGCCGCTGCTTGGCAAGCTCTATGCCGCGCCCGGCAATCCCGGCATCGCAAGCCACGCCGAATGCGTCGCGCTCGACGTCGCCGACCACGCCGCGGTCGTCGCCTTCGCGAAGGAGAAGGAGATCGGCCTCGTCGTCGTCGGGCCGGAAGCGCCGCTGGTCGCCGGGCTGGCGGACGATCTTCACACCGCCGGCATCCGCGTCTTCGGCCCCTCGGCCAAGGCGGCGCAGCTTGAGGGCTCCAAGGGCTTCACCAAGGATCTGTGCGCGCGATACGGCATTCCCACCGCCGCCTATGGCCGCTTCGGCAACGCCGCCGACGCCCGCGCCTATGCGCAAGAAGTCGGCGCGCCCATCGTCGTCAAGGCCGATGGCCTCGCCGCCGGCAAAGGCGTGACGGTGGCGATGGAGCTCGACGAGGCGCTTTCCGCCATCGACGCCTGCTTCGAGGGCGCGTTCGGCGCGGCCGGGGCGGAGGTCGTCGTGGAGGAATTCCTCGAAGGCGAGGAGGCGAGCTTCTTCTTCCTGTGCGACGGGAAAACCGCGCTGCCCTTCGGCACGGCGCAGGACCACAAGCGCGTTGGCGACGGCGACACCGGCCCCAACACCGGCGGCATGGGCGCCTATTCGCCCGCCCCGGTGCTGACGCCGGAACTGGAGGCGCAGGTGACAAGCCAGATCGTCGAGCCGACCATGCGCGGCATGGCCGAGATGGGCATGCCGTTCGCCGGCGTGCTCTATGCCGGGCTGATGCTGACGAAGGACGGGCCGAAGCTCATCGAGTACAATGCCCGCTTCGGCGATCCGGAATGCCAGGTGCTGATGCTGCGCCTGGAGGACGACCTCCTGCCGCTGCTTCTGGCGTCCGCCGAGGGCAGGCTGGCGGATTTTTCTCCGCTCTGGCGCGACGAGCCGGCGCTGACCGTGGTGATGGCGGCGAAGGGCTATCCCGGCACGCCGGAAAAGGGCAGCGTCATCTCCGGCGTCGAGGATGGAGGCGATGGCGTCGTGATCTTCCACGCCGGCACCGCGCGCGACGCTTCGGGGCGGCTGGTGGCAGCAGGCGGCCGCGTGCTCAACGTCACCGCCGCCGGCGCGACGGTTCTTGAGGCGCAGGCCCGCGCCTACGCCGCCATCGAGCGCATCGACTGGCCGGGCGGCTTCTGCCGCCGCGACATCGGCTGGCGCGCGGTGGAACGCGAGAAGACTGCCGGCTGAGCCTCAGCGGAAAAAGGCCGGATCCGTCTCAAGCGGGTTCGGGGCCGGCTCGCGCAGCAGCGTGCCTTCGGCCGCGCGCTTGCGGTAGTGCTCCAGCGAGCAGCGCGGCGAGCACAGCAGTCCGCGGTCGCACCAGTAGGCCGGGCCGTTCTCGATCAGCCCCTCATGCAGCCAGAACCCGTCCGCACCATAGGGCAGGTTGCATTCGATGCAGCGATACTTCTCCGGGCGCGCCAGCATGACCGTCTCCTTGCTTCGGGCATTCTTATCCCCGGCGCTTCGGCATCGCAACGGCGCGTGAACGTTGACGTAAACGTCAAAAAACAATAGCCATGTTGCGGAACCGCAGCCCTATCCCTACAGGAAGGGTGACAGCCCTTTTGTCTGCCGCAGAGGAGGAAGCCAGATGTACCGCGCGCCCGTTGCCGAGATCGCCCATACGCTCAAGCACGTCGCGGGCCTCGGCGCCGCGCTGGAATCCGGCCGGCTCGGCGACCTCTCGGAAGACCTCGTCGACGCCATCCTCGAGGAGGCCGGCCGCTTCGCCTCCGACGAGGTGACGCCGCTGCGCACCGTCGGCGACGAGGTCGGCGCGGTGTGGAAGGACGGCGACGTCACCATGCCACCCGGCTGGCGCGACCTCTACCGCCGCTGGATCGACGGCGGCTGGAACGCGCTGGCCGGCCCGGTCGATCACGGCGGGCAGGGCCTGCCGACCATGCTCTCCGTCGCGGCGCTCGAAATGTGGAACTCCGGCTCCATGGCCTTCGCGCTGGGACCCACGCTGACCATGGGCGCGGTCGAGGCCATCGAGAAGCACGGCTCCGATGCGCTCAAGGCGACCTATCTCGAAAAGCTCGTCACCGGCGAGTGGATGGGCACCATGAACCTCACCGAGCCGCAGGCCGGCTCCGACCTCGCCGCGCTGCGCACCCGCGCCGAGCCGGCCGGCGACGGCACCTACCGCATCTTCGGCCAGAAGATCTTCATCACCTATGGCGAGCACGATTTCACCGACAACATCGTCCACCTCGTGCTCGCCCGCCTGCCCGACGCGCCGGCCGGCACGCGCGGCATCTCGCTGTTCCTCGTGCCGAAGTTCCTCGTCAACGCCGACGGCTCGCTCGGCGCGCGCAACGACGCCTTCTGCGCCTCCATCGAGCACAAGCTCGGCATCCACGCCTCGCCGACCTGCACCATGATCTATGGCGACGGCTTCGCGAAGGACAGGGAGCCGGGGGCCATCGGCTGGCTGGTCGGCGAGGAGAATCGCGGCCTCGCCTGCATGTTCACCATGATGAACAACGCCCGCCTCGCCGTCGGCATGCAGGGCGTCGCCGTCGCCGAGGCCGCCTACCAGAAGGCGCTTTCCTACGCGCAGGAGCGCCGGCAGGGCAAGGCGGCGGACTATGCCGGCGAGGGCATGGCGCCCATCGTCCACCACCCCGACGTCCGGCGCAACCTCATCACCATGAAGGCGCTGACCCAGGCGGCCCGCGCCATTGCCTATGCCTGCGCCCACGCCATCGACCTGAGCAAGGCGGGCGGCGAGGACGCGGCCAGATGGAGCGAGCGCGCCGGGCTGCTCACCCCGCTCGCCAAGGCGTTCCCGACCGACATCGGCGTCGAGGTCTCGTCCATCGGCGTCCAGATCCATGGCGGCATGGGCTTCATCGAGGAGACGGGCGCGGCCGCGCTCTATCGCGACTCGCGCATCGCGCCGATCTACGAGGGCACCAACGGCATCCAGGCCATCGACCTCGTCACCCGCAAGCTGCCGCTGTCGGGCGGCGAGACGGTGAAAGCCTACATCGACGAGCTGCGCGGCGACGTCGAGGCGCTGCGCAAGGCCAATGCCGAGGGTTTCGGGCGAACGGCGGACAAGGTCTCCGCCGCGCTCGACGATCTCCAGGCCGCGACCGACTACCTGCTCGCCGCGCTCGGCGGCGGCAGGACGCAGGAGGCGCTGGCCGGCGCGACGCCGTATCTGCGGCTCTTCTCGCTCGCGGCCGGCGGGGCCTATCTGATCCGCGGCGCACTTGCCGGGCAGGACAAGGCCCGCGTCTCGCTCGCCCGCTTCTTTGCCGAGAACCTGATCGACGAGACGGCCGCGCTGAAGAACCGCGTCACCGAGGGCGCGGACAGCCTCGACACGGCCGCGGCGGCGCTGGCGCTGTAAGGGGAAAAGCGATGAGCGAGCATATCGAGGTCTCCCGCGACGGCGCGGTGCAGACGGTCCGCATGAACCGGCCGGACAAGAAGAACGCCATCACCCGGGCGATGTATGCGGCGATGGCGAAGGCGTTAACGGAAGGCGATGCCGACGAGGCCGTGCGCGTCCACCTGATCCTCGGCGTGCCGGGGGCGTTCTCGTCCGGCAACGATCTCGCCGACTTCATGGCGGTGGCGACCGGCGGCGAGCATGGCACCGAGGTCTACGATTTCCTGATGGCGCTGGCGACGGCGCAGAAGCCGGTGGTTTCCGGTGTCGACGGCATCGCGGTCGGCATCGGCACGACCATCAACTTCCATTGCGACCTGACGCTGGCGACGCCCCGCACGCGCTTCCACACGCCCTTCGTCGATCTCGGCCTCGTGCCGGAGGCCGGGTCGAGCCTCATCGGCCCGGCGCTGCTCGGCCGCCAGCGCGCCTTCGCGCTGCTCGGGCTGGGAGAGCCGCTCGCCGCCGCCGACGCAAAGGCCGCCGGCCTGATCCACGATGTGGTGGCGGAGGAGGAACTGGAAGCGGCGGTGCTGGCGCTGGCCCAGCGCGTCGCCGCCAAGCCGCCGCAGGCGCTGAAGATCGCCCGCGACTTCATGCTCGGCGATCGCGAGGCGCTGGTCGCGCGGATCAGGGCCGAGGGCGAACAGTTCCGCGCCCGCCTGTCCTCGGACGAGGCGCGCAACGCCTTCGTCGCCTTCATGAACCGCAAGAAGGGCTGAAGCGCCGCGGGCGGCAACCGCCCGCGACGCCTCGCGATGCCGCGTGCTACTTCACGGCGAGGAAATCGGCGACCTCGAGCAGGATGAACTCATTGTTCGCGGCCTTGCCGATCTCGCGCCCGCCCGAGAAGGGCAGGTTGTTGTCGTTGGCGACCATAATGTGGGTGTCGTCGACGCGCATCACGTCCTCGATGGTGAAGAACGGGAAGGTGAACGTGCCGGAAAGGTCGCGGTTCGACTGCGTCGTCAGGCGCGCCTTGCCGTCGGGGTCGGCGATGTCGAGCAGGTCGATGGTGCCGATCCGCCTGATGAAGCCGTCGGCGTCGACGCCGGCGGTATCGACCAGCACGATGCTCTTCACCTTCGCCGGCAGCGGGTAGCAGGCCGACTTGTCCTCGCCCGTGCATTCGAGGCTGATGTCGCCCTCGCCATTGTCGCGCTCGATCACCAGCGCCCGCGTCTCGTCGATGAAGTTGAAGTCGCCGATTGCCGCCGCGCCCTCGGCGAGCTGGAACCTGTAGCTGTCGCCGGTCCATTCGGCCTTGCCGGTGTCGAAGGTGACGATGCGCAGGAACGCGCCTTCCGGCTTGCCGTCCTCGCCCAGCAGCGGCTTTTCCAGCATGCCCCAGAGGAGGTTCGTGCCCGGCTGGAGCGCCATGCCCTCGTAGCCGCCCGAGCGCTGGACCGTGAAATCCTTGCCGGCGGCGGCTGGAACGACGACGCCCGGCGTGTCCGGCCCGCGCAGCGCCTTGCCGTCGAGCATGGTCTGGTGGACGGAAAGTACGCGCCCGTCCGCGGTGGCGCGGATGATGAAGGGGCCGAACTCGTCGCCGATCCAGATCTCGCCGTCGAGATACTGGATGCTCTCGGGGTCGAAGTCGGCGCCGGTCAGGTAGCGGCTCTCCGTCCCCTCATAGGCGATGCGGAACGGCACCTTGCGGTCGGGATCGCGCAGGAACACGGTTTCGATGCGCTCGACCGCGCCGGTCTCGAAATCCGGCTTCATGCGGTGGAAGAACAGCATCGCGTCGGGGCTGTTGACCTTGGAGCCGAAGCCGTTGTCGGTGAGCGTGAAGACGCTGCCGTCCTCGGCGCGGTTCATGGCGAAGCCCGACATGCCCTGCACCGGCTGGCCGAGGAACGGCAGCGAGATGCCGGTCTTGTGCCCGCCATAGGCCGCGCCGACATCGCCCATGACGCTCATCGGCCTTTCGTTGCGCTGGGGGCGGGTGAACTTGCCGGACACCCACGCGTCGCGCGGCGCGTCGGCCGGCGGCGCGACGAGGGTGAAGGCCGGCAGATAGGCGTGGCCGGCGAGGGTGGCAGTGAAGACCTGCTCCGCCCCGGCCGGCACGGCGAGGGCAAGGAGGGCGGCGGAAGCGAGAAGATGGCGGATCATGTGTCTGGCCTTCCATGAGGTTGATGGAGACCGGACCTGACTTAAGCGCGCTCGATGACAGCCGCCCGACGCGACGATGACAGTTCTGCGAGCGTCCTCTTGTAGGGGAAGGGGGACTTCAGGCCAGCCCGTGGTCCTTCATCGCCTGCGCCTCGTCCGGCGTGATCCAGGCGAAGATCCGCGGCTCGCCTCCGGCGAAGCTGACGAAATAGAGGTTGCGGAAGGCGATGGTTCCCGCCGCGCCGTCGCCTCGATCCCTTCGGTCATCGCCGCCATCGGGGGCTATGCCGCTTCGGCCAGAAGCTCCGGCGGAAGCTGGGCCTTGGCGTCGAGCAGCTCTATCGCCACCAGCCGTCCCTCGGCGTCATAGTCGAACACGACGCCGGGCGAGACTTCCTCGCTTTCGAGCACCTTGAGATCGGAGAAGCGGATATAGGCCGCGTTGGCCTGCGCATCGTATGTGACGGACGGCTTCATGGCTGTCTTCTGGCTCCGCGGTCGAAGAACGCCGTCAATATACGGATTTCGGCGTCGGTTTCCAAGCAGACGACCCGCAGGATGCGGTCGCCGTGCGCCGTGATCGTGCGATAGCGACGCTGGATGGGCTGGCGGGGGTCTGCTTCTTCCCATTCGGGAAAATGAACGGTCGCCTCGATCCACTCGCGCTTCAGTTCACGCTCGCGGACGGCGTCGCCTGCATGTTTCGTATAGACGAGCGGCTTGCGTCGCTGGACCATGGCCCCTCACGGATAGAGCCGCGTCTTCTTCCAGCCGCCGCCGTCGGTCGTGAACACGACCCGGTCGTGCAGGCGGAAGGGGCGGTCGTGCCAGAACTCGATCGAGGCTGGCCGGATGCGGAAGCCGGACCAGTAGGGCGGGCGCGGGATCTCGCCGATGGCGTGGCGGGCGGTGTATTCGGCAACCGCCTTTTCCAGCGCGAAGCGGCTTTCGAGCGGGCGCGACTGCTTCGAGGCCCATGCGCCGATGCGGCTGCCGCGCGGGCGCGAGGCGAAATAGGCGTCGGCCTCCGCGTCGCTCACCGTCTCGACCGGGCCGCGCACGCGCACCTGCCGGCGCAGGCTCTTCCAGTGGAAGCACAGCGCCGCCTTCATCGCGCCCAGCACCTCGCGGCCCTTCGCGCTCTCGTAATTGGTGTAGAAGATGAAGCCGTGCTCGTCGAAATCCTTGAGCAGCACCATGCGCACGTTCGGCATGCCGTCGCGGTCGACGGTGGCCAGCGCGACGGCGTTGGGGTCGTTCGGCTCCGAGGCCTTGGCGTCCTCCAGCCAGCGCGCGAACAGCGCGTAGGGCTCCCCGCTTTCGGTGAAGTCACCGTCCGTTAACCCTGTATCCGTCATCATGGACCCCTTGCATGCTTTGGCATCGACGGGGAGATTGCCGATTGGCGCGTCGGACGCAAGCATTCGCTGCGTGGGACAGGCTTGTTTTCGTGTGGCTCGGCCTTGCCGCCGTGCTGCCGCTGGCCGCGTGCGGCACGGCCGGCTTCTCGCTCGAGAGCGCCGTGCCGGACCGTTCCGTGCTGACGGGCTCGGTGCGGCCGGGGCCGGCCGACGCGCTGAACGGCCCGGTCGTCGCCTCCGACGAGGAGACGATCCGCAACGCGGTGTCCTCGGCCATCGTCGACGAGGTCGGCACCGAGGGGCTCGGCTGGGCCAATGCCGGGACCGGCTCGCGCGGCGCGATCAACCAGATCATCGAGCGCAAGGACGAGGGCAGGCTGTGCCGCCGCTTCACCGCCTCGCGCGAGAGCTACGAGGGCGTCCACCTCTATCGCGGCGAGGCCTGCCTCGGCTCGGCGCGAATCTGGACCATGACCGCCTTCGATCGCGTCGAATAGCGCCGCCGCACTGGAATTTCTTCCTAGGTGGGCGCATATAGACTGCAACACCACGAATCCCTTTCCGGCAGGCGGCACAGATGCGCGATCCCTATGACGTGTTGGGCGTTGCGAAGAACGCATCGGCGAAGGACATCAAGTCCGCGTTCCGCAAGCTCGCCAAGAAATACCATCCGGACCAGAATCCGGACGACCCCAAGGCCAAGGACCGCTTCGCCGAGGTCAACCAAGCCTATGAGATCGTCGGCGACGACGACAAGCGCGGCCAGTTCGACCGCGGCGAGATCGACGCATCCGGCAAGCAGCGCTTCACCGGCTTCGAAGGCGGAGCCGGCGGCGATCCCTTCGCCGCGTTCCGCCGCGCCCAGGGCGCGGGCGGCCGGGCCGGGCCGGGCGGCGCGCATTTCGAGTTCCGCACCTCCGGCACGGACGGCGAGGGGTTCGACGCCGGCGACATCTTCAGCGAGCTGTTCGGCCAGTCGTTCCGACGCGGCCCCGGTGGTGGCATGGGCGGTGGCATGGGCGGCGGTCCCGCCGGCAGCCGGTCGGCCCCGCCGGCCGGCGCGGATTTGAACGTCGCGCTCGACGTCACGGTCGAGGACATGGCGCAGGCCGCCAAGGTGACGGCGCTGTTTCCCGACGGGCGCAAGGTCGGCATCAAGCTGCCGGCCTTCGTTGAGGACGGGCAGACGATTCGCCTCAAGGGGCAGGGCCAGCCCTCGCCCTTCGGCGGCCAGCCGGGCGACGCGCTGGTCAAAATCCGCCTGCGGCCGCATCCGCTCTACCGTGTCGAGGGGCGCGACCTTCACGTCGACGTTCCGGTGCCGCTTGCCGACGCCGTCCTCGGCGCCAAGGTGCCCGTCGAGACGCCCTCGGGGCGGCTCGCGGTCGCCATTCCCGCCTGGTCGAGCTCGGACCGCAAGTTGCGGCTCAAGGGCAAGGGGTTGCCGCTCAAGTCCGGCGGCCACGGCGACCTCTACGCCCATGTGCGCATCATGCTGCCGGAGGGCGGCGACCAGGAGCTCGAGGCGCTGATGCGCAAGGCCCGGGCGGCCGGCGCCTGAAGCCCGCCGCCCACCGCCTTGTGCCTTGAAGCGGCAATGCGCCTGTGCGATAGGGCAGGCGGCGGGGATGAATGCGGAGTAACCACACATGGCGGCAGGAAACGGTCTTCTGGCAGGCAAGCGCGGCCTCATCATGGGCATCGCCAACAACAGGTCGATCGCCTGGGGCATCGCGAAGGCGTGCGCCGATCAGGGCGCGGAGCTGGCGCTGACCTATCAGGGCGACGCCTTCCGCAAGCGCGTCGAGCCGCTGGCCGCCGAGCTGGGCGCACATGTCGCCGGCGACTGCGACGTCACCGACATGCAGAGCGTCGACGCCGTGTTCGCCGGGCTGGAGAAGAAGTGGGGCAAGCTCGACTTCCTCGTCCACGCCATCGCCTTCTCCGACAAGGAGGAGCTCGACGGCCGCTATGTCGACACGACGCGCGACAACTTCCTGCGCACGATGGACATTTCCGTCTACTCGTTCACCGCGGTGGCCAAGCGCGCCGAGGCGATGCTCGCCGACAACGCCTCGCTGCTGACGCTGACCTATTACGGCGCCGAGAAGGTGATGCCGCACTACAACGTCATGGGCGTGGCCAAGGCGGCGCTGGAGGCCAGCGTGCGCTACCTCGCCGTCGATCTGGGCGGCAAGGGCATCCGCGTCAACGCCATTTCCGCCGGCCCGATCAAGACGCTCGCCGCCTCCGGCATCGGCGATTTCCGCTACATCCTCAAGTGGAACGAATACAACGCGCCGCTGAAGAAGACCGTCTCCATCGAGGAGGTCGGCGGCTCGGGACTCTACCTCCTTTCCGACCTGTCGCGCGGCGTCACCGGCGAGGTGCACCATGTCGATGCCGGCTACCACGTCGTCGGCATGAAGGCGGTCGACGCGCCGGACATAACCACCGTCAAGGAATGACTGGCCCAACCGTCTATTTCGTCCGCCACGGCGAGACGGACTGGAATGCCGAGGCCCGGCTTCAGGGGCAGGCCGACACCGACCTGAACGAGAAGGGCTGCGCGCAGGCGAGCGCCAACGGCCGCGCGCTGGCCGGGCTGATCGCCGATCCGGCCGGGTTCGACTTCGTCGCCAGCCCGATGCGGAGGACGCGCGAGACCATGGAGCGGCTGCGCGCCGCCATGGGGCTGGACCCCGCCGGCTACCGCACCGATCCGTGCCTCGTCGAGGTCAATTTCGGCGACTGGCAGGGCCACACCTTCCCCGAGCTGGAAGCGGTCGATCCCGGCTGCTTCGCGCGCCGCCAGGCCGACAAATGGGCGTTCGTGCCGCCGGGCGAGGGCGCGGAAAGCTATGCCGGGCTCACCGCGCGGGTGCGGCCGTGGCTGGAGGGCGTCGCGCGCGACACGGTCTGCGTCACCCATGGCGGCGTCATGCGCGCCGTCTTCAGTCTCGCCGGCGCGATGGAGCCGAATGAGGCCGTCATGCTGCCCATCCCGCAGGACCGTATCCTGCGGCTGGTGGGCGGGCGGCTGGAATGGCTGTAAGGTCTATTCGTAGATGACGAGATCGGTGACGAGCTTCTCGCCGCCGACCGTGTCGTAGGCCAGCACGACCTCGACGCCTTCCTGAAGCGCCTCGACGTCGAACTCGCCCGACAG
The DNA here is from genome assembly GCF_023954335.1 of Aquamicrobium sp. Taxonomy (NCBI): domain Bacteria; kingdom Pseudomonadati; phylum Pseudomonadota; class Alphaproteobacteria; order Hyphomicrobiales; family Phyllobacteriaceae; genus Aquamicrobium; species Aquamicrobium sp. The sequence goes on from NZ_JAMLIE010000001.1 coordinate 1,460,196, forward strand.
CTTGTAGGTGTTGCCGTTGTCGAGCGTGATCGTCAGCGCCTCGCGGTCGACGCGGCTGATCTTGCCTTCGTCGTCGGCGGCCAGCGCCGCGCCCGAGGAGAGCATGAGGCCGGCGGCCACCAGAAGCGCGGAAAGCATCCCTGTCACGGTGCGCATGTGCATTCCCTTGTCCTTTGGCTCTTGTCCTTGGCCCCGCCCTGTCGCGGAGCATGTTCGATCGTCCGGGCGAGACGAAAGCAGAAACAGGATCACTATGTCAAAAGTTTTGCAGCTTTGCGGCGCGGGCGCCTTGCCGCGGCATTTTTCCCTCAGCGGAAAGCCTCGTCCGGCGCGGCGATGACCGCGCCGTCTTCCTCGCCGATCACCTCCATGTCCTTTCCCTCATAAGGGATGGACAACAGCAGGCGGCGGATGACGGAAAGCCGCGCCCGCCGCTTGTCGTTGGCCAGCACCACCGTCCACGGCGCATGCTCGCTGTGGGTGCGCTCGAACATCAGGTCGCGCGCCTTCGTGTAATCGTTCCATTTCTCGATGCCGGCGATGTCCATCGGCGAGAACTTCCACATCTTCAGCGGGCTGTGGCGCCGGTCGTGGAAGCGCTTCAGCTGCGTCTCCTGGCCGATGGCGAGCCAGAACTTGAACAGCCTGATGCCGTCGGCGACGACGCCCTTCTCGAAGTTCGGCGTCTCCTCGAGGAAGAGCGCGTGCTGCTGCGGCGTGCAGAAGCCCATCACCGGCTCGACGCCGGCGCGGTTGTACCACGAGCGGTCGAAGGTGACGAACTCGCCCGCCGTCGGGAAGTGGGTGACGTAGCGCTGGAAATACCATTGCCCGCGCTCGGTCTCGGTCGGCTTGGTCAGCGCGACGTTGCGCGCGGTGCGCGGGTTCATGTACTGGCGGGCGACGAAGATGGTGCCGCCCTTGCCGGCCGCGTCCCGCCCCTCGAACAGGATCATCACCCGCTCGCCGGTCGCCTGCAGCCAGGATTGCAGCTTCACCAGCTCGATCTGGAGGCGCTCGAGCTGCTTCTCGTAGGCCTTGCGCTTCATGCGCTTGTCGTAGGGATAGCCGCCGGCGGAAAGCTCGTTGTCCGTCACCCAGCCCGGCAGTTCGGGATCGTCGATGTCGAAAGACCGCTTCTTGCCCGCGACCGTCAGGCGGATCGGCTTGATCGGGTCGGAGAACTTCGTTCTGGCTTCGCTCATCGGCGTCGGTCCTTCGGGGGCGTTCGGGCGGGGGCTCGTTCGGGCCGGCATGCTATCGGCCGTCCGCCGCGAGGTCCAGCCGTGGGCGCGCGTTCGCGACGGTCCGTTCACGGCGCGAGCGCGCTCGTCGTTTGACGCACCCGCCAAAGGCAAATAGAAGCGTGGCGAAACGCATCCCCGCAGGCCAGACGCCATGTCCCACAACAGCTTCGGTCATCTGTTCCGCGTCACCACCTGGGGCGAGAGCCACGGGCCCGCGCTCGGCTGCGTGGTCGACGGCTGCCCGCCCGGCATCCGCTTCACCGTCGCCGAGATCCAGGCCGAACTCGACCGCAGGCGGCCGGGCCAGTCGCGCTTCGTCACCCAGCGGCGCGAGCCCGACGAAGTCAAACTCCTGTCGGGGTTCGTCACCGAGGAGGACGGCGTCACGCTGGTGACGACCGGCACGCCGGTCTCGATGCTGATCGAGAACACCGACCAGCGCTCCAAGGACTATGGCGAGATCGCCCGTCAGTACCGCCCCGGCCACGCCGACTACGCCTACGAGGTCAAATACGGCCTGCGCGACCATCGCGGCGGCGGCCGCTCCTCGGCGCGCGAGACCGCGGCGCGCGTCGCCGCCGGCGCGCTGGCGAGGAAGGTCGTTCCCGGCCTCGTCGTGCGCGGCGCGCTGGTCGGCATGGGCGAGAAGCGGATCGACCGCGCCAACTGGAACTGGGGCTTCGTCGAGGACGCCGAAAACCCGTTCTTCACCCCCGATCCGGCCTCGGTGCCGGTCTTCTCCGACTATCTCGATGCCGTGCGCAAGGAAGGCTCCTCGGTCGGCGCGCTTGTCGAGATCGTCGCCGAGGGCGTGCCGGCGGGGCTCGGCGCGCCGGTCTACGGCAAGCTCGACCAGGACATCGCCGCCAACCTCATGTCGATCAACGCGGTCAAGGGCGTCGAGATCGGCGAAGGCTTCGAGACCGCGCGCATGCGCGGCGAGGACAACGCCGACGAGATGCGCATCGGCAATGACGGCAAGCCGATCTTCTTGTCCAACCATGCCGGCGGCATCCTCGGCGGCATATCGACCGGCCAGCCGGTGGTGGCGCGCTTCGCGGTCAAGCCGACCTCGTCGATCCTGACGCCGCGCCGCTCCATCGACCGCGACGGCAACGAGGTCGACATCCGCACCAAGGGCCGGCACGACCCCTGCGTCGGCATCCGCGCCGTGCCGGTGGGCGAAGCCATGGTTGCCTGCGCCATCGCCGATCATTATCTGCGGCACCGGGGACAGACGGGGAGAATGAGTGAGTAGTGAATAGGGAGTAGTGAGTAGTGGGAGGGGAGAGTTCAGGTCTCTACTCACTATTCACTACTCTCTACTCACTCAATTCCGGGCAAGAAAAATGGCGTATGATCAAAAAAGAATCGTCGAGGCGCTGCGCGCCTTCGAGCGCGGCGAGATCGTCGTCGTCATGGACGATGACGGGCGCGAGAACGAGGGCGACCTGATCGTCGCCGCCGTCCACTGCACGCCGGAGAAGATGGCGTTCATCGTCCGCCACACCTCGGGCATCGTCTGCGCGCCGATGCCGCGCGAGGAGGCGAGGCGCCTGAACTTGACGCCGATGGTGGCCGAGAACGACGCGCCGCATTCGACCGCCTTCACCGTCAGCGTCGATTTCCGGCACGGCACCACGACCGGCATCTCGGCCGAGGACCGGACGCTGACCGTGCGCAACCTCGCCAACGGCAATGTCGGCCCGGCTGATTTCGTCCGCCCCGGCCACGTCTTCCCGCTGGTGGCGCGCGAGGGCGGGGTGCTGATGCGCTCCGGTCATACGGAAGCCGCCGTCGACCTGTGCAAGCTCGCCGGCCTGCCGCCGGTCGGCGTCATCTGCGAGCTGGTCAACGACGACGGCACGGTGATGCGCGGGCCGCAGGTCCAGGCCTTCGCCGACGAACACGGGCTGCGCCAGGTCTCGGTCGCCGACCTGATCGCCTATCGCCAGCGCCAGGAAACGCTGATCCAGCGCGTCGCCTGCTCCGAGATCGAGACCGCGGCGGGTCCGGCCAAGGCCTACACCTACCGCCTGCCGTGGGACGCGATGCAGCATTTCGTCGTCGTCTTCGGCGACATCCGCGACGGCGTCGACGTGCCGGTGCGCCTGCACCCGGAGGACGTCGTGTCCGACGTGTTCGGCCCCGACAGCCGCCTCGACACCATCATGCGCCGCATGGCGCAGAACCAGCGTGGCGTCATCGTCTATCTGCGCGAGGGCTCCGTCGGCGTCGGGCAGGGCGCCGGCCGCCAGCGCCCGGCGCTGGGCGACGAGGCGCATGAGGAGGCCTTGCGGCGCGAGAGCGAGTGGCGCGAGATCGGCCTCGGCGCGCAGATCCTGCGCGACCTCGGCATCTCCTCGATCCAGCTCATCGCCTCGCGCGAGAAGCACTATGTCGGGCTGGAAGGCTTCGGCATCGAGATCGTCTCCACCGACATCATCTGACGCTGCGGCAGTTTCGCCGCTAAAGTGGCGCATCCGAATCGGGGACGCGCACCATGTGGGATTTCGACATCGGCCGTACGCTCGGCATCATGGCCCGGACATGGCCGTTCATCGCGCTCCGGCTGGTCGTCTATTTCGCCATCACGCTCGCCTATATCCTCGCCACCGGCACGGGGGCGGGCGTCGGCTACGGCCTCGGCCGTATCTGGGACGATCCGGGGATGTTCGCGCTGTTCGGCGGGTTCATCGGCTTCGGGCTGGTCTCGGCCGTGCTCTACTGGCTGCGCGAATACATCCTCTATCTCGTCAAGGCCGGCCATGTCGCCGTCATCGTCCATCTGGTCGAGGGGCGCGAGGTGCCGGAGGGCAGGGGGCAGATCGACTATGCCACGAGCCTCGTCAGGGCGCGCTTCGCCGAGGCGAGCGTGCTGTTCGTCGTCGACCAGCTGATCAAGGGCGTGCTGCGCGTCGTCACCGGGCTGATCGGCGGCATCGCCAACGCCCTGCCGATCCCCGGCCTTCAGGCCGCCGCCGGCTTCGCCAATTCGGTCATCCGCATCTCGCTGACCTATGTCGACGAGATCATCCTCGGCTACAACATCCGCGAAGGCGCGGACGATCCGTTCGACGGCGCCCGCCGCGGCCTCGTCCTCTACGCCCAGAACGGCGGCCGCATGGTCAAGAACGCGGTGTGGCTCGCGCTTTTCATGTGGCTCATCGCCCTCGTCATCTTCCTTTTGATGCTCGGGCCTGCCGCCGCAGTGCTCTATCTCATGCCCGGCGCGCTCGCCGGCTGGTCGTTCGCGCTCGCCATCGTCTTCGCCTGGGCGATCAAGGCGGCGCTGCTCGAGCCCTTCGCCATCGCCGCGCTGATGCAGGTCTATTTCCGCACCATCGAGGGCCAGGTGCCGGACCCGGACTGGGACCGCAAGCTCTCCGACGCCTCGCGCCACTTCCGCGAGCTGAAGGACCGCGCGGCAAGCGCCTTCGGCGGCCGCCCGGCCGGGCAGACTCCCTGACGGCCTGTTGACGGGCCGGCGGCGCGCGCGAAGCCGCTTGGCGAACCGGCCGGAAAGCGCCTATATCGGGGAATGACCACCCGGCTCTATTCCCATTCGATCTATCTCGACCATCTGACGCCCGCCGGCCACCCCGAGCGGCCCGACCGGCTGCGCGCCATCGAGCGCGTGCTGGAGGACGAGGCGTTCCAGTATCTCGACCGTCGCGAGGCGCCCGAGGGCGACGAGGCCGCGATCCTCTACGCCCATCCCGAGCAGCACCGCGAGCGGGTGCGCCAGTGCATACCGCATGAGGGGCTGGCTCGGGTCGATGCCGACACCACCGCGAGCCCGATGAGCTGGCAGGCGGCGCTGACCGCCATCGGCGCCGCCAACGCCGCCGTCGACGACGTGTTCGCGGGCGTCGCCGACAACGTCTTCGTCGCCTCGCGCCCGCCCGGCCACCACGCCGAGAAGACGACGGCGATGGGCTTCTGCTTCTTCAACAACGCCGCCATCGCCGCCCGCCATGCGCAAAGGAAGCATGGCGCCGAGCGCGTCGTCATCGTCGACTGGGACGTCCACCACGGCAACGGCACGCAGGACATCTTCTGGGACGATCCGTCCGTGCTTTATTGCTCGACCCACCAGATGCCGCTCTATCCCGGCACCGGGGCCAAGGGCGAGACCGGCGTGGCGAACAACATCGTCAACGCGCCGCTCGCCGCCAATGACGGCGGCGCACAGTTCCGCGAGGCGTTCCAATCGCGCATCCTCACGGCGATCGACGCGTTCCGGCCCGACCTCGTCATCGTCTCGGCCGGCTTCGACGCCCATCACCGCGACCCGCTGGCCGAGCTGAACCTGACCGAGGACGATTTCGACTGGGCGACCGGCAAGCTGATGGAGAGTGCCGGCAAATGGTCGCAGAACCGGCTGGTCAGCCTGCTCGAAGGCGGCTACGACCTGCACGGGTTGGCCTTCTCGGTCGCCGCCCATGTCCGTCGCCTGATGAAGGGATGATCGCAAATGTCCGCTGAGAACGTCAACGACGACATCAAGGCCATGAGCTTCGAGCAGGCGCTGGAGGCGCTGGAGCGGATCGTCGACGATCTGGAACGCGGTGATGTGCCGCTGGAGCAGTCGATCCGCATCTACGAGCGCGGCGAGGCGCTGAAGGACCATTGCGGCAAGCTGCTCAAGGCTGCCGAGGACAAGGTCGAGAAGATCCGCCTCTCGCGCGATGGCAAGCCCGCCGGCACCGAGCCGCTGGACCCGGAATAGGAGCCATATCTTGCGACGCGGGCGCTCCAGCCCTATCTTAGCCAGACTTGGCTAAGGAGGCGACGATGCCGACCGTGAACATGCTGGAAGCGAAGACCTCGCTGTCGCGCCTCGTCGAGGCCGTGGAAAGCGGCGCGGAAAAAGAAATCATCATCGCCCGCAACGGCAAGCCGGCGGCGAAGTTGGTCCCGCTCGACGCTGCGCCGGAGAAGAAGCTGCGGCTCGGGCTGGCGCGCGGTAAATATCCCTCTCTCGACTATGAAGCGTTCCAGGCATTGGACGCCGAGGTCGCCCGCATGTTCTATGGCGACGACGAGAAGTGAGGCTGCTGCTCGATACGCATGTAGCGATCTGGGCGATCGACACGCCGGAGCGCATTCCCGAGCATATCCATCTCCTCCTCCGGGAAGCGTATCCGAACGTTTTCGTCTCGGCTGCAGCGGTGTGGGAGATCGCGATCAAGCACCCGCTCGGCAGGTCGGACGCGCCGCCCGTTTCAGGGTATCAGGCCATGGCCGAGTTCGAGGCGGCCGGCTTTGCCCTCCTCGACGTGAGCGCCGCGCATGCCGCTTTCGTCGAACGCCTCCCCCTCCATCACGGCGACCCATTCGACCGGCTGATGCTGGCGCAGGCGATCGTCGAGGGCATGCAGTTCGTGACATACGATCGGCATCTTTCCCGCTACGATGTCGCCCTGCTGACATGGTCCTGACGGAAGGCACGGCGAAATGAGCTTCTTCCCCGGCAACGATCCGCAACCCGGCGACGCCTTCGCCTGCGACGCCATCGAGACGCTGATCATTCCCAACGCCCGCGACATCGACGGGTTTTCCGTCCGCCGCGCGCTGCCGACGGCGCGGCGGCGGCTGGTCGGGCCGTTCATCTTCTTCGATCGGATGGGGCCGGCGATCCTGCGCGGCGGGCAGGAGCTCGACGTGCGACCGCACCCGCATATCGGCCTGTCCACCGTCACCTACCTGTTCGACGGCCGGATCAGGCACCGCGATTCGCTCGGCACCGAGATGGTGATCGAGCCGGGCGACGTGAACCTGATGACGGCCGGGCGCGGCATCGTCCATTCCGAGCGCTCGCCGGAAGAGCTGCGCGGCGGGCCGCTGTCGATCTCCGGCCTCCAGACATGGCTGGCGCTTCCCGACGACAGGGAGGAGATCGCCCCCGCCTTCGAGAACACGGCCCGCGCCGACCTCCCGGTCATCGACGCCGAGGGCATCACCGGCAGGGTGGTGATCGGCGCGCTGCACGGCTTCTCTTCGCCGGTCGCCACCGCCTCGCGCACGCTCTACGCCGACCTGAGGCTCGCGCCGGGCGCGCGCCTGCAAATCCCGGCCGAGGCCGAGGAGCGGGCGATCTACGTGCTCGAAGGCGATGTCACTATTGCCGGCGACCGCTTCCCGTCCGACCGGCTGATCGCCTTCAAGCCGGGGGCGGAGATCGTGGTCTCGTCCGAGCGCGGCGCGCATCTGATGCTGTTCGGCGGCGATTCCCTCGGCTCGAAGCGCTATATCTGGTGGAACTTCGTCTCCTCCTCCAGGGAACGGATCGAGCAGGCCAAGGAGGAATGGCGCACCGGCCGCTTCGACATCGTGCCGGGCGACGAGGAGGAGTTCGTGCCGCTGCCTTCGGGGTAGGCGGGCCCGATGGCCGCATTTACTTTCGCGGCTTATGCGCCTATCTCGGATGGCGAAGCGCAACGACAAGGAACAGGCGAGAAGCCTTGAACCCACGTCCGCACACCCCGCTCCTCGACAAGGTGCGCATCCCGGCAGACCTGCGCGGCCTCGCCGAAAGCGAACTGCCGCAGCTCGCCGCCGAATTGCGCGCCGAGATGATCGACGCCGTCTCGCAGACCGGCGGGCACCTCGGCGCGGGCCTCGGCGTCGTCGAGCTGACGGTGGCGCTGCATTACGTCTTCGACACGCCCACGGATCGGCTGATCTGGGATGTCGGCCATCAGGCCTACCCGCACAAGATCCTGACCGGACGGCGCGAGCGCATCCGCACGCTCCGCCAGGAGGGTGGGCTTTCCGGCTTCACCAAGCGCGCGGAAAGCGAATACGACCCGTTCGGCACCGCCCATTCCTCGACCTCGATCTCGGCCGGGCTCGGCATGGCGGTGGCGCGCGACCTCAAGGGCGGCGCCAACAACGTCATCGCCATCATCGGCGACGGGGCGATGTCGGCCGGCATGGCCTTCGAGGCGCTGAACAATGCCGGCGCGCTCGACGCGCGGCTGATCGTCATCCTGAACGACAACGACATGTCCATCGCCCCGCCGACGGGCGCGCTGAGCCACTATCTCGCGCGCCTCGGCACGGGCCGCGCCTATCACGGGATGCGCGACCTGGGCAAGAAGCTGACCTCCTATCTCGGCAAGCGGGTCGACCGCGCCGTGACCCGCGCCGTCGAGCATGCGCGCGGCTACGTCACCGGCGGCACCATGTTCGAGGAGCTCGGCTTCTTCCACATCGGCCCGATCGACGGCCACAATCTCGAGCACCTCGTCCCGCTGCTGCGCAACGTGCGCGACAACGGCAACGGCCCGGTGCTGATCCATGTCGTGACGCAGAAGGGCAAGGGCTACGCTCCGGCCGAGGCCGCGGCCGACAAGTATCACGGCGTCAACAAGTTCGACGTGATCAGCGGCGCGCAGGCGAAGGCGCCGGGCAACGCGCCGAGCTACACCAAGGTCTTCGCCGAGAGCCTCATCCGCGAGGCGCGGGAGGACGAGCGCATCGTCGCCGTCACCGCCGCCATGCCCTCCGGCACCGGGCTCGACCTGTTCGGCGAGGCGTTTCCCAGCCGTGTCTTCGATGTCGGCATCGCCGAGCAGCACGCCGTCACCTTCGCCGCCGGGCTGGCGACGGAAGGGCTGAAGCCGTTCGCCGCGATCTACTCGACCTTCCTCCAGCGCGCTTACGACCAGGTCGTCCACGACGTGGCGATCCAGAAGCTGCCCGTGCGCTTTCCCATCGACCGCGCCGGCTATGTCGGCGCCGACGGGCCGACCCATTGCGGCGCGTTCGACGTCGCCTATCTCGCCGCGCTGCCGGATTTCGTCGTCATGGCGGCTGCCGACGAGGCGGAGCTGCGCCACATGGTGCGCACCGCCGCCGACTACGACGAAGGCCCGATTGCGTTCCGCTATCCGCGCGGCAACGGCGTCGGCGTCGAGATGCCGGAGCGCGGCCAGCCGCTCGCCATCGGCCGCGGCCGCGTCGTCAAGGAGGGCACCAAGGTCGCGCTGCTGTCGCTCGGCACCCGCCTTGCCGACTGCCTCGTCGCTGCCGAGGAACTCGACGCCGCCGGCCTGTCGACCACCGTTGCCGACGCTCGCTTCGCCAAGCCGCTGGACGCCGATCTCGTGCGGTGGCTGGCGCGCGAGCATGAGGTGCTCGTCACCGTCGAAGAGGGCTCCGTCGGCGGCTTCGCTGCCCACGTCCTGCATTTCCTCGCCCATGAGGGGCTGCTGGAGAGCGGCCTCAAGGTGCGCCCGCTGGTGCTGCCCGACGCGTTCACCGACCACGGCAAGCAGGAAAAGATGTATGCCGCCGCCGGTCTCGACGCCGCCGGCATCGTGCGCACGGTCTTTTCCGCGCTGGGGCGTTCGGTGTCGGCCGCCTCGGCCTGATCGCCGGAAGCGCGTCGCGTCCTGTCCGCTTCGGAGGACCACGCGCTTGCGCCGCCCCTCATCCGCCCTTCGGGCACCTTCTCCCCGTGAACGGGGAGACGGAATGGTGGTCGCAACGCCCGCAATTTCTCTGGCCGCGCTCGCGATTGGCGAAAGCGGGGGCGGCAGCTCTCTTCTCCCCGTTCACGGGGAGAAGGTGGCGGCAGCCGGATGAGGGGCAGCGCCGGCGGCGCCGATGATGCACATAAGGCGCGACATGCTCTAACCCTCTCCTAACCATTTCGCTTGGGGCTTCCTTAGGCCGGCTTTGCTATCTCCCTTCGCACAGGGAGATGGAGCAGGGGCAATGCGCATCCATGTGCCGGCCATGCTGGCCGCCGCCGTGCTGGCGGGCGGCGCAGCCATGGCCGACGGGCGATACGACCGCAAGCTGGACGAGGCCGCAGCGCAGATCGCTGCGGCGAAGATGGGCTCGTTGCGCGGCGGCTTCGCGCCCGACGAGCGGCCGCTGCTGCTGAAGCCCGTGCCCCGGCCGCAGCGGGAGAGGGCGGAAAGGCCGGCCGCGCCCGCGCCGGGCGAGTGGCGCGACGGCCTCGCCATCGCGGTCGAGCGCAAATCGGCCGTCTCGCCCGAGCTATAGCGCAAATTCAGGCAGGCCCGGCGCTGCCCCTCATCCGCCCTTCGGGCACCTTCTCCCCGTGAACGGGGGGAAGGAATGCTGCGGCACCGCCACATCCCCTTCGCAACGCTTGCGATTGGCGAAAGCAAGGACGGCATCTCTCTTCTCCCCGTTCACGGGGAGAAGGTCCCGGCAGGGGGATGAGGGGCAGCGCAGGCAGCGCAGGCGGCGCCGATGAGGCACATAAGGCACGACACGCGATAGAGCATTTTGCGGCCGGATGGCGTCCGCCGCTGCAAGGCGCTTGCCATCGCCGCGCGCTTGCCGCACTGAGTGGCGGATGGTCACGCAGGGTTCCCCCACGCAAAGGCTGCGCCTCGACGAGCTGCTCGTCCGGCGCGGGCTGTTCCCCACCCGCTCGCGCGCCCGCGACGCGGTGGCGCGCGGCGCGGTGCGCGTCGACGGCCGCCCCGTGACCAGGCCCGGCCAGCCGACGGGCGCGGACGCCGCCATCGACGTGGATGATCCGGCGCGCGCTTACGTCTCACGCGCGGCCCTGAAGCTGATCGCAGGGCTCGAGGCCTTCGGTCTCGATCCGGCCGGGATCCTCGCGCTCGATGTCGGCGCCTCGACCGGCGGCTTCACGCAGGTGCTGCTTACGCGCGGCGCGGCGCATGTCGTCGCGCTCGATGTCGGCCACGGCCAGCTCGATCCCGCCCTTGCCGCCGACCCGCGCGTCACCGTGCTGGAAAAGCTCAACGCCCGCGATCTGACGCCCGGCCATCTCGACGGCAGGCGGCCCGGTTTCGTCGTCTGCGACGTCAGCTTCATCTCGTTGAAGCTTGCCCTGCCGCCCGCGCTCGACCTCGCCGCGCCCGGTGCGCGTTGCGTCCTTCTGGTCAAGCCGCAATTCGAGGTCGGCCGCGAAGGCATCGGCAAGGGCGGGCTGCTGCGCGACCCCGCCGAGGGCGAGCGCATCGCCGCCGATCTTTCCCGCTGGCTCGGCGAGCGGCCTGGCTGGCGCGCGCTCGGCATCACGCCGTCGCCCATCGAAGGCGGCGACGGCAACCGCGAGTTCCTGCTCGCCGGAATCAAGGACGGGAACGGATGAGCGCGATCCTCGACATCGCACGGCTGGGCGGGCAGGGCGACGGCGTCGCCGATACGGAAAATGGCCCGGTCTTCGTGCCGTTCGCGCTGCCGGGCGAGCGCGTCAACGTCGCGCTCGGGGCCAAGCGCGCCGACCTCGTTTCCGTGCTCGATCCTTCGCCGCTGCGCGTCGAGCCGGCCTGCCGCCATTTCACAAGCTGCGGCGGCTGCGCCATGCAGCATCTCGAGGACGACGCCTATCGCGACTGGAAGCGGAGCCTCCTCGTCGAGGCGCTGCGGGCCAAGGGCATCGGCATCGAGGTCGATCCGCTCGTCTCCTGCCCGCCGCACTCGCGCCGCCGCGCGGCGCTGACGGCGAAACGCACGGAAGGTGGCATCCTCCTCGGCTTCAACGCGGCGCTGTCGCACCGGATCGTCGACATCGAGGAATGCCCGGTGATGGAGCCTGAGCTGGTCGCGGCGCTGCCGTTGTTGCGGCGGCTGGCCGGCCTCGTCGCGCGCACCAATGACGCCTTCCGCTTCTCCGTCACCCGCACGGCCTCAGGCCTCGACGTGGCAGTGCAAGGCAGCGGACGGCTGGAAGGCAAGGCGCGGCAGGCGGCGATCGAATTCTCGATCGCCAACGGCATCGCCCGGCTGACCGTCGACGGCGAGATCGTCATCGAGCCGAAGAAGCCGGCGATCATGGTCGGCGACCTCTCCGTTTCGCCGCCGCCGGGCGCGTTCCTTCAGGCGGTCGCGGAGGCGGAAAGCGCCATGGCCGGCCTCGTCGCCGGGCATCTCGGCAAGGCGAAGCGCGTCGCCGATCTCTTCGCCGGCATCGGCACCTTCGCGCTCCGGCTGGCGCGGCAGAGCGAGGTCCATGCCGTCGAGGGCGACATGGCCGCGCTCGCCGCGCTCGACCGCGCTTTCCGCTTCGGGCAGGGGCTGAAGAAGGTGACAGTGGAAAAGCGCGACCTTTTCGTGCGGCCGCTGACCTTCAAGGAGCTCGACGCCTCGTTCGACGGGCTGGTTTTCGACCCGCCGCGTGCGGGTGCTGAGGCGCAGGCGGCGCAGATCGCCCGCTCGCAGGTGCGCCTCGTCGCCGCCGTGTCGTGCAACCCGCTGACGCTGGCGCGCGATCTTTCGATCCTGATCGCGGGCGGCTACCAGTTGAAGCGGGTGGTGCCGGTCGACCAGTTCCTGTGGTCGCCGCATCTGGAAGCCGTGGCGCTGCTGGAGAAGCCGAAGAAGCGGCGCTGAACTGAGCCTACACCCTCGCCAGCAGCCCCTCGACGAAGGCGGGAACGATCTCGGTCGCGCGTCCGTGGACGAGCTCGTCGAAGGACGAGGCGGTTTCCGACGGTTCCAAATTCAGCTCGATGGTGCGCGCGCCGGCGTGCTTCGCCTCCTCGACGAAGTCGGCCGCCGGATAGACGTGGCCCGACGTGCCGATGGCGACGAACAGGTCGGCTGCGCCCAGCGCGCGGTAGATGCGGTCCATGTGATAGGGCATCTCGCCGAACCAGACCACGTCCGGCCGCAGCTGGCCGATGGTCGAGCAGGCCGGGCATTGCGAGCTGGTCGTCATGTCGCCATGCCAGCGCGAGCGCTGGTGGCAGGCCTCGCATAGCGCCGAGAACAGGTCGCCATGCATGTGGACGAGCTTCTGCGAGCCGGCCGCCTCGTGCAGATGGTCGATGTTCTGGGTGATCAGCGTGAACTCGCCCTCCAGTCCATGGCCGAACGCCTGCTCCAGCCGCGCCAGCGCCCGGTGCGCGGCGTTGGGCTTCGCCTCGGCGACGCTCTCGCGGCGACGGTTGTAGAAATCGTGGACCTTCGACGGGTTGCGCGCGAAGGCGTCGGGCGTCGCATAGTCGCGCCAGTCGACCCGCGCCCAGATGCCGTCGCGGTCGCGGAACGAGGCGATGCCGGACTCGACCGAGATGCCGGCGCCGGTGAGGATGACGATGGAGGAGGGAGAGGGCATGCCGGTCCAGCTTGAAAAGTTCGGATATTGAGCGCATATTGAGCACGGAAACGTCAATCTGTGCAAGGATAATGTCATGAGCAGCATGGCGTTGGAAATTTCGGCCGGGACGTTCGGCGAGAGCGGGACGCCGTTCCTGTCGCCGCGCCGCGTCGCCGACCTGCTCGGCGTGACGATGACCGAGCTCGCGGCGCTGATCGGCGTCGCCCGCAACACGCTGGCGGCGCGCAACAGTGCGCGCAAGGTCGACGCGGCACTCAGCCCCGTGGTGCGGGTGCTGGCGATGGCCAGCGAGATGGCCGGCTCGCAGGAGCGCGCCGCGATCTGGTTCAAGCACCAGCCCATCCCCGGCTGGGCCGGCAAGACCGCCTACGACCTCGTGCGCGAAGGCAAGGCCGACAAGGTGCTCGCCTATCTGGAAGCCGTGCGCGCCGGCGTCTATGCCTGACCCCGAGAGGCCTGAATCAAGCGGGCCCGCCTCGGAAGCGACTGAAACCGCGGGCGCGCCCGTCGTGCTGTGGCGCGCCTTCGTACCGCGCTGGGCGCATCTGCCTCTCTCCGGCGAGGGCGCGGCGCGTTTCGGCGGCCGCTGGAACCCTGTCGGCGTGCTGGCCCTCTACGCCGCCCGCGAGCTCTCCACCGCATGGGCCGAATACAATCAGGGCTTCGTCCAGCACCCGGCGCTGATCGCCCGGCTCGAACTCACCGGCGCGCGCCTCGCCGACCTGACGGACGAGGCCGAACTGGCGCGGCTCGGGCTCGATCCCGGCATCCACCGCTGCGAGTGGCGCGCCGCGCTCGACGAGGGCAGGGTGCCGGCGACGCATGCGCTGCGCGAGACGCTGCTGGATGCGGGCCATGACGGCGTCGTCTACCGGTCCTTCATGTCGCCCGGCGGCACCTGCGTCGCGCTTTGGCGGTGGAACAGGCCGGGCGCGCCGCGTCTCGACATCGTCGACCCCGAGGGCAGGTTGTCGAAATCGCCGGCCTCGTGGATGTAGAAGCGCGGATCAGGCTTTCGTGCCGCCCACCGTCATGCGGTCCATGCGCAGGTGCGGCTGGCCGACGCCGACGGGCACCTGCTGGCCGGCCTTGCCGCACATGCCGATGCCGTTGTCGAGCTTCGAATCGTTGCCGATCATCGAGATGCGATGCATCGCGTCCGGCCCGTTGCCGATCAGCATCGCGCCCTTGATCGGCTGCGTCACCCTGCCGTTCTCGATCCTGTAGGCCTCGGTGCAGCCGAACACGAACTTGCCGCTGGTGATGTCCACCTGCCCGCCGCCGAAGGAGACGGCATAGATGCCGTCCTTCACCGAGGCGATGATTTCCTCCGGCGTGTGGGCGCCATCGGTCATGGTGGTATTGGTCATGCGCGGCATCGGGGCGTGGGCGTAGGATTCGCGCCGGCCGTTGCCGGTGGGGGCGACGCCCATCAGCCGGGCGTTCAGCCGGTCCTGCATGTAGCCGACGAGGACGCCGTCCTCGATCAGCACGGTGCGGTTTGTCGCCGTTCCCTCGTCGTCGATGGTGAGCGAGCCGCGCCGCTCGGCGATCGTGCCGTCGTCGACAACGGTCACGCCCTTCGCCGCCACCTGTTGCCCCATCAGCCCGGAAAAGGCCGAGGTCTTCTTGCGGTTGAAGTCGCCCTCCAGCCCGTGGCCGACCGCCTCGTGCAGCATAACCCCCGGCCAGCCGGAGGCGAGGACGATGTCGAAGGTGCCGGCCGGCGCGGGGACGGCCTCGAGATTGACCAGCGCCTGCCTGAGCGCCTCCTGCGCGGCGTGCTTCCACGTTTCCTCGGCGAGGAATTCGCCGAAACTCTTGCGCCCGCCCATGCCGTAGGAGCCGGTTTCCTGCCGCTCGCCCTCGCCGACGACGACCGCGACGCTGAAGCGCACCAGCGGGCGCACGTCGCTCGCCACGCGCCCGTCGGCCCGCATGATCTCGACCTGCTGCCAAGACGCGGCGAGCGAGGCGGTGACCTGGCGCACGCGCGGATCGCGCGCCCGCAGCCAGGCGTCGATCTCGCGCAGCAGCGCCGCCTTGGCCTCGAAGCCGGGCTCGGCGATCGGGTTCTCCTCGCCGTAGAGCTTCAGGTTGGTGCCGGCTGGCGCGTCGGCAAGCCGGCCGGCATGGCCGCTCCGGACCGCCGCGACGGCCGCCGCAGCCCGCTTCAGCGCCGCCTCGGAGAACTCGCCCGAATGCGCGTAGCCGCCCGCCTCGCCGGCGACCGCCCGCAAGCCGAAGCCGCGATCGGTGTTGAAGTTGGCGGTTTTCAGCCGCCCGTCGTCGAAGACCAGCGCCTCGCCCTCGCGATGCTCGACATAGAGCTCGCCGTCGTCGGCGCCGTCCAGCGCGCCGGCCACGATCCGGCGCACCGCTTCCGGCGCGATGTCGAACTGTTCGAGAAGCCTTGTCGCCACGGGTGCCGCCTTTCATGCCTGCCGCACGATGCGTCCCGTGCGCGTGCCCGGCCGCTCGCCGGCCGCGCCTGTCATATAGGCGCCCGCGGTGCGGGTTGCACCCGCGCATGCGCGGTTTTCTTCAGGGCAGGGCGTCGAAGCCGGCGGAGAAGCCGGCGAGGTCGACGGGGATGCCGATTCCCTCTTCCGGCGTCTGGAAGACGATGAAGGTGGCGGCCTCGCCGGTCTTCAGCGTGTCGAGCAGCGGCTGCTCGAGGATCACCTCGGCATAGCAGCCGTCCTGGAAGCAACGCACGAAGTAGGCGCGGCCGATGTCCTTGCCGTCGACGTTGAGGCCGAGCCCGTTGGGCAGGAGGACGCCGAGCGGCGCGAGCACGCGCAGGATCTCGGCGCGGTTGTCGGCGGTGCGCAGCACGACCACCGAAAGCCCGACCTCGGGCCGGTCTTCGGCGACCACGTTCTGCATCAGCGCGCACTGCTCGGCCGCCGCGCCGCCGGGCGTGTCGCAGATGATCGACCAGGAGCCGTGGGTCGAGCGGACCGTTCCCTGCTGGGCCGCGGCCGGGCCGGAGAAAAGGCTGGTGACGACGAGGCCGGAAAGGGCGAGCGCGCCGGCGAAGGCGGCTGCGAAGCCTGCCAAACGGGCGGTCACCGGCGCGGTCCAGCGAAGCGTCATGGAACTCATCCTCTCGAAAGCTGGCGTAACGAATCACGCAAATCTAGCACGCGCGCGCGGGGTGCGGCGACCTTACGCATGGGCAGGTTCTGGAGAGGGAAAATTCGCTGCAAGTTAAGCGAAATCAAGGCGCAGTCGGCATTTTCATGCACCCGCGCAAAAATGCCGCAGCAAGTTCGGGGCCAATCCCCGGCCTCCTTCAAACCATTCCTTGCGGTTCGACAAAGATTGTGGTTTGAGATTGTGCCAGTCGCCCGCCCCTCGTCACCCGGCGGGGGCGGTGCGCTTGCGATTTTCGCGAAGAAATTCGCCGAGGAAATTCCGACGGGGAGATGACAAGGGTGATGAAGAAGTTCCTTGCAGGCGTGGCCGTCCTTTCGCCGCTTCTGGCCGGCGCCAGCGCGTTCGCGGCGCAGCCGGAGCCCTGGCAGCTCGGCCTGCAGCCGGCGGCGACCGCGATCATGGAAGAGATCCGCTGGTTCGAGCAGTACACGCTCTGGTTCATCGTGCCGATCACCCTGCTCGTCATGATACTGCTGGCCTGGTGCATCATCCGCTACCGTGCCGGCGCCAACCCGACCCCCTCGCGCACCAGCCACAACACGCTGATCGAGGTGATCTGGACCGTCGGGCCGGTGATCGTGCTCCTGTTCATCGCCGTCCCCTCCTTCCAGCTCCTCACCGCGCAGTACAATCCCGAGGAAGAGCCGGCCATGACGCTGAAGGCCACCGGCGTCCAGTGGAGCTGGGAATACGAGTATCAGGACGGCGAGGAGCCGCTGACCTTCTCCTCCTTCATGCTGCGCGATGAAGACCGCGCCGACGCCGGCAAGGAGGACAGGGCCGCCTATCCGCGCCTTCTCGCCGTCGACAACGAGATCGTCGTTCCGGTCGACACGACCGTGCGCGTCCTCGTCACCGCCAGCGACGTCATCCACGCCTTCGCCATGCCGGCCTTCGGCATCAAGGTCGACGCCGTTCCGGGACGCCTGAACGAGACCTGGTTCAAGGCCGAGCGCGAAGGCATGTATTACGGCCAGTGCTCGGAGCTGTGCGGCAAGGACCACGCCTTCATGCCCATCGGCATCCGCGTCGTCAGCCGCGAGCAGTACGACGCCTGGCGCGCGGCCGCGCAGGCCAATCTCGATGAGGCGAACAAGGCGCTCGTGGCTTCGCTCGCAAGCCGCGCGGTCGACGTCGCCGACGCCGGCCCCAACGCCAGCGCGCAATAACAAGCATTACGGAGCGGGAAAATGGCAGGCTCGGCATCTCAGCACGACACCCACGCGGCCCATGACCACGACGACCACCACATGCCGACCGGCTGGACGCGGTGGGTCTATTCGACCAACCACAAGGACATCGGCACCCTTTACCTGATCTTCGCGATCATGGCCGGCATCATCGGCGGCTTCCTGTCGGTGATGATGCGCTGGGAGCTCGCCGAGCCGGGCATCCAGATCTTCCACGGCCTCGCGGCCATGGTCTACGGCTACGAGGGCGAGGCGGCGATCGACGGCGGCAAGCAGCTGTTCAACGTCTTCACCACCGCGCACGCGCTGATCATGATCTTCTTCATGGTGATGCCGGCGCTGATCGGCGGCTTCGCCAACTGGATGGTGCCGATCATGATCGGCGCGCCGGACATGGCGTTCCCGCGCATGAACAACATCTCGTTCTGGCTCCTGCCGCCGGCCTTCATCCTGCTGCTGATCTCGCTGTTCATGCCCGGCCCCACCGGCAGCTACGGCGCGGGCGGTGGCTGGACGCTCTATCCGCCGCTGTCGACCCAGTCGCCCGGCCCGGCCGTCGACTTCGTCATCCTCTCGCTGCACATCGCCGGCGCCTCGTCGATCCTCGGCGCAATCAACTTCATCACCACCATCTTCAACATGCGCGCCCCGGGCATGACGCTGCACAAGATGCCGCTCTTCGCCTGGTCGGTGCTCATCACCGCCTTCCTGCTGCTGCTCACCCTTCCGGTGCTGGCCGGCGGCATCACCATGCTGCTGACCGACCGCAATTTCGGAACCGCGTTCTTCGCGCCCGAGGGCGGCGGCGACCCGATCCTGTTCCAGCACCTGTTCTGGTTCTTCGGCCATCCGGAAGTGTACATCCTGATCCTGCCGGGCTTCGGCATCGTCAGCCACATCATCTCGACCTTCTCGCGCAAGCCGGTCTTCGGCTATCTCGGCATGGCCTACGCCATGGTCGCCATCGGTGTCGTCGGCTTCGTGGTGTGGGCGCACCACATGTACACGACCGGCATCTCGCTCGACGCGCAGCGCTACTTCGTCTTCGCGACGATGGTCATCGCCGTGCCGACCGGCGTGAAGATCTTCTCGTGGATCGCGACGATGTGGGGCGGCTCGATCTCGTTCCGCACGCCGATGCTGTGGGCGATCGGCTTCATCTTCCTGTTCACCGTGGGCGGCGTCACCGGCGTCCAGCTCGCCAATGCCGGCCTCGACCGCGCGCTGCACGACACCTACTACGTGGTCGCCCACTTCCACTACGTCTTGTCGCTGGGCGCGGTGTTCGCGATCTTCGCCGCCTGGTACTACTGGTTCCCGAAGATGTTCGGCTACATGTACTCGCCGCTCATCGCGCGCACCCATTTCTGGGTGACGTTCATCGGCGTCAACCTGATCTTCTTCCCGCAGCACTTCCTCGGCCTCGCCGGCATGCCGCGCCGCTACATCGACTATCCGGACGCCTATGCCGGCTGGAACCTGGTGTCGTCGTGGGGCTCGTATCTCTCGGCCCTCGGCGTGATCATCTTCCTCATCGGCGTCTTCGAGGCGTTCGCCAGGAAGCGCGTGGCGGGCGACAACCCGTGGGGCGAGGGTGCGACGACGCTCGAATGGCAGCTTTCGTCGCCCCCGCCCTACCACCAGTGGGAGCAGCTTCCGAAGGTCAAGTAGGAAGCCTCCCGACCGCAACGATGAATCCGCCGGCCCTCCTTTACTCGCGGGGCTGGCGGTTTCGGCCAAACGGATAGACCGGATCAGGTACGCATGGCCCTTATTGAGGAAAGCAGGTTCGAGGACGCCGGCCTTCGCGTGTCGGAAGCCACGCCCGGCGATTATCTCGCGCTGCTCAAGCCGCGGGTCATGTCGCTGGTCGTCTTCACCGCCTTCGTCGGCATGGTGACGGCGCAGGCGCCCGTCAACCCGGTCATCGCCGTGTTCTCGATCCTCGCCATCGCCGTCGGCGCGGGCGCGTCCGGCGCGCTCAACATGTGGTACGACGCCGACATCGACGCGGTGATGAGCCGCACCGTCAACCGCCCGGTCCCGTCCGGCCGCGTCGCGCCCGGCGAGGCGCTGGCCTTCGGCCTCGTCCTGTCGGCGCTGTCGGTGATGACGCTCGGCCTCGTCGCCAACTGGCTGGCCGCGAGCCTGCTCGCCTTCACCATCTTCTTCTACGCCGTCGTCTACACGATGTGGCTCAAGCGCTGGACGCCGCAGAACATCGTCATCGGCGGCGCCGCCGGCGCGTTCCCGCCCATGATCGGCTGGGCCGCCGTCACCGGCGACGTCAGCCTCTACGGCGTCGTCCAGTTCCTCATCATCTTCCTGTGGACGCCGCCGCATTTCTGGGCGCTGGCGCTGTTCAAGTCCGGCGACTACCAGCGCGCCGGCGTGCCGATGATGCCCAACGTCGCCGGCGAGGCTTCGACCAAGCGCCAGATCTTCGCCTACTCGATCCCCGTCGCCTTCATCGCCGTCGTCCCGACGCTGATCGGCGTCGCCAGCCTCGCCTACGGGCTGTTCGCCGCCGCGCTCGGCGCCGCCTTCGTCTGGTATGCGTGGAAAGTGCTGCGCATGGACGAGGCCGACCGCGGCATGCGTCCGGCGAAGATGCTGTTCGCCTATTCGGTGTTCTATCTCTTCGCCATCTTCGCCGCGCTTCTCGCCGACGGCATCGTCGGCCGTATCGGAGGCGTCTGGTGAGCGTGATGGAAGGCAGGATCGTCATGGAAGACAATGGTGCCCCCAAGGGCGTCGAGATGACCGAGGCGCAGAAGAAGGCGCGCCGCAGCCGGTCGATCGCCATCGGCCTCGCGCTCGCCGCGCTCGTGGTGCTGTTCTACGTCATCACCCTGGTCAAGTTCGGGCCGGCGATCCTCAACCGGCCTATGTGAGGATGCGATGAGCGATCTTGCACCGCGAACGGCAGGGAGTGGAGGCGAGCGGGGCATCCGCGAGCCGGAACAAGGCCGCGACCGCGGACCGGGCTTTCGCCCGTCCCCGCGCGAGCGGCAAGAAGGTAGGGGCGAGCGGCGCTCGAACCGCGTCGTCGTTCTCGTGTGCCTGACCTTTTTCGGCACCATGCTGGGCATGTCCTATGCCGCGGTGCCGCTCTACGATCTGTTCTGCCGGGTGACCGGCTATGGCGGCACCACCCAGCGCGTCACGCAATATTCGGACGTCGTCCTCGACCGCGAGATCACCGTGCGCTTCGACGCCAACGTCGCCGGCGGCCTGCCATGGGCCTTCAAGCCCGTCGCGCGCGACGTGACGGTGAAGATCGGCGAGACGACGCAGGCGAGCTACGAGGCGAAGAACGTCTTCTCGCGCCCGACCTCCGGCCGCGCCAGCTTCAACGTGACGCCGCAGCTCGCCGGCGCCTATTTCATGAAGGTCGAGTGCTTCTGCTTCACCGACACCGAGCTCGCGCCCGGCGAGACCATGGACATGCCGGTCGTGTTCTATGTCGATCCGGCCATCGTCGACGTGCCGGAGCTGAAGAACATCCATACCATAACCCTTTCCTACACCTTCTTCCCGATCGACAAGGACGGACCGCAGGGTCAGACCGCGGCCGGGAAGACGCAAACCAGCACCGACACGAAACTCGGGGGATAGAATGGCAGACGCCCACGCCAAGCATCACGACTATCACATCATCGACCCGAGCCCCTGGCCGGTCCTCGGCTCGCTGGCTGCCTTCGTGCTGGCGATCGGCGGCATCGGCTGGATGCAGTATCTCAAGGGCAATGCCGATTTCTCGCTCCTCGGCATTCCGCTGGCGACCCCGTGGGTGTTCTTCGTCGGCCTCGCTTTGGTGCTTTACGTCATGTTCGCCTGGTGGTCGGACACGATCCGCGAGGCGCATGAGGGGCATCACACGCGCGTGGTGTCGATCCACCTGCGCTACGGCATGATCATGTTCATCGCCTCGGAGGTGATGTTCTTCGCCGCCTGGTTCTGGGCCTTCTTCGACGTCAGCCTGTTCCCCGGCGAGGCGCAGCAGGTCCTGCGGTCGGAGTACACCGGCGGCGTCTGGCCGCCGAAGGGCATCGAGATCCTCGATCCCTTCCACCTGCCGCTCTACAACACCATCATCCTGCTGCTGTCGGGCACGACGCTGACCTGGGCGCACCATGCGCTGCTGCACGACGACCGCAAGGGGATGGTCTGGGGGCTGGCGATCACCGTCGCGCTCGGCCTGCTGTTCTCCTACGTGCAGTTCTACGAGTACGCGCACGCGCCGTTCGACTTCAAGCAGTCGATCTATGGGGCGACCTTCTTCATGGCCACGGGCTTCCACGGCTTCCACGTCATCATCGGCACGATCTTCCTGATCGTCTGCCTGCTGCGGGCGATGGCCGGCCATTTCACCGCCCAGCAGCATTTCGGCTTCGAGGCGGCGGCGTGGTACTGGCATTTCGTCGACGTGGTCTGGCTGTTCCTCTTCGCGGCCATCTATGTCTGGGGTTCGGCGGGCGGCACCATCGCCGCGCATTGAGGCGAACGATCCGAACGGATAGAACGGGGGCGGCCGTGGCGACACGGCCGCCTTTCTCTTGGGAAGGCCGGCAACGGCAAGGACGGAAATGCCATGAGCGAGAACATGAGCGAGAGCCAGCACGGCGACACGGCCATCTGGCCGCCGGTCGATCCGGTCAGGGCCGGGCTCTCCGGCCGCTGCCCGCGCTGCGGCGAGGGCCGACTGTTCAAGGGCTTCCTCGCCGTCGGCGACCGCTGCGGCAATTGCCGGCTCGACTATTCCTTCGCCGATGCCGGCGACGGCCCGGCCGTGTTCGTCATCCTCATCATTGGCTTCGTCGTCGTCGGGCTGGCGCTGTGGATGGAGGTCAACCACAATCCGCCGCTGTGGCTGCATTTCATGTTGTGGATACCGCTGACCCTCGTGCTTTCGCTGGCCGCGCTGCGCGCGTTGAAGGGCCTGCTGATCGTGCTGCAATACCGTAACAAGGCGGCCGAGGGCCGGCTGGAAAACGGCTCCGGCGGGGAAGAGCGATGAGTGCTGACAGCGGCAGGCCGGCGCGCCGGCGCGCGAGCACGGTGCTCTTCGTCGTCCTCGGCCTCGCCGCCCTCGCCATCCTCCTCGGCCTCGGCACATGGCAGGTGCAGCGGCTCCACTGGAAGGAAGGGCTGATCGCCACCATCGACGCCCGCATCGACTCTGCGCCCCAGCCGCTCGCCGCCATCGAGGCGCGGCTTGCCGAGGCGGGCGATGTCGATTACTGGCCCGTCTCGCTCGCCGGCACCTTCCGTCACGAGGGCGAGCGGCATTTCTTCGCCACCCACAAGGGGCATTCGGGCTATTTCGTCTATACGCCGCTTGCGCTCGACGACGGCCGGCTGGTCCTCGTCAATCGCGGTTTCGTGCCGTTCGACCTTAAGGACGCCGCCACCCGCCCCGAAGGGCAGGTCGAGGGGAGGCGGGAGATCGCCGGCCTCGCCCGCAACCGGGTCGACGGGAAGCCCAATTCGCTGATGCCGGACAACGACCCGGAAAAGAACATCTTCTACTGGAAGGACATCGGCGCCATGGCGGCGAGCGCCGGCGTCGGCGCGCCCGGCGACTACCTGCCCTTCTTCGTCGATGCCGACGACGCGCCCAATCCCGGCGGGCTGCCCGTCGGCGGGGTGACGCTGGTCGACATGCCCAACAGCCACCTTCAATACGCCGTCACCTGGTACGGCCTCGCCGCCGCGCTTGCCGGGGTGATGGGCGTCTGGCTCTGGCGACGGTGGCGGACTCCGGCCGGATAGATGGCGGCCCCACAGAAGCCGGCCCCACAGAAGCCGGGTTGACAGGCCGGGGCGCAACAGCCATCTGGCCTGTGGCGGATGGGCGATCTCCAGCAAGCATCACGCCCGGAAAAGAGACGAGACGATGAAGCCACCCCTGACGATCAGGCTATGCGGCCCGCGCGGTTTCTGCGCCGGTGTCGACCGCGCGATCCAGATCGTGGTGCTGGCGCTGAAGAAATACGGCCCCCCCGTCTATGTAAGGCACGAGATCGTCCACAACCGCTACGTCGTCGAGGGGCTGCAGGAGCGCGGCGCGATCTTCATCGAGGAGCTCGATGAGATCCCGCCCGAGCATCACGACAAACCGGTGGTGTTCTCCGCCCACGGCGTGCCGAAATCCGTGCCGCAGGACGCCGAGGCGCGGAACCTGTTCTATCTCGACGCCACCTGTCCGCTGGTCTCCAAGGTCCACAAGCAGGCGATGCGCCACCACCGCCAGGGCCGCCACGTCCTGCTCGTCGGCCATGCCGGCCACCCGGAAGTCATCGGCACCATGGGCCAGCTGCCGGAAGGCGCGGTGACGCTGGTCGAGACCGAGGCGGACGCGGCGTGGATCATGCCGGCCGACCCCGAGGCGCTCGGCTTCGTCACCCAGACGACGCTGTCGGTGGACGACACCGACGGCATCATCCGCGCGCTCCAGAAGCGCTTTCCCGCCATGCAGGCGCCGGCGGCGGAATCGATCTGCTACGCCACGACCAACCGCCAGGACGCGGTCAAGGAGGCCGCGCCCGGCGCGGACCTGTTCATCGTCGTCGGCGCGCCCAACTCGTCGAATTCCAGGCGGCTGGTCGAGGTCGCCGAGCGGGCCGGCGCGACGCGCGGGCTGCTCGTCCAGCGCGCCGCCGAGATCGACTGGAGCGACATCGGCGACATCGCGACGCTCGGCCTCTCGGCCGGCGCGTCCGCCCCCGAGATCATCGTCGACGAGATCATCGACGCCTTCCGCCAGCGTTTCGAGGTCAAGATGGAGCTGGCCATCACCGCCGAGGAAACGGAAACCTTCCTCGTCAATCGTGTGCTGCGCGACGTCGAGCTGACGACCGCCGACATGGCGTTCGTGAACGGGAACGCCTGATGGCCGTCTACACCGACATCACCGAGGCGGAGCTCGCCGCCTTCCTGGGCGGCTACGATCTCGGCGGGCTCCTGTCCTACAAGGGCATCGCCGAGGGCACGGAGAACTCGAACTTCGTCCTCCACACCGGGGCCGGCCCGTTCATCCTGACGCTCTACGAGAAGCGGGTGGAGCGGTCGGACCTGCCGTTCTTCCTCGGCCTGATGGAACATCTGGCAAAGCGCGGCGTCTCCTGCCCGCTGCCGGTGCGCCGCAGGAACGGCGAGATGACCGGCGACCTCGCCGGCCGGCCGGCGGCGATCATCACCTTCCTCGAAGGCATGTGGCCGCGCCGGCCGACGCCGGCCCACTGCCGGGCGGTGGGCGAGGCGCTGGCGCGCCTGCATGTCGCCGGGGCCGACTTTCCGCTCGCCCGCCCCAACGCCCTGTCGCTGCCGGGCTGGCGCACGCTGTGGGACGGCTGCCTCGCCCGCGCCGACGAGGTCGAGCCGGGGCTGGGGGCAGAGGTCGCGGCCGATTTTTCCGTGCTCGAGGCCGGCTGGCCGCGCGGCCTTCCCGCCGGCGTCATCCATGCCGACCTCTTCCCGGACAACGTCTTCTTCCTCGGCGACAGGCTCTCGGGGCTGATCGATTTCTATTTCGCCTGCAACGACTTCTTCGCCTACGATCTCGCCACCTGCCTCAACGCGTGGTGCTTCGAGCGCGACCACGCCTTCAACCTGACCAAGGGGACGGCGCTGCTCGCCGGCTACCAGAGCGTGCGCCCGCTGGCGCCGGCCGAGGCGGAGGTGCTGCCGCTGCTGGCGCGCGGCTCGGCCCTGCGCTTCATGCTGACGCGGCTCTACGACTGGCTGCACGGACCGGACGGCGCGCTGGTGATGAAGCGCGACCCGATGGAATATGTGCGCAAGCTGCGCTTCCACCGCGCGGTCGCCTCGGCCAGCGAATACGGCCTCGCCCGCCCATGAAGCAGGTCGAGATCTTCACCGACGGGGCCTGCTCGGGCAATCCCGGCCCCGGCGGCTGGGGCGCGATCCTGCGCTGGGGCGGCATCGAGAAGGAGCTGTCGGGCGGCGAGGCCGACACCACCAACAACCGCATGGAGCTGATGGCCGCGATCGAGGCGCTGAACGCGCTGAAGGAGCCGTGCGCCGTCGACCTCCACACCGATTCCAACTACGTCAAGGACGGCATTTCCGGCTGGATCGAAGGCTGGAAGAGGAACGGCTGGAAGACGGCGGCGAAGAAGCCGGTCAAGAACGCCGAGCTGTGGCAGGCGCTCGACACCGCCCGCCGCCGCCACAAAGTGACGTGGCACTGGGTCAAGGGCCATGCCGGCCACCCGGAGAACGAGCGCGCCGACGAACTCGCCCGGCTGGCGATGGCGCCGTTCAAGAAGGTGAGAAGGGCGGTCGGGCCGGTTGCGCCCTGAGCGCCAACGCCGGCTCTGCCCCTCATCCGGCCCTTCGGATCACCTTCTCCTCGTGAACGGGGAGAAGGGCAAGCGGCGGCGTTGCGGCAGTCTCTCCTCTCCCGGTTCACGGGGAGAGGATGCCGGCAGGCAGGTAAGGGGCGCCGGCGTTGGACGTCGCGTCCTGACCGCCGAGGCCGCAACCCCTCACCGCCTCGCTGCGCTCGGCACCTCTCCCCAGAGGGGAGAGGAAAACCAAGGTTGGAGAAGCGCCGGCATTGCGGCAGCTTTCCTCTCCCCTCTGGGGAGAGATGGCCCGTAGGGCCGGTGAGGGGCCGGCGCGAACCGCTCCGGAAGTTCAGAGCTGCTCGAGGATCGTCGCCGCGCCCGAATTGGCGACCATGCCCGGCGCGTCCTCGATGTTGAGCGCCGTCACCGTGCCGTCCTCGACGATGGCCGAGAAGCGCTTGAGCCGGAGGCCGAGGCCCGCCTTGGAAAGGTCGATGTCGAGCCCGGCCGCCTTGGCGAAATCGCCGCTGCCGTCGGCGAGGAACAGGATCTTGCCGTCGCCCCCGGTCGAGCGCGCCCATGCGCCCATGACGAAGACGTCGTTGACCGCGACCACCGCGATCTGGTCGACGCCCTTGGCGAGGATCGCGTCGTGGTTCTCGACGTAGCCCGGCAGGTGGTTGTTGTTGCAGGTCGGCGTGAACGCCCCCGGCACGCCGAACAGCACCACCTTTTTGCCGGCGAACACGTCGGCGGTGGACAGCTCCTTGGGGCCGTCGCCCGTCAGGGTCTTGAAGGTGGCGTCCGGCAGTTTCTGGCCAACGGCGATGGTCATGCTTCACCTCGTTCGGAAAGGCTGGTTGGGAGCGTAAGCGGCAAGGGTTACCGGTTCGTGCGGGCGATGGCAATGCGCGTTAAAGCGCGTCGCGATCTTTCAGATTCGCTCCTCACGCTTTGGCTTCCCGCTTTCGGGATAGAGGCATGCTAGCGCGGCGGCACCGCGATGACGCCCGTGACCGCGCCGGCGTCGGTGACGAGCGTATAGGTCACGTCCGCGCCGGCCTCGCCGGTCCGCAGCGAGACCGGGACACGGAACGTGCCGTCCTCGCCCGCCTTTTCCGGCGTGCCGAGGACGAGGCTTTCGGTCCCGGCGACGAAAAGGTCGAGCGCGCGCACGCCGGCCGGCAGCACCGGCCGGATCACCACCGCCTTGTCGTCCGCCCTGGCGAGCGCGGCGGAGAAATCGGGCCGCGCCGGCGCGGGCAGGGCGGCGAAGGCGGCCTCGACCACGGCGGCGTCGGCCGGGTCGGCCATGCTGTTGCGCGGGTCGAACGACAGCGTCGCCTGGACCGGGATGCAGATCGTCTCGCAGACGCCGAGGAAGACGCTCGCCTCCAGCCGCGCCGGCGTCGTCGCGCCCTGCGGCAGCGCCATGGTCAGCGCCAGCGAGACCGGCTGGTCGTAGCCCGCCCACGCGGCGTAGCCGTCGTCGAAACGGCTTGGCGGCGGGAACCCGATCTCGACCGCCGCATCGGTCTCGCCCGCGAGCGCGGTCAGCGTCGGCGGCACACCCGCCGAGCCGGGGTCGAGCCAGTAGGTCTTCCAGCCGGGCTTCAGCCGGATTTCGAGCGCGCCGCGCAGCAAGCCGCCGGCATCGGGCTCGCCGCTGGTGACGATGCGGATCGAGCCGCCCTCGACATGGTGCCAGCCGCTCGACGCCGCGCCGGCGCCGCCGGCGCAGGCGAGAACGATGGACAATCCGGCCAGGAGGCTGGGCAGGAGGCGGGCGATCGACATCGCGCGAATGTGGAGCCAGCCGCGCGCTTTCGCAACAGCCCCGCGCTCGCGCGCCATCATAATTGCGTGAGACGCGGCAAGGGCCGTCCGTCCGGCGAAATCACCGTTCATGATGCCCTTTCGCGTCGGCGGGAAACACGCTAGCTTTCGTTTCATGGACCTGTTGGGCAAAAAGAAAGGCATGCCGCGCAGCGGCTTCCTCGACGACCAGTTCCTCATCGCCATGCCGGGCATGAAGGACGAGCGCTTCGCGCGTTCGGTGATCTATGTCTGCGCCCACAGCGAGGAAGGGGCGATGGGCCTGATCATCAACCAGGCGCAGCAGCTTCTCTTTCCCGACCTCCTGGTCCAGCTCGGCATCCTCGACGAGCGGCAGGCCATACGCCTGCCGGCCAAGACGCGCGACATCGTCGTGCGCCATGGCGGCCCGGTGGACCGCAGCCGCGGCTTCGTCCTGCACAGCGACGACTACACGGTCGAATCCTCGATGCCGGTCTCCGACGAGGTCTGCCTGACGGCGACGGTCGATATCCTCAGGGCGATCTCGGCCGGCAAGGGGCCGCGCCACGCGCTGATGGCGCTCGGCTATTCCGGCTGGGGGGCGGGGCAGCTCGAGCACGAGATCGCCGAGAACGGCTGGCTCACCTGCCCGGCCAATGTCGACCTGCTGTTCGATTCCGACATCGACCGGAAATACGACCGCATCCTCGCCTCGATCGGCATCAACCCGACGCATCTGAGCAGCGAGGCCGGGCACGCCTGAGCCGGGCCCGCCTTACGCCTTGACCAGCGGATACTGCTCCTTGAGCAGCCTGAGCGCCACGTCGGCCTGGATCGGCGGGCCGAACAGGAAGCTCTGGACGTATTCGCAGCCCATCTGGCGCAGCTCCAGCGCGTCGTTGTCGTCGGCGACGCCCTCGGCTACCACCGACAGGCCGAGCTCGTGCGCCATGCCGACCATGGAGCGCAGGAGCACCGAGCGCTTCGGGCTGGTGTCGTCGATGAAGCTCTTGTCGATCTTGATCGTGTCGAAGGGGAAGCGCGTGAGGTAGGCGAGCGAGGAATAGCCGGTGCCGAAATCGTCGAGCGACAGGCCGATGCCGATCTGGCGCAGCTTGGCGAGGATGTGGGCCGACTGCTCGGGATTGTCCATCACCAGCGATTCGGTCAGCTCCAGCCGGAAGCAACGCGGCTTGATGTTGGCGCGCGCCACCACCGAGCGCACGTCGCTGACGAGATCGCGGCGGATCAGCTGCCGGCTCGACAGGTTGACGGAAACCGACAGCGGCACCTCGCCGACCTGCTTCTGCCACATGGCGAGGTCGTCGGCCGCCTGCTGCATGGCGAACAGGCCGAGCGGGACGATGAGGCCGCAATTCTCGGCGACGGGGATGAAATCGGCCGGCGGGATGGGCCCGCGGCGCGGATGCTCCCAGCGCAGCAGCGCCTCGAAGCCGGCGATCGAGCGGTCCTCCAGCCGCACGATCGGCTGGTAGGCGAGGCGCAGCTCCTGCCGCTCCACGGCGCGGCGCAAGTCGGATTCGAGCTGGAGCCGGTCGGTGCCGACCGAGCGGAATGCCGGGCGGAACGGCTCGATGCGGTCGCCGCCGAAGCGCTTGGCCTGGTGCATGGCGAGTTCGGCGTCCTTGACCATCTCGCCGGCATTGGCGTGCGAGGCGGTCCACGAGGCGAGCCCGAGCGAGGCCGACAGCACGATCTCGCGCTTGGCGAACATGATCGGCGCGTTGATCGCCTTCTTCATCGCCTCGGCGACCGCGGCGACGCGGGTGGGTTCCTGCTCGGAGACGAGCAGCATGGCGAACTGGTCGCCACCGAAGCGCGACAGCGAATCCTGCGGCTTGAGCAGCCGATGCAGACGCCGCGCGATGGTGAGCAGGATGGTATCGCCGGCCGAGATGCCGAGGCCGTCATTGACCTGCTTGAACCGGTCGATGTCGACGACGATGACGGTCGGCCGCACGCTCTCGCCCGTCCGCGCGATGGAGATCAGCGCGTCCAGCCGGTCGAGGAACAGCTCGCGCGTCGGCAGGCCGGTCAGGTTGTCGTGGACGGCGTCGTGCAGCAGGCGCTCCTCGGCCTTCTTCTGCTCGGTCACGTCGACCAGCGTGCCGACGCAGCGGATGATCTCGCCGTCCGAGCCGATGATCGGCCGCGCCTTCAGCGTGAACCAGTGATAGTGCCCGTCGGCGCCGCGCATGCGGAAGGATTGCGACACGCGCCCGCGCCGGTGCTCCAGGATGACGTCGAGCGTGGTGCGGAACGTGTCCCGGTCCTCGGCATGCAGCGCCGGCAGCCAGTTGCGCGCCGGGCCGTGCAGGCTGCCCTGCGGCAGGCCGAGCTGGCGCGTGACGTCGGGCCGGGTGATGACGCGGTCGCGCAGCACGTCCCAGTCCCAGACCGTGTCGCCCGAGCCGGCGATGGCCAGCGCTTGCCGCTCCATGTCGCTGAACAGCCCCTGATGCAGCGCGCCGCCGGCGAAGGCGTGCTGCATGACGGTGAAGCCGATCAGCAGGATGATGAGCACCAGCCCGCCGCCGAGCGCCGGTTGGACGATGTCGTTGTCGAGCGCGCCGGTGACCGCCATCCACGAGCCGGCGAGCCAGACGAGGATCATCAGCCAGCTCGGCACCAGCATGATGGCGCGGTCATAGCCCCGCGCCGACAGGAAGGCGATGATGCCGAGGCCGACGACGGCGGTGAGCGCGAAGGAGAAGCGCGCGATGCCGGAGGCGACGGACGGGTCGAACAGCAGCACGCCCGACAGCGCGACCAGCGCCAGCACCCATGTGAACGCGCCGTAGCTGAAGTGGAGGTGCCAGCGGTTGAGGTTCAGATAGGTGTAGAGGAACACGACCAGCGTCGCGGCGAGCGCGATCTCGGTGCCGGCGCGCCACAAACGCTCCGAGCCGGCGGTGATCTCCAGCACCTGGTTCAGGAAGCCGAAATCGATGCAGATATAGGCCAGCACCGCCCATGACAGCGCCGCCGTCGCCGGGAACATCGACGTGCCCTTGACCACGAACAGGATGGTCAGGAACAGCGCCAGGAGGCCGGCGATGCCGATGACGATGCCGCGGAACAGCGTGTAGGAGTTCATCGTGTCCTTGTAGGCGTCCGGCTCCCACAGATAGACCTGCGGCAGCCGGGGCGAGGACAATTCGGCGATGAAGGTGACGATGGAGCCGGGGTTCAGCGTCACGAGGAAGATGTCGGCGTCGCGGCTCGCCTGCCGGTCGAGCGTGAAGCCCTCGCTCGGCGTGATGGCGGCGATGCGGTTGGAGCCGAGGTCTGGCCAGATCAGCCCCGAATTGACGAGGCGGTAGTGCGGCGCGACGATCAGCCGGTCGAGCTGGCGGTCGGTGGTGTTGGCGAGCGCGAACACGGCCCAGTCGCCGCTGGAGCGCTCGTCGAGCGCCTCGACCTCGATGCGCCGCACGATGCCGTCGATGCCCGGCGCGGTCGAGACCTGGAAGTTCTGGCCCTGGTTGCGGTAGATCTCGACGGCGCGCGACAGGTCGAGCGCGACGTCCTCGCGGGAAATCTTGATCGGCTCGATGGCGGAGGCCGGAAAGGAGAACACCAGAAGGAGAAGCGCCAGAAAGGCGCATGCGAGCCGTTGCCCCGTTCGCGTCGTCGCCGTCAACCGCCTAAGCCTCTCGTCTCGCTGGTGCCGGGCCCGGATCGCCGGCGACCCGCGCATAGATGTAGTGATCCTGCCAGACGCCGTTGATGCGCAGGTAGGACCGCAACAGTCCTTCCCGCTCGAATCCGGCTTTTTCAAGTACGCGGATCGAGCGCACATTGCCCGGAATACAGGCCGCTTCGATGCGGTGCAACCTCATGGTTTCGAAAGCGTGAACGACGAGCGTCCGCACGGCGTCCTGCATGTAGCCGCGTCCGGCATGGCGCTCGCCGGTCCAGTAGCCGATCTGCGCTGACTGCGCGACCCCGTAGCGGATGTTGCCAAGGGTGATGCCGCCGACGAGGCGGCCCGCCTCCTTCTCGAAGATGAGATAGGCGATGGCGATGCCGGCCTCGAAATCCTCGTGGTAGCGGCGCATGCGCCGCCGCCAGCCGGAACGGTCGAGCTCGTCGCCGGCCCAGCGAGGCTCCCACGGTTCGAGGAAGCCGCGGCTCTCGCGGCGCAGCGCCGACCAGGCGGAAAAGTCCGAATTTCGCGGCGCGCGCAGCCTTACCCGACTGCCCTCGAGTGCCGGCGGCTCGCGGCGAAGGAGGGGCAGCTTCAGCATGGCGCGCGGCCGAAGGATCAGACGGCGAGCTTGTGCCGCACCTGCGCGGGCGTCGATCCGCCGAGGCTGTCGCTGACCGCCTCGAAGGCCGGCAGGGCCGAGACGGGGCCGATGGCGGCAAGCGTCGGGCGCGTCGAGAACAGGCGCGAGGACAGATCCGTCAGGCGCTCGACCGTCAGCTTGGAGAGCCTGTCGACCAGCTCCTCGGTGGCGATGGGGCGGCCGAACAGCAGGAGCTGGCGCGCGATCTGCGAGGCGCGGGAGGCCGCGCTCTCGTGCGACATCATCAGGCCGGCGCGATACTGGGCGCGGGCACGGTTCAGCTCTTCCTCGGTGATGTCCTCGCCGGCGCGGCGCAGCTCGTTGACGATGACTGGCACCAGCTCGGCGATGTCCTCCCTGCCGGTGGCGGCATGGACGCCGAAGATGCCGGTGTCGGAAAAGCCCCAGTGGAAGGCGTAGACCGAATAGCAAAGGCCGCGCTTCTCGCGCACTTCCTGGAAGAGGCGCGAGGACATACCGCCGCCGAGGATCATCGACAGGACCTGGCTCGCGTAGAAGTCGCGCACGTGATAGGCGCGGCCCTCGAAGCCGAGCACGATCTGCGCGTCCATCAGGTCGCGGCCCTCGCGGAAATCGCCGCCGATATAGGTCGCGGTCTCGGGCGCGTCGGTGGTGGCGTGCGTGCGGAAGGCGCCCAGCCGCTTCTCGACCTCGCGGACGAAATCGTCGTGGGCGACGCCGCCGGCGGCGACCACCACCATGCGCTCGGCGCCGTACTGGCGCTGCATGAAGGCATGGAGCTGCGCCGAGGTGAAGGATTCGACCGTTTCCGGCGTGCCGAGGATCGAGCGGCCGAGCGCCTGGTCGCGGAACGCGGTCTCGGTGAAGCGGTCAAAGACGATGTCGTCGGGCGTGTCGTGCGCCGCGCCGATCTCCTGCAGGATGACGTGCTGCTCGCGCTCCAGCTCGTGCGGGTCGAACAGGGAATCGTTGAGGATGTCGGCGAGGATGTCGATGGCCAGCGGCATGTCGTCCTTGAGCACGCGGGCGTAGAAGGACGTGGTCTCGACGCTGGTCGCGGCGTTGATCTCGCCGCCGACATCCTCGATCTCGGAGGCGATCTTCCAGGCGCTGCGGCCGCTCGTGCCCTTGAAGGCCATGTGCTCGAGCAGGTGGGCGAGCCCGTGCTCGTCCCCGCGCTCGTCACGCGCGCCGGATTTGACCCAGACGCCGAGCGCCACGGATTCGATATGCGGCAACGTTTCCGTGGCGACCGTGAGGCCGTTGGACAGCCGGCTTACCTCAACACCCATTTTATCGTACTCAGCTCCCCGAACGCGATCCTGCCGCTCCCGACGCGGCTCTGGTCAGCCGGCTGATATGATCTTCCACCATTTTACGGTCGGATGGAAGCACGCTGTAACGCTCCTCGCGCTCCATCAGGTCGCCGAGCCATGCGGGCAGGGCCGGGCGCGTGCCTGAGGCTTCCTCGACCGCGGCGGGGAACTTGGCCGGATGGGCGGTGGATAGCACCACCATCGGCGTGCGGCCGTCCCCGGCCTTTCCCCGCGCCGCGTCGCGCGCGACCTTGACCGCGGTGGCGGTGTGCGGGTCGATCAGGTAGCCGGTGCCGGCGAGCACGGATTTGATCGTCGCCGCCGTCTCCTCCATGGTCGAGCGGCCGGCGTCGAAGTCGCGGCGGATCGCCTCCAGCGTCCCTTCGGGCACCGCGAAGCGGCCCGACTGCTTCAGCCCGTCCATGCAGCGGACGACGGCCTCGGCGTTGCGGCCCGAGGCCTCGTAGAGCAGGCGCTCAAAATTGGACGACACCTGGATGTCCATCGACGGCGAGGTGGTCTCGGTGACGCCGCGCGTCTCGTAGACGCCGGCGGCGAGGGTGCGCGCGAGGATGTCGTTGTCGTTGGTGGCGATGATGAGCCGCTCGATGGGCAGGCCCATGCGCCGCGCCGCGTAGCCCGCGAAGATGTCGCCGAAATTCCCCGTCGGCACGGTGAAGGAGACCGGACGGTCCGGCGCGCCGAGCGACAGGGCCGAGGAGAAATAATAGACGATCTGGGCCATGATCCGCGCCCAGTTGATCGAGTTGACGCCGGCGAGCGCGACACCGTCGCGGAAGGCATGGTGGTTGAACATGCCCTTCACGATGTCCTGGCAATCGTCGAAATTGCCTTCGAGCGCGATGGCATGGACGTTGCCGGCGCTTGACGTCGTCATCTGGCGCTGCTGGACCGGCGAGACGCGGCCATGCGGGAACAGGATGAAGATGTCGGTGCGGTCACGGCCGGCGAAGGCCTCGATGGCCGCGCCGCCCGTGTCGCCCGAGGTCGCGCCGGCGATGGTGGCCCGCTCGCCGCGCGCGGCCAGCACATGGTCCATCAGCCGCGCCAGGAGCTGCATGGCCACGTCCTTGAAGGCGAGCGTCGGCCCGTGGAACAGCTCGAGCACGAACTCGTTTGGCCCGGTCTGGATGAGCGGGCAGGTGGCGTCGTGGCGGAAGGTCGAATAGGCCTCGCGCACGATGCCGGCGAAGGTGCGCTCGTCGATCTCGCCGCCGAGGAACGGCGTCAGCAGCCTGACCGCGAGGTCGGGATAGGAAAGCCCCCTCAGGGCGCGGATCTCGTCGGGCGAGAGCTGCGGCCATTCGACGGGCACGTAGAGCCCGCCGTCGCGGGCCAGCCCCGCCAGCAGCACGTCGCAGAATCCCAGTTCGGGCGCGCCGCCCCTTGTGCTTATATAGCGCATGATAGTCCGTCCCGTTGCGCCGCCCGCGGCGCGGTCTTCGAAAAACCGCAATCGCGCGGTCGCCTTTTTACTGCGGCGTTGGTATAGAACGCCAGCTTTGCATGAGGGAAGTGCGGTTCATGGCATTTGTTCGCTTGAAGTCGGCCGGCCTTGCGGCGGCCTGTCTCGCGCTGGCGCTTTCGGGCTGCCAGTCGGGCGATACGCTCGGCGCGCTCAACATCGGCGGCGGCGGGCAGAGCCAGCCCCCGGCCGGGCAGGAGACGATCACCGCAGCCGAGCTGTTGGCCTATTGCCCGGCGGTGACGCTGGCCGCCGACAACGCGGTGCTCAATTCCTACCAGCGCGGCGGCGACGGTGACGCGTCGAAGCTCAGCTATCGCGCCGCCATCACCGACACGACGCGCAGCTGCACCTATGGCGGCGGCATGACCTCGATAACGATCGGCATCGCCGGTCGCCTCATTCCCGGCCCCGTGGGCGTTGCCGGGACGGTGCGCCTGCCGCTGCGCATCACCGTCTATCAGGACACGACGGAAATCCACACCCAGCGCTTCGACCATGACGTCGCCATCGCCGACACGGCCGGCGCGACCCAGTTCATCGTCGTCGACCGCAATTTCTCCATGCCCAACCCGACCTCGCGCAACGTGCGCGTCATCGTCGGCTTCGAGCCGGCGCCGAAGGGGCGCTAGCGCCTTCACGAGGTCCGGTGACGGGGCGATCACGCCCCGTCCGACCATTCCGACAGGGCGGCGATGACGGCGGGAAAATCCGCCCAGCGCCGGATCACCGTTTCCGCGCCGGCCTCCGTCAAGAGGTCGGCATGGCCGGGGTGGCTGTGCGAGCCACCGGTGAAGCCGATGACGCGCATGCCCGCCGCCCGCGCCCCGGCGATGCCATGGACGGAATCCTCGATCACGAAGGTGGCGCGCGCGTCGGCCGCCATCGTCTTGGCCGCGTGGAGGAAGATGTCGGGCGCGGGCTTCGGCCGCCCGTCCGGCAGGTCTGCGACCGAGAACACCGCGCCGGGGAAGAAGGGCAGGAGCCCGGCCCGCGTCAGCGTCAATTCCACCCGCGCCGTGCCCGAATTGGAGCAGACGCAGCGCTTGCCCTTGACGGACGCCACCGCCTCGCGCGCGCCGTCGATGGCCCGGACCTCGCGCGCCAGCCGCTGGTCGACCAGCCGCTCGACCTCGTCGAGCAGGGTAGCCTGGAAGGGAATGGCCGCCTCCTGCTCGATGCGCAGCATGATGTCCTTGAAGGTCAGGCCGGCATAGGTCTCGGCCAGTTCCTCCGGGGTGATGGCAAAGCCCGCCTTGGTCAGAATGTCGGCCTCGACCCGCGCGGCGATGATCTCCGAATCGGCCAGCACGCCGTCGCAATCGAAGATGACGAGTTCGGGTTGCGGCATCGGCGGGACCTTTCGGGACGATGGGCGGGACGGGGAAGCCGCGCGGCATACACCATGGTTCTCCGGACGGCAAATCGCGCCGGGCTTGCCGCACGGGAGATCGGGTAGGAAATCGGGCCGCGCTTCATTAAAAATTTACCGGAAAAGGTAACCATAACGGCGAGTTAAGAGTAACCCGCGTTCCCGGTGTACCCATGTCCGCTTCCCAGACAGCCTTGCGTCATCTCGATGGCCTTTCCCCCGCAGCGCCTGCCGCCGAGTGGCTGGACACGATCCTGAAAGGCGATTGCGTCGCCGCGCTGGAGCGGCTGCCGGAAAAATCAGTCGACGTCATCTTCGCCGACCCGCCCTACAATCTCCAGCTCGACGGCGACCTGCACCGGCCCGACCAG
This sequence comes from Aquamicrobium sp., assembly GCF_023954335.1. Taxonomy (NCBI): domain Bacteria; kingdom Pseudomonadati; phylum Pseudomonadota; class Alphaproteobacteria; order Hyphomicrobiales; family Phyllobacteriaceae; genus Aquamicrobium; species Aquamicrobium sp. Next base: position 1,496,829 of record NZ_JAMLIE010000001.1, read on the forward strand.
TCGAAGGTCGACGCGGTCGACGATGCCTGGGACCAGTTCGAGAGCTTCGCCGCCTACGACGCCTTCACCCGCGCCTGGCTGCTCGCCGCGCGCCGGGTGCTGAAGCCCAACGGCACCATCTGGGTGATCGGCTCCTACCACAACATCTTCCGCGTCGGCGCGATCATGCAGGATCTCGGCTTCTGGATCCTCAACGACATCGTCTGGCGCAAGACCAACCCGATGCCGAATTTTCGCGGGCGCCGCTTCCAGAACGCGCACGAGACGATGATCTGGGCCTCGCGCGATCCCTCAGCCAAGGGCTACACCTTCAACTACGAGGCGATGAAGGCGGCGAACGACGACGTGCAGATGCGCTCGGACTGGCTGTTCCCGATCTGCACCGGCAACGAGCGGCTGAAGGACGAGAACGGCATCAAGGTCCATCCCACCCAGAAGCCGGAGGCGCTCTTGGCGCGGGTGCTGCTTTCGTCGTCGAAGCCCGGCGACGTGGTGCTCGACCCGTTCTTCGGCACCGGCACCACCGGCGCGGTGGCGAAGAAGCTCGGCCGCCATTTCGTCGGCGTCGAGCGCGAGCAGGCCTATATCGACGCCGCGCTGGAGCGCATCGCCGAGGTCGAGCCGCTGGAGATGACCGCGCTCAAGATCATGACCGGCAAGCGCGCCGAGCCGCGCGTCGCCTTCGCCAGCCTGCTCGACAACGGGCTGATCCGGCCGGGCGCGGCGCTCCACGACGCGCGCCGCCGTTTCCGCGCCGTCGTGCGCGCCGACGGCACGCTGGAATGCGGCGACGTCGCCGGCTCGATCCACAAGGTCGGGGCGCAGGTGCAGGGCCTCGACGCCTGCAACGGCTGGACCTTCTGGCACTACGAGCGCCATGGCGGCCTGATGCCGATCGACGAGCTGCGCCGCATCGTGCGCCTCGGCATCGAGCGCGCGGGCGGCTAGAGCATTTTGCAGCCGGACGGAATCGTCCGGCGTCGCATAAATGCGGCGAAAGGAAAGAAGCTGAGCAGCGGAAGCCGCGTTCGTCAGAACGCCTGCTGCTCTAGAGCCCGAACCGCGCCAGATCGCTTTGAAGCGTCGGCGCGTCGGTGAACAGCACCGCCCGCCAGCCGGCGTTTCTTGCGCCCTCGACATTCTTCGCGCTGTCGTCGACGAACAGCGTCGCCGCCGGCTCGAGGCCGAACGTCTCGGCATGCAGGCGATAGATCGCCGCGTCCGGCTTGATGACGCCGGCCTCGCCCGAGACCGTCGCCCCGCGCGGCAGGGCGAGGAACGGGAAGATCGTGCGCGCCTCGGCGAAGGTATCGGCGGCGAAATTGGACAGCAGCGTCACGTCGTGCCCGGCCTCGACCAGCCGCGCGAGGATCGCTACCGTGTCGTCATAGGCGTGCGGCACCATCTCGCGCCAGTGGCGGCGGAAGGCGCGGATCAGCGCCTCGTGCTGCGGGTGCCGGTCGATCAGCAGCGCCTCGGCCTCGGGCCACGGCCGGCCGCGATCCTGCTCGACGTTCCATTCCGGCGTGCAGACTTCCGCGAGGAATTGCCGCCGCGCCGCCTCGTCCGGGATCAGCCGGCGGAACGGCAGCTCGGGGTCGTAATGGAGCAGCACCTTGCCGATGTCGAAGACGATGTGACGGATTTCAGTCATTCTTTCCTCCTCGGCGGTGGGGCAGGGCCGCCGCGATCGCCTTCTTCATGACCGTGGGCAGCGCCTCGCCGTCGAGATTGGCGGGGGGCGACCACCACCAGTCCTGCGGCGCAGCGAGGCCGGAAACCTCGGCCCGCCAGATGTCGAGCCGGAGCTCGAAATGGGTGAAGACATGGGCAATCGTGCCCGCCGGTCGCCAGTCGGCGGGGAAGGGCGCGGCCTCCGGGCCGGTCCCGCCGTCCTGACGCGCCGTCCACGCGCTCGTCGGAGGCTCGGCCATGCCGGCCAGCAGCCCGCTCCCGGCGCGCTTGCGCAACAGCACCGCCCCGTCGCCGCGCAGGGCGATGAAGGCCGCGCCGCGCCGCAGCGGCTTTTCCTTCTTCGGTGCCTTGACCGGATAGCGCTCGGGCTCGCCTTCGCCGAGCGCCGCGCAATCCTCGTTGACCGGGCACTGCATGCATTTCGGCCGTTTCGGCGAACACAGCGTCGCGCCGAGGTCCATCATCGCCTGCGCGAAGTCGCCCGGCCGGTCGGGCGGCAGCATCGCCTCGACATGCGCCCGGATCTCGCTCTTGGCGGCGGGCAGCGGCGTCGAGATGGCGCGAAGGCGCGACACGACGCGCTCGACATTGCCGTCCACCACCGCGGCCGGGCGGCCGAAGGCGATGGCGGCGACGGCCGCCGCCGTATAGGCGCCGATGCCGGGCAGGGCGCGCAAGGTCGCCTCGCTGTCGGGAAACCGCCCGCCATATGCTGCCGCGACCGTCTCGGCGCAGGCCTTGAGATTGCGGGCGCGCGAGTAGTAGCCGAGCCCCGCCCACGCCTTCATCACGTCGTCGGCCTCCGCCCCGGCCAGCGCCTCGACCGAAGGCCAGCGGGCGACAAAGCGTGCGAAATAGGGTTTCACCGCCTCCACCGTCGTCTGCTGGAGCATGATCTCCGAAAGCCAGACCCGGTAGGGATCGGGCCGCTCGCCGCGCGCGATCCGTGCCGGCGGCACCCGCCAAGGCAGGTCGCGATGGTGGGCGTCGTACCAGGCGAGCAGACGCGCCGCCACGCGCCCGGCCGCCACGCGCCCGCCTGCTTTGGAACCGCCGCTTTCGGTGCTAGTGTGCCTTGCCATGAACCCGTTCAGCCGGCCCGCAACGATGGAAGACCGCTCATGACAGGGAAACGCCGCAACGGCAATGCCGTGCCGGTCAGCGATCTGGCTTCCGGCATCCTCGATCCGGTGCTGCGCCGGCGCGCCGGCATCACCATCGGCCTCGTCCAGTCGTGGGACGAGATCGCCGGCGAGCGGCTGGCCGCGACGACGCGGCCGGAGAAGATCGCCTGGCCGCGCCGGATGCACGAGGACGACCCGTTCGAGCCGGGAACGCTGGTCGTCGCCTGCGAGGGCATGGCCGCGCTCCACCTCCAGCATGAGACGGGCGAGGTGATCGCCCGCGTCAACGCCTTCCTCGGCTTCGCCGCCATCGGCCGCGTGAAGATCGTCCAGAAGCCCGTCGCGGTCGCCGCGAAGCCGCGCCCGAAGCCGCGCGCCCTGACCGGCACGGAGGCCGCCCGCCTCGCCGGCATGGTGCGCCAGATCGAGGACGACGGCCTGCGGGAAGCCTTGGCGCGGCTGGGACGGTCGATGATGGGATCGTAGAGCGAATAGTGAGTAGTGAGTAGTGAGTAGTGAGTAGGGGAGAAAGGAGTCTCTTCGCTTCGAGGCGGTGCCGGCATCGCGCCTTCGGACCCGCCGCACCCACTACTCCCTACTCACTATTCGCTATTCCTCCTCCCTCCCTTCCCTCTTTTGTGAACGCTCCGTCGCCGCCCGCCCATTGGATTGGGGACAGATTTGCCTTAATTCGGCATCACGCTCGCCTTCGCGGCCGAAAAGGCTGCACAGTTCAATCCGTCATCAGGTGATTCGCATGATCCGCTCTGTCCCGCGCCGTACAGTTCTTGCCTTGCTCGCCGGCCTTCCGGCCGCGGCCCTGCTCGCGGCGTGCAGCGATTCCGGCAGTGGCGGCGCCGAGGCGCAGGCGCCGCAGGCACCGGCTCCCGAAGCGCCGGCGACGCCCGCACCGGCCACGCCGCCGGCGGCCGCCGCGCCCGCGCCCTCCGGCAAGGTTGACATGGCCAAGCTCCTGGAGGAGGGCGCGCTGCCGGAAAAGACGATCGGCAACGCCGACGCCCCCGTCACCATCGTCGAATACGCCTCGATGACCTGCGGCCACTGCGCCAATTTCCACAACGAGACACTGCCGGTGATCAAGGAACGCTACATCGACACCGGCAAGGCCCGGATGGTGTTCCGCGAGTTCCCGTTCGATCCGCGCGCCGAGGCCGGCTTCATGCTGGCGCGCTGCGCCGACGACAAGTATTTCGCCATGATCGACGTGCTGTTCAAGCAGCAGCGCAACTGGGCGGGGGTGGACAACGCCCGCGAGGCGCTGCTCCAGATCGCCCGTCTGGCCGGTTTTTCACAGGAAGCGTTCGAGGCCTGCTTGACCGACCAGAAGCTTCTGGAGGATGTGCGGGCGGTGCGTACGCGCGGCGCGACCGATTTCGGCATCGACGCGACGCCGACCTTCTTCATCAACGGCAACAAATATTCGGGGGCTTTGAAGGTTGACGAGATGTCGGCCATCATCGAAAGCCTGCTCTAGCGGCAGGGACGAGGGCAAGGCGAGGCGCGTGTCCCGCACCCTCCGGTGCGCCCCGTGCCGATGCGCGCGGGTGCGCGCATGAAATTCTCGCGCCTGCGCCTTCTCGGCTTCAAGTCCTTCGTCGAGCCCGGCGAGTTCGTCATCGAGCGCGGGCTGACCGGCATCGTCGGCCCCAATGGCTGCGGCAAGTCCAACCTCGTCGAGGCGCTGCGCTGGGTGATGGGCGAAAGCTCGTACAAGAACATGCGCGCGTCCGGCATGGACGACGTCATCTTCTCCGGCTCGGCCACGCGCCCCGCGCGCAACACCGCCGAGGTGACGCTGTTCCTCGACAATGCCGAGCGCACCGCGCCCGCCGCCTTCAACGACGCCGACGAGCTGCAGGTGTCGCGCCGCATTGAGCGCGAGGCCGGCTCGGTCTACCGCATCAACGGCAAGGAGGCCCGCGCCCGCGACGTGCAGCTTCTCTTCGCCGACCAGTCGACCGGCGCGCGCTCGCCGTCGATGGTCGGACAGGGGCGCATCGGCGAGCTGATCCAGGCGAAGCCCCAGGCGCGCCGCGCGCTGCTGGAGGAGGCCGCCGGCATCTCCGGCCTGCACACGCGCCGCCACGAGGCCGAGCTTCGCCTGCGCGCCGCCGAGCAGAACCTCGAACGGCTCGATGATGTGGTCGGCGAGCTGGAAAGCCAGATCGAGAGCCTGAAGCGGCAGGCGCGGCAGGCCTCGCGCTTCAAGAACCTGTCGGCCGAGATCCGCAAGGCCGAGGCGATCCTGCTGCATCTGCGCTGGAGCATCGCCAGGGACCAGGAGGCGGAGGCGAAATCGGCGCTGGCGCAGGCGACGACGCTGGTCGGCGACCGCGCCGCCGCCCAGATGCAGGCGGCGAAGGAGCAGGCGGTCAGTGCCCACCATCTGCCCGCCCTGCGCGAGGCGGAAGCGGCCGCCGCCGCCGCCTTGCAGCGCCAGACCATCGCCAAGGCGCAGATCGAGGAGGAGGCGCAGCGCGTGCGCGCCCGCGCCGCCGAGCTCGAGAAGCGGCTTGCCCAGTTCGACGCCGACATCGGCCGCGAGGAGCGCATGGTGCGCGACAACGCCGACGTGCTCGCCCGGCTCGACGAGGAAGAGCGCAGCCTGAATTCGGACAATGCCGGAGCGGCCGAGCGCGAAGCCGGGACACGGGCCGCGTTCGAGGAGGCCGTGGCCCGGCTCACCGCCAGCGAAGCCGCGCTCGCGGCGGTGACGGCCGAGAGGGCGGAGGCCGCCGCCGGCCGCGCCCAGATCGAGCGCGCGCTGCGCGACATCGCCGAGCGGCGCGAGCGCCTCGCGCGCCAGCTTGCCGAGATCGACCGCGAGATGGGCGAGATCGCCGGCCGGATCGCCGCCCTTGCCGACCCGGCCGAGAAGCGGGTCCTGCTCGATGAGGCGCAAGCCGCCGTCGAGGCGGCCGAGGAAGCCGCGCTCGCTGCCGAAGAGGCCGTTGCGAATGCGCGCGCGGCGGAAGCCGCCGCCCGCCCGCCGCTCGCCGAGGCGAAAGCCGAATTGCAGCGCATCGAGACCGAGTCGCGCACGCTGGCGAAGATGCTGAACGCCGGCGGCGGCGACCTCTTTCCCGCGGTTCTCGAGAAGATCAGGGTCGCGCGCGGCTACGAGACGGCGCTGGGCGCCGCGCTCGGCGAGGACCTTGACGTGCCGCTCGACCGCGCCGCGCCGGCTCATTGGGCGCAGGTCTCTGGCCACGACGACCCTGCGCTGCCAGCCGGCGCGCGGCCGCTCTCCGAGGTGGTCGACGCCCCGGCGCAGCTTGCCCGCCGGCTCGCCCAGATCGGCATCGTCGACGAGGCCGACGGGCCGCGCCTGCGCGCGGAGCTGAAGGCGGGGCAGCGCCTCGTCAGCGCCGGCGGCGCGCTGTGGCGCTGGGACGGGCTGACCGCCAGCGCCGACGCGCCGACCGCCGCGGCGCTGCGCCTGCAACAGAAGAACCGGCTGGCCGAGCTGGAGGCCGAGGCGACCGAGGCGACGCGGCTGGTGCGCGCGGCGGAAGCCGCGCTCGCCGGCGCGGAAACGCGGGTACGGCAAACGGTCGACGAGGAAAGGGCCGCGCGCGACGGCTGGCGCGAGGCGCAACGCCTTGCCGGCGAGGCGCGCGAGGCGCTGGCGCGAGCCGAGAAGGCGGCCGGGGAGCTGACCAGCCGCCGCGCCGCGCTCGAGGAATCGCGCGGCCGCGTGATGGAGGCGTTCGAGGAAGCCGAGGCCGGCCTCGCCGAGGCCGGGGAGGCGCTGGCCGCGACGCCCGACCTTTCCGAATTGCAGACGCGGCTCGACGCCCTCGCGCGCGACGTCGCCGAGGATCGCGCCCGGCTGGCCGACGCGCGCGCCGCCAATGAGGGCCTTGCCCGCGAGGCCGAGGCGCGCGCCCGCCGGCTCGCCGCCATCGCCGGCGAGCGCAAATCGTGGGTGGGCCGGGCCGAGAACGCCGACCGCCAGATCGCCTCGCTGCGCGAGCGCCGCGAGGAAGCCGCGGCCGAGCACGAGGCGCTGGCCGAGGCGCCGGACGAGATCGACGTGCGCCGCCGCGCGCTGCTGTCGCAGATCGCGCAATCGGAAGAGGCCCGCAAAGCCGCCGCCGACCGGCTGCAGGAGGCGGAGAACCGGCAGGCCGCCTTCGACAGGGCCGCGACCGACGCCATCCAGGCGTTGTCGCAGGCGCGCGAGGCCCGCGCCCGCGCCGAGGAGCGGCTGACCGCCGCCGACGAGCGGCGCAAGGAGGCGGAGGCCCGCATCCAGGAGGCGCTCGCCGTGCCTCCGCATCTCGTCCTGCGCCAGGCCGAGCTGGCGCCCGACGCGCCGCTGCCCGAGATGGCGCAGGTCGAGCGCGACCTGGAGCGGCTGAAGATCGAGCGCGAGCGGCTGGGCGCCGTCAATTTGCGCGCCGAGGAGGAGCAGAAGGAGCTGACCGAGCGCCACGAGACCATCGTCTCCGAGCGCGAGGACGTGATCGAGGCGATCCGCAAGCTCAGGCAGGCGATCCAGAGCCTCAACCGGGAAGGGCGCGAGCGTCTTCTCGCCGCCTTCGAGGTGGTCAACGCCCAGTTCCAGCGCCTGTTCACCCACCTGTTCGGCGGCGGCACGGCCGAGCTGCAACTGATCGAGTCGGACGACCCGCTGGAGGCGGGGCTCGAAATCCTCGCTCGCCCGCCCGGCAAGAAGCCGCAGACCATGACGCTGCTTTCCGGCGGCGAGCAGGCGCTGACCGCGATGGCGCTGATCTTCGCCGTGTTCCTGACCAATCCCGCGCCGATCTGCGTCCTCGACGAAGTCGACGCGCCGCTCGACGACCACAATGTCGAGCGCTTCTGCAACCTGATGGACGAGATGGCGGCCTCGACCGAGACGCGCTTCGTCGTCATCACCCACAACCCGATCACCATGGCGCGCATGGACCGGCTGTTCGGCGTCACCATGGCCGAGCAGGGCGTCAGCCAGCTCGTCTCGGTCGACCTCCAGACCGCCGAGCAGATGCGCGAGGCGGTGTGATCCGCCGCCGGAGCATTTCGCGGCCGCGCGGAAACGGCTGGAGCAATTCCGGCGAAGACCGGGTTGCCTCCGTTGCCCCATCTCCTTGTTTTTACGTAGTTCCGGACACTATACCGCTGCGCGCCTTTGCAGGAATTGCTCGGGCATCGCATATATGCGGCTGGATCGAATGGCTGAAGCGCCGGGCATTCCGCGACGAATGCCTGCTGCTCCGGTCCGCCTTCCCCTTCGTCCGAATCGGCGGCTCGCCCGCGTCAGGAGCATGGAATGTCTGAAGCCGAACCGGGGCACGCCGCGCTCGCCGTCCAGCTTTCCGGCGCGCTGAAGGAACTGCACAGGGCGCTGATCCGCTCCGAGATCGGCGACGACCCGGCGCTGCAGAACCCCTATACGATGCTGTTCGCGCTGATCGGCGATCCGCGCTTCGCCTGGATGGGGCCGCTGTCGCAGCTGATCGCCCGCATCGACCAGCAGGTCGCGGACGAGGAGATCGGGGACGCGGACATCCTCGCCGCGCTGCATGGCGAGGTCGCAGGCTTGACGGGTGCCGGCCTAACTGGGGGCAAGGGCGACGCCACCTTCCGCATGCGCCATGTCATGGCCTTGCAGAAGGAGCCGGAAGTGGGGCTGGCGACGGGCCGGCTGCGCAAGGTGCTGGCGAAGCTGCCGCCCCTTCCCGAGCCGGAGTGAGCCGACCCCGGTCCGAAACGCATCGCGATCCTTCCGCTTCGCCGCCCGCGCCCCAGTCTCCTGTTCGGCGCGAGTCCCGTCCCGAAACCGCCTCCCACTCCCGGGCGGCCTGCGTCAGAAGCTCCTGCCGTCGATGGCGATGCGCTTGACGGCGGAAAGGTCGATGCCTTCGAGGCAGCGTATGTTGATCGCCGCCGTCTCCGCGCCGTCGGGCGCGGTGCCGAGGCTGAACGGGGCGCAGCCGCAATCCGGGCAGAACCGGTGGTCGATGACGTGCCGGTTGAAGCGGTAGGATGACAGCGCGTCCACCGGCGTTCCGCTGCGCAGATGCGCGCGCGGCACGAACCAGAGCAGGAAGCCCTTACGGCCGCAATGCGAGCAGTTGCATTCCATCGCCTCGGCCGGCGCGCCTTCGACCTCGAACTTGACCTTGCCGCAGTGGCAGCTTCCCGAAACCATCGTCTCGCTCCGTTCGTTAAGGGCGCCCTCCGCGCACCTCTCTTTCTATCCACTCGACGGCAAGCGGAAAAGCCGCGCGGCAGCTCCGCGCCGAGGAAAGCGGCCTATTCGCTCCATACGGCGAGCTCGTTGCCGGCGGGGTCGGTGAAATGGAAACGCCGGCCGCTGGGAAAGGAAAAGATCGGCTTGACGATGGCTCCGCCCGCCGCCGTCACCGCGGCAAGCGTCCTTTCCAGATCCTGCGCATAAAGGACGGGCAGCGGCTTCGCTCCGCGCGCCACGGCGCCGTCGAAGCCGCCGTTCAGCCCCTCGTCGAAGGCGGCGTAGGACGGGCCGTAATCGGTGAAGCGCCAGCCGAACGCCGCCGCATAGAACGCCTTCACGCCCGCCAGCGCCCCGTCGCCGGCCTGCATCTCCAGATAGTCGAGCTTGCCGTCGGTTTTCATCTTTACATCCTCATATGTTCATGATTTGTTCCATATCATGATCGCGCTCGGATGCAAATGGATTTTCGCGACGCTGCTAATCGATTCAGTCGGGCGGCTGGGATCGTGGCTGCTTGCGTTCGCCGCCTTCGGGTCTTATCGCTCAGGCCTCGGCCGGGGGCGGGCCTATCCGGCCGCGGCGGCAAAAGGCAGGGAAGCGAGCATGACAAAGTGGGTCTACGGCTTCGGCGGCGGCAGCGCGGAAGGCAATGCCGGCGACAGGAACCTTCTCGGCGGCAAGGGCGCGAACCTTGCCGAAATGTGCAGCCTCGGGCTGCCGGTCCCGCCCGGTTTCACCATCACCACCGCCGTATGCTCGTGGTTTTACGCCAACGACCGCTCCTATCCGGCCGATCTCGAGGCGCAGGTCACGGCCGCGCTCGACCGGGTTGGCGAGATCACCGGCCGCCGCTTCGGCGATCCCGAGCGGCTGCTTCTGGTGTCCGTGCGCTCGGGCGCGCGCGCCTCGATGCCGGGCATGATGGACACCGTGCTCAATCTCGGCCTCAACGACCGCACCGTCGCCGCGCTGGCGCGCGATTCCGGCGACGAGCGCTTCGCCTATGACAGCTACCGCCGCTTCATCCAGATGTATTCCGACGTGGTGCTCGGCGTTGCCCACGAGCATTTCGAGGAGATTCTGGAGGACGAGAAGGCCCGGCGCGGCCACGACCTCGACACCGACCTCTCCGCCGCCGAGTGGCAGGAGATCATCGCGCTCTACAAGGCCAAGGTCGAGGAGGAGCTGGGCGCGCCGTTCCCGCAGGAGCCGCAGGAGCAGCTCTGGGGTGCCATCGGCGCCGTGTTCTCGAGCTGGATGACGCCGCGCGCGGTCACCTATCGCCGCCTGCACGACATTCCCGAGGACTGGGGCACGGCCGTCAACGTCCAGGCCATGGTGTTCGGCAATATGGGCGAATCGTCGGCCACGGGCGTCGCCTTCACCCGCAACCCCTCGACCGGCGAGAAGAAGCTCTACGGCGAGTTCCTCGTCAACGCCCAGGGCGAGGACGTCGTCGCCGGCATCCGCACGCCGCAGAACCTGACCGAGGAAGCCCGCATCGAGGCCGGCTCCGACAAGCCGTCGATGGAGAAGGCGATGCCTGAAGCGTTCGCCGCCTTCGTCGAGATCGCCGACCGGCTGGAGCGGCACTATCGCGACATGCAGGACATGGAGTTCACCATCGAGCGCGGCCGGCTGTGGATGCTGCAGACGCGCTCCGGCAAGCGCACGGCCAAGGCCGCGCTTAAGATCGCGGTCGAGATGGTGGCCGAGGGCCTGATCGGCAAGGAGGAGGCGGTGCTGAGGGTCGATCCCGCCTCGCTCGACCAGCTCCTCCACCCGACCATCGATCCCAAGGCGAACCGCGACGTCATCGGCGTCGGCCTGCCGGCATCGCCCGGCGCCGCGACCGGCGAGATCGTCTTCACCTCGGACGAGGCCGAGGAGATGCGCGCCCAGAACCGCAAGGCGATTCTCGTGCGCGTCGAGACCAGCCCCGAGGACATCCACGGCATGCATGCCGCCGAAGGCATCCTGACGACGCGCGGCGGCATGACCAGCCACGCGGCCGTGGTGGCGCGCGGCATGGGCAAGCCCTGCGTCTCGGGCGCGGGCTCGCTCCGGGTCGACTACAAGGCCGGCACGTTGACCGCCCTCGGCCGCACCTTCCGGCGCGGCGAGGTCATCACCATCGACGGCGCCACCGGGCAGGTGCTGAAGGGCGCGGTGCCGATGCTCCAGCCCGAGCTCTCGGGCGACTTCGCCGCGATCATGGAATGGGCCGACGAGACAAGGCGGATGAAGGTGCGCACCAATGCCGAGACGCCGGCCGACGCGCGCATGGCGCGCTCCTTCGGCGCCGAGGGCATCGGCCTGTGCCGCACCGAGCACATGTTCTTCGACGACGAGCGCATCGTCGCCGTGCGCGAGATGATCCTGTCCGACGTCGAGAAGGACCGCCGCGCCGCGCTCGCCAAGCTCCTGCCGATGCAGCGCGGCGACTTCCGCGAGCTGTTCGAGATCATGGCCGGCCTGCCGGTGACGATCCGCCTGCTCGATCCGCCGCTGCACGAGTTCCTGCCCAAGACCGAAGCCGAGATCGACGAGGTCGCGGCCGCCATGGGCGTCTCGGCCGACAGGCTGCGCCAGCGCACCGAGGCGCTGCACGAGTTCAACCCGATGCTCGGCCATCGCGGCTGCCGCCTCGCCGTCTCCTATCCCGAGATCGCCGAGATGCAGGCGCGCGCCATCTTCGAGGCGGCGGTCGAGGCGGGCAGGAGCACCGGCAGCCCGGTGGTGCCGGAGATCATGGTGCCGCTGGTCGGCATCATGAAGGAGCTCGACTTCGTCAAGGCGCGCATCGACGCGGTGGCGCAGGCGGTGATGAAGGAGAGCGGCACCACCATCGACTACATGGTCGGAACGATGATCGAGCTGCCGCGCGCCGCGATCCGCGCCGACGCCATCGCCGCGTCCGCCGAGTTCTTCTCCTTCGGAACCAACGACCTGACGCAGACCACGTTCGGCATCAGCCGCGACGACGCCTCGTCCTTCCTCGAGACCTATCGCCAGAAGGGGATCATCGAGCGCGACCCGTTCGTCACCCTTGACGTCGAGGGCGTCGGCGAGCTGGTGCGCATCGCCGCCGACAAGGGCAGGGCCGCGCGCCCCGGCATCAAGCTCGGCATCTGCGGCGAGCATGGCGGCGACCCGGCCTCGATCGCCTTCTGCGAGGAGGTGGGCCTCGACTACGTGTCCTGCTCACCCTTCCGCGTCCCCATCGCCCGGCTCGCTGCCGCGCAGGCGGCGGCGCGCAGGCGCTAGCTTTACGGCCGGGCGGCTCCGCCCGGCGTTGCATGGCTGCGGCAAAGGAAGGCAGGCCGAAACAACGGAGGAGCTGCGGCCGCCGCTGAAGCGCTCGCTGCTCCGGCGCACGCCTCCCGAAGCCGGAACCGGCTTCGGGATAGGACACGCGGGGGAATGAAGCGCGGGGAGCCAAACCGGAAGACCGCGATGTATCTTGGCGCGGCCTGCGGCCGGAAGGCTTCGTTCGACATCGCGTGAATGCGGCCGGATTTGACGCGTGGAGCCGTAGCGACCCTCGCCGCAATGCCACCGCTCCGGGCGTCCGCGCGGGTGCGGCCGGCATCCTTGCATTAACCCTGGAAGCGGGATCGGCTACAGTTGCCGCGCCCGACGTGGTAGTGCCTCCCGTCCGGGCCGGCCAGGCCGGCCGGTGGAAGGATGCCTGTTGCATGGAGCCGACAAGAAGGGACATTCTCGCCCTGGGGCTGGCCGCCGGCGCCTGTGCGGCGGTGGGCGGCGCGGCGCATGCCGGGCCTGCGGCCCGGCCGGTTCCCTTCGGCGCGGCGGTCTATCTGCCGGACCTCGAGGCCGATCCCCGGCTGGGCGCGGCGATCGCCGCCCGCTGCCAGCGCGTCACCCCGGTCAACGAGCTGAAATGGACCTACAGCCGCCCCGACCCCGACGCGTTCGACTTCGCCGCCGGCGACCGCATCGCCGATTTCGCCCGTGCCAACGGCCTCGCCATGCACGGCCACACGCTGGTCTGGTATGCCGAGCTTCCCGACTGGGTGAATGCGCTCTCCAGCGCGGCCGAGGCCGAGGCGGCGCTGGCGAAGCACATCGAGACGACCATGCTGCGCTATCGCGACGTCGCGCGCAGCTGGGACGTCGTCAATGAGCCCATCCCCGACGTCGTGCGCCGGCCGACCGACCGGCGCGACAGCCCGTGGCGGGCCTTGCTCGGCGATGGCTACATCGAGCGCGCCTTCCGGCTCGCCCATGAAATCGACCCCGACGCGCAGCTCGTCATCAACGAATACGACGTCGAGCACGCGACCGAGTATTTCCCGGCCAAGCGGCGCGCCTTCGCCCACCTGATCCGCGAGCTGGTGGAGAAGGACGTGCCCGTCCACGCCGTCGGCCTGCAGGGCCATCTGCGCGGCGGCGTACCGATCGACAGCGAGGAGCTCGCCGAATTCGTCGCCGAGATGCGCGGGCTCGGCCTGAAAATCCTCGTCACCGAGCTCGACGTCATCGACGCGGCCCTGCCGACGCCGATCGAGGAGCGCGACGTGCTCGTCGCCCGGCAGGTCGAGGAATTCCTCGAGGCCGTCACCTCGTCCGGGCCGCTCGATTCGATCACCACCTGGGGGCTGACGGACAGGTTCACCTGGATAGGCTGGGCCTACAAGCGCATCGACGGCACCGGCAACCGCCCCCTGCCGCTCGACGCGGACTATCGACCCAAGCTCATGCTCGACGTGATCGAGCGGTTCCGGAGAGTGGCGTGACGGAGACCTCGAAGACGCGGGTGCGCGCGGCGCTCCAGATCAACATGCATCCCTTCGATGCGCCGCATGTCGTCCACACCCTGCCGCACCAGCTGCGCGCGTGGTCGGGGCAGGTGGACCGCGTCCTCGTCACCGTCGACACGCGGCTGGCCAATGCCGGGCGCTATCGCGCCGACCGCTACGAGGAGGCGCGGGAGGCCCTGTTCGCCCAGCTCGAGGCGATGCGCAAGGACCATCCCGCCCTCGTCGTCGATCCTGTCTCCTACGACAGGCAAACGCGCGCCGAGATCGGCCGCGCCTTCTTCTCGACGACGCCCGACTGGCCGGACCGGGCCTTCGACGGCGGGCCGTTCTACGTCTATTTCCACGGCCTTCACCGCGCCGACGCCGATTACGTGCTGCACATGGACAGCGACATGCTGTTCGGCGGCGGCAGCCAGACGTGGATCGACGAGGCGGTCGCGCTGCTCGAAAGGCGGCCGGACGCGCTGTTCGTCGGGCCGTTCCCCGGCCCGCCCCGCGCCGACGGCAGCCTCGACCCGGCGGTCCATGCCGGCTTTCCCGGCCTCTCCGGGGTGGCGGCGCCGGCGCGGCTCGACGAGCCCGCGCCCGCCTATTGCTTCTCCACCGTTTCGACGCGCATCTTCATGATGGACATGCGCCGGTTCGCCGCGCGCATCGGCGCGCTCGATCTCGTGCGCCCCGATCTGAAGCGCCGGCTGCGCGCCCGCGCCTATGACGAGACGCCGCGCTCCATGCCAGCCGAGGAGGTGCTGAGCGCCAACCTCGCCGCCCGCGGCCTGTCGCGTATCGACTATCTCGGCGAGGGCGCCGGCATGTACTCGCTGCACCCGCCCTATCGCATGCCCGAATTCTACGCGCGCCTGCCCGAGCTCATCGCCCGCATCGAGCGCGGCGACATCCCCGAGGGACAGCGCGGCAATTTCGACATCAACGCGTCGATGATCGACTGGTCTGTCGCGCTCGAAGCCAAGCGCCCCGCCGTGCGCTACCGCAAGGCGCTCCAGCAGTTGCTGCGGGTGCAGGCTGGCCGCTTCCGGCGCGCCTGAAATCCGCGCCCGTCCGGTTCCGCTTCACGGCGCGGCCGGGGCGGTGTCCTTGTAGGGCGCCTGGATCATGCCGAGGCTGCCCATGATCCGTCCCCACGACAGAAGGATCGGGTGCGACGCCTGCAGCGGCGAGCCCGTGCGCGCCAGCACCTTCGCGGCGCGCCACAGCGACAGGCCGAGGCTGGCGACGTTCTTGGCCTCGACGCGCAGGCGACCGCCGGGGCCCGAGGCATGCCTGCGGTCGATGAGGTAGTTGATGGTGCCGGTGCGCACCGAGCGCCGCATCAGCCAGCCCGGCGTCAGCCGGTCTGTCGCCACATGCTCGACGATCTCAGCCTCCGCGCACCAGGCGAAGCGGAAGCCGCGCCTGCGGCAGCGGGTGAAGAAATCCATGTCGCCGCCGCCGAGGAAGTTGAAGGCGGGATCGAAATAGGGCCTGCCGAACGCCTCGAACACCCGCCGGCGGATCAGGCAGTTGCCCGTGCCGTGGATCGCCGTGATCGGCCCGGTCGGCGCCTCGATCGAGCGGAAGAGCTGGTGCGTCGCCATGGCGGCGTCAACCGGATGGTCGAACACGCGGTCCACCGGGCCGCCGGCGATGTCGGCGTCGAGCCGGCGCGCGGTGGCGACCATGGCCTCCAGCCAGCCGGGCGCGGCCGTCTCGTCGTCGTCGATCATCAGCAAGAATCCGGCGTCGGGAAAGCGGTCCATCGCGCCGGCGAAGGCAGCGTTGATGGCGTGGCAGTTGCCCTGCTTCTCCTCGACGGCGCAGTGGCCGGGTATTCCGCTCTCGCGGAAGAAATCGCTTGCCACCGCCAGCGCCTCGCGGCCCGCCGCGTCGTTGTCGATCACGAGGACCGCGAAGGAAAGACTGGTGCGCTGTCCCGCCAGCGAGGCGAGGGTCCGCCGCAACCCCTCGGGCCGGCGGAAGCTGGGAATGCAGATGACGGCTTCGACCATCGCTTGTCCCCGCCTCAAAGGCCGGCCAGCGCGGCGGCGCTGACGAGAAGCGCCCGCGGCAGCGCGCGCGGCTGGCGCGCGAGCGTGGCGGCGAGCCCACTGAGCGCCGTCCCGTAGCGCCCGGCGCGCAGCGACTGGCCGATCAGATAGGCGTTGAGATGGGCATGCGCCTTGGCGCGCAGGCCGGCCCGGCGCTCGGCCGGGACGGCCCGGACGATGTGCGGGTCGGAAAAGATCGCGTCGAGCGCGGGCAAATAGTCGTCCATGGTAAGGGTCTTGGCCATCATCGTGCTGCTGGAATGGACGCGGTAGTCGAGGACGCCGAGGCCCTGGCGGAAGCGCATCTCGCCCGTCGTCGCCAGCCGGCACCATGCGTGCCAGTCCTCGCAATAGCGCAGGCTTTCGTCGAACCCGCCGATCTCGCGGAAATTCGCGGCCCGGATCAGCATGATGCCGCCGTTGACGATGAAATTGCCGGCGAGCAGGCTTTCCACGATGTCGCCCGAAGGCTTGGCGCGGTGGCGCAGCAAGCGCCGCCAGCCGACCGTCGCGCCTTCGCCGTCGATGCGCTCGTAGTCGCCGTAGACCGCGGCGACGCGCGGATCGTCGGCCCCCTCGATGAGCCGCGCCACCGCACCCTCGCGCAGCCGGTCGTCGGCGTCGAGGAACAGCACCCACTCACCGCGGCTGCCGGCGAAGCCGTAATTGCGCACCGCGGAGACGCCGGAGCGCCCGGCGGGTCGGTCCGTCACGAGGCGGATGCGCGGGTCGGCAAGCGCCGCGACCCGCTCCACCGTGCGGTCGCTCGAGCCGTCGTCGACGACGATGACCTCGATGACGGCATCCCCTTGCGCGAGCGCGCTCTCGACCGCCTCCACGACATGGTCCTCGCCGTTGCGAACGGGAATGACGACCGAGACGTCGTGCATGTGTGGGGAAGCCGTCCGTGGCACGCCGCAACCTTCATGACCGCAGGAATGGGTTCGCGGCAGCATAGGGGGCGTTTCTGGGTTTCCGGTTAACGGGCGATGCCGATCCGGTCGAGCGCGGCGTCGACGGTCAGGATGTCAAATCCGCGGGCGGCGACCGCGTTGACGGCGGCCTCGAAATTCTGCGGCGACAGGCCGTAGTCGCCGGGCGGGTTGTCGCGGACATGGTGCGTGAAGAAGATCAGCCAGCCGGGCCGGCGCGCGAGGTCGTCGAGCCAGGCCGCTATCGCGTCGGGGTCGAACAGGCTTTGGCGCAGCTCGACGGCGCCGAGGCCCTGCAGGTTTGTCATGCCCCTGTTGACGGCCGGCCAGCCGCTGCGGCTGCTGCGGAAGCGGCTGCGCAGCAGCGCCTGCCTGCCGGGCGACATCATCGTGTAGGGGACCGCGAAGTTGCGCCGTGCCGTGCGGCCGTCCAGCTCCCGGAGGAACCGCTCGTTGCGGTCGAGGTCGGCCGCGAGGGCCTTGCGCGACATCGAGGCGAGCTTCACGTGGCTGAAGGTGTGGCAGCCGAGCTCATGGCCGCGCGCGGCAAGGTCGACGCAGCCCTCGGCAGGCGTGAGGTCGAGCTCGCGCGCGTGGTTGAGGATCAGGTCGCCGGCCAGATAGTAGGTGCCGCGCCCGCCGGCCGCTTCGAGGATCGCCGCGCCGTCGCGCCAGGCCGAACGCGGCGCGTCGTCGAACGAGAAGGAAACGATCGGCCGGGCAGGGGCGATCTCGCTCGTCGGGCCGGGAAAGGCGCGGGAGAGCCGGTTCGCTATCCTGTCCCCGATCGTTCCGATCTTCACCGTCATCCCGCTTTCTCGTTTTCCACCACGAGGTAGTTGCGCGCCTGCTGGCGAAGGCCGAACACGCCGATCAGGAGCGATACCCACACCGCTCCGGTTCCGGCGAAGAAGTTGCTTTCCAGAAGCGCGGAAAGGACGCAGTAAACCCAGATTCTGGTAAACAGGGCCGTAAGGGCCGGGTCCGCCCGGCGCGCCTTGGCGGCGGCGATGTCGCGCAGCGGCAGGACGACGAGCCACAGCACGGTCAGGACGAAGGCCGGGACGCCGCCCGACAGCAGCGCCTCGATGAAGCCGTTATGCGCATGCGAGGCCTCGACGGCCCAGGTGTCGTCCGCGTCGGCGGAGTTGAGCAGCATGTCGCTGCCCCAGAAGCTGCCGAACCCGTAGCCGAAGACAGGCTGCTCCTCGACCGCCTTCAGCGCGAGGCTCCAGATGTCGGTGCGCGCGGTGAAGGTCGGATCGAAGCCGAGATCGGCGATGAATTTGTGGATCTCCGGCGACAGCGCCGAGCCGAGCGTGATGGTGCTGGTGGCGGCCAGCGTCGCGCCGAGCAGCAGCGCACCGAACACCGGCGTGCGGACGAGGAAGAACGCCAGCACGAGGACGAGGGGGAACATGCCGAGCGCGGTCTTGCCGTTGGTCATCCACAGGAAGACGAGCGAAAGCACGACGATGGCGCCGCGCGCCGCGCTGGTGCTCGCGCGCATGACGTAGAGGCCGAAGAAGCAGAGGATCACCATCGCCGGGGCCGCGCCGTTCTTGTGGTTGAAGACGCCGCGCCAGTCTCCGGCCAGCCCCGGCTCCACCAGGTCGTAGGCCTGATGCACGGCCCGGCCGGGAATGAGGAAGACGCCGAGATAGCTCGCCCCGAGGATGACGAGCGCGGAGAGCCCGACCAGCTTGGTGAACTGCTCCCGGCTCTTCGGCAGCACCAGCAGGAGCGAGGCGCAGGCGCATATCAGCCCGGTGAAGAACAGGCGGCGCAGCGCCACCAGCGGCTCGACGCTCATCAGCGAGGTCATGGCGAGCCAGCCGAACAGCAGGAGGATCAGGCTGCGCGGCCGCAGGATCATCGAGGTGAGCCCGTTGGCGGCGGCGTAGATGAAGAGGGCGATGGTCAGCAGGAAGCCGGTGACCTGGTTCAGCGCCGCCGCGTTGGCGGGCGGCGATTGCAGGTTCTCGAACGGGTTGACCGAGACCCAGCAATAGATGAACACGACGACGAAGAGGACCGCGCCGACGCGGCTGCCGGCGATGTCGCCGGTGGCGGGTATGCTCGCCGGCGGGATCGATCCTGCTTTCATGTCCGCTGGCCAATGCGGCATAGGAAACCTCTGTGGCTGCCGCCTGCGCGCATCGCGCCGGCTGGAGCCCGAAGGCGGCCGCCTCGACCATGTTCCCGATCCGGCCCCCCGATTCGGCGAAGACTAGGCCGTCATGGTGAACAGCCTGTAAATCCGGGCGTCGCTTCAGGACATGGTTTACCATGATTGCGGCAATTTCGCCGCTTGAGCCGCGATGGCGCGGCACGGGACGGCCGAAATCCGATTTGTTCACGATTGAATCCGTATGGTCGACCGACAGGACACAGGCTGATCTATTTGCGCATGACGATTCCGTCGCTTCAACCCGGCACCATCCGCCGCCTGGTTCCCATGGTGATGCTCTACATGGGATCGAGCGGCAGCCTGCTGGCGTCCAGCGCCGCCCAGCTGGTGACGTTCGCGATCCTTGCCCGCTATCTCGGCGTCGAGCAGTTCGGCCTCTATGCCATCATCACGGCTGTCACCAATGTCGGCGTCCAGCTCTGCGGCCTCGGCGCGCAGGAATCGCTGATCCGCCGCGTGGCGCAGGACCCCGGCATGTATCCGAAGATGCTCGGCCACGCCTATATCCTCAGCGCCGCCTCGGGCCTCGTCCTTTTCCTCATCGGCCTCGCCATCCTGCCGGTGGTCGCGCCGGTGTCGGACGATCTGGCGACGACGGTGGTGGCGATGGGGCTCATCCTCGCCTCCAACCTGATCCTGCTGAAGATCATCTCGCTCGCGACGCAGAGCTATATCGCCCATTCACGCTTCGCCACGGCCAACCGGATCGAGGTCGCCTTCGCCGCGTTCCGCACCGTCGCCGCGGTTCTTGGCTGCCTCGTGTTCGGGGTCGCGTCCGTCGCCGGCTGGGCATGGTGGCATTTCGCCGCCCATGTCGCCGCCGCCGCCGTCGCGCTCATGGCGACGCGCCGGCTGGGCTGGCCGCAATGGACCATCGTCCGCGAAGAAATCCGCATCGGGCTGCTGTTCTCGACCCAGTTCCTGTTCAAGGCGTTGCGCGGCAACGCCGACCTTCTGGTCCTCGGCGTCGTCGCCTCGAGCGAGATCCTCGGCAGCTACTCGATCACCCGCCGCCTCGTCGAAAGCTCCTATCTGTCGATCGAGGCGCTGAACCGGCTGATCTATCCCGGCTCGGCGCAGATCGCCGTCTCGGGCATCCACAACGCGGCGGGCCGAATCCGCCGGGTGCTGCTCGCTGCGCTGTTCATCTCGTTCGGTACGGCGACGGCGATGTTCATCCTGTCGCCGTGGCTGCCGCTCATCTTCGGGGCGGAATATGTCTCGCTGGTCTGGCTGACGCGCGCGCTGTGCTGGGTGGTCGTGCTGATGGCGGTCTATGTCGTGGCGCTGGAGGCGCTGGGCGCCGCCGGCCTTCAGGGCGCGCGCGCGGCCATCCTGAACACAGGCAACATACTGGGCGCGGGCCTCGTCGCCCTCGCCACCTGGGAATGGAGCATCGGCGGCACGCTGGCCAGCTACTACGTCGTCGAGCTCGGCATCGCCGTCGCCGCCTGGATCGTGCTCCTGCGCAAGATCAGGATCCATCGCGAGGCGGCCGAGCGGGCCTGCGCGGTCTAGGCGCTGAACGGTAATCACGGGGTCAGGCAGTTTCATGGGAATGACGGGCAGAAAGAGCAAGATGGCGCAGGAACCCGCGGCGAGCGCCCCGTGGCCGCCTTCGGTGGAGCGGGTCACGGTCGGCGGGCTGCCGATCGCCGTGCTCGACCGCAACGAGACCGCGCGCATGATGTGCGACGCGGCGCGCGCGCGTGTCCGCGGCGGCCGGCCGCTCTACCTCACCTCGGCCAATGGCGAGGTGTTGGCGCGGTGCTGGCGCGACCCGCAGATGCGGGCGCTGTTCCTCGAGGCCGACCAGATCGCCGCCGACGGCCAGCCGATGGTGACGGCATCCCGTCTCTTCTGCCGCATGCCTCTGCCGGAGCGCGTCGCCACCACCGACCTCTTCCACGACGTGGCGGCGCTCGCCGAGGCGGAAGGGTTGAGCTTCTACATGCTCGGCGCGTCGCCCGACGAGAACGAGCGCGCCGTCGCCGCCGTGCGCCGGCAGTATCCCCGCCTCAGGATCGCCGGCCATTACCACGGCTATCTCGGCGGTGAGGAACTGGAGGCGAAGATCGCCGAGATCGATGCGCTCGCGCCCGACATATTGTGGCTGGCGATGGGCGTGCCCAGCGAGCAGCGCTTCATGCGCGAGCATGGCGACAGGCTGGGCCGGGTCGGCGTCGTCAAGACCTCCGGCGGCCTGTTTAATTTCCTGTCGGGAAAGAACGCCCGCGCGCCGCAGTGGATGCAGAACGCCGGGCTGGAATGGCTGTGGCGCATCGGGCAGGAGCCGCGGCGGCTGTTCTGGCGCTACTTCGTCACCAACCCGGTGGCGTTCTACGCCATGGTGCGCGGCTCCGCCTGAGGGGCCTCATGCAGTGGCGGCGAGAAGCCGCCGCCGCTCGTCGTGCCAGCTGCGCGGCATGCGCAGGAACCGCCACAGGCCGAACCAGATGGCCAGCGCCGTCCCCAGCATCAGGCCGGCGATGCCGCCCGCTATCAGCAGGACGATCTTGCGCGGCGGCCAGTCGCGGCCCTGCGGCGGCACGGCGCGGGAGATGACGCGCACATTCGTCGTGTCGATCTGCTGGCGCTCGGAAACCTCCTGGGCGCGGGCGAGATAGGTCTCGTAGACCGCCGCGCGCGAGCGCGCCTCGCGCTCCAGCTCGCGAAGCTGGACCTGCGCCGCGTTGTCGGTGAAGACGTTGGTCTTTTCCTCGTCGGCCTTGCGGCGCAGCGCGTCGTACGAGGCCTGCTCGCGCGTGGCCTCGGCCCGCGCCAGTTCGAGGATGCGCCGGGCCTCGCGCACGGTCGCCTGGTCGAGCGTGTCGCGTTCCGAGATCGCGGCGATCATGCGCGGGTGCAGCGGGCCGTAGGTGCGCTCGATCGAGCCGATCTGCTGCTGGAGCCGGTGGCGCTGCTCGCGCAGGGCGGTCATCGCCTCGGAATCGAACACGCTGGCGCTCGCCGTCTGGCCGCGCTCCAGCGCGGTGTTCATCTGCGAGAACACCGACTGCGCCTGGATCAGGCGCTGCTGCGCCTCGACGAGCTGGGTGTTGATCTCGGCGGAGCGCTGGCTGGAGACCAGCTCGCCATTGGCCGATTGCAGCCCGTTGGCGCGGCGGAACTCCTCGACCCGGCCCTCGGCCTGGGTGACGTGGGCGCGCAATTCGTCCAGCCGCTCGCGCAGGCTGTCGGCGACGCGGCCGGCGCTTTGCGCCGAGGAGCTGAACAGCTCCTCCTCGAAGGCGGTTACGATGGCGTCGGAAATGGCGACGGCCTTCAAGGGGTCCTCGCTCCACACCCGCAGCACCACGACGAAGGAGCGGTCCTCGCGATGGGCCTGGACGCGCTCGCTCAGCGCCCGCATCGCCGCGACACGCTTGCCGCCTTCGCCCGGTTCCTCGGCGGTGCCGCCGAGGCCGATCAGCGCCTTGATCCGCTCGAGCCCGCCCGCCTGGACGAACTCGTCGTCCTCGGTCAGCTCGAGCCGGTCGATGACGCGCGCATAGACGTTGCGCGAGGTCAGCACGCGCAGCCTGCTTTCCACCTCCATCAGCTGGGCATCGCGCTGCGGGCTGGTGGTGAAGACGTCGTCGGTGACGACGTTGAGGTTGGCCGGGTCGATGACGATGTCGGTGTAGACCGAGTAGCGCGACGTGACGACCAGCGAATAGGCGAAGGCCGCGGCCATGCACAGCACGACGGCGAGCGCGATCCATTTCCAGCCGTCGCGCAGCCAGGCGACGAAATCGTCGATCCCGAGCGTGCCGATGGCCGGAAGCCCCGGGAGGAGCGAGGAGGTGGAAGCCTGCTGCGCCGGCGGGGGTGGGGGCGTCGGCTCGGGCGCGCGCGCCTGCGCGGCCGGTCCCGCGGCGAGCAGCGAGCCCGGCGTCGCCTGCGGTCGGGGTTCGAGAGGGCGGGCTTCGGGCGCGTCGGGCTGGCGCCGCTCGGGCTGGAGCCGTCGCGCATTCAGCAGCGACCCGGGGGAGGGAGCGTTCTCCCGGCCGGCCGGCGCCGTCCTCGACGGCTCTGTTCGCTCAGGCTGACGTGGCCTGTACATTGGTTGTGCTCTCCGCCCGGCCAGCCTCGACAAAAGCGTTACAGGATTATGAATCATCCATGAGAGTTATGCAGAGATGGTAAATACCGGGTAAACCGCGCCTGTTTCAGCTTCCGTTTACGCGGCTGGCCTAATGTCGCCCGACCCGGTCCGCCACAGGAAGAGCGAGCGCCCGTGAACGGTGACGACAACGCCATGAACAGTCTCGACGCGGAGCCTCGCCGGCCATGAGCGGGATCAGGCCTCTTCGCGCCGACGACATCGGCGCGCTTGCCGCGCTGTTCCAGGAGGTTTTTCGCGATCGCGCGGCCCCGCCGCCGGCGTCGCTCGCCGCCTATCTGCGCTGGCACTATCTCGACATGCCGGGCTGCGATCCCGAGATCGCCCCGCTGGTCCATGTCGAGCAGGACGGGCGCATCACCGGCTTCATCGGCCTCAATGCGCAGGCGATGACCCATGGCGGCAGGACGCTGCGCGCCGGCATCGCCAGCGCGCTGATGGTCAGTGATAATGCCGGCGACAAGCTGGCCGGGGCGCGCCTCGTCAAGGCGGCGCTGGCCGGCCCGCAGGACATCACGCTCACCGAGACGGCGAGCGACGTTTCGGCGCGCATGTGGGTCGGCGCGCGCGGGGCGCTGCTGCCGCAATACAGCCTCGACTGGATCCGCGTCCTTCGCCCCGGCTCGTATCTCGTCGATCTCGCCGCCGGCCGGATCGGCGCGGCCCGGCTTCTCGCGCCGTTCGGGCGCGGCCTCGACCGCGTGTCGGGCCGGCGCGCCGCCGATGCGGGGTTGAGCTGGTCGGGCCTGCCGGACGGCTGGGTCGGGCAGGGCGCCCTGAGCGCTGAGGAGGTCGACGCCGCCGCCTTCGCCGCGCTGGTCGAGCCGCTGACGGAACAATATCCGTTGCGCCCCGTCTGGCGTGAGGGCCAGCTCGACACGCTCCTCGCCTGCGCGCGGCAGAAGCCGGACTGGGGCGAGCTCGTCCTCGCCGCCGCCAATACGCGCGGCGGCAAGCCGGTCGGCGCCTTCGCCTACTACGTCAGGCCGGGGCGTGTCTGCCGCGTTCTTCAGGTGCTGGCGCTGCCGGGGCAGGCCGGGCCGGTGCTCGACTGCCTGCTCGGCGATGCCCTGCGGCGCGGCGTCGTCGCCCTGCGCGGGCGCACGCAGCCGGCGCTGATGGAAGCCATGCTCGGGCGGCGCGTCGCCTTCCTCAACGAGGCGACGAGCCTCGTCCATTCGCGCGACGACGCGCTGGTCGAGGCCTGCCGCAACGGCGCGCTGTTCTTCAACGGGCTGGCCGGCGAATACTGGAGCCGCCTCGTCGGCGGCTCGTTCGACTGACGAGGGGCGACTGACGAAATCGAGGCGGACTCAGTCGCCGATTTCCCCAACCGGCTCGACGAGCAACGGGCGCATGTGGAGGCCCCGCGCCACCTTGCGCTTGGCGGCGATGTCCGCCCACACCCGCTCGACCTGCTCCGCTGTCAGCCCGGTCGCCTTGGCCACCTCGACGGCGGGAACGCCGTTGTTCAGGCCGAAAAGGCACAGGTCCATCAGGCCGTAGGGCAGGGAGAAGTAGAACTCCTCCTGCGTCTGCGCCAGCGAATAGGTGTCGGTCGTCGGCGGCCGGCGCAGGATGTCCTCCGGCACGCCGAGATGGGCGGCCATCGCGTAGACCTGGCTCTTGTAGAGATGGGCGATCGGCTTGACGTCGGCCGCCCCGTCGCCGTTCTTGACGAAGAATCCCTGGTCGTATTCCAGCCGGTTCGGCGTGCCGACCACGGCGAAGTTCAGCCGGTCGGCATGGTAGTATTCCATCTGCTTGCGGGTGCGCTGCTTCATGTTGGTGGCAGCGACGATGCCGAGATAGGCCGAAAGCGGCATGCGCAGCTTCTGCTGCCGCCCTTGCGGGTCCTGCACCACCAGCGAGGAGATGTTGTAGCCGTCCCCCTCCAGCGAACTGGCGATGACGACCTTCGAGGCCCAGCCCGATCCGTAATCCGGCACCAGCTCGCGGATGGAGGCGTCGCGCCGGTCGTAGCAGCCCATCGCCTTCAGCGCCGGGCCGATATCCTCCACCGCGCCCTCGACGCCGAAGGTCTCGGCCACCAGCCGGCCGAGCCTGAGGCTCTCGGGGTCGGAATCGTTCTCCGGCATGAACAGGGCGAAGACGTTGGCGGCGCCGACGGCGCGTACGGCGAGCGCCAGCGAGGCGCTGGAATCGATGCCGCCCGACAGGCCGATGACCAGCCCGCGTCGCTTCAGGAGACGCAGCTGATTGCGCAGCGCCGCGGCGATCCGCTCGGTCTCCCGGGCCGCGTCGATGGCCAGCGCATCGACTGAGAAGCTGGCCTTTTGTGCGAGAGCGATCATTCTGCGGGCTCCATGGTTTCGGCGGCCAGCCGGCGGCTGACCTTGCCGGTATCTGTCTTGGGCAATTCGCTGCGGAATTCGATGACTTTCGGCACCATGAAGTCCTCGAGCCGGGCGGCGCAGTGGCGGGCGACGTCCTTCTCGGTCAGGGCCGGGTCCGAACGCACGATCATCGCGCCGACCGCATGGCCGAGCACCGGGTCGGGAACGCCGAAGACGACGGCGTCGGCGATGCCCGGATGGGTGAGCAGCACTGCCTCGACCTCTTTCGGCGCGACCTTCTCGCCGCGCGTCTTGATGATGTCGTCCTTGCGGGCGATGAAATAGAGGAAGCCGTCCTCGTCGGCGCGGAAGAGGTCGCCGGTGTGGAGCAGCTTTTCCCACGGGTTGGGGCCGGCGCGGAGCATCTGCGCCGTCGCCTCGTCATTGTTCCAGTAGCCCTGCATCACATGCGGGCCGCGCACCACCAGCTCGCCGACGACGCCGGGCGGCACCGGCCTGCCCTCGTTATCGACCACGAACACCTCGGTGTTGGGAATGGCGATGCCGACGGAATCGGGCCTGCGGTCAAGCTCTTCCGGCGGCAGGAAGGTGCAGCGCTTGCTCTCGGTCACCCCGTACATCGAGAAGATCTTCGCCTGCGGAAACAGCTCGCGCAACCGGGCGATATGCGTCGGCGGCAGCGTCGCGGCGGTGTTGGTGATGTAGCGCAGCGACGGCAGGAAGCCGGGCGCGACGTCCCGCATCTGCAGGATGATCGCCGAAATGGTCGGCACCAGCGGAAAGCCGGTCGCCTTTTCCTCGCGCATGCGCTCGAACACGGCCTGCGGAAAGGCGAAGGATTTCTCCAGCACCAGCGTCGCGCCGACGCGAATGGCCATCAGAAGCTGGTAGAGCCCGTAATTGAAGGCGAGCGGCAGCACGGAGAGGATGACGTCGTCGGGTCGGTTTTCGAGCAGGCCGGTGATCGATTCCGACGCCGCATCCATGTTGCGATGCGTCATCATCACGCCCTTCGGCCGCCCGGTCGAGCCGGAGGTGTAGATCAGCATGCCGAGATCGACGTCGATGCCGCCATGGGCGGGCGGGGGGCCTTGCGTCTCCAGAAGCCCGGCGAAGGAGGCGATGCCGTCCGGCAGCGCGCCGCGGGCGGCGGTGGCGGCGATGAACGGCTTGTCCCCTCCGGTCGCAGCGCAGGCGTCCAGCGCGACCGGCGCGATCCGCGCCTGCGTCAGGATGGCGGACGGCGTGCAATTGGCGAGGATGTAGGCGAACTTGTCGGCCTTGGTCGAGGCGTTGATGACGGCGAAGGTCGCGCCCGCTTTCAGGACGGCGAAGATCGAGACCGCCGCCTCCCAGCAATTGTCCATGAACACCAGCACGCGGTCGCCGCGCCTGACGCCGGCGCTCGCCAGCCCGGCGGCGAGCCGGTCTGACAAGTCGTTCAGCTCCGCATAGGTAAGACGCGTCTCGCCGACGACCAGCGCGGTCTTGCCGCCGTGGAGGCGGGCATTGTCGATGAGGAAGCGCTCGTACCGCATCGTCGCTACTCGGCGGCCTCGGCCGCCGTCGCCCGCGCCGAGACGAAGGCGGCGATGCGCTCGAGCGTGTCGAGGTTGGCCGGCACGATGTCGCCGTCGGCCATGGTCAGGCCGAAGCTCTCCTCGATGAAGGCGACGAGCTCCAGGACGCCGGTGGAATCGATGACGTCGTTCTCGATCAGCGATTCGTCGTCGGCCGGGGCCTGGGAGGCGTCGCCGAACAGGAAGTTCTCGACAATGAAGGCGCGCACGCGCTCCTTGACGATCTCGGTCATGAGTTCAATCCTTTCACTTTCAATGCGTCGCGCGGCGCCGCCTGGCTGCCGGCGAAGGTCTGCATCCACAATTGCGTCGACAGGACGCCGACGAAGGCCGCGTTGTCGCGGAAGCCCCCGGCCTTGCCGGTGGCGCATTTGGCGTGGAGCCGGGCGACGGCTTTCGGGCTGAACAGGCCGGTCGAGGCGATCGCCCGCTCGCTCATCGCTTCGGCGACATAGCCGCGCGCGCCGCTGCCGGCGAAGGCGCGGCTGTCGGGCGCGCGGTAGGGCTGCTTCGGCCGCTCGCGGATCAGCGCCGGCACGATGTCCTTCGTCGCCTCGCGCAGGATGTGCTTTTCCGTCAGGCCCTTCAGCTTCATCTGCGGCGGCAGGCCGGCGGCGAACTCGACCAGCCGGTGGTCGAGGAAGGGGAAGCGGCCCTCGATGCCGTGGGCCATCGCCATGCGGTCGCCCTGGCTCGACAGGATGTAGCCTGGCAACAGGAAGCGGGCCTCGAGATACTGCGCCTGGTGCAGCGGATGCCAGCGCGCGAACGCGCCGGGCAGGAGGCTCGCCATCTCCTCGGCCGCGTCGTAGCCGGCAAGCTCCGATTTCAGCGCCTCGGAGAAGAACAGCTTGGTCGCCACTGTCCCGCGCAGGCGCGGCCGGTGCGAGAACAGCGGGTCGTCCAGCCGGTCGCTGCCGGTGCCGAAGAAGGCGGCGAGATATTCGGCCGACTGCTGCCTCAGGCCCGGCAGGTACGGGTAGAGCTTGCGGAACAGGTGCGGGCGGATGCGCGAGCCGGGCTGGCGGCCGCAGAAGCGGCGCACGCGCGCCTCCTTGAAGATGTCGTAGCCGGCGAACACCTCGTCCGCGCCCTCGCCGGTCAGCACGACCTTGAGGCCTTCCCGGCGCACGAGGCCGGACAGCGTGTAGAGCGGCGCGGGCGCGGTGCGCAGGATCGGCCGCTCGGTGAAGCGGATGACCTCGGGAAAGACCGCGGCGATGTCGCCCTCCGTGCAGTGGACGGCCGCGTGGCGGGTGCCGAGCGCCTGCGCCATCGCGTTCTGGAAGGCGCTCTCGTCGTGCTCGGCGCTGTCGAACGTGACGGAGAAGGTGCGCAGCGTCTGCGGCGTCATGCCGGCGGCGAGCGCGGAGATGATCGAGGAATCGAGCCCGCCCGACAGGTAGGAGCCGACCGGCACGTCGGCACGCATGCGCAGCCGCACCGCGTCGGTAAGCAGCGCGCGCAGCTCCTCGGCCGCCGCTCGCTCGTCGCGATGGCGCGAGGGCTCGCCGGCGTCGGGATAGTCGAGCCGCCAGTAGGGGCGGGAGGTCGCGCCGTTCCGGTCGACGATCATCAGCGAGGCGGGTTCGAGCTCGTAAATGTCCTTGAACGGCGTGCGCGGCGCGAGCGGCGCCCACAGCGTGAAGATCTGGTCGAGCGCGAACGGGTCCATTTCGGCGCGGATGCCGGGGACCTGAAGCAGCGCCTTCACCTCGGAGGCGAAATAGAAGACGCCGGCATGGCGCGTGTAGAACAGCGGCCGCACGCCCATGCGGTCGCGCGCCAGCATCATGCGCTGGCGCCTTGCGTCCCAGAGCGCGAAGGCGAAATCGCCGTTGAGGCGGGTCACGCATTCCTCGCCCATCTCGTCATAGAGCTGGAGGATGACCTCGGTGTCGCTCGCCGTGCGGAAGCGCCTGCCGCGGGCGCGCAATTCCTCGCGCAGCTCGACATAGTTGAAGATTTCGCCGTTGAAGGCGATGGCGAGGTCGCCGTCTTCCAGCCGCATCGGCTGCTGGCCGTCGCTCAGGCCGACGATGGCGAGCCGCGCATGGGCAAGGCCCGCCTGCCCTGAGGCGAGGATGCCCTGCTCGTCCGGCCCCCGATGCTCCAGCGCATGCGTCATCGTGCGAAGCAGGTGCTCCGCTTCTGGCGCATGGCCGAAAAAACCGCCGAAACCGCACATCAGTCAGTGCCTTGAGAAAATGAAGGGCGGTATTGCTCTTATACCTGCTTCCTTCCGCTCCGGTTAAGACGGCCGGAGCTGCCGCAGGACTTGGTTTACAAACAGAAAAGCGAAG
The DNA here is from genome assembly GCF_023954335.1 of Aquamicrobium sp. Lineage (NCBI taxonomy): Bacteria > Pseudomonadati > Pseudomonadota > Alphaproteobacteria > Hyphomicrobiales > Phyllobacteriaceae > Aquamicrobium > Aquamicrobium sp. The sequence continues at coordinate 1,526,150 of NZ_JAMLIE010000001.1, forward strand.
CCCTTCAGTAAGCGTTCTTCGTGTCGAGCAGGCGGAACGGCGTCAGCAGCAGGATCTTGAGGTCGAACCACAGCGACCAGTTCTCGATGTAGTAGAGATCGAACTCCGTGCGCATCCTGATCTTCTCGTCGGAATCGATCTCGCCGCGCCAGCCGTTGATCTGCGCCCAGCCGGTGACGCCCGGCTTGACGCGGTGGCGGGCGAAATAGCCGTCGACCACGTCGTGGTAGAGGCGGTGGCGGGTCTGGCCGCTGACGGCGTGCGGGCGCGGCCCGACGAGCGACAATTCGCCCCGCAGCACGTTGAAGAACTGTGGCAGCTCGTCGATCGAGGCCTTGCGGATGAAGCGGCCGACGCGGGTGACGCGCGGATCGTCGCGGACCACGGCGTTGCGGGCGGTCGGGTCGCACTGGTCGCTGTACATCGAGCGGAACTTGAAGACCTCGATGACCTCGTTGTTGAAGCCGAGCCGCTTCTGCCTGAACAGCACCGGGCCGCGGCTGTCGAGCTTGATCGCGACGGCGGTGGCGATCATGACCGGCAGGAAGAGCAGGATGCCGATCAGGCTGAAGACGATGTCGAAGCAGCGCTTGGCGACGTAGTCCCAGTCGGCGATCGGCTTGTCGGCCATGTCGAGCATCGGCAGCGAGCCGATATAGGAATAGGTCCGCGGACGGTAGCGCAGGCTCGAATTGTCGGCCGCGAGGCGGATGTCGACCGGCAGGACCCAGAGCTGGTTCATCAGCGACAGCAGGCGGCTCTCGGCCGTCACCGGCAGGGAGACGATCAGCATGTCGATATGAGCGATGCGCGCGAAGGCGATCAGCTCGCCGATGTTGCCGAGCTTGGGATAGCCGGCGACGACGGGGGGCGAGCGGTCGTCGTTGCGGTCGTCGAAGATGCCGCAGATGCGGATGTCGCTGTCGGCCTGCTCGGCGATGGAATGGATCAGCCGTTCGGCCGCCGCGCCGCCGCCGACGATGACCGCGCGCCGCTCCAGCCGGCCCTCGCGCGCCCAGCGCCGCACCAGCTGCGCCATGACGAGCCGTGTCCCGAGGACGAGGGCCGTGCCGGCCAGGAACCATGCGCCGACCCAGAAGCGCGAGAAATCGCCGGCGATCTTGAGGAAGAAGCCGAGGAAGGCGATGAGCGCCAGCGTGCCGCTCCAGATCAGCACGAAGCGCGCCGCGCTCAGGAAGGGCTGGCGCAGGGTGCGCAACCGGTAATTGCCGGCGAAGTCCGAGGCGATGACGGCGAGCGTCGAGGCGAGCAGGATCGCGACCGGATAATGCACGACGAGATGCGTGGAAAGGCCGACATAGGCGACGAAAAGCGCCAGGCCCGAGGCGACGAGCAGGCCGAACTCGACGAGGCGCAGGCCGCCGCTGACGATGGACGGCGACAGCGCGGTGCGTCGGTAGTGCGCGGCGGCGCGCTGCGCGGCGTTGTTCAGTTCGCCCGCCGCCGGCGCTGCCGCAGCACTGGTCCCAGCACTGGTCATCGTGTCGTATGCGCTGTTCGTCGATCGGTTCAAGACTGCCGGATCTGCCATGAAGGGGGTTCCGTGGACAGTCCCGTGTCTACCATCCGGCGGCTAAGGAAACATTGAAGATCTGCAATCAATGCGTGTAGAGTTAACAATGGCTTAATGCGAAAACCGGCCGCTGGAGGGGCGGCCGGTTCGGGCCTTCGTGGCGAGGTATGGGCCCGGCTTTCGCCGGGAGAGGGGGAGCGGCGGGCCGGCTCGCGCCGGGCGTCAGAACTCCTCCCAGTCCGCGGCTTCCGGCGCGGCTGCGGCCAGTCCCAGCGCGCCGGCGAGCTTGCGCCCCAGCGCCCGGGCCGGGGAGGGGTGCGCGGCGGCCTCGCCGGAGACGGCCAGCGGCCTGCCCCCAGCCGGCGCGCCGTCGCCGAGATTGAACTGGCCGATCAGCTGCATCAGCGTCGAGGCCTCGCGCGCCAGGCCGTGGCTGGCGGCGGTCGACTGCTCGACGAGGGCGGCGTTCTGCTGGGTGCCGTGGTCGATGGTGGTGACGGCCGAGCTGATCTCCTGGATGCCGGTCGCCTGCTCGCGCGCGGCGGTGACGATGGAGGCGACGTGATGGTCGATCTCCTGCACCTGGGCGACGATGGCTTCGAGCGCGCTGCCCGTCTGCTCGACGAGCTCGACGCCCGAGCGCACGCGCCCGCCCGAGGTGGTGATGAGCTCCTTGATCTCCTTCGCCGCCGTGGCCGAACGCTGGGCGAGCTCGCGCACCTCATGGGCGACCACGGCGAAGCCCTTGCCCGCATCGCCGGCGCGCGCGGCCTCGACGCCGGCATTGAGCGCCAGCAGGCCGGTCTGGAAGGCGATGTCGTCGATGACGCCGATGATGTTCGAGATATCGTTCGACGAGCGGGCGATCTCCTGCATCGCGGCGATGGCGTCGTGGACGATCATGCCCGACTTCTCCGCCCCCTGCTTGGTGCGGGCGACGAGCTGGCCGGCCTGCTCGGCGCGCTCGGACGAGCTCTTGACCGTCGCGGTGATCTCCTCCAGCGCGGCGGCCGTCTCCTCGACGGAGGCGGCCTGCTGCTCGGTGCGTCGCGCCATGTCGTCGGAGGCGGAGCGAATCTCGCTGGCGCCCGAATCGATGGTGCGGGCGTTGTCGCCGACCGCGCGCAGCGTCGATTGCAGCGTGTCGAGCGAGGCGTTGAAATCGGCGCGCAGCCGCTCGAGGTCGCCGGCGAAGGGCGTCGCGATGCGGCAGGCGACATTGCCGTCGGCGAGCTGGCGCAGCGCCTCGCCGAGCGAATCGACGGCGAACTGGACCTGCGCCGCTTCCTCGGCCTTCTGGCGCTCGCGCCCCGCGCGCTCCTCCTCGGAGAGGGCGCGGTTGGCGTCGGCGTCGCGCTCGAGCTGGAGCTTGGCGAGCGAGGCGTCGCGCAGCACGACCAGCGAGCGGGCCATGTCGCCGATCTCGTCCTTCGCTTCCGCCTCGGTGATCTCGACGTCCATATCGCCGCCGGCGATCCTGCCGGTGGCGCCGATGATGCCTTCGAGGCGGCGGCGGAAGCGGCCGGAGATCATGACGCCGAGAAGGACGAGCAGCACCGCCGCGCCGGCGATGATGGCGATGGAGGTCCACGCCATGCGCGTCAGATACGCGTAGACCGTGGCTTCCGGCACGGAAACGACGGTGAACCACGCGGTGTCGTCGAGAAGCTGGACCGGAACCGCGACGGCGAGCCGCGCTACGCCGTCTGCGCCCGTTGTTTCCATCACCGTGCCGGGATCGGCGATCATCCGCTGCCAGGTCGCCGCGTCCTCGCCGGTCTCGGAAAGGGCGCGGCCGAGGAACGAGGCGTCGGGATGGCTGATGAAGCTGCCGTCCTGCGACAAGAGCGCCACGAAGCCGTCGCCGAGCGGCTTCATGCCCGAAAGCGCCTGCGTGATCGCGTCGAGGCCGACATCGGCGCCGGCGACGCCGACGACCTTGCCGCCGACGAGGATCGGCGCGGTCAGCGAGGTCATCAGCGTCGGGACGCCGTTCACCTCATAGGCGAAGGGCTCCATGATCGCCGACTTTCCGCTGTCGCGCGCCTTGAGGTAGTAGTCGCCGTCGCCGGGCTGGTCGTAGCCGACGATGGGTTCGAGATTGATGCGCCCGTCCGTGCCGGTCGTCGCATAGGGAAGGTAGCGGCCGGTGGCGTCGTGGTTCGTCGTGTTGGCGAACTGCGCGTCGCGGCCGTCGAAGGCGTTCGGCTCGAAGCCGGTCCACACGCCGAGCAGCCCCTCAGCGTTGGCCTGCATCTGTATCAGCACGCTGTCGGCCAGCGCCCGGTCGCCGCCGAGCCCGGCGCTCATCGCCTGCATCGTGTCGCGCAGGGTATAGACGACCTGCATGCGGCTGGCGATGCCGCCCTGGATGGCGGCGGCGCTGTTCTGCGCCGCCGCGCGCATCTCGCCGGCGCTGGCGGCCTTCATCTGCTGGTAGGACATCACGAACAGGCTCGACGCCGTCGCGACGGTCGCAACCACGCCGACGGCGACGATGGCGAAGATGTTGCGGGAGGTTGCGGTCTTCAACAGCATGGGAGATGCCTTTCTGGCAGGGAGCCGAGCCCTTCCGCTTAACCACGGCGAAAAGGCGGGTCATCGTCTCGATGCAGGAGGGCAGGCGCTGAAGACCGCATCCCCCCGCGATGTTCTTCAACACGGGAAGGTTGCTGGAGACCGATTAATTTAATCTGAACTAAATTAGAAATGTCGGTGGCCGCCGACCCACCGGAATCGGCGGCGAAGCTTCTTCCCGAGGCCGAAGATCGGCCGGGGGAATTGACGGCGGGGCGCGATGGCCGGCAAGGATGGAGCATGACCGATCCGCGCACCTTCTTCACCGTCCTGTTCGAGGCGGCCGTCGCCGCCGCCGACCCTGCCGTCGTCATTCGCGACTTCCTCCCGGGCCGGCCGAAGGGCCGCGTCGTGGTCGTCGGCGCGGGCAAGGCGTCGGTGCCGATGGCCGCCGCCTTCGACGCGGCATGGGACGGCCCGCTGACGGGCATAATCGTCACCCGCCATGGCCAGGGTGGGGGTCGGGGCGGGGCCTGCGGGCGCATCGCGGTGCTGGAGGCGGCGCATCCCGTTCCCGACGAGGCGGGGCTTGAAGCAACGGCACGGTTGTTCGACGCGGTGCGCGGCCTCGGCCCCGACGATCTCGTCGTCGCCCTGATATCGGGCGGCGGCTCGGCGCTGCTGCCGTGGCCGCCGCCGGGCATGAGCCTTGCCGACGAGATCGCGGTCAACGAGGCGCTGCTCGCCTCCGGCGCGCCGATCTCGGCGATGAACACGGTGCGCAAGCACCTGTCGGCGATCAAGGGCGGGTGGCTGGCGCTCGCCGCCCATCCGGCGAAGGTGGTCACGCTCGTCGTCTCCGACATTCCCGGCGACAACCCGGCCTTCGTCGCCTCGGGGCCGACCGTCGCCGACGGGGCGAGCCGGCGCGACGCCCTCGCCATCGTCGCGGAATATGGGCTTGCGCTTCCCGACGCCGCGATGCGCCACCTCGCCACGCCGGCGGCCGACGCGCCTCTGCCCGACGACCCGCGCCTCGCCGGCAACGAGGTCCACGTCATCGCCTCGGCGGCGCGCTCGCTGGAGGCCGCGGCGCGCGCCGCCGCCCGCCATGGCGTCGAGGCGGTCATCCTGTCGGATTCCATCGAGGGCGAGGCGCGTGACGTCGCCGGCGTCCATGCGGCCATCGCCCGCGAGATCGCACTGCGCGACCGGCCGTTCCGCAAGCCGGTCGTCCTGCTGTCGGGCGGCGAGACGACGGTGACGATGCGGAGCAGGGGCGGCCCCGGGGGAGGCAGAGGAGGCCGCAACGGCGAGTTCCTGCTCGCTTTCGCGCTTGCGGTCGACGGCCACGCCGGTATCCACGCCTTCGCCGCCGATACCGACGGCATCGACGGCACGGGCGATAATGCCGGCGCCTTCGCAGACGGGACGAGCGCCGGGCGGATGCGCGCAGCGGGGCTCGACCCGCGCGCCGCGCTCGCCCGCAACGACGCCTTCGCCGCCTTCGCCGCGCTGGGCGACCTGTTCAGCCCCGGTCCGACCGGCACCAACGTCAACGATCTGAGGGCCGTGCTGGTGCGCTGAAGGCGCCGCGCCGGCGATTGCGGTCGGTTCGCATTCGCGGGATACTCGGTGCATGTGGAGCATCCTTTCCGACTATTGGCCGCACATCCTCGCCGTCATCTCCGTCCTGATGGCGGTGCCGGCCATCGTCCACGTGGTGATGAACAAGGAGGAGGTGCGCTCGGCCATCGGCTGGGTCGGCGTCATCCTGCTTTCGCCGGTCATCGGCGCGCTGATCTACGCCATCGGCGGCATCAACCGCATCCGCCGCGCCTCGATCATCTCGGAACGGCGGCGCGCCATCGAGCACGACCCGCGCCACCAGGCGCATCTCGATGCCTCGCGGGCGCTGGTCGCCGACCTGTTCGCCGAGCGCTTCGCGGCGATGAAGACGCTGGGCGACCGCGTCGCCAAGCACGCGATGACGGTCGGCAACTCGATCCGGCTGCTCGACGGCGGCGACGAGACCTATGCGCAAATGATTGCCGAGATCGATGCCGCGCAGCGCTCGATCATCCTCGAGACCTACATCTTCGACCGCGACGCCATCGGCCTTAGGCTCGCCGAGGCGCTGGCGCGGGCGCACCGCCGCGGCGTCGCCGTGCGCGTCCTCATCGACGCCGTCGGCGTCCGCTACAGCGTGCCGAGCATCGTCGGGACGCTGGAGAGCGCCGGCATCGCCGTCGACCTGTTCAACGGCAGCCTGATCATGGGCCTGCGCCTGCCCTATGCGAACCTGCGGACCCACCGCAAGATCCTCGTCGTCGACGGCGCGGTGGCCTTCGTCGGCGGCATGAACATCCGCAAGGGCTTCACCAGCGAGTTCGCCCGCGGCGGGCAGGCGCGCGACACCCATTTCCGCGTCACCGGCCCGGTGGTGGCTGACATCTTCTCCACTGCCGCCGAGGACTGGCGCTTCACCACCGACGAGGACCTCGACGGCGAGGCGTGGCGGATCGAGCCGCTGCCGGCCGTGCAGTTCGGCGCCCCGGTCTTCATCCGCGCCGTCGCCTCCGGCCCCGACGCGGCGCTCGAAACCAACCACCGCATGCTGATGGGCGCGTTCTCGGTCGCCCGCCGCTCGATCCGCATCATATCGCCCTACTTCCTGCCCGACAGGGAGCTGGTCAGCGCGCTGGCGACGGCGGGCCGGCGCGGTGTCGAGATCGACATCGTGGTGCCGGCGCAGAACAACCTCGTCCTCGTCGAGCGCGCCATGATCGCCCAGTTCGAGCAGGTGCTGAAGAACTATTGCCGCGTCTGGCGTGCCGACGGGCCGTTCGACCATTCCAAGCTGCTGGCGGTCGACGGGGTGTGGGCCTTCGTCGGCTCGTCCAATCTCGACCCGCGCTCGCTGCGGCTGAATTTCGAGATCGACGTCGAGGTGCTGGACGCAGATTTCGCCGGCATGATCGAAAGCCGGATCGACACGGCGATCGCCTCGGCCCAGCCGGTCACGGTCGAAGGGTTGCGCGCGCGCCCTTTTCCGCTCCGCCTCTTCGACCGGATCCTGTGGCTCGGCTCGCCCTATCTGTAGGCGTTGCCTTACCTTGCGGTATTCGTGCCGCCCGGGGAAGAAATCCGATCACGGTTTCGTGAAGAAAACGCGCAAAACCGCCCGGAATCGGGCTTTTTGGCTTTGGTTTTCTAAGGTTGGCGAAGATGAGGCGATTGTCCGGCGCACGTTTTGAATGATTGTTTCGCATGGCGCTGAAACGCGCAAGAACGGTGCTTTGCAAAAGCCGGTGCGCTCCCTTAATGTGCTCGCCAATCGTGGGTGGGCAGCAACCGTTCACGGGGAAGATCGCATCAAAAACAGGGAGCCTTCATGCGAAAACTTCTTCTTACTGCGAGCGCGATCGCGCTTGGCGCAGCCGTTCTTCCGGCATCCGCCGAGACTCTTCGCTGGGCGCGCGGCGCCGACGCGCTGACGCTTGACCCGCATTCCCAGAACGAGGGAACCACCCACACCTTCAACCACCAGATCTACGAGACGCTGCTGAACCGCGACGTCGAGGGCAACCTCATCCCGCGGCTGGCCACCGAATGGTACGTCAAGGCCGACGATCCGAACGTGTGGGTGTTCAAGCTGCGCGAGGGCGTCAAGTTCCACGGCGGCCAGGATTTCACCGCCGAGGACGTCGTGTTCTCGCTGAACCGCGCCCGTTCGGACAAGTCGAACCTGCGCCAGCTTCACGCCGACGTGGCGGATGTCGTGGCCATCGACGACCTGACGGTCGAGGTGAAGATGAACGGCCCGTCGCCGCTCTATCCGAACAACATCACCAACACCTTCATCATGGACAAGGGCTGGTCCGAGGAGCACGACGTCGTCGAGGTCCAGGATTTCGCCGCCGGTGAAGACAACTACGCCGTGCGCAACACCAACGGCACCGGCCCCTACGTGCTCCAGTCGCGCGAGCCCGACGTGCGCTCGGTGATGACCGTCTTCGACGGCCACTGGGACGAGAAGCCGGCCGTGACCGAGATCGTCTACCTGCCGATCAAGGAAGCCGCCACCCGCGTCGCCGCCCTCCTGTCGGGCGAGGTCGACCTCGTCCAGGACGTGCCGGTGCAGGACATCGAGCGCCTGTCGGCCACCGACGGCGTCAAGGTCGAGACCGGCCCCGAGAACCGCATCATCTATTTCGGCTACAAGTTCGGCGACGCGCCGCTGAAGTCGTCCAACATCACCGACAAGAACCCGATCGCCGACGCCAAGGTGCGCGAGGCGATGGAGCTCGCCATCGACCGCGAGGCGATCAAGCGCGTCGTCATGCGCGGCCAGTCGGTGCCGGCCGGCGTCGCCATGCCGCCCTTCGTCAACGGCTGGACGCCGGAGCTCGACGCCTTCCCGGCGCCGGACATCGCCAAGGCCAAGGAGCTGCTGGCCGAGGCCGGCTATGCGGACGGCTTCACCATCACGCTCGACACGCCGAACAACCGCTACGTCAACGACGAGGCGGTCAGCCAGGCCGTCGTCGGCATGCTCGGCCAGATCGGCATCCGGGTGACGCTGGCCTCGCGCCCGGTCGCCCAGCACTCGCCGCTCGTCCAGAACAGCGAGACCGACTTCTACCTGCTCGGCTGGGGTGTCCCGACCTTCGATTCGGCCTATGTCTTCAACGACCTGGTCCACACCAAGGACGGCAAGTACGGCGCCTACAACGCCGGCCTCTACACCAATCCTGAGCTTGACGAGAAAATCCGTTCGCTCGGCACCGAGATCGATCTCGACAAGCGCAACGCGACCATCGCCGAGATATGGAAGGTGGTGAAGGAGGACCGCGTCCTCCTGCCGATCCACAACCAGGTCCTGGCCTACGCCATGAAGAGCAACGTCAACCTGGAAGTCCATCCGGAGAACCAGCCGCTGATCCGGGGCGTCACCTACGGCGAGTAACGCCAGCGACAACGCCGGCCCGCCGCGCATCCTCGCGCGGCGGGCCTTTCGCGCCGTGCCGTGCCGGTAGGGTGAGGGGCTTGGAGCCGCTCGCAGCCGGAGCGTCTGGTGCGGACGGACTGATTGCCGCGAGGCGCCCGTGAGGGGCGCCGAGGCGGCGCAGATGTTTTCCTGGTCGTCGGCCGCGTGGCTGCATGGCTTTATGCCGTGCGGCCCCATCGGCTTAAGCAGAATCGGGCGCTCTCGCCCGTGCGGGGAAGAAGCCATGGTTGCCTTCATCCTGCGACGGCTTTTCCAGTCATTCATCGTGATGCTGGTGGTCGCGCTCATTTCCTTCATGCTGTTCCGCTATGTCGGCGACCCGGTCGCCAGCCTGGTCGGGCAGGACACGCGCCTTCACGAGATCGAGGAGCTGCGCCAGCGGCTCGGCCTCAACGATCCGTTCTACATCCAGTTCGCCCGCTTCATCGGCAACGCCTTGCAGGGCGAGTTCGGCATCTCCTACCGCCTCCAGCAGCCGGTGACGGAGCTGATCGTCAGCCGCCTGCCGGCGACCATCGAGCTCGCCTTCGCCTCGGCGCTGATCGCGCTGGTCTTCGGCGTCGTGCTCGGCGTCTTCACCGCGCTGAAGCCGGGAAGCTTCGCCTCGGGCGCCATCATGACGCTGTCGCTGATCGGCGTGTCGCTGCCGACCTTCCTCATCGGCATCGGGCTGATCTACATCTTCGCCGTCGAGCTGCAATGGCTGCCGTCGTTCGGCCGCGGCCAGGTGACGGAGCTCGGCTGGTGGCGAACGGGCCTCCTGACCGAGTCCGGCCGCCGCTCGCTGATCCTGCCGGCGATCACGCTGTCGCTGTTCCAGCTCACGCTCATCATGCGCCTCGTGCGCGCCGAGATGCTCGAGGTGCTGCGGCAGGACTACATCCGCTTCGCCCGCGCCCGCGGGCTGTCCAAGCGGGCGATCAATTTCGGCCACGCGCTGAAGAACACGATGGTGCCCGTCATCACCATCACCGGCCTCCAGCTCGGCTCGGTCATCGCCTTCTCGATCGTCACCGAGACCGTGTTCCAGTGGCCGGGCGTCGGCTCGCTGTTCATCAATTCCGTGCAGGTCGTCGACGTGCCGGTGATGGCCGCCTACCTGATGTTCATCGCCTTCGTCTTCGTCGTCATCAACCTGATCGTCGACATCCTCTATTACGCTGTCGATCCGCGCCTTCGCGTGCACGGCATCGGCGGGGGGAAATAGCCATGAGCTCCGCCCACACCACACCCCCCGTGGCTGCCGTCGCGCCGCCGCGCTCCTTCCTCCGCCGCGCCTGGGATTCGGACGTCTTCTTCTCGTTCCGGCGCTCGCCCGTCACCATCGTCGCGGCCATCGTGACGATCGTCATGGTGCTGGCGGCGCTGCTGGCGCCGTGGATCGCGCCCTACGACCCGTTCAACCCGGCGAGCCTCAACCTGATGGACGGCTTCACCCCGCCGATGTCGACCTCGATGGCCGGCAACTACTTCCTGCTCGGCTCCGACCACCAGGGGCGGGACGTGCTGTCCACCATCCTCTACGGCAGCCGCGTCTCGCTGTTCGTCGGCCTTTCGGCGACGCTGTTCGCCATCGTGCTCGGCGTCGCGCTCGGGCTGACGGCCGGCTATCGCGGCGGCATGACGGATTCGGTCATCATGCGCATCGCCGACATCCAGCTCTCCTTCCCCGCGATCCTGATCGCGCTGCTGATCTTCGGCATCGCCCGCGGCCTCATCCCGCCGAGCCGGCACGAGAGCATGGCGATCTGGGTGCTGATCGTCGCCATCGGCCTCTCCAACTGGGCGCAGTTCGCGCGCACCGTGCGCGGCGCGACCATGGTCGAGCGGCAGAAGGACTACGTCTCTGCCGCGCGCATCATGGGCGTCCACCCGCTGCGCATCCTCGTGCGCCACATCCTGCCCAACGTGCTCGGGCCGGTGCTGGTCATCGGCACCATCGGCCTCGCGCTGGCCATCATCGAGGAGGCGACGCTGTCCTTCCTCGGCGTCGGCGTGCCGCCGACCCAGCCCTCGCTCGGAACGCTGATCCGCATCGGCCAGCAGTTCCTGTTCTCCGGCGAATGGTGGATCCTGTTCTTCCCCGCCGTCACGCTCATCCTGCTCGCGCTCGCCGTCAACCTGCTCGGCGACTGGCTGCGCGACGCCCTGAACCCGAGGCTGCGCTGATGACGGACCCGATCATTTCCGTCCGCGACCTCGTGGTCGAGTTCCCGCTGCGGCGGGGGCTGTTCACCGCGGTCGACGGCGTGTCCTTCGACATCATGCCGGGCGAGATCCTCGGCGTGGTCGGCGAATCCGGCGCCGGCAAGTCGATGACCGGTGCCGCCATCATCGGCCTGATCGAGCCGCCCGGCCACATCGCCGGCGGCGAGATCTACCTGAAGGGCAAGCGGATCGACAATCTGCCGCCCGAGGAGATGATGAAGATACGCGGCAAGCGCATCGGCATGGTCTTCCAGGACCCGCTGACCTCGCTGAACCCGCTTTACACCATCGGCCAGCAGCTGATCGAGACGATCCGCCGGCACCTGCCGCTCAGTCAGGCAGGGGCACGCCAGCGCGCCATCGACCTGCTCGGCGAGGCCGGCATTCCCGCGCCGGCCGACCGGCTCGACAGCTATCCGCACCAGTTCTCGGGCGGCATGCGGCAGCGTGTCGTCATCGCGCTGGCGCTGGCGGCGGAGCCCGAGCTGATCATCGCCGACGAGCCGACCTCCGCGCTCGACGTCTCGGTGCAGGCGCAGATCATCAAGGTGCTGAAGGAGCTGTGCGAGAGCCGCGGCGCGGCGGTGATGCTGGTCACGCACGACATGGGCGTGATCGCCGAGACCGCCGACCGCATGATCGTGATGAACAAGGGCAAGATCGTCGAGACCGGCTCGGTCGCCGACATCATCAAGCGCCCGAAGGAGGACTACACGATCAAGCTGATCGACGCGATCCCGTCGATCCGCGACGAGACGCGCCGCCATGTCGTGCCGCCCTCTGACGCGCCGATCATGAAGGTCGAGAAGCTGACGCGCGAGTTCGACCTGTCGCGGTCCTTCCTCGACCGGGTGCTGAAGCGTTCCGGCCGCAAGGTGGTGAAGGCGGTGCAGGACGTCTCGTTCGAGATCCGCAGGGGCTCGACCTACGGGCTGGTCGGCGAATCCGGCTCGGGCAAGTCGACCTGCGCGCGCATGCTGGTCGGCCTGATCCCGCCGACCTCGGGCCGGGTTCTGCTCGAGGGCGACGACATCTGGGAGGGCCAGGCGGCGTCGAGCAAGCGCCGCCAGCGCGTGCAGATGATCTTCCAGGACCCCTATGCCAGCCTCAACCCGCGCTGGCGCGTCGGCGACATCATCGCCGAGCCGATCCGGGCGCTGAAGCTGGCGGGCAGCGGCGGCGAGATCCGCGACCGCGTCGCCGACCTCCTGGAGAAGGTGCGGCTCGATCCGATCTCGATGCGCAAGTTCCCGCACGAGTTCTCGGGCGGCCAGCGCCAGCGCATCGCCATCGCCCGCGCCCTGTCGAGCCAGCCGGAGTTCATCGTCTGCGACGAGCCGACCTCGGCTCTCGATGTCTCGGTGCAGGCGCAGGTTCTCGACCTGATGCGCGCGCTTCAGGACGAGTACAACCTCACCTATCTTCTCATCAGCCACAACCTTGCAGTCGTGCGCCAGATGGCCGACGATGTGGGGGTGATGCACAACGGCGTGCTGGTCGAGCAGGGGCCGGTGGACGAGATCTTCGACAGCCCGAAGGTCGACTACACCCGCATGCTGCTCGACTCGGTGCCCGACATCTCCAACGTCGAGTGAGCGTCGAGGGGAAGGCGATGGACAGGATCGAGGCTGGCTGGGTCGATGAGGTTCTGAACTTCTGGTTCGGGGAACTGACCTACGAGGACTGGTTCGGCGGCGGACCGGAGCTGGACGAGAAGGTGCGCGCGCGCTTCCTCGGCCTCTACGAGAAGTTGAAGGCCGGCTTCGACGAGCGCAGGATCGACGACGCGCGCATGGCGCTCGCTGCCATCATCGTCTTCGACCAGTTCCCGCGCAACATGTTCAGGAGCAGCGCCGCCGCTTTCGCCACCGACGACACAGCCGCCGGCATCGCCCGGATCGCCGTCGAGCGCGGCTGGGACCGCGCCGGCCCGGAGGCTGCGCGACCGTTCTTCTACATGCCGTTCATGCACTCGGAAATCCTCGCCGACCAGGAGCGCTGCGTCGACCTTTTCCGTGCCATCGGCGAGGGGGACGGGCTGAAATTCGCCATCGAGCACCGCGACATAGTGGCCCGCTTCGGCCGCTTCCCGCACAGGAACCGGGCGCTGGGGCGCGAAAGCTCGCCGGAGGAGCTGGAATTCATGAAGGAGCATGCCGGCTACGGCCAGTCGTGACCGGGCCCGGCCGCTTGCGCCCGGCCGGCCGCCGCCATAGATGAAACAGACGTAACCGACCCGGCACGAAAAAGCGGCGCTGTCGGGCGCACCGAGGGAGGCATCATCTTGACCAAGTCCAAAGACAAATCAGCGCCCGCCGCAGCAAAGCCGTGGCTCGCCAGCTATCCGGACGTCGTGAAGCCCGAGATCGGGCCGATCGAGGACGCCTCGCTCGGCGACATGATGATGAAGGCCTGCGCGCAGTTCTCGACGCGCCCCGCCTTCACCTCCATGGGCAAGAGCCTGACCTTCGCCCAGCTCGAGGAAGCCTCGACGCATGTGGCGGCGTGGCTCCAGTCGAAGGGCCTGAAGAAGGGCGCGCGCGTCGCCATCATGATGCCGAACGTGCTGCAATACCCGGTGGCGCTGATGGCGATCCTGCGCGCCGGCTGCATCGTCGTCAACGTCAACCCGCTCTACACGCCGCGCGAGCTGGAGCACCAGCTCAAGGATTCGGGCGCGGAAGCCATCTTCATCCTCGAGAACTTCGCCACCACGCTCCAGACCGTGGTGAAGAATACCGAGGTCAAGCACATCGTCGTCGCCGCCATGGGCGACATGCTCGGGCTGAAGGGCCACATCGTCAACCTGGTGGTGCGCCGGGTCAAGAAGATGGTGCCGGCCTGGTCGCTGCCGGGCCACGTCCCGTTCAAGCAGGTGCTGAGCGAGGGCCGCTCGAAGAGCTTCGCCAAGGTCGATGTCGGGCAGGACGACGTCGCTTTCCTGCAATATACCGGCGGCACGACCGGCGTTTCCAAGGGCGCGACCCTTCTCCACCGCAACATCCTCGCCAATGTGCAGCAGACGGAACTCTGGCTCGAAAGCGCCTACACGAAGCGCCCGCGCCCGGAGCGGCAGACCTTCGTGTGCCCGCTGCCGCTCTACCACATCTACGCGCTGACGGTGAACGCGTTCATGGGCATGCGGCTCGGCGCCGAGAACCTGCTGATCGCCAATCCGCGCGACATCCCGGCCTTCGTCAAGGAACTTGGGAAGTACCAGATCAACGTCTTCCCCGGTTTGAACACGCTGTTCAACGCGCTGCTCAACAACGAGGATTTCCAGAAGCTCGACTTCAAGCCGCTGTTCCTGACCTTCGGCGGCGGCATGGCTGTGCAGCGCGCCGTGGCCGACCGCTGGCAGAAGCTGACCGGCATCGTCATCTCGGAAGGCTACGGCCTGTCGGAAACCTCGCCGGTGGTGACGACCAACCGCTTCGATGCGACGGAATTCTCCGGCACCATCGGCCTGCCGATCCCCTCTACCGAAATCGTCATCCGCGACGAGGACGGCAAGGACGTGTCCCTCGGCGAGGTCGGCGAGATCTGCATCCGCGGGCCGCAGGTGATGGCCGGCTACTGGAACCGCCCCGACGAGACCGCCAAGGTGATGACCGCCGACGGCTACTTCAAGTCGGGCGACATGGGCTTCATGGACGACAAGGGCTACGTCAAGATCGTCGACCGCAAGAAGGACATGATCCTCGTCTCCGGCTTCAACGTCTATCCGAACGAGATCGAGGACGTCATCGCCATGCATCCGGGCGTACTGGAGGTGGCGGCCGTCGGCGTGCCGGACGAGAAGTCGGGCGAGGTGCCGAAGGTGTTCGTGGTCAAGAAGGACCCGAACCTGACGGAAAAGGAGGTCATCGACTTCTGCCGCGACAAGCTGACCGCCTACAAGCGCCCCAAGCATGTCGAGTTCCGCACCGAGCTGCCGAAGACCAATGTCGGCAAGATCCTGCGGCGCGAGCTGCGCTGAGCGCGAAAAGCCAGTTCGAACCTGATCCGGCCCGCCGTCGAAAAGACGGCGGGTCTTTCATTCCGGCGGCAGGACGGGCCAGGCGTCGACGATGCGCCCTTGCGACAGGATGCGGATCGGGCCGAACTGCTGCAACACCGCCTCGCTCTGCGTCGGGCGCAGGAAGGCGAAGTCGTCGGGGCGGATCGCGGCGTCGCCGGGCAAGGCGAGGAACTGCTGGTTGCTCGAACGGCCGAACGCGCCGCTCTCCTTCATCCCGGCCGGATGGACCGGGTTCGCCATCCACTTGCCGCCATAGAGGTAAAGCCCGCGCCGGGGCAGGAGGCCGAGCGCCTGCGCGAAGCGCGAGCGGCGGTCGAGGCCGGGCAGCTCCGCCTCCACCACCTTCAGCACCGGCGCGGCGATGAAGATCGCGGGCCGGAGCGCGGCAAGGCTCGGCACGTCGAAATCCGACGGCTTGACGAAGGCCGAGCCCATCGCCACCTCGTTCGCGCCGAGATCGCCGCCGTAGAGCAGCGCCGTGCTGCTGCCGCCGAGATTGACGATGCGCCGCCGCTCCTCGCCGAGCAGCGCCAGATAGCGCCGGAAGAGGGCGAGACTCTTGCGCCGCGCGCCGTCCGGCCCGCCGAGCCAGCCCGGTATGTGGCCGATATGCGCCTCGTAGGCCATCATCCCTTCGCAGGCGAGACGGGGATGCCGATCCAGCGCCGCCAGCGCCTCGGCCAGTGCATCGGGCGTCGGAAAGCCGCCGCGATGGAGGCCGATGTCGACCTCGAAGCAGAAACGGAGCGTCTGCCCGCGCGCCGCGGCGACCGCGCCATACTGCGCCAGCCGCTCGGGCGTGTCGATCAGCCAGACGATGCGCTGCGCGGCGGATTCCGGCAGCTCGTCCAGCATCGAGGCGGCGAGCGCGGCCGGCATCGGCTTGCCGAACAGCAGCTCGGCGTCGGGGAAGGCGGCGAGCATCGCCCGCGCCACCGGCGCGTGGAACGTCATGATCCGGCGCGTATCGAAAGCCGCCGTGATGCGCGCTACGAGCTTCGGGCAGGGCAGCGACTTGTCGACGACGCGCAGCGCGAGGCCGGGCGCGAGCGCCGCCCTGACCGTCGCGATATTGGCGTCGAGCAGGTCGAGGTCGAGCACGAGGCATGGCTGGTGGATGCCCGCCGCCTTGAGCGCCGCGTCGGCCTGCCGGAACCAGTCGCCGTTCATCGCTCCACTCCCAGAAGCCGCGCCATATAGGGCGAGACGAAGCGGTTGTCGGGGTCGAGATCACGGCGCACCGCCATCGCGTCGCGAAAGCGCGGGTAGAGCCCTGCCAGCTCCTTCGCGGTCAGGCTGTGCATCTTGCCCCAGTGCGGCCGTCCGCCATGGCGGCGGAATATCTCCTCCATCGCGGCGAAATAGGGCCGGTGGTCGAGGCCTGCCGTGTGGTGGACGGCGATGGAGGCGCTCGGCCGACGGTAGAACGGGCTGAGCCAGGCCTCGTCGGCGGCGACGGTGCGCACCTCGATCGGGAAATAGATGCCGGGAAAGCGCGTCTCCAGCCGCTCGATCACCTCGGCCAGCGCCTTCGGCGCCTCCTCGATCGGCAGGTGATACTCCATCTCGTTGAAGCGGACATTGCGCTGCGAGGGATAGACGGCGAGCCAATCCGCGACATAGTCCTCGCGCGCGGCCGAGGCCACGGCCCGCTTCAGCAGCGCGCGCCGCAGCGGCGGCAGCCAGCCGGTGAAGCGCTGGACGCGCCCGAGCAGGACGACGGCCGCGTCGTCCTCGTCCGGCGGGCGCGGCGTCGACGCACTGTCGGTCAGGTCCGAGGTGATGAACAGCGCCATGCGCGAGAACGGGATGTAGAAGAACTCGGCCGAGCGGTGTGCGCTCATCCGCGCCGGGAAGTCGTCGATCAGCGCGCGGATCGGCAGCGACGTGCGGCGGCGGTGCAGCCGGTAGGGCGCGACGTTGCGGATCGTCACCTCGGTCACCATGCCGAACGCGCCGAGGCCGGGGCAGACGGCAAGGAGGTCGTCGGCGTTCTTGGTCACCGAGAAGTCGCGGACCTTACCGGCGCCGTCGACCAGCGTCAGGGCCTCGACGCCGGTGTGGTAGGCCCCGAGCGCGGCACCCGAGCCGTGGGTGGCCGTGGCCAGCGCGCCGCCGAACGCCTGCCGGTCGATGTCGCCCATGTTCGGGAAAGCCTGGCCGACCGCGTGCATCGCGCGCGCCAGCTCGCCGAGCTTCGTTCCCGCGCCGACGCGGGCGGTCATCGCCGCGGGATCGTGGTCGATCAGCCCGGCGAAGCGGTCGAGCGAGACCAGCGCGCCGTCGTTCTGCACCAGCGGCGTGAAGGAATGGGAGGTTCCCACGGCCCGCAGCGGGCCGGGCGCTGTGCGGATGGCGTCGCCGAGCGCGCCGATGTCTCCGGGCGCGAGGCGCGCCGCCGGCCGCGCCGTGAGAAGCCCCGACCAGTTCGTCCAGTCGTCGTGCCGCTCGCCGTCCGTCATCAGGCTTCCTCCGCTTCCGGCGCCCGCCCGCCCGCGATTGCCGGCATGCCCGCCTCGACATGCCTGCGCCACGACAGCGGCGTCATGCCGTCCTTCCAGCCTTTGAAGGCGTTGGTGAAGCAGGTCGGATCGGCATAACCGAGCCGCCCCGCGATCTCGCCTATCGAAAGCTCCGTCATCGACAACAGTTCCTCGGCGAGCGCAAGGCGCACCTCGTCCCGGATCGCGGAAAAGGTCGTGCCCTCGTCGTCGAGCCGCCGGCGCAGCGTGCGCGGCGTCAGGCACAGATCCGAGGCGACGGTCTCCATGTCCGGCATATGCGCCGATTCGCGCAGCAGCCGCTCCCTGATCCTGAGCGCGAGGCCTGAGCGCATGCGCCGCCTTTCCAGAAGCAGTCGGCACTGCTCCTCGGCGGCCTGGCGGGCGATGGCGTTGGCCTGCGGCAGGAGCTGCAGCAGGCCGGCATTGCACAGCCGGATCACCGAGCGCGGCGCGCCGAATTGCGGGCGCAAGCCGAGAAGCGCCGCGTAGCGCGCCTCGTTCGCCGGCGGCGGGAAGGCGAAGGCGATGCCGCGCAGCAGCGGAAGATGCGGGCAAAGATCGCGCTGGATGCGCACCAGCGCGCCGATGTCGCGCTCGACCACGAAGCGCCTCAAATCCGGCGGCAGGCTGCCGTCGTCAATGGTGATCGTCGTTTCCGCGTCGTCGCGGGCGACGAGGAAATCGGTGAAGGCGAAGGTCAGGTTGAAGTAGCGCAGCGCGATCTCGAGCGCACTGAGCGCGTTGGGGCTGGCGGCCATGGCGAGGCCGAGCATGCCGAACGCGGTGAAGTGATAGCGCAGGCCCGCCTCGACGCCGAGCGCCGGCACCTTGCCGAGCGCGCCGACGAGGTTGCGCACCATCTTCAGCTCCTGTTCGGGCGCGACCAGCGCTGACGCGTCCTCGAGGTCGCGCTCGTAGACGCCCGTCCCGGCGAGGCAGGCGCGCGGCGAAAGCCCGTGGGCCGCACCAAGCTCGGCCATGATGCGCATGCTGGCCACGCCGCGCTCGCAGTCGCGTGCCGCCATCCCCCGTCCCCCCAAAGCGCCCCCTTGGCGAATGTCCCCGAAATTCAGTTTTTTGTCTTCTTCTAATATGCCAGCCGCCGGGCGCGGCCGCTAGCCTCTATCGGTCGGCCTTGAAGGGAGAATCGAACGCGAGGGGGGCCAAGCCTTCGGATCGCCCATGAGGCTGCGCGCTGCCGCGGGACAGGTTGGCGTTCGCCGCTCCGCCGTCCCGAGGCGGCGCCCGCCCATGCCCGGCGAGCCTGAGCGCCGGGGTGGGCGGCTTGCGGCCCGGCGTTTCCCACAGGGCGGCTCCCTCCTTGCACAGTCGGCAGACGGTCGCCATCTTCCGTCAATTCGGGCAGACTGTACCCGACACGGCCGGCCCGCCGGGCGCTCCCACCGGAAGGAACGACACGATGGAAAACACCCCGTCCGCGACCATCGCCGCGCGCTTCGAGGCGCAGCGGCAGGCCTTCCTGAAGGAGCCGAACCCGACCTGGGAGGCGCGGCTGTCACGGCTCGACCGGCTGCTGGCGCTGACCGACGCCAACGAGGCGGCGGTCGTCGCCGCCATCGATGCCGACTTTTCCGGCCGCGCCGCGCAGGAGACGCGGCTCGCCGAGATGTTCGTCGTGCGCGCCGGCATCCGCCACGCGAAGTCGCATCTGCGGCGCTGGATGCGGGTGAAGCGCGCGCCGACGGGCCTCCACTTCCGCCCCGGCTACAACCGGCTGATGCCGCAGCCGCTCGGCGTCGTCGGCGTCGTCTCGCCGTGGAACTATCCGTTCCAGCTGGCGCTCGCGCCGGCGCTCGCCGCGCTCGCCGCCGGCAACCGGGTGATGATCAAGCCGTCGGAGCTGACGCCCGCCTTCTCGGCGCTGCTCGAACGGCTCATTGCCGGTGCGTTCGACCCGGACGAGGTCTGCGTCGTCACCGGCGACGCCGAGACCGGCAAGGCGTTCACCGCGCTGCCCTTCGACCATCTGATCTTCACCGGCTCCACCGCGGTCGGCCGCGCTGTCGCGCAGGCGGCGGCGGCCAATTTGACGCCGGTGACGCTGGAGCTCGGCGGCAAGTCGCCGGCGATCTTCGATCCGTCCTGCGACGTCGACGTTTCCGTCGAGCGTCTCGCCTTCGGCAAGCTCCTGAACGCCGGGCAGACCTGCATTGCGCCCGATTACCTGATGGTGCCGAAGGGGCAGGCCGAGGCCGTGGCCGGCAAGTTCTCGACCGCGGTCGCGAAGATGTATCCCTCGCTTGTCGACAATCCCGACTACACCGCGATCATCAGCCAGCGCCACCGCGCCCGGCTTGTCGAGCTGGTCGACGAGGCGCGCGCGGCGGGCGCGCGGGTCATCGAGATCAACCCGGCGAACGAGCGCTTCGAGAGCAACGAGACGCGCAAGCTCGCGCCCACGATCGTCATCGACCCGCCGGCGGACACCCGGCTGATGCGCGAGGAGATCTTCGGTCCGGTGCTGCCGATCCTCGAATATGACGGCATGGACGAGGCGATCGCCCGCGTGCGCGCCGGCGACCATCCGCTGGCGCTCTACTGGTTCGGCACGGACCGGGGAGCCCGGGAGCGCGTGCTCGGCGAGACGCTGTCCGGCGGCGTCACCGTCAACGATTGCCTGTGGCATATCGGGCAGGAGGACCAGCCCTTCGGCGGCGTCGGCGCCAGCGGCATGGGCGCCTATCACGGCGAATGGGGCTTCAACACCTTCTCGAAGCTCAAGCCGGTCTTTTACCAGTCGCGGCTCAACGGCATAGTCCTGTTCAGGCCGCCCTACGGCCAGGCCTTCGAGCGCATCCTCGGGCTGCTGAAGCGCGTGACCTGACGTTTCGACAATGGGGGCAATAAGGGGGAGGGGAAGGTGGAAACGGCTTTCGACTACGTGATCGTCGGCGGCGGCTCGGCCGGTTCCGTCCTGGCCGGGCGGCTGAGCGAGGACCCGGCCGTCACCGTCTGCCTTCTGGAGGCGGGCGGCGGCGGCACCAGCGGCGTCGTCACCGTGCCGGTCGGCGCCGTGGCGATGATACCGACGAAGCTCAACAACTGGGCGTTCGAGACCGTGCCGCAGCCCGGCCTCGGCGGCCGCAGGGGCTACCAGCCGCGCGGGCGTATGCTCGGCGGCTCCTCCGCCATCAACGCCATGATCTACATGCGCGGCCACCCCAGCGACTACGATCGCTGGGCCGCGCTCGGCAACACGGGCTGGTCGTTCGCGGACGTCTTGCCCTATTTCCGGCTCAGCGAGGCGAACGAGCGCTTCGACGACGAATGGCACGGCCGCGACGGGCCGCTTCCCGTCAGCGACCTGCGCACCGGCAACCCCTTCCACCGCCATATCGTCGAGGCCGCGCGCCAGATCGGCCTGCCCGTCAACGACGATTTCAACGGCGCGGAGCAGGAGGGCGTCGGCGTCTATCAGGTGACGCAGAAGAACGGCGAACGCTGGAGCGCGGCGCGCGCCTATCTCTTCCCGCATATGGGCAAGCGCCCGAACCTCCACGTCGAGACGACGACGCGCGTCGCGCGGGTGCTGGTCGAGAACGGCCGTGCCGTCGGCGTCGAGACGATCAAAGGCGGGGGGCGGCGCGCCATCCGCGCCCGGCGCGAGGTGGTGCTGTCGGCCGGCGCGCTGCAATCGCCGCAGATCCTGATGCTGTCCGGCATTGGTCCCGCCGAGGAGCTTAAGTGGCATGGCATCGCCCCGGTCCTCGATCTGCCGGGCGTCGGCGCGAACCTTCAGGACCATCCCGATTTCATCTTCGGCTACCGCTCGGCCAGCCTCGACACGTTCGGCCTGTCGCTGCGCGGCGGCTGGCGGACGCTGCGCGAGGCGCTGCGCTACCGCCGCGAGCGGCGCGGCATGGTGACGTCGAACTTCGCCGAGGCCGGCGGTTTCCTGAAGACGCGGCCCGATCTCGACGCGCCCGACATCCAGCTCCATTTCGTCGTCTCGCTGGTGGACGACCATGCCCGCAAGCTCCATCTCGGCCACGGCTTCTCCTGCCATGTCTGCCTGTTGCGCCCGCGCAGCAGCGGAACGCTGACGCTGGCGAGCGCCGATCCGCTCGCCGCGCCGCTGATCGACCCGGCTTTCCTGATCGACCCGCGGGACGTCGAGGACATGGTCGCCGGCTTCAAGCTGACGCGGCGGTTGCTCGGAGCGCCGGCCCTTGCCCGCTGGGCGCGGAAGGATGCGGTGACGGCGGCGGTGCGCAGCGACGACGACATCCGCGCCATCCTGCGCAAGCGGGTCGACACGGTCTATCACCCGGTCGGCACCTGCCGGATGGGGGTCGATTCCGGCGCGGTGGTGGACCCGGAACTGAAAGTGCGCGGGGTCGAAGGGCTGCGGGTGGTCGACGCCTCGGTCATGCCGACGCTGATCGGCGGCAACACCAACGCGCCGACGATCATGATCGCTGAAAAGGCGGTCGACATGATGCGCGGGACCTTGCGCATCTGACGGCATCAGGCGCTCGGCGTTATTTTTTGCGGATTGCGAAATAAATCGCTTTCGCGCTATGCTCGCCCCGCTGCCGCACCCTTTCGGGGAGGCGGCGCGGGAGGATGGCATGTATCTCGGGATCGACCTCGGCACGTCCGGCGTCAAGGCGCTGCTGCTCGATGCCGGCCAGCGCGTCGTCGCCTCGGCGAGCGCGCCGCTCGAGGTCTCGCGCCCGCATGACGGCTGGGCCGAGCAGAACCCCGCCGACTGGATCGAGGCGACCGAGGCGGCGGTTTCTTTGCTGAAATCGTCCTATCCGGCAGCGCTCGCCGCCGTGCGCGGCATCGGCCTGTCCGGCCAGATGCACGGCGCGACGCTGATCGACGCCGCCGGCGCGGTGCTGCGCCCGGCGATCCTGTGGAACGACACGCGCAGCCACGCGGAGGCGACGGCGCTCGACGCCGATCCGCGCTTCCGCGCCGTCACCGGCAACATCGTCTTTCCCGGCTTCACCGCGCCCAAGCTCGCCTGGATCAGGGCCAACGAGCCGGCCGTCTTCGCCCGCGTCGCCAAGGTGCTGCTGCCCAAGGATTATTTGCGCCTGTGGCTGACGGGCGAATATGTCTCCGAAATGTCGGACGCTGCCGGCACGGCGTGGCTCGATGTCGGCCGCCGCGCCTGGTCGCCCGAGCTCCTTGCCGCCACCGGCCTTGATCTCGGGCACATGCCGGCGCTGGTCGAGGGAACGGAGGTTTCCGGCACGCTTCGCGGCTCAGTCGCCGCGCGCTGGGGCATGGGCGGCGGCGTTGTCGTGGCCGGCGGCGCGGGCGACAACGCGGCGTCCGCCTGCGGCATGGGCGCGGTCCGGGCCGGGCAGGCATTCGTCTCGCTCGGCACCTCGGGCGTTTTGTTCGCCGCCAACGATTCCTACCGGCCCAATCCGGCCAGCGCCGTCCACACATTCTGTCATGCGCTGCCCGGCGCGTGGCACCAGATGGGCGTCATCCTGTCGGCGACGGATTCGCTGAACTGGCTCTGTGGCGTCACCGGCCGCACGGCGGCGGAGCTGACCGCCGGGCTCGGCGAGGCGCTGCGGCGGCCGTCCGGCGTCACCTTCCTGCCCTACCTCTCGGGCGAGCGCACGCCGCATAATGACGCCACGATGCGCGGCGCATTCGCCGGCCTTGCCCATCTCTCGGACCGCACGGCGCTGGCGCAGGCGGTGCTGGAGGGCGTGGCCTTCGCCTTCCGCGACAGCCTCGAGGCGCTGCGCGAGGCGGGAACCGAGCTTTCGCGCGTCACCGCCATCGGCGGCGGCTCCCGCGCCCGCTACTGGCTGAAGGCCATCGCCACGGCTCTGGAAATCCCGGTCGACCTGCCGGCCGAGGGCGATTTCGGCGCCGCCTTCGGTGCGGCACGGCTCGGCCTCATCGCCACCGAGAGCGCCGATCCGCACGCAATCTGCACCCCGCCGGAAACCGCTGAGACCATCGAGCCCGACGCGGCGCTGGTCCCGGCCTACCATGATGCCTACCGGCGCTATCGCGCGCTTTACCCCGCCATCAAAGGAGCAACATCGTGAGCACCGGCTTTTTCGGCGACATCGCCCCGATCCGCTACGAGGGGCCGGGGTCCGCCAACCCGCTGGCCTACCGCCACTACGACCCCGACGAGGTCGTGCTCGGCAAGCGACTGGAGGACCATCTGCGCTTCGCGGTGGCCTACTGGCACTCGTTCAGCTGGGAAGGCGGCGACCCGTTCGGCGGCCGCACCTTCGAGCGGCCGTGGTTCCCAAGGGGCACAGAAGCCGACACGATGGAGCTTGCCCGCCGCAAGGCCGATGTCGCCTTCGAGATGTTCCGGCTTCTAGGCACGCCGTTCTACTGCTTCCACGACGCGGACGTGCGCCCGGAGGGGGACACGCTCGCCGAGAGCTTTTCCCGCCTCGACGAGATCGCCGACATCTTCGCCGGCAAGCAGGAGGAGACGGGGGTGAAGCTGCTGTGGGGCACGGCGAACCTCTTCTCCCACCGCCGCTACATGGCCGGTGCGGCCACCAACCCGGACCCGGACGTCTTCGCCTATGCGGCGGCGACGGTGAAGGCCTGCATCGACGTGACGAAGCGCCTCGGCGGCGAGAACTACGTGCTGTGGGGCGGGCGCGAGGGCTACGAGACGCTGCTCAACACCGACATGAAGCGCGAGCGCCAGCAGGCCGGCCGCTTCCTGTCGCTGGTGGTCGACTACAAGCACCGGATCGGCTTCAAGGGCACGATCCTGATCGAGCCGAAGCCGCAGGAGCCGACCAAGCATCAGTACGACTACGACGTCGCCACGGTCTACGGCTTCCTCAAGGATTTCGGGCTGGAGAAGGAGGTCAAGGTCAACATCGAGGCCGGCCACGCCATTCTCGCCGGCCATTCCTTCGAGCACGAGCTGGCGCTGGCCGGCGCGCTCGGCATCCTCGGCTCCATCGACATGAACCGCAACGACTACCAGTCGGGCTGGGATACGGACCAGTTCCCCAACAACGTGCCCGAGGCGGCGCTGGCCTATTACGAGATCCTGAAGGCGGGCGGCTTCACCACCGGCGGCACCAATTTCGACGCGAAGCTGCGCCGCCAGTCGCTCGACCCACAGGATTTGCTGCTCGCCCATGTCGGCGGCATCGACACCTGCGCCCGCGGGTTGAAGGCGGCGGCGCGGATGCTGGAGGACCGGGCGTTGAGCGCCCCGCTCGAGGCCCGCTACGCCGGCTGGCAGGCGCCCGAGGCGCAGGCGATGCTGGCGGGCGAGCGCCGGCTCGAGGAGATTTTCGCCCGCGTACTCGGCGAGGCCATCGAGCCCCAGCCGCGCTCCGGCCGGCAGGAATATCTGGAGAACGTGGTCAACCGCTACGTTTAGCGGACACTTCACGAAGGTTCGCGCCGCCCCTCATCCGGCCCTTCGGGCCACCTTCTCCCCGTGAACGGGGAGAAGGGAAAAGCGGAAAGGTTGCGGCCAGTCCTCCTCTCCCCGTTCACGGGGAGAGGATGCCGGCAGGCAGGTGAGGGGCGGCGCAGTCCTTCCTGAACTAAAGTGCCCCGCGACGTGAAGGCGGCCGCAGTCACGTTTTTCCAATCCAAGCTGGAAAATTGGCACCCGCTTTCTGGTAATTCGCTTCCAGGCGATCCATATATCGCCAATGGACGATATGACGACCGATCACGACGCGATCCTCAAGGCGCTGGCGCATCCGGTGCGGCGGGCGATGCTGTCATGGCTCAAGGAGCCTAAGCGGCATTTCTCGGCGCAGGCCCACCCGCTGGAGATGGGCGTGTGCGCCGGCAGCTTCGAGCGCTGCGGCCTGTCGCAATCGACGGTCTCGGCGCATCTGGCAGTGCTCGCGGCCAGCGGCCTCGTCACCACGCGCAAAGTCGGCCCATACGTCTTCTATGCCCGCGACGAGGCGGCGATCGCCGCTTTCCGCTCCTCCCTCCATGACCTCTGACAACGGTGAAGCCATGACCACGCTTTTCGATCCCGTAGCCCTCGGTGCGATCCCGGCCGCCAACCGCATCGCCATGGCCCCGCTGACGCGCAACCGCTCGCCGGGCGCGGTGCCGGGCGCGCTGGTCGCCGACTATTACGCGCAGCGCGCCTCGGCCGGGCTGATCATCACCGAAGGCACGGCGATCACGCATCAGGGGCAGGGCTATGCCGACGTGCCGGGGCTCTACGCGCCAGAGCAGCTCGCCGGCTGGCGGCGCGTCACCGACAGGGTGCACGACAAGGGCGGGCGCATCGTCACCCAGCTCTGGCATGTCGGCCGCGTCTCGCATGACACGCTCCAGCCCGCCGGGGCGAGCCCGGTCGCGCCATCGGCGGTTTCCGCGCAGGCGAAGACCTACCTCGTCAACCCGGACGGCAGCGGCAGTTTCGCCGAGACCTCCGCGCCGCGCGCGCTTGAGCTCTCCGAAATCCCCGGCATCCTCGACGACTACCGCCGCGCCGCGAAGGCGGCGGTGGAGGAGGCCGGCTTCGACGGCGTCGAGATCCACGGCGCCAACGGCTATCTGGTCGACCAGTTCCTGCGCGCCGGCAGCAACCGCCGCACCGACGCCTATGGCGGGTCGATCGAGAACCGCGCCCGCTTCCTGTTCGAGGTGGTGGACGCCGTCACCGAAGGGGCGGGCAGGGGCCGCGTCGGCATCCGCCTGTCGCCGGTGACGCCCGCCAACGACGCCTCTGACCCCGAGCCGCAGCCGCTGTTCGAGCATGTCGCGCGCGGCCTCGGGTCCCGCGGCCTCGCTTATGTCCATGTGATCGAGGGAGCGACCGGCGGCCCGCGCGACTACCGGCAAGGTGCGCGCGACTTCGATTACGCCGTCTTCAAGGCCGCCTATCGCGACGCCGGCGGCAAGGGCGCGTGGATGCTCAACAACGGTTACGACGCCGAGCTGGCGAAGCAGGCGGTGGAAAGCGGCGCGGCCGACCTCGTTGCCTTCGGCCGGCTGTTCATCGCCAATCCCGATCTGGTCGAGCGGCTGAAGAAGGCGCTTCCCCTCAACGAGCCGGACAGGAAGACCTTCTACGGCGGCGGCGAGAAGGGCTATACGGACTACCCGTTCGCGGCCTGACGGGCCGGGCGCTCAATCGGGGAGTCTCACTTCCCACGGGTCGGTGAAGTGGTGCTCCTCGAGATTGTCGCCGTCGCCGCCGCGGTCGACGACGAGGAAATCCTGCGGCGCGCCGATGGGCGTCAGCACCGCGTGCCATATGTTGCGGCGGTAGTTGACGCCCTGTCCCGGCAAGGTGAAGAAGGCCTGCGGCGTGCCCGGGCCGTCCGGCCCGTCGGGGCAGACGACGACGAGGAACGGCGCCGGCGACAGCGGCACGAACGCCTGGCTGCCGAAGGGATGGCGCTCGACCATGCCGAGCTTCAGCGGGAAGTCGTAGGGCGTGCCCCTGAACAGCGAGATCAGCACCCGCGCGTTCGGCCCCTCGGCCTCGACTCTTGCGAGGTCGTGGTAGCGCTCGCACTTGCCCGCGTTGATCGGGAAGTGGTTCTCCCAGTCGGTGTCGATGACGTCGCCGAACGGGGCGAAGGCGGCCCGCGTCAGCTTCTGTGCGGTAAGGGTGCGGCTCATCGAAACGCGAGCTTCGCGTGGCGGTTGACGTCCTTGTAGAGCAGGTAGCGGAACCTGCCCGGCCCCCCGGCATAGCAGGCCTGCGGGCAGAAGGCGCGCAGCCACATATAGTCGCCGGCCTCGACCTCGACCCAATCCTTGTTGAGCTTGTAGACCGCCTTGCCTTCCAGCACGTAGAGCCCGTGCTCCATCACATGCGTCTCCTCGAACGGGATCAGTCCGCCCGGCTCGAAGGTGACGATTGTGACGTGCATGTCGTGGCGCAGATCCTCGGGATCGACGAAGCGCGTCGTCGCCCATCTCCCTTCCGTGTCCGGCATCGGCGAGGGGGCGATGTCGGCCTCGTTCAGGAACAGCGGGTCCGGCGCGTCCAGCCCCTCGACGAAGTCGTAAGCCTTCCTGACCCAGTGGAAGCGCGTGGTCCCGGCGCCCTCGTTGCGCGCCGTCCAGCCGCTCGCCGGCGGCAGGTAGGCGTAGCAGCCGGGCGTCATGACATGGCTTTCGCCGTCGAGCGTGACGGTCAGTTCGCCGTCGACCACGAAGATGACGCCCTCGGCGTCGGCCTCGGGCTCCGGCCGGTCGCTGCCGCCGCCGGGCTGGACCTCCATGATGTATTGCGAGAACGTCTCGGCGAAGCCCGAGAGCGGCCGTGACAAGATCCACAGCCGCGTTCCTTCCCAGAACGGCAGGTAGCTGGTGACGATGTCGCTCATCACGCCTTTCGGGATCACCGCATAGGCGTCGGTGAACACGGCGCGGCCGGTGTGGAGCTCGGTCTGCGGGGGCAGCCCCCCATGCGGCGCGTAATAGGTGCGGCCGGTCATTGTGCGTTCTTCCTTCAGGAGGGGAGGAGGGCGTTGAGCCGCAGCGCGGCGATGCGCTCCACCTGCCGGCAGGCGGTGGCGAACTCCGTGTCGCGGTCGTTGTCGATGCGGGCGCGGAAGGCGGCGAGGATGCCCGCCCTGGTGTTGTCCTTGACCGCGATGATGAAGGGGAAGCCGAACTTTTCCGTATAGGCGTCGTTCAGCCGGGTGAAGGTCTCGCGCTCGTCGTCGGTCAGCGCGTCGAGGCCGGCCGAGGCCTGCTCGGCCGTCGACTCCGCTGTCAGCCGCTTCGCCTGCGCCAGCTTGCCGGCAAGGTCGGGATGGGCTTTCAGCACGCAGAGCCGCTCGTCCGCGCTGGCGGAGCGGAAGGCGCGGCAGAGCGCGTTGTGGACGCCGGAAGCGCAATCGTGCGCCGGGCCGAGCTCGAGCTCGAAGGCGCGCTCGGCGACCCACGGAGAATGCTCGAAGATCGAGCCGAATCTTGCCACGAACGCATCGCGATCCATGCGGCTCGGCCGCAGGGCCGGCGGGGCGTAGGGGTGGGCCTCGCGCCAGTGGGCGGCGATCTCCCCGCGCGTCGGCAGCCAGACGCGGTCGTGACTCATGACGTAGTCGATGAAGCGCCGGAGCGCGGAGGCGCGGCCCGGCCGGCCAATCAGCCGGCAGTGGAGGCCAATGCTCATCATCGCCGGGCGACCGGCCTGTCCTTCCGCATAGAGCGTGTCGAAGGCGTCCTTGAGATAGGCGAAGAACTGGTCGCCGCTGTTGAAGCCCTGCGCGGTGGCGAAGCGCATGTCGTTGGCGTCGAGCGTGTAGGGGATGACGAGCTGCGGCGGGACCGGATTGCCGTGGCCGTCATGGTCGAGCCAGTAGGGCAGGTCGTCGTCATAGGTGTCGGAAATCCAGTCGAAGCCGCCTTCGCCTGCCGCGAGCCGGACCGAATTGACCGAGGTGCGGCCGAGATACATGCCGCGCGGCCGCTCTCCCACGACTTCCGCATGCAGACGGATCGCTTCGAGAAGGTCCTTGCGCTCCTCGGCCTCGTCATGGTCGCGATAGTCGATCCAGCGCAGGCCGTGGCTGGCGATCTCCCAGCCGGCCGCCTTCATCGCCGCGACCTGGTCGGGCGAGCGGGCGAGCGCGGTGGCGACGCCGTAGACGGTGACGGGAACCTGCGCCGTCGTGAACATGCGGTGAAGCCGCCAGAAGCCGGCGCGCGCGCCGTATTCGTAGATCGATTCCATGTTCCAGTGGCGCTTGCCCGGCCACGGCGCCGCGCCCACCACCTCCGACAGGAACGCCTCCGACGCCGCGTCGCCGTGCAGCACGCAGTTCTCGCCGCCTTCCTCGTAGTTGACCACGAACTGGACGGCGACATGCGCGCCGCCCGGCCATTTCGCATCGGGCGGGTTCGCGCCGTAGCCGCGCATGTCTCTGGGGTATCGCATCCAGGGTGCCCTCGTCGTTTCCTCAAGAATAATTCAAAACCGGCATGCCATTCCCCCTCGAAAGTTTGAAAGTGTTTTGGCCCCTTTCTGCTGGCCTGTCCTTTTCGATGCAATAGAGTATCGTGAATCCGCGCGCCGAAACCGCCGATGCGACGCGGGCGCGGCCGCAGGGAGAAACGATGGCTGGGAACGCACGACTTACGACCCACGTGCTCGATACCGCCAGCGGCCGGCCGGCCGAGGGGCTGAAGATCGCGCTCTATCGGGTCAGCGGCAATTCGCACAAGAAGATCAAGGAAGTCGTCACCAACGCCGACGGCCGCTGCGACGCGCCGCTGCTCGAAGGCAACGACTTCCGCACCGGCCAGTACGAGCTCGTCTTCTTCGCCGGCGACTATCTGCGCGCCGGCAATGCTACCCTGCCGGAGCCGCTGTTCCTCGACCAGATTCCCATCCGCTTCGGCATGGCGCAGGAGGCGCATTACCACGTGCCGCTGCTCCTTTCCCCCTTCGGCTACTCGACCTACAGGGGAAGCTGATGAGCCAAGGGGCTGGATTGCCGCGCCGCGAGATCCGCTTCCTGCTCAACGGCGAGGCGGTCGCGCTTGCCGATTTGCGGTCGCACGAGACGCTGCTCGACTGGCTGCGCCTGCGCCGCGGCCTCAACGGCACCAAGGAAGGCTGCGCCGAAGGCGATTGCGGGGCCTGCACGGTGCTTGTTGGGCGCCTCGGCACGGATGGCCTCGTCTATGAGAGCGTCAACGCCTGCATCCGCTTCCTCGGCTCGCTCGACGGCTGCCACGTCGTCACCGTCGAGCACCTGAAGGGCGCGGACGGAGCGCTGCACCCGGTCCAGCAGGCGATGGTCGATTTCCACGGCTCGCAATGCGGCTTCTGCACGCCGGGCTTCGTCATGTCGCTCTACGGCCTGTGGATGCGCGAGCCCCGCCCCTCCGACGCGCGTATCGAGAAGGCGTTGCAGGGAAACCTGTGCCGCTGCACCGGCTACGAGGCGATCATGCGCGCCGCGCGCGCCGTCTCGACCTATGGCGAGGCGGGCCGCGACCCGCTCGCCGCCGAGCGCGCCGATGTGACGGCGCGGCTCACGGCGATGCGCGACGGACGCCGCGTCGAGATCGGCGAGGGCCGCGAGCGGCTGGTCGTGCCGGCCTCGCTCGACGATTTCGCCGCGATCATGGAAGCCGAGCCGAAGGCGACCATTGTCGCCGGCTCGACCGATGTCGGCCTGTGGGTCACGAAGATGATGCGCGACATCGCGCCGGTCGTCTTCATCGGCGGGCTTCAGGAGTTGCAGGCGATCTCCGAGACGGACGGCGTCGTCACCATCGGCGCCGGCGTCACCTATACCGACGCGCGCGGCCACCTTGCCGCCCGCATCCCGGCGCTGGGGGCCCTGATCGACCGCATCGGCGGCGAGCAGGTGCGCAACATGGGCACCATCGGCGGCAACATCGCCAACGGCTCGCCCATCGGCGATACGCCGCCGCCGCTGATCGCGCTGGGCGCCCGGCTCACGCTGCGCAAGGGCGGGCAACGCCGCACCATCGCGCTGGAGGACTTCTTCATCGCCTATGGCAGGCAGGACCGCCAGCCGGGCGAGTTCGTCGAGGCGGTGCATGTGCCGCTGCCCGAACGGCACGCGCATTTCGCCGTCTACAAGGTGTCGAAGCGCCGCGACGAGGACATCACCGCCGCGCTCGGCGCGTTCCACGTCAGCGTCGAGAACGGGATCGTCGCGTCCGCGCGCATCGCCTATGGCGGCATGGCGGCGACGCCAAAGCGGGCGCGGGCGGTGGAGGCGGCGCTCCTCGGCAAGCCGTGGACGCCGGAGACGGTGGAGGCGGCGCAAGCAGCCTACGCGCAGGACTACCAGCCGCTGACCGACATGCGCGCCTCGGCCGAATACCGCGCGCTGGCGGCAAGGAACCTTCTCCTGCGCTTCTACATGGAGACGACCGGCACCGCGCGGCCGTTCGCGGTGAAGCGGTACGAGGTCGCGTGAGGCCATGAACAGGCACGCCCCGAACCTCAAGGCGGAAAGGATCGCCGGCGGCGTCCACAGCGACGTGCGCCACGATTCCGCGCACAAGCATGTCGCCGGCGAGGCGGTCTATATCGACGACATGCCGGAGCCGGCCGGCACGCTGCACGCGGGTCTCGGCCTTTCAACGGTCGCGCATGGCTTCGTGACATCGCTCGACCTCTCGGCCGTGCGCGCCGCGCCCGGCGTCGTCGCGGTGCTGACCGCGAAGGACGTGCCCGGCGTCAACGACATCTCGCCCTCGGGCATGAACGACGACCCGGTGCTGGCCGACGGCAAGGTCGAGTTCCACGGCCAGCCGCTCTTTTGCGTTATCGCCCGCACGCGCGATCAGGCGCGGCGCGCGGCGCGGCTGGCAAAGGTCGAGTACGAGGAACAGCCGGCGCTTATCGACATCTGGGACCTCGACCCGGCGACGGCGCGGCAGGTGACGACGCCGCTGACGCTGAAGCGCGGCGACGCAGCAAGCGCGCTCGACGCCGCGCCACGCCGCGTCACGGGCCGCATGCGGCTCGGCGGGCAGGACCATTTCTATCTCGAGGGCCAGGTGTCGCTCGCCGTTCCCGGCGAGGACGACGAGGTGACGGTCTATTGCTCGACGCAGGGGCCGAGCGAGACCCAGCACATGATCGCCCACGCGCTCGGCATCGCCAGCCACGCGGTGACGGTCGAGGTGCGGCGCATGGGCGGCGGCTTCGGCGGCAAGGAGACGCAGGCCAACCAGTGTGCGGCCATCGCCGCCATCGCGGCGAAGAAGCTCGGCCGCGCCGTCAAGCTCAGGCTCGACCGCGACGAGGACATGACCGCGACCGGCAAGCGGCACGACTTCGCCATCGACTACGACATCGGCTTCGACGAGGAGGGCCGCATCCTCGCCGTCGACTACACCTTCGGGCTCAGGGCCGGCTTCTCGGCGGACCTGTCCGGCCCCGTCGGCGACCGGGCGCTGTTCCACTGTGACAACGCCTATTTCTTCCCGCACGTGCTGGCGAAGTCGGCCCCGCTCTACACCAACACCGTCTCCAACACCGCCTTTCGCGGCTTCGGCGGCCCGCAGGGCATGGTCGGCGCCGAGCGGGTGATCGACGAGGTGGCGTTCGCGGTCGGCAAGGACCCGCTCGACATCCGCAAGCTGAATTTCTACGACGAGATGGGCACCGAGGGGACGCGCAACCTCACCCCCTACCACCAGAAGGTCGAGGACTGCATCATCCAGCGCATCGTCGCCGAGCTGGAGGAAAGCGCCGACTATGCCGGGCGCCGGCGCGAGATCGCCGCGTTCAACGCCAACAGCCGGTTCGTCAAGCGCGGGCTGGCGCTGACGCCGGTCAAGTTCGGCATCTCCTTCACCAAAACCGAGTCCAACCAGGCCGGCGCGCTGGTCCACGTCTACACCGACGGCTCGGTTCACATGAACCATGGCGGCACCGAGATGGGGCAGGGGCTGCACCTCAAGGTCGCACAGGTCGTGGCCGAGGAGTTCCAGATCGATCTCGACCGCGTGCGCATCACCGCCACCACCACGGCCAAGGTGCCGAACACCTCGCCGACGGCGGCGTCGTCCGGCGCGGACCTGAACGGCATGGCGGCGCAGGACGCGGCGCGGCAGATCAGGAAGCGCCTCACCGACTTCGCCGCCGAGCACTATGAGGTGCCGCGCGAGCAGGTCGTCTTCCTGCCCAACCGGGTCAGGGTCGGCAATCAGGAGATCGCCTTCAACGAGCTGGTCCGGCAGGCCTATATGGCGCGCGTCCAGCTCTCCGCCGCCGGCTTCTACAAGACGCCGAAAATCCACTGGGACCGGTCGAAGGGGCGCGGCCACGCCTTCTACTACTACGCCTACGGCGCGGCCTGCGCCGAGGTCTCGGTCGACACGCTGACCGGGGAATATGTCGTCGAGCGCGTCGACATCCTTCACGATGTCGGCCGCTCGCTCAATCCGGCCATCGATCTCGGCCAGGTCGAGGGCGGCTTCATCCAGGGCATGGGCTGGCTGACGACCGAGGAGCTCGTTTGGGACGAGCGCGGCCGGCTGCGCACCCATGCGCCGTCGACCTACAAGATCCCGCTCGCCTCGGACCGGCCGAAGATATTCAACGTGGCGCTCACCGACTGGTCGAGCGCCTACGAGCCGACCATCCATCGCTCCAAGGCGGTGGGCGAGCCGCCGCTGCCGCTCGGCCTTGCCGTGTTGCACGCGCTCTCCGACGCGGTGGCGAGCGTCGCCGGCCACGTTGTCTGCCCGCGCCTCGACGCGCCGGCGACGCCCGAGCGGGTGCTGATGGCCATCGAGCGGCTGAAGGCCGAGGCCGCCGCCCCGGCGTCGCCATCGGCGCGATGAGCGCCGCGCCGTCCCGCCTGCGCGCGTTCCTCGCCGCATGGCCGCGCGTGGCGCTGGTAGAGGTGAGGGAGGCGAAGGGCTCGACCCCGCGCGAGGCCGGGGCGTGGATGCTCGTCTCGCCGGGCGCGATCTTCAGCACCATCGGCGGCGGCCAGCTCGAATTCATGGCCATCGACCGCGCCCGCGACATGATCGCCGCCGGCGCGCCGTCGGCCGACATTCTCGACGTGCCGCTCGGGCCGCAGATCGGCCAGTGCTGCGGCGGCCGGGTGCTGGTCGATGTCGCTCTTGCCGGCGAGGCGCGACGCGCGGCCATGCTGCGGCGGATCGAGGACGAGGCGGGGTCGCGTCCCTCGGTGTTCATCTTCGGCGGCGGGCATGTCGGCCACGCGCTCGCCGCGGCGCTGGCGCTGCTGCCGCTCGCCGTCACGATCGTCGAGACCCGCGCCGACCAGATCGGCGACCTGCCCGAAGGGGTGGAGGTGCGGCTGACCGCGGTGCCGGAAGAGGTGGTGCGCGACGCCCCGCCCTGTTCGGCCTTCCTCGTCCTGACCCACGACCACGCGCTCGACTTCCTTATCGTCGCCGAGGCGCTGAAGCGGGCCGATGCCGCCTATGTCGGCATGATCGGCTCGAAGACCAAGCGGGCGACCTTCGCGAGCTGGTACTTGAAGGAGGCGGGCGGCGGCGAGGCGGCGCTTTCGCGCCTCGTCTGTCCCATCGGCGGGGCGGAGGTGAAGGACAAGCGCCCCGCCGTCATCGCCGCCATGGCGGCGGCGGAGGTCATGCGGGGCCTTTCGGCCCCGTGACGGCTATGGAGAAGGTTATTCCTTCTCCTGCACATGCGCCTCGAGGAACCACAGCGACTTGTCGAGGTCGCGCGAGAAGGCGGTGAAGATATCGGCCGTGTCGGCGTCGCCCGCCTCGTCGGCCTCGTCGATCGCCGCGCGCACGGCATTGGCGACCGCGCCATAGCGCTCGATCAGCGCCGCGAGATGATCCTTCGTCTTCGATATGTCAGTCGGGTAGGGCTTGAGCGCGGTCTTTTCCGCCACCGTCTGCACCGTGCCTTGCGCCTGTCCGCCCAGCTGCACCGCCCGCTCGGCGATGGTGTCGACATGGCCGTCGAGGGTGGCGCGGAAGCCGTCGAGCATTTCGTGGATGGCGATGAAATGCGGCCCCTTCACGTTCCAGTGCGCCTGCTTGGTGACGAGCGCGAGGTCGATGGCGTCGGCAAGGCGCGCGTTCAGAAGCTCGATCGCCGTTTTTCTGGTGTTGGATTTCAGGTCGATACGGGTGGGGTGCATTGCCATTTTTCGCTCCATCTTCGGGCCTCGGAGGCTCGCACTATGAACCTCGGCCGGCTGCCCATCAACGTGCCATCCCGTGTCCGGGTTGCAGCCTCAGCGCCCGGTCAGAATGTCGCGGATCATCCGCTGGCAGCGGTCGGCCATGAAGTCGAGCAGCAGCCTGACCTTCGGGTCCTGGAACTTGCGGTGCGGGTAGACGGCGGCGAGCTGCACCGGCAGCGGCGGGCAATCGGCCAGCACCACCTTCAGCCTGCCGTCGCGCAGGTAGGGTTCGATCTCGAAGCGCGGCTTGTTGACGATGCCGCGCCCCGACAGCGCCCAGCCGGTGATGACGTCGCCGTCGTCGCTGTCGAACGGGCCGTGGACCTCGGTCCTGACGAGGCCGGACGGCGTCCTCAGCGTCCAGATGTAGTCCTTAGCGCCGGGATAGCGCAGTTGCAGGCAGTCGTGCTTGCGGTTGGCGAGGTCGTGCGGGCTCGCCGGCTCGCCGCGCGCCTCGAGATAGGACGGGGCGGCGGCGAGCACGCGCTCGCATTCGAGGATGCCGCGCATCCTCAGACTCGAATCCTCCAAGAGCCCGAGGCGGAAGGCAACATCGATGCCCTCCTTCATGATGTCGACATTGTGGTCGGACAGCCTGAGCCGGACCTCGATGTCGGGATAGCGGTCGTGGAACTCGGGAATGCCGGAGGCGATCAGCCGCCGGCCGAGGCCGAGCGGCGCGGTGACGCGGATCGTGCCGCGCGGCTGGCCCGACAGCGCGCTGACGGCCGCTTCCGCCTCGTCGACCGCGTCGAGGATCTGCCGCGCGCCCTGGTAGAAGACGCGCCCGTGCTCGGTCGGCATCAGCTGCCGCGTCGTGCGGTTGAACAGCCTGACCCCCAGATGCTTCTCCAGCTCCTTGATTCGGTTGGAGGCGACCGCCGGCGAGATGCGCATGTCGCGGCCGGCGGCCGATAGGTTGCCCAGCTCCACCACCCGCACGAAGACCGCG
Organism: Aquamicrobium sp.; assembly: GCF_023954335.1. Classification (NCBI taxonomy): domain Bacteria; kingdom Pseudomonadati; phylum Pseudomonadota; class Alphaproteobacteria; order Hyphomicrobiales; family Phyllobacteriaceae; genus Aquamicrobium; species Aquamicrobium sp. The sequence continues at coordinate 1,562,518 of NZ_JAMLIE010000001.1, forward strand.
ATATTGTCGAGATAGGCCATGGCCGCTTTCCCTTCCGCCCCCCCAAGCCGCCGCCCTTGGCCGCTTGCCGCCGCAAACGGTCGTCAGGTCATTATTTTCCAGATTTTTTTGAAAGTCATCGTGCATCTCCACTCTTTCGCTTTGAAGCGGAGGCCGTAAAGTCGGTCCAAGGTCCGGCATGAGACCTGCGAGGGGAGACAGATGCACGAATTCGCGATCTTCTGGGACTGGCTATCCTTCGCGGCGCGCTGGCTTCACGTCATTACCGCCATCGCCTGGATCGGCTCGTCCTTCTATTTCATCGCCCTCGATCTCGGGCTGGTGAAGCGCGAGGGCATGCCGGAGGGCGCGCATGGCGAGGAATGGCAGGTCCACGGCGGCGGCTTCTATCACATCCAGAAATATCTCGTCGCGCCGGCGCGCATGCCCGAGCACCTGACCTGGTTCAAGTGGGAATCCTACGCCACCTGGATGTCGGGCTTCGCGCTGCTCGCCATCGTCTACTATGCCGGGGCCGATCTCTACCTCATCGACCGCAACGTGCTCGACGTCTCCGCGCCGGTGGCGATCCTCCTGTCGGCCGGCTCGCTGGTGGTCGGCTGGCTGATCTACGATCTCCTGTGCCGCTCGCCGCTGGCGAGGAACGACACCGGGCTGATGCTGGTGCTGTTCCCGATCCTCGTCGCTGTTGCCTGGGGCTACACCCAGCTCTTCACCGGCCGCGCCGCGTTCCTCCATCTCGGCGCCTTCACGGCGACGATCATGTCGGCCAACGTCTTCCTCATCATCATCCCTAACCAGAAGATCGTCGTCGCCGACCTGATCGCCGGCCGCAAGCCCGACCCGAAATACGGCCGCATCGCCAAGACGCGCTCGCTGCACAACAACTACCTGACGCTGCCGGTCGTGTTCCTGATGCTGTCGAACCACTACCCGCTGGCCTTCGCCACCCAGTTCAACTGGGTGATCGCGGCGTTGATCTTCCTGATCGGAGTGCTGATCCGGCACTATTTCAACACCATCCATGCCCGCAAGGGCAACCCGCACTGGACATGGGGCGCGGCGACCGTGCTCTTCATTCTCATCATGTGGCTGTCGACCGCGCCGAAAGTGCTGACCGGCGAGGAGAAGGTCTCGGCCGGCGCGCAGGCGCTGATGGCGTCGGCGCATTTCGCGGCCGTGCGCGACACGGTGATGGGGCGCTGCGCCATGTGCCACGCCGCCGAGCCCGTCTGGGACGGCGTCCGCTTCACGCCCAAGGACGTGGCGCTGGAGACGGAAGGCCAGATCGCCGAGCGCGCGCGGGAAATTTACCTCCAGGCCGGCCGCAGCCACGCCATGCCGCCCGGCAACGTCTCGGCCATGACCGAGGAGGAGCGGGCGCTGATCGTCGCCTGGTTCGAGGAGGCGCGGCGGTGAGCGTGCTTCTCCTGCGCGGGCGCGTCCTTTCCTTCCGCACCAGACCTGAGAGCGTCGACGACCGCGCCGCCTATGTCTTCGAGGAGGACGGCGGCGTCTTGGTCCGCGACGGCAGGATCGCCGCCGTCGGCGATTTCGCCGCCGTCGCCGCCGAGGCGGCGGGGGCGCGCGTGGTCGACCATCGCCCGCATCTGATCCTGCCCGGCTTCATCGACGCCCATGTCCACATGCCGCAGATGCAGGTGATCGCCAGCTACGGCGCCGAGCTGCTCGACTGGCTCAACACCTACACCTTTCCCGAGGAGACGCGGTTCCGCGACTCCCAGCACGGGCGGCGCATCGCCCGCCTGTTCCTCGACGAGATGATCCGCCACGGCACCACCACCGTCGCCGCCTTCTGCTCGGTGCATCGGGAGAGCGCCGATGCCTTCTTCGCCGAGGCGCTGGCGCGCAACATGCGCGTCGTCGCCGGCAAGGTGATGATGGACCGCAACGCGCCCGAAGGGCTGCGCGACACGCCGCAATCGGGCTATGACGATTCGAAGGCGCTGATCGGCGAGTGGCACGGCAAGGGCCGGCTCCACTACGCCATCACCCCGCGCTTCGCCATCACCTCCTCGCCCGAGCAGATGGAGGCGGCCGGCGCGCTGGCGGCCGAGTTCCCCGCTCTCCACATCCAGACCCATCTGTCGGAGAACCACGCCGAGATCGCGCTGACGCGCGAGCTCTACCCTGAGGCGCGCGACTACACCGACGTCTATGCCCGCTACGGGCTCCTGCGCCAGCGCACGCTGCTCGGCCACTGCATCCATCTCGACGCCCGCGAGGCCGACGCGATCCACGAGGCCGGCGCGACGGCCGTATTCTGCCCGACCTCGAACCTCTTCCTCGGCTCGGGCCTGTTCGACTGGCAGGGCTATTCGAGGCGGGCGAAGCCGCTCAGGATCGCGGCGGCCACCGATGTCGGCGGCGGCACCAGCTATTCGATGCTGCGCACCATGGATGAGGCCTACAAGGTGATCGCGCTGCAGGGCGAGAAGATGAACCCGCTCGCCGCCTTCTGGCAGATCACGCTGGGCAACGCCGAGGCGCTGTCGCTCGGCACCCATGTCGGCACGCTCGAGCCGGGGATGGACGCCGACATCGTCGTCCTCGACGCGCGGGCGACGCCGGCCATGCGCCTGCGCATGGAACGGGTCGAAACGCTGGCGCAGGAGCTGTTCCTCCTCCAGACCCTCGGCGACGACCGCGCGATCGCCGAGACCTACGTCGCCGGACAGCCGGCGAGGAGCATGTTGGCCGGGGCCGGGAAGGAGTGAGGCGCAAGCCTCGCCCTTGCCGCCATGCAAGGCAGATTGCCGCGAGCCGCCGATAGACCCGGGAAACGCTGCCACGCCGCATTGCGCCGCGTGTTTTCCGCGATGTGCATTCCCGCGCCATTGTGCAAGATTGCGCCTTGCCAAATAATCGGAAACGCTTAGAAAGCGCGGTACGGAGAGGTGGCCGAGTGGTCGAAGGCGCTCCCCTGCTAAGGCAGATATTCAGCTTCTAAGCACTTGTTTTCGCTACGAGCGCGACCGCATTCCCCCAGTTTTCCCCCACAGATTTGAAGTCCCAGCCTTTCGCGAAAGCCTCCGCGCCGATCTCCGGCGTGCCCAGCTTCACGTAACGCTGATGCTCATTCGAAAGCCATCCGCCTTCTTCCTTCAGACGCAGCGTGTCCTTCGTTTGCGAATAGAACCAGGTCGCCCATGAGTGTCGGCAGACGTGCGGCGTGATGACCTTCGGGTCACCCCCGCCGTTTTCGACAGATCGAGCGAAGGCCGTTCGTATCTGGCCACCTCGGCCGATCTTGTCGGCAAATGCCTTTCCATCAAATCGCCGGAATAGCGGCCCGCGATCGCCGATGTTCGGCAAAACAGATAGCGCCGCGACGACACGCGGCTGGAGCGTCACGCGGCGCTCGTGGCCATTCTTGGGATCGCGAAGGATCGCCCAGCGCCCGGCCAGGCTGATGTCGTCTCGGCCGTCGATGGCGAAGGTCTCACCCGCGCGAGTGCCTTGTCCGAACAGGAACGTGATAAGCGCAGGAAGCCACGGGCTCGGTTGCGTCGTGGCGGCCTGAATGATCGCTTCCGCCAGCGATGGCATGACGAACATGGTTCTTGCCCCGTCGCCCTTCGGCGCCCGCAGCTTGTCATCCTTCACGAAGTTGATGATGGCGGACATCGGCACGTATAGGTGCCGGCGAATGGTGGCCGGCGCTCGGCCGGGGTAGAGCGCGTTGGCGGCGCGAACCATCGCGACGTTGTCAATGTCGCCGAGGCGCGTTTCCTGGAAATGATCGAGGAGGCGGCCGAGAAAACGACTATCCTTCCCGCTGTCGAGGTAGGCGACCATGGCCGTGGCGAACGGCATATCCCGCCAATCACGCTCCACCGGCGCGGTTTGGAGCGATTGGATGATCGTCTCTAGTTTCTTCCGCGCTTCAGGCTTTGAAGTCTCGCCCGTGCTTCGCTCAACGCGGACACCGTTGATCGTTCCACGCGCGATCCAGTACGGACTTTTGGGGCGCTTGATGAGGGTGAGCATGCCGGCGGCTCCATTATCCTTTCCATGTCTTCGGGCGTAAAGAACATGGCCCGACCGATCTGACGATAAGCCCCAATTTCCCTTGCTCGCTCGCGTAGAGCACGCTCGGAAACCTCGATGCCCTTCATGCACAGCATTTCCACAGCGTCAGCCGGTGAGATAACGCGCTCCATGACTTCGGCCGCCCTGCTCATGTCCTTCCTCCGCTGCTGGCGAGGGCTTGGCGGCCGGCGTCCGAAGGGCGCATCTTGCCCGTCCAAGGGTCTCTCTCAACCCACCCGCGCCGCTTCAGGTTCGCCCATATCTGAGGGGCTTCGTAGCTCCGACACGTCCAGAGCATCCCGTTGCGATCGACTTCTTCAAGTGCGGCAAGAGCGCCAATCTCGGTCAGCTTCATGCCTTCCTCCCGAGGGCGCGGATGGCGGTTGCCATGTCTCCAGCCTTCAATGGCACCCATTCCGCTCGTTCTTCGGCAGCCACAACAGCCCTCTCCAGCGTCACCGCATCGACTTCATCCGGGCCGAGGATGCGGTAGCCGGCGGTGTGGAGAGCGCCGAGCACACGGATGGCCTGCTCTCGCACGTTCATACCCGCTGTCTCCATGAGCGCCGTAACTATCGTTTTGCGAACATCAGTCATGGCGTCCAGCCTCTATCGCGGCCTTGAGGGCGTCCTCGGCCATGTTGCGGATGACGTATCGGTCAGCGTGGGGCTTATCCGCGTAGTCTCGTATCCGCCGCATTGCCTCCGTCACCGCCTGTTCTGCGGGGCGGGTGGATGGCGTCAGATCGTTTAAGACGGCGAGCACGTCGCTAACGTAGTATTCGTTTCCGGCATCCAGCAGGTCGAATTTAACCATCCAGTCCAGAACGGCATCGCCAATGCGCCCCGCCTCCTGCCACCCTTCCGGTGCGGCTGGCTCTGTGGTGAGGGCGGATAGGATGCGGCGCTCGTAGTCGGCCTGTGCGGCATCTTTGGCGGCTTCTAGGGTCTCGTGGTGGGCGAGTTTATTGTTCTCGTCACGGATGGCATCACCATTAGGTGCGGTTATCATCCAACTGTCGGGAAGGCGCTGTTCCGTCCTGTATGACCCGAACACGGTCGCCGCCCGCGAGAAATACACGTTCGGCCCAATCAGAGGTGACACGGAATCCTCCCACTCCAGCGGCTTCACCTTCATCGCGCCTGTGCGGGAGAGGGCCGCGGCGAGGGCGGTGGCTATGATATCGACAGCCAGTTCGAATACATCTTCGTCCGGCAACATCAGTCGCTGCGCAATCGCCCGCGCTTCTGTCTGTGCGTCAGTCATGGGAGGAGTCCTTGTTCAGCATGGCACGGGCGCGGGCCTGTGAAACTGTCGGTGGGTTCAGGAATACGGCTATCGCTTCCAACCCCGCCTCCAACTCCGCGATCCTCGCCGCTTGCGACTGGATGAGGGAGGCGGCTTCGTTCACATCGTAGTAAACGTCAGCGAGCGGTCCATTCGCTGGGATGCGGGAACGCAGCCGCTCCACCAGCCCGCCTACCTCGGCAGGCGTTACGGTGGAGAGGGCGACGAACTCCGTCCCTTCATCGAAAGGCTCGCGCTGCCATTTGCGAATGTTGCCGTTGTCGGCGAACCAGATCCAGATGCGGTCAAGCATCGTTCGTAGCCTCCTTGGCGAACATCGGGCGCTTGCGCGGCGGGATCGGCAGCTTCTGGGTTGCGACCTGCTGGCGGCGTGCGGCCTTGCGGGTTTTCGGGAACTGCTGGCCTTGCATGGCCGGGGCGTCTACGATGCGCAGGTGAGCCTTGCGCCTTGCCGCGACCTTGGCCTTCTCGGCTACGTCAGCAGCGGTCTTTTCTGCATGACAGGCGATATGCACCGGCTTGAGGTTGCTTTCACGGTTCTCGCCGCCGTTGATGAGCGCGGTGACGTGATCCAGCGCCCATTTCTTGCCGATGATGGGCTGGCGGCAGATATGGCACTTGCCGCTCTCACGGTCGAAGACGCGCAGCCTGACGCGGGGCGGCGCGCGCTGGTCGTCCGTGTCGCCAATCCATTCTTTGACGGGCCGCGCCATCACCACCCCCTCAATTCAATCTCAGCGCGGAGCATTTCACGCCGAGCGTCAGCCAGGCTGCCGAGCAGCGGACGCCATGCCTGCTTGCTTTTGCGCCTGTGGTCGATCTGGCGTGACAGGGTGGCCACGCGGGCTTTCGCAGCTTCGAGATTGCGACGGGCGCGGTGGCGGCGGATGAGGCGGATAATCATGCTGCCCTCCTGATCGCGTTACCGCTGGTAATCATGGTGTATCCATCCTCGAACACGACGCGGATGCTGTTCATCTTGCCGCGCGCCGTGACCGCGCAGCGTTGGCCTTTGCGGCCTTGACGGTGCCAGAAGTAGACGTAGGGGAAGGTCATGCGGCCACCTCCTGCGGATCGTAAAAGCCGCCCCTAATCGTCTCGGTAAGCTGGACGCCGTGCATGTCGCAGAAGGCGAGTGCATAGGTGATGAGGCTGGCGGCGCGGCGAACGGACATGCGCGCCGTGCTTTCCCGCACGTTGACGAACTCACCTTCAAGACCAGGAACAAACTCAATCTCGCCTTCGGTTGCCTTGGTATGGCCGGAAACCAGCAGCACCTTCCATTCGTCGGCGTTCCGGCGCTTCCCGGCCCATTCCAGGTGAGACCTTGCCAGATCGGTGCAAATCGCATGGAATTTGGCGTTCTGGTCAAGGCTGCGGGTGGCCGGGCCTACCGTGACGGCGCTGCCGGGCTCGGCGCGCATGATCGCGGTGACGGCGTTGTGCCGCACGAAATCATTGATGAGAATGTAACGCTGGCGTTCGGTTGCCATGTCGGTTTCCTCTCTCTTCCCCCGTCCTGCCGGTCTGTGACAGGACGGGGAGGGTGGGCGTCAGGGAGGACGCGGTTAGAACGGAATCTCGTCGTCAAGCTCGCGCTGGTTGCCGTAGCCGCCGTGTGTGCGGCTATCGTCGCGGTCGTAACTGGTCGAGCGTTCCTGACGTGCGGGGCGCTGTTCGCGGTCGCCGTCATCGCTGTTGCGGGTGTCGAGCATCTGCAATTCGCCACGGAACTTCTGGAGGACGACCTCGGTCGAGTAGCGGTCGTTGCCCTGCTGGTCCTGCCATTTGCGGGTCTGCAACTGACCCTCGACGTAGACCTTCATCCCCTTCTTGAGATAGGATTCTGCGACCTTGGCGAGGTTGTCGTTGAAGATGACGACGCTGTGGAACTCGGATTTCTCTTTGCGTTCACCGGACTGTTTGTCGCGCCAAGTCTCGCTCGTAGCGATCCGCATATTGACAACCGGGTCACCGCTGTTCAGCCGCCGAATTTCAGGATCGGCAGTGAGCCTCCCAACGAGGATGACCTTATTGACCGTGCCCGACATAGCTTCGTCCCTCCTTGATGGCCGTAACGGTGGCGTAGTTGACGTTCATGGTTTCGGAGACGACGCGGGGCCGGACGCCTGCGGCTAGGCGGCGGCGGATTTCCTGAACCTGCGCTTCCTTGAGGTGTTTACGGTTGCCGCCCGCGCCGCGGCCCTTGTGCTTCATGTCGGCCATGTTGTCGGCGCGAGTGCCTAGAAACAGATGGTCGGGATTGACGCACGGGCGGTTGTCGCACGAGTGGCAAACATCCATCCCGTCCGGCACGGGGCCGACGAAAAGTTCATACGCGCGCCGATGAGCAGGTCCTTGGGACGTGTGGCCGTAACCGTTTCCTTTGCCCGCGCCAGTCCACTCCCAGCAAACGTCCGGGTCCATGCCGTGCGTGTTCGCCTTTTGAAGGAAGGCCGTCACCTTGTTGACGCTACCGGCCATCACGCCGCTTCCTTCTGTTCAATGCCATAGTTTCGGATGCGCTCGACCAGAGCCGCCAACTCGTCGTTGAAGCGGTCGATCTCGTCGGAGAGCGTCTTTATGTATTCCTCGTCCCGGTAGACGCGAACGGTCAGAACTGGGAGCTTGGGCCAGTGTCCGGCGTCAGCACTGATGGGACCAAATCGGCTTAACTGAGAACGGAGGATTTCTGGTTCATCGTAGCCTTTCAAAGGAGCGAAGATGAGACAGAAATCCGGAACCGGGAAAGCGCCGGCAGAGCAGGTCATCAAAGACATCCGCCGCGCAACCCGCAAGCAATATTCGGCCGAGGAGAAGATCCGCATCGTGCTGGAGGGCTTGCGCGGCGAAGAGTCGATCGCGGCGCTGTGCCGGCGCGAGGGGATCGCGGAGAGCCTTTATTACACCTGGTCGAAGGAATTCCTGGAAGCCGGCAAGAAGCGGCTTGCCGGGGATACGGCGCGCGCCGCCACCAGCGACGAGGTGAAGGTTCTGCGCAAGGAGGCGCGCGATCTCAAGGAGGTCGTCGCCGAGCAGGCGCTGGAACTGCGGATTCTTAAAAAAAGCATGATTGCGGATGGGGGCGACGACGAATGAGATACCCCGCATCCGAGAAGCTGGAGATCATTCGGCTCGTCGAGCAGTCGCATCTGTCGGCGCGGCGCACGCTGCAAAAACTCGGTATTCCGCGCTCGACCTTCAATCGCTGGTATGACCGTTTCCTGGCCGGCGGTGTCGATGCGCTGGAGGATCGCAGGCCCCGGCCGAACCGGGTCTGGAACCGCATCCCCGAGGAGAAACGCGATCAGATCATTGAGCTGGCGTTGAACGAGCCGGAGCTGTCGCCACGGGAACTGGCGGTCACCTTCACCGACACGAGGGGCTACTTCGTCTCGGAATCCTCAGTCTATCGCCTGCTCAAGGCCCACGACCTGATCACCAGCCCCGCCTTCATCGTCATCAAGGCCGCCGATGAGTTCCACGACAAGACGACGGCGCCCAACCAGCTCTGGCAGACCGACTTTACCTACTTGAAGGTGATCGGCTGGGGGTGGTTCTACCTGTCGACCGTGCTCGACGACTTCTCTCGCTACATCATCGCCTGGAAGCTGTGCACCACGATGAAGGCCGAGGACGTCACCGACACGCTGACCATCGCGCTGCAGGCTTCTGGCTGCGACAGCGCCAGGGTGGTGCAGCGGCCGCGGCTGTTGTCCGACAACGGCCCCTCTTACGTCTCTTCCGACCTGGCCGCATGGCTATCCGACAAGGGCATGGAACATACGCGCGGGGCGCCCTGCCATCCTCAGACCCAAGGCAAGATCGAGCGATGGCACCAGACGTTGAAGAACCGCATCCTGCTCGAAAACTACTTCCTGCCGGGTGATCTCGAGCAGCAGGTCGCGGCGTTCGTCGATCACTACAACCACCGCCGCTACCACGAGAGCCTCGACAATCTCACCCCTGCCGACGTCTACTTCGGGCGCGGCGATATCATCACGCTGGAAAGGGAAAGGATCAAACGCGAAACCATCAAACAGCGTCGCTTGCTTCATCGAGATGCAGCGGCCTAATGTGACAAACCTGATGGACCAGAGCCTCCGTTAGCTCACGCCGCCTGTTGTCCCAAAAACCCTGACGACGGACACGCATCGCAGTTCGAGCGCGACCATCCGCTTATTGAACAAGTCGGTACCGCCCTCGAGTTGACGCCAGAACAGATCGACGCCGCGTGGCTGGCAGCGGTCGAGATGTGACGTTCAGGCGAGCGCCTGAAATCGCGGGAACGCAATGCCCGTCATCGCGGCGAACTCCTTCATGTCCGCGGCGTAGGTCGACGTGAGGAAAGCGATATCGTCCTCGGTCATCGGCGATGTCGCTAGCCGGGGCTCCTTCGGCACTTTGATGGAATGCTCGGGCGCCTTGAGGAAAGGTTCAACCGCAAGGAAACCGGTCACGCGCTTCAGGGCGCTGGTATGATCATTCCTCAGTTCGTCGTTGGTTAGGACGAGAATGCTGTCTCTGCCGAGCAGCGAGGTCGCGCGCCGAAGCTGGGCCGCATACATGCCGCGGCCGACATATCCGTGCTTGTTCTCTTTCCGGATCGCCTCGGAAAAGGGGCGATCTTCCATCCCCACGGAAGTGTACATCTTCCATTGCGAGTAGGCGCGCTCGACCGGGTCCCTGACCAGCATGATGATCTTCATGCTTGGGTTGTAGTCGGCGATGCGCTTCATCGCCGTACCGCTGTAGATGTACTTCGGGGTGGCCTCGCCAAGAACTTGGCCGGGTCGAGCATCGCGAAAATGGGCATGAAGGGCGTCGTAGCGCGGCCATAGCCAGTTCTGTTTCCGGCCAAGGAAGAACCGTAGCGCCTTCTTCTCGGACAGGTATAATTGCGGATGCGACCGCAAATACAGGTAGAGCGCTGACGTTCCGCACTTCTGCGCCCCAGCGATCACAAAGCTGAGCTTTGGCTCGGGCTGACGCCCAAGCAGTTTTCGAACATTGATGTAGTGCATGTAAAGCCCCTGTGCCCAAGGCTTCACTACCAACAGATCATCCCGAGATCAACGCTGCCGCCTAGCCGCCAAGGCTAGGCCAGCGCGTCCTTCGCACATCACCAGAACTGGAGACAGCCATGAACTTCGCTGGCAAGGCGTTGCCATTGTCCGATGGCGACGTGAGAACCATTGCGGGCTATCTCGGCTGCGAAATCGCGGCGGTGCGCGCGGTCCTGCAAATCGAGGCCGCAGGTAAGGGCTTCGACGGCAAGAGCCGCCCGAAGATGCTGTTCGAGCCGCACATCTTCTACCGCGAACTCGGGGCTGGCGCGAACCGGGACCGGGCGGTCAAGGAAGGGCTGGCCTACGCCAAATGGAAGGCGGGTGCATATCCGAGCGACAGCTATCCGCGCCTCGAAAAGGCAATGACGATCAACCGTGATGCCGCCCTTCGATCAGCCTCATGGGGCCTTGGCCATGTGATGGGCTTCAACCACAAGGCCGCCGGCTTCGGTGACGTGGTGTCCTTCGTCGAGGCGATGAAACACTCGGAAGGCGCGGGCCTCTATGCCATGGCCCGCTTCATCGTCAGCAAGGGGTTGCAGCGTCACCTCAAAGCGAGGAACTGGTCTTCCTTCGCCAAGGGCTACAACGGCTCCGCCTATGCGCAGCATGGCTATCACACGAAACTGGCCAGCGCCTATGCGAAGCGGCCGGCATCGGAGCGGGTCACACCGCCGCCCGCCACGGAAGCCGAGCTTGCCGCGCTCATCGGCAAGGCTACCCCGCCAGCGCCCGCGAAGCCCGCGCCCGTCCAGAAGCCGGAAGCTGCTCCTGAGCCTGCCTCGGGCAAGGGCGACAGCATCTCGGGCGCGATCCTCGGCATCGTCGTGCTGATGCTGATCGCGGCCGCTGCCTTTATCCTCGGAGACTGACATGAGCGCGCTCGCTTCCATCCTGCTCAGCGCGGCCGGCGAACTGGCCGTGCCGATCATCAAGAAAGTTCTCGGCGACAAGCTCGGTGGGGCGGGCGGCGAGATCGCTGGGAAGGTGATCGACGCCATAGCGGAGAAGGCCGGCGTGTCGCCCGAGGCGCTTCCCGACCTGCCGACCGACGATCTTCAGGAGGCCATCGTGGCGGCCGAACCTGCGGCAGCTGACATCCTCATGCACCACGTCGAGAGCCAGCGTCTCATGAACGAGACGCTGAAAGCCGAACTCGACAAGGGCGGCCCGACATGGACGTGGGCATGGCGGCCCGGCTGGATGTGGCTGCTGGCGTTCGTCTGGCTTTACGCGCTGGTTCTGCGACCTCTGACGAACGCGGCGTTCGGCGCGTCCATCGATGCGATCGATCTCGGTACGCTGATGACGCTCACCGCGTGGTTCATCTCGCTCTACATGGGCGGACATACCGCCCTGCGAGGCATCGAGAGATGGCGGAATAGCCGCTGATCACATCATCCGCAGTGCATTGGAACAGGAGCGGGGCAATTGGGCGAGGAAGCGACGATGAACCGGCCGCAATTTCGGTACGAGATAAATCTGAACACCGTTCTGCTGTTCGTCACGCTGATGGCAACCGGCGTTGGCTGGGGCATTGCCTACAATGCTCTCGTCACCGGGCGGGACACCAACGCGGCCAACATCGCTCGGTTAGAAACGCGCATCGCCTCGCTGGAGACAACCGGACGCGTCCTCGATAATCATGAGCTGCGCATCACCAATGTTGAGGTCTCGTCTCGGGATGCCTCGGCGGCTCTAAGAGCGGTTGAGACCAGCATCAACGCGCTGGCGTCTGACACGAGGCTCATGAGAGAGATTCTTGAGCGGCTTGAGAACGAGGCGAGCCGGGGGCGGCGCGTCCAGTAGCCGATACCAAACTCGCCCCTGAGTATCACCGTCGCCGGATCATGATACGCAATTACCACTCCTGACCTTTATGCATTTTCTGCATATTGCTTCGCCCCGCTGCCAAAAGGTGGCGGGGCTTTTTGTCTTTCAGGACCTGCCCAGCAGACGCTCACCATCCGCCTTGTGATCCCAGCAGAACCAGCGCGCCGGCCGGCCGGCGAGGGAAAAGCCGAAGCCGCCCCATTCCTTGCAGCCAGGGTGCTCGCAATAGTGCTCCCAGATGCCGGCCGGTGTCGCGACAGGCTGCTCATCTCGGTTGGGCTCGTCGCTCATGCTGCTTCCTTCGAAGGCGATTCTACGACCATGAGCATATCATCCGGCAACGGCCGCTGGAGCGCCTTCGCCTCGTCCCATGGTGCCGACAGCCAGACGTCGATTTCCTCCGGCGTGGTAAGGATCACCGGCATCGCCTTCGGGTGGATAGGCGCGACGACGGCGTTTGGCTCGGTCGTCAGGAAGCCGTAAAGCTCGAAGTCGCCCGGCCCGTCCTTCACCTTGCGCACACCATGCCAGCGGGTCCAGATGCCAGCGAAAACGGCAACCGGGCGGTCTTCGTTGATCGCGAACCAGACATTCGGCGTCCGGCCATTCTCGTCTTTTGTCGGTGACGGCTCGGCAAAGCTCGTCCATGGCACGACGCATCTGCTCTCGACGCCCAGCCAGCGCCGCCAGTGCGGCGAGCCGACATTGCGGGTGTTGGTGACGCCGCGGTCGGCGCCCTTCACATACTGCGGCGGTGACGGCATGCCCCACTGGAGCGGAGCGATCTCGCGCTCGCCGTCTTCTCCGACGCGCACCACCGGCGCAAGATAGTTGGGATAGACGTCGCGCGATGGCTCGTTGAAGCCGGTTCGGTCGACCATGGCGCGTGCGAGCTGGCGGATGGCGTCGACGTTCCGGGTGTAGTTGTAGAGGTTGCACATGCCGCGATCCTGTCAGCAGCCTACGGCGCTGGCAAGGCTTCCCCACCGGACGACGCCGATCTCATGACGCGCATCCGATTGCGCAGCTCGATCTGGCTGTTGGTGCGCTCTCTCAGCGCGGCATCGAACGCGGCGATGGCAACGGATGAGTTGTTGGCGAGCGCAAGCGTCTCGATGATCTCGCCGCGGTCGTTGACCTGGTGGACTTGGAAATTCCAGTCGAAAATCGTGTGCAGCTTCATGGTATCCTCGTAGGTTCCGGTGTGCCGCACCGCCGAGGAACATATTCCTCAAAAGCGATCAGCGTCAAGCTGGCTGACATCGCACAATTCACAGATCGAGATTTCTGTGGACGGGGGAACATGGCAGGAACCCTTTCCCCCAATTTTCCCCCACTTCCCCCTGCAAGTTCCTGCATCGTTCTGCAAGAACCTGCATGAACCTGCAAGTTTGCCCCCTTGCCAAACGCCCGGAAACGCTTAGAAAGCGCGGTACGGAGAGGTGGCCGAGTGGTCGAAGGCGCTCCCCTGCTAAGGGAGTAGGCTCCAAAAGGGCCTCGTGGGTTCGAATCCCATCCTCTCCGCCACTTCAGTCCCTGAGTGGGCACTGAGTTTACGCCACTTCCCGCCACGAGCGTCTGTAGCAGCCGGGACTTCGATCCCATGATACGAACCTCGCCCTCGGCGACCTCGACACGCTGAGCAAGCGCGCGCAGGTGATCGCGGCGATAGCCTCCACCTTCCAGCCGGATACGTTGGCGCGCTGTCGTGGCGAACTTTCGAAGCATCTGCGGCGTGACGGCCTTTTGCCCCGAGTTCTGGAGCATGGCCTGCGCCCGGTCGGAATCCACCTTGGCCTGGTCACGAATGGCTTTGAGGCCGTCGATGCGGTCTTTCAGCGCCGGATCGTTCAGATCGGCAACACCTGACTCGATGGCGTCATAGAGGCGTTTGAGCCGCAGTTCCGATTCGGCTGAGCGCTTGTTCAATTCGGCGATATGCTCGCGGCGGCGCTCGGCATGTTCTTCCCTGCGGTCGAGCGCGGCGGCAAGAATCATTTTCAGACGCTCGGGCCGGAGAAGCTGCTTTTCAAGGTGATTGACGACCAGATCGTCCAGCTTCTCCATCGGAACGGCCATGCCACTGCACGCGGTCGGTCCCTGTCGCGCTTTCATCGAGCAGGCGTAATAGCGATAGCGCCCGCCCTTGCCGGTGCGGATGGTCATGGCCCCACCGCACTTGGCGCAATGGATCAGGCCGGTCAGCATGGTCGGGCCGCTGATGACGCGGGCGGGCATGACCTTGGGATTGCGCGCCTTGAGCAGCTTCTGCACGGTGTCGAACGTGTCACGGTCGATGATCGGCGGGACGGGAACCATCACGATCTCGCTGACCGGCTTCAATTCCTTGGTCTTGCTGCGTTTGTTGAACTCATGCTCGCCCATATAGGTGCGGCGGGTCAGGATGCGGTGAACCTGCCCGATGCCCCAACGCCCGCCGTCGCGGGTGAAGATGCGGCGGCTATTGAGATAGGAAACGATGTTCTTCACGCCCATCTGGCCGGTGGTGCCGTCGCCTTCCAGCGCGAGGCGATAGATCAGCCGCACCGTGTCGGCGTGCAGCGGGTCGATTTCCAGCTTCTTCTTGGTCTTGGCCCCGCGCTGCTCGGCGGCGACGGTGCGATAGCCGATAGGAGGAAGCGAGCCGTTCCAGAAGCCTTGGCGGGCATTCTCCTTCAAGGCCCGCATGACGTGCTTGGCATTTTCCTTGGACTGGTATTCATCGAACAGCGCCATGATCTGCCGCATCATGACGTGCATAGGGTCATCCCCCATTTCCTGGGTGATCGAGACCAGCTTCACGCCATTCTTCGCCAGCTTGCGGACATAGAACTCAAGCTCGAAGTGATCGCGGAAGAACCGGCTGAACGAATGGACCACGACGACATCGAACGGCGCGGGCTTGCTGGTCCCCGCCTCAATCATGCGCTGGAACTCGGGGCGGCGGTCGTTCGTGGCTGATGCGCCGGGTTCGATGAAAGTCTCGACCAGTTGCAGACCACGGGATTCGCAATAGGCTTCACCCTGCCGTTTCTGGTCGGGAATGGAGACATCATGCTCGGCCTGCCGCGCCGTCGAAACGCGCAGATAGAGGGCGGCGCGCAGCGGCACGGTCATGGTGATGTCTCCTTCACAATCGTGGCTCGGCCCCAACCATCGGACCGCATGGACGCGCTCAGGCCGCTTTCTCCAACGGGCGCGCGCGCTCAACTCGTTCGCGCTCCTTGGGCGTGTTCATCACCTCCCAAAGATCGCTTCGCCGCTGCACGTTGAGCCAGAAGTCAGGGCTGGTGCCGAACACGCGGGCCAGGATCAGCGCTGTCGCCGCCGTCACGTTCCTGCGATTGCCGCATAGCTCGTTGACGTGCTTGCGCTGGACGCCCATCGCCTCGGCAAGCGCGCCCTGTGTCAGCCCCATCGGCTGCATGAACTCCTCGGTCAGTATCTCGCCGACGGTCGCCGGCTTGCGCTTGGTGGTCAGCATGTTCGCCTCACTTTCATCGGTAACTGTGGTCGTCCAGATAAATCCCGTCAGCCTCACCGCGCTCACCATCCCAGCGGAAGATCAACCGCCATTGCTGGTTGACGCGGATCGAATGCAGTCCTGCCAGATTGCCGCGCAGCTTCTCGAAGTGATTGCTGGGCGGCACGCGCAAGTCCTGATCGGTCACGGCGTCGTCAATCATCTGGAGCTTGCGGAACAAGCGGGCCTCAAGATCGGGCGGGATGTTGCGGGAACGAACATCATCCACAAAGAAGGCCCGAAGCCAGTCGTCCCGAAAGCCTACGATCACAGGTTCACTCCAACAATGGGCATATGTACCACACTATAACTCACATTGCAACGGAAACGGCTCAACTGTCCGGGCCAAACAATTCATCGAACAGGTCGCCAAACCATCGCTCGAACACCTCAATCTCGGCTTCCGTAACCGGAACAGGGTCGGGCCAGTCGTCGGTCACGGTCCATGTACTGAGGTCGTGTTTCGGCGGTCTGCCGGGGAACGGCCACGAATAGCCCAGCAATTCCTCAAGCTGCTCCGACGCCGTGGGCGGGCGTTTGACACGCCGGGACCGGGATGCCGCCTCCGGCTTGCTGTCCCTGCGATCAGAGGGCATCGGCATCGAACTCGCTGCGCGGCCTCCACCTGACGGGATCGGCGACCCAGTGATTGATGTCGGATTCCTTCCATCCCGCGCCGTTGGCGCTGATTTTGAGCTGGGGCGGGAACGTGCCCTCGGCGATCTTACGGTAGATGGTGGACCGGGACAGCCCGGTGCGGGCGAGAACGGTCTTCAAACGGACGATACGGTCTGGTTGGCGCATGGTCGTGCTGCCTCCTGCTGGTCGTTTTTGACGATTGCAGAGACCAGACAGAGCAACGAATTATCGTTGTGCAATAGATATTTAGTTGGCGTAGTAGTGTGGCGTAGAAGCGACGGTAAATAGGATGGTTCTACGGCCCGACTCTCCACCCATGCCGTATTCGATGCTATGGATGAACATGAGTTTTGCGCTGGGCGGCATCCTGATTCGAGCGGGATTTCCCGGCTGCGGTTGGCGAGGATGGATTCCAGTTGAGGATTTCTACGGATGCGCCAAAAGTGCGAGGCATGGCCCTCTCGGCGTTCCGGCCGTCATGTTGCACGTTTCGGGAGTTTTGCGAACTGAAGCGTGCTGGGCCAGAGCAGGTCAAGGGCAAGGAGCGTTTCGAGGGCTTCGCCCAGACGTTTGCCATTCGGCTTCAGCAGAGCAGCAGCTTCCTGAGCGAGATCCCCGACGATATTGCAGCATCACCGACAAAAGAAAACGATAGTCGATGTGACCTTTGATCCCTCCGATTTACACTTGAGGCAACGTATTTGGTCCTACGGGGTCAATCGTCGAGCAGGCCGCCGTCATTCAGGATTTCGGCGTTGGTCCCGAGAAAGTAGTGCCGGCGCTTTCCATCCTTCACGACGCTATACCCGACCGTGCACTGTACCGGCTCGATCTCACTGAGCGCCGGACGAACGATCTCCCGGAAGACAGCATGCGCCTGGCGGACATCGCCATCCTCATGAAGGACGATCCAGAACGGCATTTCCTTGTAGTGGGAATGCAACTCCCCGTTGGCATCCTTCCAGGCTCGGCCGGTCTCGCTGCGAACCTTCGCCAGAAGGTCGTCGTGGATCGGATTTATCCTCTTCCAGTCTATCTCTGTCCAATGCACGACTCGTCCTCCGCCTGCGGCCGCTTCTATTTCGCCGCTTCGGCGTCGCGGCGCAGGACCGTATCGGCGGTGATGTCGCCGCCCTTCTTCAGGATGCGGAACTCCGGCGTGGCGCTCTGCGAGAAGGTCAGCCGCAGCGTATAGGCATGGTCGCTTCCGCCTGAAAACGCCTGCCAGGTGAGGTTATAGCTCCCATTCGGAACAACGACGCTGTGCGGATCGAAGATGGCGCCGATTTGCAACGGGCCGGCGACGTAGAAGGGAACCTGCACCGCCCACAGCGCCTGCGGGTCCGGAACGGCGCCACGGGAGACCTCGACCTGTATCCGGCACTCGCCGTCATGATCCGGCACGCCGAAGGAAACGAGGCCGTCCGACCAGGCAAAGCCTTGCGCCACATGCTCGTCGGTCCACAGCAGGCCGATCCCCGCATGGCTTTCAGTCTGGACCAGCACCTGCGTGTATAAGATAGTCGCTGGGAAATCAGCCAGCATCATGCGTCATCTCCTTGCGGATCACGACCGGCGATCGTGTAGCGCCTGCCCATTTCAACGAGATAGTCGGACCGCTTTCCCTTGAAATAGTCTTCACGGGCATAGTCGTGGAAATCATACGCGAAGATGCCGGCCGAGCGAATGGCTTCCAGCGTCGGCTGGGGAGCGAAGATGACGAAGAACTCATGTTCGAGCGGCTGCCAGATATAGGTTCGCGCTGCCTCGAACGCGACCAGAACGCTTTCATAACCGAGGGCGAAGGACTGGCGTCCGGCTTCATCCAAGCTCAATCCCGCGAGGTGAAGTGGTTCCCGTTGATACTGGCAGCTCCAGAGTTCCGCCTGCTCGGCTCCCACCAGCCTGCCGACAGCGGCGATTTCGGCGGGAATTGCCAATTCGGGAAACGGTCGCGCCGCAAGACCGGCGGCGCGGATCGCCCTGGCGTCGAGCTCTGCCCCGTCGGGAATGAATCGTGCAAAGCTGTCCATTTCGTTTCCTTTCGTCAGCGTTCTCTCCTGCGTTCACTGACGATTTCCTCGGCCTGGAGCGGACCATCGCACAGCGACAGGCTCGTCCAGGAATGGTTCCGGTCAATGAGGCTCCGCCATTCGATGCCGAGGCGCAACGGGCCGTCCTGCGTCTGAAGATCGAGAATCGTACCCAGCCAGTCTCCCTCCTCGTGCCACAGCACACCCTCGTGGAGGGTCACATCTTCCGGGCGAAACGTAGCGGCCAGCCGGTAATCCATGGATTCGTCGCTGCGAAGCGCATCGTCGCAATGGAACAGCTCGAAGACGAAGCGCACCCGTCCGGCGTCATCCTGCGTGATCGCATCCACGCCCTTGTCGTCCAGATCGTAGGTGTCGATGAAATCTTGCAAAGAGGCGCTCAGCATCGTCCTGCCCGGTTGTTCACGCGATAATCTGGCGCCCGCATCATGCACAGCAGATCGTGAGGATGCATCCACCCGCTCCAGAGACGAGGCGACAGGATTCGAACCTGCGCGCGCCGTGAGAGTCCTGAAGGCCTCAAAGCCCGGAGCGGGCCTCTTTCGAAGCCGCCGCCCGCGATAAACCTCTCTGCCACGCCTCGTATGTGCCAATATAGCCATTTGCAGCAAAGATGTAACCGTCTGGCGGTTTGCCCGGCTTGGCGGGACCTTTATGCTTGCGTGACGATTCGATCTGCAATCCTCGGAGGCGATTCACTGCACGAAAATACCGGAACCGGCCCGATGATCGACTTGCGCAACGCCCGCGGCCTGCCGGGCTCCGTTCCCTATCTTGCGCTCGCCGGCCTGTTCGTGGCGTCGCAGTTCGCCTTGCCCCTGTACGAGTTTCTGCCGGCCGTTCCACTCGTGGCGTCGATGGCGCTGTTGGCGGTCGGGCTCTACTGGTTGATCGCCATGGCCTGCCTGCGCTCGGCCCCGCGCATCTGGCGTCCCGAAAGCACCTGGTATCGCGCCAACCTGAAGCCGTTCGCGGCGGACGAGCGGGATGCGTTGGCTTCCGCCATTCGCGATGAACTCGCGCCGCGCCTGCAACGCGAATTGATGATCATGGCCGCGACCGGCGCGGCTGTGGGCACGATGGATTTCAGCACGGTCGCCATCGTGCTGGCGGCCCTCTGCATGTGGCTGGCCGGATCGCTTCTCGGCCTTCGGCGAGGCGGTGAAAGGGACTGACCATGGACCGCCGCATGGATTACGAGACGCTTGACGACGCGCTCATCCCCCACCGCCACAGCGGCAAGCCGATCATGCGTATCGGCGTGCGGGCGCAGTTCTACTTCCCGAACGGCCCGGAGCCGCGGGTGCGGACCTCGGCAGTCGATGCGCTCGCCGCCTATGCAAGGCTCGCCGGCCCGCATGTCACGCGCATCCTGCCGAACGACTCGAAACGTCTTTCGGCTCTCGCCAAGGCGGATTTTCCGGAAAGGCAACGCAGGCAGGCGACCGAAGCCGAGGCGGTCAAGGCGTTCGGCATCACGATCTGCGAGGACCGGGAGATTCCTCTTTGGCATGGCGTGGCGCAACTGGTCGGAGACTACGCGCCGGACTGGCTGTCGTATTTCCATGCGGTGGTGCCCGCTTCGTTCATGAAGGAAGACCCGGACCGCTATGTCGCGGCGGTTGTGGAATGGGCCTCGATCGTGAAGCCAGATTACGGCTCGGCCGGCTTCGCCCTCATCGCGGAACCGGGGATGGAGCTTCAGTGGCCCGACGAAAGCTGGCCGATCCTATCGCGCTTCTGCGGGCTCGACTTTCCCGGCGCCTTCAACCTGAGCAGGAAGCCCGGCCGCATCCAGGCCGTGAACTGGCTGACCGTCCTCGGCGACGCCGCGCTCACCGCCATCGGCGGGCGCGAGCGGCTGGAGGCGCGCCTTGCGCGGGCATGGGTGGACATCGCGCCGGCCGCGCCCGGCTTTGCCCTTCACGATTTCGACGGCGGCGTCGTCATCCGCGCGGGGGGCTATCCGCAGATGGGCGATCTTCAGGAGGAAGGCGTCCCCGAAACCTATCATGCCGTCAGCGCCGCCTTGCGCCCGATCGTCTTCACCGGATATCGGGACCGGCCGGGCGACCTGATCAAGCTGCCCGCAAGGCTAGATCGTCACAGCGAAACGCTGAACTGGATCTTTCGCTTCGACAGGGACGGCCGCCCCGAACCAGCCGCGGAGCCGGCACCGGAGGCCACATGACCGGTTTCTTCAGGGTGATCGGCGGCTTCACCGTCGAGCATTGGCCGACGGCAATTCTCGGCGTGCCGATCCTGCCGATCGGCGTCTGGACGTAATACAAGACCTGAGGAAGACCCGATCCCAATGAACACGCTTTTCGCCATCAAAGGCTCCATTATTGCCGGCTTCGTCGTCGCGGCCCTCGGCCTGTTCAGCATGGGCATGCTGGGCGTCGGACTCTATTACGCCTGCTATCCGCTCCTTGCGCCCCTCTACGGAAATCTGAACGACTGGAGCGGCGATGATGTCTGGCCCGCGACGATCTGGGCCGGCATGCTATGGGCGATCTGGTTCCCTGTCGCCGGCCTTGTCGATCTCAGGTGGAAGCGGGCCGGACAATCGAGTGTCCTGCGCGTCCTCTCCTGGCTTGCCATCCTGTGGGTGGGGGCCAGCCTCGTCTGGCTCTACGTCGCATCGACAAGTTCATACATTCGCTTCCCGACATCGGGGGGCATGTGAAGGATTTGCAACGTGGAAACGGCAATGCCCGCATCCGCGCCACGGAATGAGACGAATGAAACCAGTGCTGTTTTTTCTTGTCATCCTCGCGCTTTTCCCGGCGTCCAGCGAAGCCGGGCCCGTCGACCTCGGCCTGATGTGCCGCGCCGATGCCAAATCGACGGTCCATTGGTCCAGCGCTATCGCCTATGGTGTCGAGGTGCCGCCGCCACAGGTTACGGGAACGCACCCGCTGGCCGAGGCCGATCTGTTCGGCCTCGACATTGACGATGCCGAGCGGCTTGGCCTTCTGACCTCGGATGCGAGCGGGGCGTTGCATCACCGGCGCTGTTCGACAGTGCTCTGCACCGTTGACGATGCGCGCAAGACGCTGGCCATCTGTGCCGACAAGGCAGGCTGCAAGATCGTCGGCGCGGTCCGGCTGCGGACCTTCTACCCACTCTATCTGGCCGACACGGAGGGCGAGCATGTCTGCGCTCAGCGTTGGAAGTGATTTGCGCAATATGGTCGGCCGGTTCGGCTAAGGGCGGGTCGCCTCGGAGAGCTTTCCTTGTTCGCGGAAATCCTAAAACCTCCACCAGATCGGCAGTCCCCAGAAAATCAGGCGGTTTCGTGTCGCAAGTGTTTGTCGCAGGTCGCGAACGACACGCGACACGATATGCGACAAGGGGGCGGTGGCTAACAGGACGGTTTTACAACCCGATGCCCCTTCCCCTGCCGAGGCCGTGACTGAGGGCGAGTTGCCGACCGAGCCTCATGCCTGAGTCGAAATCCATGTCGATGCCGAGTTGCTTCTTGCGACCTTCGAGCAGGGATTCCATCTGGGGATCGCGCTCAAGGCTCATTGCCATGTTGCCCATCTCGGCGCGGGCGGCCTTGTAGCCGGAATAGTTGCCCGCCGCATATTGGCGGTCGCCGGTCTGCCTGAGGTCGCGAAAACGTTCCACGAAGCGGTCGGCGCGCAGATCGGGGTTCTGGCGCATTTCGGTTTCCAGTTGCAGGGCGCGTCTGGCGGGCAAGGCGCGGTCGGCATCACCTGAAGCGACATCGGCGGCGAATCCGGGATTCCGTTTATAGACGGCCTCGGCGTCGCGGGAGCCATGAGGGCGCATATCGTCAAATCCGGCGCGGGCCTCATGCAGTTCCTGCACCTGCTCGGGCGTCGCCGAGATACCCCGGTCCTGCGCCTTGAAGACCGCATCCACGGCACGGGCATGACGGACAAAGGCCCGGCCACGGGCGCGGCGCAACGCGGCCTCGGGGTCTTCCCCGATCTGCCGCTCCACCACCGGCTTTCCGGTCCTTTCCCTTTCCGGTCGTCTCACACCATCAGCGCCAGGCGCGGCGTCACCGGGCTGGCGCAGACCGTCCAGCATCCCATCGACAGCATCGCGCAGCCGCTCCGGCATCAGCCTGCGCATGATCTGGGCGACACGGGCGCGGAAGGTGATGCCGCGCCGTTCGGCATAGTCCTGGGCCGGGTCGATCTGTTCGTAATCCGTCGCCATGTCTTTGGCCCGGTCACGCGACAGGGTGTTGATGAGTTTATCCTGACTGGTGAAGTCGTCGCGGCCATAGTGCAGGTCCATGCCGTCGCGGTGGCGCGACAGGGCGACATAGCTGCCATGGGCGTCCATGCCCGGTGTCGCCAGAACATGGGTGCGATCTACCGTCATGCCCTGCGCCTTATGGATTGTCGCAGCGTAACCATGGTCGATGCGGTCGTAGTCTTTCAGATCAAAAGAGATGCCGCGTCCGTCATCGGTCTGCACGGTCATGCTCTCCGAGCTGACCTGTTCGATGGTGCCGAGCGTGCCGTTCTTGACGCCAAGGCCGCGCTCGTTTTGCAGAAACATGACGCGATCCCCGCTGGCAAAATTCCGGTCGCCGCGCTCGACGGTCACGCGCACATCCTCGCCCAGATCACCCGCCGTCCGCATACGGTCACGGGCCGCCTCGTTGAGTTCGCGCACCTCGGCGTTGGTGTGGGTGAGAATGATGCGGCTCGCGTCCGGCGATGCCTGCCGGTCGCGGCCCCAGCGGTCGATCAGATCGCCGCGCGCCTGCTCGCGGGTCTCGGCGGCATGCATCATGCCGTGACGGTCATAGGCGGCGATGGCATTGCCGGTCCTGCCGGTCGCCAGATCGCGAGTCGCGTCCCGCTGCCAGTCCTCGCGCTGGCGGCGCACCTCGCCGATTTCCGCACCGCCATGACGTTCATGGATCGAACGGAACGCGGCGCCCGCCTCAATGGATTGCAACTGCTGCGGATCGCCGACCAGCACCACCTTGGCACCGGCTTCCGCCGCATGGGAAAGCACGCGCTCCAATTGCCGCGTGCCGACCATGCCCGCCTCGTCGATGACCAGCACATCGCGGGACGTCAGCATGTCGTGGCCCTGTCCCCAGCCATGTTCCATGCTGGCGATGGTGCGGGACGCAATGCCCGATCCGCCTTCAAGGTTTTCAGCCGCGATGCCTGACAGGGCAACACCGCAAACCTCAAAGCCTGCCGCCTCCCATGCCTCGCGGGCGACGCCGAGCATGGCGCTCTTTCCCGTCCCGGCATAGCCGACGACGATGCCAAGATCGCGCCCGTCCGTGACATGCGCCAGCGCGTCGGCCTGCTCGCCGGAAAGAACAAGGCCGCGTTGTTCAGCGCGCGCCAATGCCATGTCGCGATGCGTATCGTTCACCTCGTGACGTTCCTTCACGGCCATCATCTCGGCAGCACGGTGAAGGCGCTGTTCCGCCTCGATCATGTTGCGGGTGGTGAAGCGATCCTCGCCGCGCCCGTCCTGCCCGAGTTCGACCAGATCGGGCGAGCCGCGCATTGCGCCCATGACCTCGTTGAACTGCTCGATCCCGTCGCTGTGCCGGTGCGCGAACTTCGCCATGTCGCGCCGCGTGAAGGTCGATTGCTGCTGTGTGATCGCGTCCAGCGCTACCGATGGATCGGCGATGATCCGCGCGCCGTTGTTGCGGGCGATCTCACGGTGCATGTCGGCGCGGTCGGCGGCCTCAATGCCTTCGCCCTCGATGCGTTGCGCGGGTGCCCCGATCTGGCTTTGCGGCTCAAGCCCGATGCCCTGGGCCTCAAGGCTGCGATGGTCAATGCGGGCGTCAATGTCGAGTTCGGCAAGGCGCTCGTTGACATGTTCGGCCCAGCGTTCGCGCCAGCGCTCCACCATCTCCGTGCGGTTCCAGTCCCGCACTTTTGGGCCGAAACCGTTCTCGTCCACGCTGCGCATGGTCAGCATGACATGGGCATGAGGTTTGGGGCTTCCGTCCTCGGCCATGTCCCAATGCACGTTCACATCGGCGATCATGCCCTGATCGACAAATTCGGCTTGGGCGAAATCGCGGGCAAGTTCGATGCCTTGCGCCTGTGTCATCTCGCGCGGAATGGCGAACTCCACCTCGCGGGCGAGCTGGGCGTCCTTGCGTACCTCGAACGCCTCGACATCGTTCCAGAGCCGTTCGCGGTCGCCAAGATGCTCCGGTGCTCCTTCCGGCAACATGATCTCGGAATGGACGACGCCGCGCTTGTTGGAAAAGTCCTGCACGCGGTCGATACGCTCGTCGCGCATCCGCGAGGCCGAGCGGTAGGCGGCGGACGCCACCGCGCTCGACCCGGCCTTGCGGCCAATGACCTTGACGTGAAGATGATAGATCGCCATCGCGATCAAGCATTGGCACGGCCAAGCGCACGTCGGAACGACGTATAAGCGCGCCCTCCCTCGAAAAAATCTCGGGATGGACCGGGCCGTGCCACACCGTCCCGGCAACATAGAAGCAATCCGCAACGCGCTCAACTATTATCGCTGCATCAACAGCTTATGGAGGACGCAATGCGCAAGCCGCGGGACTTTGATGCGGAATTGAAGGCCCTGGAAGACAAGGCGCGTGAACTGAAACAGCGCAAGGTTCAGCAGCTTGGCGAACTGGTCATCGCCGCCGGGGCGGACGGCCTCACCGCCGACGAACTGGCTGGGGCGCTGGTCGTGCTGGCCGAAACGACCGATGCCGGAAAGAGGGAGGCATGGGCGAAGCGCGGCGCGGCATTCTTTCAAGGGCGGTCGCGGCGATCTGCGTCAGCGTCTGACCGCAACACTGACGGCGCTCAATCGCAACCGGGCAGCGCGCAACCGGCATCAGGCGGCACGGGCGCGCAATGACATGCGAACATGGCAGGTCGAACGCCGCAAGCGCACCCGGCATCTCATCGAACTGGGCGGTCTCATTTTCAAAGCGGGCATCGTGGACCTGACCGGCGACGACCGCGCGACCATTCTTGGCGCGCTCATCTGGATGGCCGACAAGCTCCGAAGCGATGAGCGCGACAAAGCAATCGCGCTCTGGGCCGAAAAGGGAAAGAGCGCGTTCGAGGCGGAACACTCAGCAGGCGCACACAACAAGCCACAGCCACAGCTGGATGGGGCGTGACCGATGGCGGGCGGCGCGGAGACCCGTTCGGCCCGCTCGATATTTTGACTCTGGCCCTCCTACTGAGGCTCCCGGAGAACGGCCCGGTCAATATCGCCCAGCTTCATTGACACACGATCCTACTCTGGCACATCAATGCCGTCGGGGGGTGGTTACATTATCAACGCCCCGTCAATCCTTGGCCTGTCTTGCAAGATCGGGGCATGCCGAGTGAGGCTACTACTTCAGGAAGGCGCGGAACCTCTGCAGCGCCAGCCAGAACAGCGCCGTTCCGATCACCGCCAGCGCGAGGAACTGCGGCCAGACGACATCGAATCCGGCACCGCGGAACAGGATGGCCTGCGACAGGATGATGAAATGCGTGTTAGGTGCGGCCAACATGATGATCTGGATGATTTCAGGCATGGATTCGCGCGGCGTCATGGCGCCTGACAGCACCTGTAACGGCAGCAGCACGAGCATCATCAGCAGCGCGAACTGAGGCATGGTCCCGGCCACGGTGGCCATGAATATCCCCAGCGAGGTCATCGCGAACATCATCAGAACCGCTCCGCCCAGGAACAGCGGCACCGAGCCCTGCACCGGCACCGCCATCAGCGTCTGAACCACGACTATCAGGGAGAAGGCCGAACCGAGCAGAACGACAAAACCCATCGACCAGATCTTGGACAGCATGATCTCGGTCGCAGTCACCGGCATGACCAGCAGATGCTCGACCGTGCCGTGTTCCTTTTCCCGGATCAGCGCCGCGCCGGTCAGGATCAGCGACAGCATGGTGATCGACTGGATCACGCTGGAAATCGCTCCGAACCAGCTGGGATCGAGCGCGGGGTTGTAGCGGGCGCGCAGGGCCAACCCAACCGGCAGGACGGCCTCTGCCCGATGCCCCGCCACATATTCCGAAACCTCGCTGGAAACGATCTGGCTGACGTAGCCGCCCCCGGTAAAAGCCTGGCTCATCCGGGTAGCATCGACGCTGAGCTGGATTTCCGGTGACTTGCCGGCCAGCACGTCGCGTTCGAAGTCCGGGGGGATATCCAGTGCGAAAGTATCAAGGCCGGCATCCATTCGCCTGTCGACTTCGGCAGCCGTGATCAGGTTCGGGGGAACGAAATACGGCGGATAGAAGGCCGAAGTGATCCGCGAGGACAGCTGCGACTGATCCTCGTCAACGATCGAGATCGCCGCCTTGCTCAACGCGTCGGGTCGGGAGTTGGCCGACGTCCATACCGAAAGACTGAAGGAATAGGCAATCAGGATCAGCATGATCCAGTCCCGAGCAAGGCCGCGCAGTTCCTTGGTTCCGAGGTTCCAGACGTTCTTCAGATCCATGACCTTATCCCGCCTGCTTTTTCAAGAAAGTCGCGGCCAGGGCGAGGATCACGGGAACAGCAAGCCCCATCGCCAGCATCGGCTCGAGCATTTCACCGAAGCCGAAGGCTTTGGAAAAGGCGCCCCGCGCCGCAGTGACGAACCAGGTCGTCGGGTAGATCTCGCCAATTACTCGTCCGAACCCTTGCAGTGACGAAACCGGATCAACCAACCCTGAATAGGACACGGCCGGAATCATGGTCAGCAGCGCGGTGGCGAACAGTGCCGCGACCTGGCTGGAGATGAAGACCGACACCAGAAAGCCAAGCGCCGTCGATGCCGTCACATAGATCAGCGCGGCAACTGTCAGACCAGCGAAACTGCCGGTGAACGGCACGCCAAAGAAGAACACGGCCAATGCCATCATCAGGAAGAAGTTGACCATGGCAAGGCCAACATAGGGCAGTTGCTTTCCCAGCAGGAATTCCAGCCGCGTGACCGGCGTGACATAGAAATTGATGATCGAGCCCAATTCTTTCTCCCGCGCCACCGAAAGGGTGGTCAGGATCGCCGGAATCATCAACAGCAGCATTGGAATCACCGCCGGCGCCATGGCGACGATGCTTTTCACGTCCGGATTATAACGATAGCGGATGACCAGCTGAAAGTCCCCATTCGAGGCTCTGTCTCCGTAGGCCTCGCGCATCTTGCGCGTGATCCAGTCGCCATGCATGCCTTGGATATAGCCTTGGACCGTATTGGCGAGGGACGGGTTTGCTCCATCAAACCAGGCGCCAATCTCGACGCTACGGCCACGCGCGACATCGGCGGCGAAACCGGGAGGGATCTCGATGGCAAGGCTGATTTCTCCCGCACGCATCCTTGCGTCGATATCCTCATAGCTTGTCAGCGGCGCCTTTTCGATGAAGTAGCGCGATCCGGCAATGTCCTGGACATAGTCGCGGCTTGCGGTGGTCTGGTCGTGGTCGAGGACTGCGAAGGTGAGATCCTCGACATCCATGTTGATGCCTAAACCGATGACGATCATCAGAAGCACCGAGCCGATCAAGGCCATGGCCAGCCGGATAGGATCGCGCTGCAACTGCAGGCTTTCAAGCTTCGAATAGCTGATCAGGCGGCGAAGGCTGTAGCCGCCGGTTTCGTTGCGACGGGCCGGCGCTGCTCCGGCCAAGGCCGACACGGCCGCGGGCTCCGTCGTAGGTTCAGGCGCAGTGGCGGTTTCATCGATCGCCTCTTGCAGATAGGCGACAAAGGCGTCCTCCAGCGTCGCGAAGCCTTTGGATTTCGTGATCGCCTCTGCCGTGTCGCTGACCAGCACCTTGCCCGCATGCATCAGGCTGATGCGATCGCACCATTCTGCCTCGTTCATGAAATGGGTCGAGACGAAGATGGTGACGCCATCCTTACGCGACAGTTCCGCCAGAATACGCCAGAAGCCGTTCCGAGCCACAGGATCGACCCCTGAAGTCGGCTCATCAAGGATCAGTATTTCGGGGCCGTGGATCATCGCCACCGCCAGCGACAGCCGCTGGCGGATGCCCAGCGGCAGCGCCTCGGGAAGTGCGTCGGCTACATCCGCCAGATCGAAGCGGGTGATCATCTCCTGAATGCGGGCGGGGATCTTTTCCGGATCCATCGCGAAAAGCTTCGCGTGCAGTTCCAGGTTATGAAACACCGTCAGCTCGGAGTAGAGCGAAAACGCCTGGGACATGAAGCCGACACGGCGGCGCACCGTCATGTCGCGCGCATCGACTTCGTGCCCGAAGAGCTTTGCCGTCCCCTCGGTCGGCTCCAGAAGCCCGGTCAGCATCTTCATCGTCGTGGTCTTGCCGCACCCATTCGAGCCGAGGAAGCCGAATATCTCGCCCTTGGCGATGCGGAAGCTGACATTGTCGACGGCAGTGAAATCACCAAACCGCTGGGTCAACTCCTCGGCCTCGATGGCGATCTCGTTGTCGCCGCCTTCGCGCGGCGGGATCACAACGGTGGTGTCTTTACCACGGTCTTCCTCGGGCAAAAGCGCGATGAAGGCGGCATCCAGATCCACCGCACCAGTCCGGCTCAGCAGTTCTTCGGTGGTGCCGGTCGCCAGCACCTTGCCCGCATTCATCGCCACCAGCCAGTCGAAACGCGCGGCCTCCTCCATATAGGCGGTGGCGGTGATCACGCTCATACCGGGGCGGTCCTTGCGGATCCGGTCGATCAGATCCCAGAACTGACGGCGTGAGAGAGGATCGACACCGGTGGTCGGCTCATCGAGGATCAGGAAATCCGGGTCATGGATCAGCGCGCAGCACAACCCCAGCTTCTGTTTCATGCCGCCCGAGAGCTTTGCCGCCGGACGGTCGCGAAACGGCGACATGCCGGTGGCGGCCAGCAGGTCGGTGATGCGCCGTTCGCGTTCGGCCTTGTCATGGCCGAAAAGGCTACCGAAGAAGTCGAGGTTCTCTTCGACCGACAACGTGGGATAGAGGTTCTTGCCCAAGCCCTGCGGCATATAGGCGATGCGCGGGCAGACCCGCCCTCGATGGCCGGCCTCGCGCATGTCGCCACCTAGGACCTCGACTCGACCCTCTTGGATGACGCGTGCTCCGGCCAGCAGCGACAGCAGGCTGGACTTGCCGACCCCGTCCGGTCCGATCAGTCCGACCATCCTGCCAGCGGGAACGTCCAGCGTTACATCGTTCAGCGCGGTAACCTTGCCGTAACGCAGCGTCAGGGCGGCAACCGTCGCTACGGGCAGATGTTCCGCCCCGGTCATTTCACGACATTGGCAAGTGTGGCTGGCCAGTCGACCGAAGGATCAAGCCGCAGATAGGCCATGCCCGGCAGACCGGTCTTGACGTATTCGATATAGCGGACAAGCAGTTCCGGGTCGATCCGCGCACGGATGCGGAACATCAGCTTTTCGCGTTCGTCGGCGGTTTCGACCGTCTTGGGGGTGAACTGCGCCACGTCTGCCACATAGCTGACCGTCGCAGGGATCACATAGTCGGGGGCGGCATCCATGACCAGCCGCACTTCGGATCCGACCTGCACCCGCCCGGCCTGCGAGGTGGGCAGGAAGATCGTCATGTAGACGTCGCCCAGATCGACAAGGCTGAGGATACGGCCACCCGAGGCGACGATCTCACCTTCTTCTGCGACGCGGTACTGGATGCGGCCGTCGCGGGGCGAAACCAGCGTCGCGTCGTTGATCGAGGCCGTGATCGAATCGATCGACGCCTGTGCGGCCTCGACCGCAGCCTGGGCGTCCACCACCTGCGCCTGTGCGGAATTGATGCCGGCCTGGGCGGCGGCATCCGAGGCCTCGGCCGAGGCGACACCCGCCTTTGCCTGGCGATCCTGCGCCCGGTCGTCGTCAACCACCTGCTGGGAAGTCGTGTTCGACAGAAGAAGCCGTTCCGAGCGCGCCAGCTTCCGCGCCGCCGCATCCGCCACCGCTTCCGCCTGATCGACTCTGGCTACTGAAGCACGCTTTTCCGCTTCTGCCTTTGCGACCAGGACCTTCGCGGTCTCGACCGCGATTTCAGCCCGGCGCAGCTGTGCCTCGGCCTGCCGTCTCTGGGCGTTGAGCTGGACGATATCCATTTGCACCAGAACAGCGCCAGCCTTGACGAAGTCTCCTTCGGCAGCCGTGATGTCGGCGATGCGTCCCCCAGTCAGGGCCGCGATGTCGATCTCGGTTGCCTCGATCCGCCCGTTCGCACTGACGATGCCGTCGGGCAAGGCCGGTGCCTGCAGTCTGTCCCAAGCAAAATAGGCCGCGACGACCGCGGCCACCAGAATGACCGGGATGAGATACTTCGATCTTTTCTTCACGAACTGGTCCTCAAGTACGGCAATTTATGGCCTCACGTCGCGTTTGAGGGTACCGGGGCAAACTATCTAGCGCAAGCACGCCTCGACGATTGTCTTTGGCAAGGTAGCGGAGTCTTTGCCTCTGGATGGCGATGGCAAGTTTCCGTCTGATGCGACGGTGGCGGGATTAGTTACAGTAAAACTACCACAAGGAAATCCGACCCGACTTGATGCACGTCAATGACCGCATTGAGTGCGGCCTTGACAATAGATAGGCGAAATCGTCGCTATGCGATAGCATCACAGGCAAAATGCGCAGGGAGACGCGCCGGAAGGAGTTTTCAATGACCGAAGAAACGATGCAACGCGACGATCCGGCACAAGAGCTTTCGTCCCGTTTTCCGACTGCATACACGATCCTTTTTCTTCTCATCGTATTTGTCGCCGCTCTGACCTGGATCATTCCCGCTGGCCAATATGACCGCGTGATGAACGAGGAAGTCGGCCGCGAGGTAGCCGTGGTCGGAACCTACCGCGAGGTCGAGCGGAACCCACAGGGCTTCGTCGACGTGATGCTTGCGCCTGTTGCGGGCTTTTACGATCCCGACAGCAACGCGGCGAACGCCATCGACGTCGCGCTTTTCGTGCTGTTCCTTGGCGGGTTTCTGGGCGTCGTGAACGCCACCGGAGCGATAGACACAGGGATCAGGACGGCGATGTCGGCAATGAAGGGACGCGAGATCTGGATGATCCCGATCATGATGTCCCTCTTCGCGCTGGGCGGGACGACCTACGGCATGGCCGAGGAAACGCTGGCCTTTTATGCAATCCTCATCCCGGTAGTGATTGCGGCGGGCTATGACGCGGTGACGGGTGTGGCCATCATCCTGATCGGCGCAGGGATCGGCGTGCTGGGCTCGACCATCAACCCTTTTGCCACGGTCATCGCCTCGAACGCGGCAGGTATCGCATTCACCGAGGGGATGTTCCTTCGCTTGGTGATCCTGCTGGGCGGGCTGGTGATCTGCGCAGCCTATGTCATGCGTTACGCGCATCGGATCAAGGCTGACCCCTCGCGCTCGGTCGTGGTCAGGCAGGCCGAAGCGCATCGCAAACTGTTCTTGCAAGGCAAGGGCGACAATGATGCCGATGCCGCCTTGACCGGCAAGCAGAAGCTTATCCTTGCTGTCTTCGCGGTTACCTTCGCGGTGATGATCTGGGGCGTGGCCGGCCAAGGCTGGTGGATGGCGCAAATGGGAGCTCTGTTCCTTGGCTCGGCGATCGTTGTCGGGCTGGTGGCGCAGATGGGCGAGAAGAAGCTGACCGGCAGTTTTGTGGATGGGGCGCGCGACCTTCTGGGTGTGGCGCTTGTCATCGGTCTTGCCCGCGGCATCGTCGTCATTATGGACAACGGGCGGATTGCCGACACTATTCTGCACAGCGCCGAGCAATCGCTGGGAGGGCTGGGCGAACTGGCCTTCATCAACCTGATGCTCTGGATCGAGATCGGGATGAGTTTTTTCGTGCCGTCTTCGTCGGGGCTTGCCGTGCTATCGATGCCGATTCTTGCGCCGCTTGCCGACTTTGCAGGCGTCGGCCGTGATCTGGTGGTGACAGCCTATCAGTCGGCAAACGGCTTGGTAAACCTCATCAACCCCACCTTCGCGGTGGTGATCGGCGGCCTCGCAATAGGGCGGGTATCTTACGATCGCTGGATTGTCTTCATCTGGCCACTGATGCTGATCCTTCTGTTGTTCATCACGGTGGTACTTACCCTCGGTACGCTTTTGTAAGAGAAAGGAAATGCCATGTCTGATCGTACTCTCGGTGTTCACTCCGAAACCGGCAAGTTGCATCAGGTGATTGTGTGCCGCCCCGGCCTTGCCCATCGCCGTCTGACCCCGGACAATTGCCAGGAACTGCTGTTCGACGACGTCTTCTGGGTCAAGCAGGCTCAAAAGGATCACGACGTGTTCTCCTCTGTCATGCGCGAGGAAGGCATCGAAGTGCTGGACGTGAACGACCTGCTGGCCGAAACGCTGGATGTGGCCGAAGGTCGCAAATATGTGCTGGATCACCGCATCAACCGCGATCAGGTCGGCGTCGGCATGCTGTCGGATCTCCGCGCCTGGATGGAGGAACTGCCCGGCGTTAGGCTGGCCGAATACCTGTTGGGCGGGCTGGCCACCAGCGACCTGCCGTTCAAGCCGCATGGCCTGTTCGGTGCTTATCTGGGCTATCAGGGCCTGATCCTGCCGCCGCTGCCCAACGCGCTGTTCACCCGCGACAACTCGGCCTGGATCTACGGCGGCGTATCCGTCAACCCGATGCATTGGCCGGCGCGCCGTCCCGAGACGCTGCTGAACACCGCGATCTACAAGTTTCATCCGAAGTTTGCCGGCAAGGCGGAAATCTACTTCGGAGACCCAGCTGTCGATCATGGGCTGTCGACCGTCGAAGGCGGCGATGTGATGCCGGTCGGCAATGGCGCCGTGCTGGTGGGCATGGGCGAACGGTCCTCGCCGCAGGGCATCGGGCAATTGGCGGTTTCGCTGTTCGAAAAAGGCGCCGCCCAGCGGGTTCTGGCCTTCGCCATCCCCAAGTCGCGCGCCGCGATGCATCTTGACACGATCTTCACCCTTTGCGGCGGCAACGTGGTGACGGCCTTCAAGGAAGTGGCCGATGAGCTGGTCTGTTACGATATACGCCCCGGCAAGGGCGGGACGCCGCTGGAATTCCACCACGATCCGCGCCCGATTTTTGAGATCGTGGCAGAGGTTCTGGGCTACAAGTCGCTGGAACTAGTGGCCACTGGTGGCAACACCGAAGAGGAACGCAAGCGCGAGCAATGGAATGATGGCAACAACGTGCTCTGCCTGCGTCCCGGCGTGGTCATCGGCTATGACCGCAACGATGACACCAACGCGGCGTTGAAGGCCGCCGGCATCGAGGTGCGCGCCATTCCCGGCGCCGAACTGGGCCGGGGCCGCGGCGGCAGCCACTGCATGTCCTGTCCCACCATCCGCGACGCAGTTTGAGGAGGCGCACAATGGCTTTCAACCTGAAGAACCGTCATTTCCTGACCCTGCGGGACTTCACCCCGCAGGAGATCGGCTATCTTCTCAAGCTTTCCGCCGATCTGAAGGCCGCGAAATACGCGGGCACCGAGGTTCCGACGCTCAGGGGCAAGGAGATCGCGCTGATCTTCGAGAAGGACAGCACCCGCACCCGCGTCGGCTTCGAGGTGGCGGCGCATGACCAGGGCGCGACCGTGACCTATCTTGGCCCCTCGGGCAATCACATGGGCCACAAGGAGACCGTCAAGGATACCGCCCGGGTGCTGGGCCGTGTCTATGACGCGATCGAGTACCGCGGCTTCGGGCAAGAGGTGGTGCAAACCCTGGCCGACTGGTCCGGCGTGCCGGTCTATAACGGGCTGACGGACGAATTCCACCCGACCCAGATCCTCGCCGATTTCCTGACGATGCAGGAACATGCCGAAAAGCCGTTGCGCGAGGTATCCTATTGCTTCCTCGGCGATGCCCGCAACAATATGGGTGACAGCCTGCTGATCGGCGGTGCCAAGATGGGCATGGATGTGCGGCTTTGCGCCCCTCGGACACTGTGGCCCACGACCGAAGTCCAGGACTATGCAAAGGCCGTCGCAAAAGACACCGGCGCGCGGATCACCCTGACCGATTCCATCGACGAGGGCGTGAAGGGCGTGGATTTCGTCTATACCGATGTCTGGCTTTCGATGGGCGAGGCCAAGGAGAAGTGGGCCGACCGCATCAAGCTGCTGATACCCTATCAGGTCAATGCCGATGTGATGAACAAGACCGGCAACCCGCGCGCCCGTTTCATGCATTGCCTGCCCGCCTTCCACAATACCGAGACGACGGTTGGCCAGCAGATCAAGGACGAGTACGGTCTGGACTGCATGGAAGTGACCGAGGAGGTCTTTGAAGGGCCGGCCTCGATCGTCTTCGATCAGGCCGAGAACCGGCTGCACACGATCAAGGCGGTTCTGGTCGCCACCCTGGGGGGCTGAACATGCTTGTCGTGGCAGCACTTGGCGGGAATGCGCTGCTCCGTCGCGGGGAGCCTCTGACGGCCGAGAACCAGCGGGCCAACGTGCGCGAGGCCGCGCGCGCACTGGCCCGCATCGTCGAGGCCGGGCACAGGCTGGTCATCACGCACGGCAACGGTCCGCAGGTCGGATTACTGGCGCTTCAGGGCGCGGCCTACAAGCCGGACGAGGCCTATCCGCTGGATGTTCTCGGGGCCGAAACCGGCGGCATGATCGGCTACATGATCGAACAGGAACTGGAGAACGCACTGGGCCACACGCGGCCTGTAGCCACGCTTCTGACACAGGTGATCGTGGACGCGGACGATCCGGCCTTTCAAAAGCCCACGAAGTTCATTGGCCCCGTCTATGACCGCGAGGAAGCCGAGGCCCGCGCGACTGCTGCCGGCTGGTCCATCGCGCCCGATGGAGACAAGTGGCGCCGTGTCGTGCCCTCGCCCATGCCGAAGGAAATCCCCGACATTCGTGTGCTGCAGCTTCTCCTGGATCGGGATGTGATCATTATCTGCACCGGCGGAGGCGGCATTCCGGTGCTGCGGCAGCGCGACGGCAGCATGAGCGGCATCGAGGCGGTGATCGACAAGGACGCCGCCAGCGCGCTTCTCGCGCGCCAGATCGGAGCCGATGCCCTTCTGCTGCTGACCGACGTGGACGCGGTCTATCGCGGTTTCGGCACCCCGACAGAGGCACCGATCGCCACATTGACACCAGACGAGGCACGCGTACTCGATCTTCCCGCCGGGTCGATGGGACCGAAGATGACAGCTGCGGCAGACTTTGCGGATCAGGGTGGGCTGGCGGGTATCGGCCGGCTTGATCAGGCTGTGGAAATTCTGGAACGGCGCGCAGGCACGCGCGTCCAGAATTGACATTGTGGTCTAAAAGGGAGTCTGATCTCAACGTAATAATGAAGGACCGAAGAGGAAATCAAGATCTCCAATCACCAAAGCCTGCCGAGCAGGTGGTAAGGGACGTCGCGCCGAGCGCGACGGCACCTCTTAGCGAGCGACAAGAGACGGATCCTGCTGAACGATTGCGTGCAAGAGCCGGGTTTGGAACCGTGTCGGCAGATGTCTGTCATCGGACAATCGAATGGCACTGGATCAATCCGAATCCCCTCCGCGCGATAATGAGTTCATCGGTGCATGACCATCATTTTTACTTCGTGACTAGCTAATCAAGGCCCTGAACTGTGCTCGGAGGCAGTCAGGATCGCAGCGAAGAGATCCGACCGGTGCAGCATGCCGGCCACCTCGCCGTCGCGCAGCACGGGATAGACACGGTGCGAGCGCGCCAGGAACTCTTCGGCGGCGGAGACAAGGTCGAGATCGACAGTGAGCGCGCGTACCTCCCGGGTCATGAAGTCGGCAACCGCTCCGCCCCATTGCTGGTAGTAGCTGGCGTTCAACATCGGGCGGAAGCAGTCCTTCTCCGTCAGGATACCGACCAGCCCTCCACGATCGTCGATGACCGGCGCCGAGGCCATGCGTTGCCTGGCGAAGGCCGCGACCGCTTCACGGATCGGCATCTCGGGAGACAGGCGCGGAAACTCCGCACGCATGATGTGCTCGACGGTGGTGCCCATGGTCATCGCCGGTTCTCCTCCTTCGCGTGCGGACAGCCGTCGCAGCGCGTTCCGCCGACACAGGCAAGGCCATCGCAACCCCGGCTCGGCGCGCCCCGGCCCATCATCAGGCCAGCGCCGAGGCCGATGGCGGACAGGCAGACGATCAGAATTGCGAGAAGCGCTTCCATCGGCGGACCTCAGGCGAGATGCTTTTCGACCGCGCCGGTCGCAACGCTTCGCAGGCCGACACCGTCGCGGAACAGGAACAGCGCGGCGATATCTCGGTTGCGCGCCAGCTCCGGCCCGGCCTCGCCGGCCGCCATCAGCGCCGTCGCCCAGCCGTCGGCCTCGCGCGCTGAGGCCGTCAGCACGCTCACCGAGGCAAGCGCGCCTTCGACCGGCTCCCGCGTGGCGGGGTCGATGATGTGGCTGCAGCGGCGCGGGCCGATGTTGTAGCCGTTGGCGCGATCGCCCGACGTCGCGACCGCGAGGCTGTCCAGCCGCAGCATGCCGACGAAGCCTTCCGCTTCAGGTCGCGGGTCCTCGATGCCCACCTGCCAGACGCGTCCCGACGGATGCCGTCCACGAGCGGCTAGCTCGCCACCGAAGTCGATCAGGAAGTCGTCGTGGCCGGCATCCAGCAGCAGGTCGGCCATGCGGTCGAGCGCGTGGCCTTTCGCGATGCCGCACAGGTCGAGCGTGAGACCCGGTCTCGTCTTTGCGATGTGGTCGTTGGCCACGGACAGGCCGCGCCAACCTCCGGGCATCGCCTCGCCATGGTCGATCGGCCCGAAACCCCAGCGCGCGACCAGCGGGCCGACCGTCGGGTCGAAGTGGCCGCTGCTGCTCTCGGCGATGATGAGAGCCGAATGCGCCACTTCCGCGACCTCGTCGGCAACGGCCATGTCTCCGGCGCCGGCGTCATTGAAACGGGAAATCACGCTGTCGGCCCGCCACGGTGAGAAGACGAGGTCCAGATCGGCGAGCAGCGCTTCGATGTGAGCCTGCAAGGCGGCGGTTGGCGTGCCTGCCGGCAGCGAAACGCTCCAGCCGGTACCGAACGCGGCTCCGCCGATGCCCGCCAGCGGCGAGACGCCGCGCGCGACGGCGGGAGCCGCGACACAGGCGGCGCCGAGGGCGAGGAAGCGACGCCGGTCGATGAGGGTGGACATGGGGCGCATGGGTCAGCCTCCGAAATCGTCATTGTAGATGGAATGCGGCTCGACACCCAGCCGGTTCAACATGGCGAGCACGGCCGAAATCATCACCGGCGGTCCGCAGAGATAGTATTCGCATTCCTCCGGCGCGGGATGGCCGGCCAGCACCTTGCGCACCGTGTCGTGGATGAAGCCGGTTGCGCCGGTCCAGCGGTCGGACGGAGCGGGGTCGGAGAGGGCCGGAACCCAGGTGAAGTTCGGGTGCCTTGCTGCGATCTCCTCGAACTCATCGACATAGAAGAGGTCGGCTGCCGTGCGCGCGCCGTAGAAATAGGACATGCGCCGCGTCGTGCCGAGACCGATCTGCTCGTGGATCATGGCGCGCAGCGGCGCCATGCCGACGCCGCCGCCGATGAACACCATCTCGCGCTGCGTGGGCTGGACGTGGAACTCGCCGAACGGGCCTCCCGTCTCGACCGTATCGCCCGGCTTCAGCGAGAACAGCCAGGAGGAGACAACGCCGGGCGGGATGTTGTGCTCGCGACCGGCCGGCGGCACGGCGAGCCGGATGTTGAAGACGATGCGGCCGGCATCCAGCGGCCGGCTGGCGACGGAATAGGCGCGCGTCACGGGCTTCGGTGATGCCGACTTCAATGACGACCAGCCGGCGATGCGCCAAGCTTGGGCATGCGCCGGGTCGATTTCCATCGTCGCGAAGTCGAGCGCGTAGGCGGGCGCTGTGAGCTGGGCGAAGCCGCCGGCGCGGAAACGGAAGTCGCGGCCGGCCGGCAGCTCCAGCACCAGCTCGCGGATAAGCGGCGCCAGCATGCGACTGGACAGGACCTTGCAGGGAAAGGAGTCCGCCGCCAGCACGTCGGCTGCGACGGTGACCTCGACCGGGCCGCGCAGCTTGGTCTGGCAGGCGAGGCGCACATGGTCGCGCCGCTCGGCAGGTGACAGCAGGCCCATCTCGGTCGCCTGCGGGTCGCCCAGACCCTCGCCCTCGACTGCGACGCGACAGAGACCGCAGGTGCCTGCGCCGCCGCAGGCGGCCGGAATGGCGATACCAGCGCCATGGAGGACGGCAAGCAACTGGTCGCCACGCGCCGCGTCGATTTGCTTGCCGCCGTTGACCGTGACGGCGACCGCGCCTGGCGGGATGAGCCGCCCGCGCGCAAGAATCAGCGCCGTCGTCAACGCAACGATCAGCAGGATGATGAACACAGTGCCCAACACGACCTCGGTCATTGGGCTGCCATCTGTGCGAAAGAGGAGAAGCCGAGCGACATCATGCCGGTAATCAGGAAGGCGACGCCGAGGCCCCGCAGCCCTGCGGGCAGGTCGGCATAAGCAAGTCGAGCACGCACCGCGCCAAGCAGAATCACGGCCAGAGCGAAGCCTGCCCCGCTTCCGAGACCATAGACGACAGCCTCGGCGAGATCGTAACGCCGCTCGACCATGAACAGGCTGCCGCCGAGGATCGCACAGTGGATCGCAAGCAGCGGCAGGAATGCGCCGAACGCGGCCTGAACACGCGGTAGATAGCGCTCGAGCACCATTTCCAGCAGTTGCACGCTTGCCGCGACAACGCCGATGAAGGTTAGCAGCGACAGATAGGACAGGTCCACCTCCGGCATACCGGCCCAGCCCCAAGCACCCGGCGCCAGCACCGCGTTGTAGATGAGCTGGTTGAGGGGAACCGTGACACCCATCACCACGATGACCGCGACGCCAAGGCCGAAAGCCGTGTCGGTGCGGCGCGACAGCGCCAGGAAGGTGCACAGGCCGAGGAAATAGGTGAGCGGCATGTTCTCGATGAACATCGCCCGCAGGAAGAGCGCGCCGAGATCGGCCATCAGCGTTCCTCCTCGATCTCATGCGGCGCGAAGTCGGGCTCATCCGCCTGCTCGGGCCAGATGCTGCGCATCGTCCAGACCAGCGCCCCGAGCAGAAAGAAGGCGCTGGGGGCGAGCAGCATCAGGCTGAGCGGCGTGAACCAGCCGCCCTGATCGGCTAGCGGCAGCACCTGATAGCCAAGAAGCTTGCCTGAGCCGAACAGTTCGCGGCAGGCCCCAACCAGCATCAACACAAGCCCATAGCCAAGCCCGCTGCCGAGTGCGTCGACCATGGACGGCAGCGGCGGGTTCGTGCGGGCGAAGGATTCGGTCCGTCCGAGAACGATGCAGTTGGTGGCGATCAGGCTGACGAATACCGACAGGCGCTGGCTGAGCCCGTAGAAGTAGGCCTGCAGGACCTGATCGATGACGATCACCAGCGAGGCAACGATGATGATCTGCACGATGATGCGGATCGTGTTCGGGATGTGGCGGCGGATCGCGCTGATGATGCCGGCGGCGAGCACCACCACCACAGTCAGCGAGATCGACATGGTGAGCGCGGTGTCGAGCGAGGTGGTTACGGCAAGGGCCGAGCAGATGCCGAGGATTTGCAGCGTCACCGGGTTCTGACGGATCAGCGGCGTCGTCAGCGTGCCCCAAAGGCTCACGTTGCTCGCCATCGCCTAGAACTCTCCGCGACGGATGGCGGTCATTAACGGGCCGTAGCCCTTCGGTCCGGTCCAGAAGCGCACCATCTGGGTGACGGCGTTACTGGTACGGGTGGCGCCGGTGATGCCGTCGACCTCATATTCGGTTCGGGCCTGTCCGCGCGCAACGGCGAAGCGCGGGACACCGATCTCGTCAAAAAGACGCTTGCTGGCAAAGCTTTGCTGCCATTGCGCCTCCTCAATGCGCGCGCCGAGGCCCGGCGTCTCCGCCTGTTCTGTAATTGCTATGCCTGCCAGCGTAGCCATGTCGCCGCGCAAGGCCAGCAGTGCCTGGATACGACCGCCATAGCCGGTGCCTGCCATCGGCAGGATGACCAGCGAGACGGCATCGCCCCTGCGCAGCAGATAGATCTGCGCATAGTTCGGCCGGCTGCCGATTCCGGCGAGATCGTCGCCGGCGGCGAGCGTCGTCCAGTTCGAGACGTCGGCGAGCGCCGTGTCCAGGGTCTCAGGCGTGACGTCGGTCGCTGCGGCGCCGGCATCGAGGTTGACGACCACCGTGGACAAGGCGTCGCCGCCCGCCTCTTCGACCAGTTCCGACATGCCGGGCACGGCCGCAATCAACGCTTCGAGCCGGGCCTGCTGCTCGGCGGCGCGGTTCTGTGTCTGGATTGGCCTCAGTACAACTGTCGCGCCGGTGACGAGAACCGCGCAGATGGCGGACACCAGAAAGGCTACGACCAACGTCTTGGCGCGGCTGTCATTCGGGGTGGCAAGGAAGCGTCGCCACAGCGACAGCGGATTGAGGTCAGCCAAGATGCTTCCTCCGCGCAAGCCATCGGCGCATGGCAATTTCATCGAGGAGCGGTGCAGCCAGAGAGGTCAGGAGTGCCGCCGAGATCGCAACCTGAACCGCAGCCGCTCCCTGCCAGCCTGAAGCGAACACCATCACGAGCGCGGCGTAGAGCAAGCCATTAAGCCAGCGACCCAGATCCGTCGCCGCGCTGGTCACCGGGTCGCAGACCAACAGGACGAGCACCACCGCTGCCGCTGTCAGGAACGGCATGGCGAGCATACCGCCATACCATGCAATCACGAGCACTGCGGTCGCGCTCACCGCGATGCGCCACGCCATCACGCCTACAAGCATACCGATTGCCGCCATAGCAATCGCGGCCCAACCCAACTGGATCGGCAGCACGGGCCACGGCGCAGCCGGAAAGCCAAAGCCGAGAAAGGCGATGGCGACGGTGGCCGGGTTGACCACGTTGCGCCCCCATCCGCCGAAAGCGAGTTCGCCCGCCACGACGCCGAAGCTGATGCCGATCAGCATCGGCAGCAGGCCGAGTTCGGCCGGTGCCAGAACCGCGACGGCGAACGCCGTCAGCGCGCCGGCGAAGGACGGAGGCTGCGCACGCGCAAGCATGAAGGCGAGGTGCCACAGGCCGGCGGCGATGAGCACGAAGACGAGACGCAGCGCGCCCTGCATACCCGTCGCGAGAAGCCAAGTCACCGCCAGGGGCATCGCTGCCGCCAGCAACAATAGCGCAACGGTCTCGCGATCCCAGATACCCCGTGTCATGCGATCTCCTCGGCCGCGATACGGTCCAGCATGGCGCGCAGCATGGCGGTGAGGTGCGGCGCGGCCGCTGTGATGTAGTCGGCGAGCGCCACGTCCTCTTCGACCAGCGACAATGCACCAAGCCGCATGGCGGTCTCGGAATCGTTCGCCGCAAGCGCACGCACCAGCAGTGCGGCGGGCAGGATGCCGCCGAAGGCATGGTCGAGCGCAGCGGTCGGGATGATCGGCAGCGGTCGGCTGGAGCGGCGGAGCGCAGCCGAAAACCAATGCGGCGACCGCTCCGTACCGGTCCCGGCGATCGCTGCGACCTGCCTCCGCCACGGGCCGAGCCAGCGACCTTCCACCCCGTCCAGCGATGAACCCGACAGCAGGCGGTGCGGGCCGGGTTTCACGATGTCGAAGGTCAGCGCGCGCAGATCGGCGCCTGGCTGACAGCGCACCATGCGATGTTCGCGCAGCGCCCCTCCCGACACTGAAACAAGTCTCGTCTCCGGCACAAGCCCGGTTTCGAGGAAGGAGCCAAGGCCGACGACGTCCTCGGCATGAACATCCCAGACCGGGCGGCCCGGCGCGGCGGGAAAGCGGGCGGCGATCTGCAGCCCGGCCAGACCATGAGGGTGGAACGGCCCGATCCTGGTCAGTCGGATGCGGTCGTTGCCGACGTCGAGGTCGTCCAGGTCGGCGGCGCCGTCATGGCACACGTACACGGGACCGTTGGTCAGGCTCGCCAACGCCTGACAACCTCGCAAGAAGGCGTCGAGACGGCCCGCCAGCGCCAACTGCGGCAGTGGCGCGTCCGGCCTCGTGTCGAGCGCCATGACGAAGATCGCTGCCG
Organism: Aquamicrobium sp.; assembly: GCF_023954335.1. Taxonomy (NCBI): domain Bacteria; kingdom Pseudomonadati; phylum Pseudomonadota; class Alphaproteobacteria; order Hyphomicrobiales; family Phyllobacteriaceae; genus Aquamicrobium; species Aquamicrobium sp. The sequence continues at coordinate 1,605,003 of NZ_JAMLIE010000001.1, forward strand.
GCTGCTCGGCTGGCAGCGGCACGCGTCCGAAAGGGCGCGACCGGAAAAGCGGCCACATGCCAGCCGACAGCAGCAGCGCGCGCACGGCCACCGGGTCATTTTCGGCACGTGCGGCGGACACATCGTGTTCGTGACGTCCGGCCTTTGCATCGTGGAAGAAGAGGATGTGGGAGAGCCGCTTGCCCGGTCCGAGATCAGCCGCAGCAACCTCGCCCGCGACCGGCGCAACGAGAGTCAGATCGGGATGCCGGCGCGAGCGCAGCACCGGAGCGCCTTGTGCAACCTTGTCACCAGCCGCAACAAGGATGTCGGCGCGGAAATCATCGCTGGGGCGGGCAAACAGCGCGCACTGGTCCGTGATGTGAACCCGGATGTCGGCGCTCGCAGGCATGGCAAGAGCTTTCGGCACGGTCAGTCTGCCCGCCAGCGACTCCGGTATTTGACGCTGCTCTTTGATCTGGATCAGTACGGCTATCCTTGCTCTACCATCGAATACCTTGTTAGTTTGAGGCTAACAAAGTCCGTTTACCCCAGCAAGTTGCGAGGCATGGATGCGCCGAATCCTGATACCGCTCGTCGCTCTCTGCACGATCCTGCCGGCTGCCAGTGCGTATCTCAGCCACACCATGAGCAGCAACGCGCAGGAGGCCAACGGCGAAACTCCAATCTACGTCATGCCCAAATCGGGACCCTTTGCTCCCGAACAGGTAGCGATCCCGCAAAGTGAATACATCGCGGCGTGGGCGCGTTCGGGCCATTCGGACGCGTCGTCGGTTTCCTTTTCCTACTGGAACGATGCAGGGTCCATCCCACCTGTTTGCTCTGTCTGCCATTCAGGCGTCGGCTTTCGATCGTTCCACGGCCTGGACGGCAGCACGCCTGGCCTGCCCGAGCATCCGGTGCCGGTAGGGGGTGTCGTCGACTGTGAGACCTGCCACAATCCCGGACTGGCGTCGATAAGCGCGATCTCGCTGCCGAGCGGCCTCAGCCACCCCGTCAATGCCGGAGAGGCATCTTGCATGACCTGTCACCAGAGTCGGGCGGCGGGCGCCATGGTCGAACGCGCGGTGAGCGGCAAGGCTGAAGACACCCCCGATCCCGCCCTCACATTCATCAATCCACATTATGCGACGGCTGCGGCGACGCTGCTCGGCGGCTATGGCGGGATGGGCTATCAATACGCTGGGAAAGACTATTCCGGCCGCTTCCTGCATGCACGCCCGGTCTCGACCTGCGCATCCTGCCACGACCCGCATAGTCTGAGCGTGGCGGAAGAGACCTGTCTGACCTGCCACGCCGACGGCAAGGCGGAGAACATCCGCATTTCGCGCAACAGCTTCGACGGCAGCGGCGACCTGAAAAAAGGCATACGCGCCGACATTGCAGCCAACGCGGCGCGGCTCATGGGAATGCTGGAGGACTATGCGACCAGGGTCGCCGGCGTGCCGATCCACTACGACGGCCACCAGCATCCCTATTTCTTCACGGACGCCAATGGCGATGGTGTCGCCGACTTGGCGGACGGCAAGCCGGTTCCCTATAATGCGTGGACCCCGCGCTTGCTGAGGGCAGCCTACAACTGGAAGTTCATCGGTTCCGATGCTGGCATCCACGTCCACAACCCCCACTATGCGCTGGAGTTGCTTTACGATTCGATGGAGGACTTGGCCGACCCGCTGGACATCGATTTTGCCGGGTTGAACCTGATGCGGTGAGACCCGTGATGCCTCGGACGATCGGTGACAGTCATTGCCTAGCATCGCTCCGGCAGCGTTCTGCGGGAGAAATGCGGAGGCACGCTCGATTGTGGCGGACGACGGCGCGAGATGACTGCGCCTCGGGCGCAAAACTGGTCAAAAAGGAGAAATGGCATGTCTGTCAAAGATAAGATTGTACTGATCACGGGAGCAAGTCAGGGAATAGGGCGAGGCATCGCGCTGCGTCTGGCGAAGGACGGGGCCAATGTCGCACTCGTCGACATCAAGGCCGACAAGCTGGAAGACGTGCGCAAGGAAGTGGAGACGCTTGGCGCAAAGGCCACCACCTTTGTCACTGATGTCAGCAAGCGCGACGAGGTCTATGCTGCGATCGATCACGCCGAGAAAGAACTCGGGGGCTTCGACGTTATCATCAACAACGCCGGAATCGCACAGGTGAAGCCGCTGGCCGATGTGCAGCCCGAGGACCTCGACCGCATCTTCCGGATCAATATCGACGGCGTCGTCTGGGGAATCCAGGCTGCGGCCGCCAAGTTCAAGGCGCGCGGTCGCAAAGGCAAGATCATCAACGCCTCGTCAATCGCCGGCCATGACGGCTTCGCCATGCTTGGTGTCTATTCGGCGACCAAATTCGCCGTGCGCGCGTTGACGCAGGCTGCAGCCAAGGAATATGCCAGTGCCGGCATCACCGTGAACGCCTACTGTCCCGGTATCGTCGGCACGGACATGTGGGTCGAGATCGACGAGCGCTTCTCGGAGCTGACTGGCGCTGCCAAGGGCTCGACCTACAAGAAGTTCGTTGAAGGTATTGCGCTCGGCCGGGCCCAGACGCCGGAGGACGTGGCAGCCCTGGTCGCCTTTTTGTCGAGCGATGATTCCGACTACATCACCGGCCAGGCAATCCTGACCGATGGTGGTATCGTTTACCGTTGATCCGACACCTTTGCGTGACGGTAGCGCAAGATCGCATCTCGTTGCTCCCGCCGACTGTTCGCCTGGTGGGCGGTGTTCGTTACCCACCAGTCCAGACGACGCAGACGTTTTCGCTCACGGCACGATGATCTCATTCCAACGAGGATCGGTCTGCCTCCGCTGGCGGAATCAGTGTTGAGCCATTCGATGTGCCGCGGGTGGTCGTGAACATGTCCCATACAGCGATGAACATGGCAGCAACCATTGGACCGATGACGAACCCGTTGAGGCCAGCGATCGAAATGCCGCCGAGGGTGGAGATCAGGACCAGGTAGTCCGGCATCCTTGTGGACTTGCCGACAAGCACGGGCCGCAGGAGATTGTCGATGAGACCGATAACCAGCATGCCGTAGGCAACCAGGATGATCGCTTTCCAGGTCGCCCCAGATATCAACAGATAGAGCGCGACGGGTAGCCAGACGATGCTCGCCCCGACAGCCGGCAGCAGCGCGAAGAAGGCCATTACCACCGCCCATAACACGGGCGCATGAAGACCAAGCAGCCAGAAGATCAGACCGCCGAGCGCGCCCTGCAGGGCGGCAACGAGGACTGAGCCCTTGACGGTCGCGCGAACGACGACCGTGAACTTCTCGATGAGTGCGTCCCGCTGCGCGGCGTGCAACGGGATGGCGTCCTTGATCCGGCGCGTCAGGCTCGAGCCGTCCCTCAACAGGAAGAACAGCAGGTACAGCATCACGCCGAGAGCCACGATGAACTCGAACGTGGCCTGCCCGACGGTCACCGCGCGCGCGAGGAGCGACTGGAGGAACTGGGTGAACAGTTGTGACAGCCGCTCGCGGATCGTCTCGAAGTTGGAAAGATCGAAACGGTCAAGCAGGTCTTTGACCCAGGCGGGCAGTGTCTTGCCGACGTCGTTGAGATACTGATTTACATCCAGCCGTCCCGACTGGATGCTATTGTAGAGGCTGTTGGCCTCGACCACCAGCGACGATGCGATCAGCATCAGCGGAACGATGACCAGGAGAACGACCAGCACGACCGTAAGCATGGCCGCGAGGCCGGCGCGCCGGCCCGTCGCCTTCAAAAGGCGACGATAAAGCGGGGCGAAGACGATTGCGGCTACGATGCCCCAGAGCACCGCACCGAAGTAGGGCCATATGATGTAACCGAATGCGAGCGAGGTCCCGACGAGGAGCCACAGAAATGCTTGGTCCTCTATTGTGCGCATTTGGGTCTCCACGATGCTCCAACAGAGGCGCAGCGGCCTGCCGAACATTCATACATCCTTCTGCTGAAAGACTGGTAAGGCGCGCCGACGCTCAGCGGCACCGCCCATTCAGGACGCATGGCTTGCAACACTCAGGCGACGCAGCACCCATTTTCGAGTTTCGGCGTACCATAGCACCATGCTTCCCATCAGCGCGCATAGAAGCCATTGATCGAGCGACAGAGGATTGGTGCCGAAAGCGACGTTAAGCGGCGCGACATGGACCACCGCCACCTGCAGCACGACGGCGAAAACGACAGCGCCCCAAAGCCAGCGATTGCCGAACAGGTTGATAAAGGCGCTCACTGTCTCGGACCGCGCGCTGAAGCAGTTGAACAGCTGCGCGAAGACCAGCACGGTGAAGCCGGCCGTGCGCGCCTCGGCCAATGTGTGGTTGCCTTCAATCAATCCCGCCGGCAGATAAAAATCGATGGTGAGCAGGGTGGCCACCGCCATCACCAGCCCGATCTCGATGACACCCCTCCACATCGGGCTGTCGATCGCACGCTCGCCGGCGCGGCGCGGTGGCCTCGCCATGACGTCCTCCGTTTCCGGGTCCACGCCCATCGCGAGCGCGGGACCGGAATCGGTGATCAGATTGATCCAGAGGATTTGCGTGGCGAGCAGCGGGGCGATCAGGCCCTGGCCGCTACTCCCACCGTCCAGCCCAATCACGCCGGCGCCGACGACGCCGAAAAACACCGTCAGCACCTCACCCATGTTCGAGGAGAGGAGATAGCGCAGGAACTTCCGGATATTGTCGAAGATCGCGCGGCCCTCGCGGACCGCCGCGACGATGGTGGCGAAATTGTCGTCCGCCAGGATCATCTTGGCGGCTTCCTTCGTAACCTCGGCGCCGGTGATGCCCATCGCAATCCCGATATCCGCCGATTTCAGCGCCGGCGCGTCGTTCACACCGTCTCCGGTCATCGCGACCACATTGCCATCGGCTTGCAAGGCATCGACGATGCGCAGCTTGTGGACGGGCGCCACCCGGGCATAGACGGTTGTCTTCCGCACAGCGGCGGCAAGGGCGCTTTCGTCCAGGCTATCCAGGTCGGCGCCGGTCAACACCCTTGCGTCCGGACCGGCGATGCCGAGCATGGCGGCGATGCGAGCCGCGGTGCGCGGATGATCGCCGGTAATCATCATGACGCGGATGCCCGCACGATGCGCCTCAGCGATCGCCAGGGCGGCTTCCTCGCGCGGCGGATCGATGATGCCTACGATACCGACGAAGATCAGGTCCTGTTCGAGCCCCTCCCCCGGGGCTACACTTTCCTCCTCCGCAAGTGGCCGGTATGCAACGGCAAGCGTGCGCAGCGCCTCGCCTGAAAGGCGTTCAACGTCGCCCAGCGCTTCAGCGCGACGAGCGTCGTCAAACGATACGATATCCATGCCGACCCGAACGCGGCTGCACCGGCCGATCAACACATCGGGTGCTCCCTTCGTGATGATGACCAGTTCGCCTTCATGTTCGAGGTCGCGCTCGATGCTCGACATCATCTTGCGGTCGGAACTGAACGGGATTTCCGTGACGCGCTCGAAGCGCTTCTTTCGGCGGTTATCGATACCGAGTTTCCTTTCCGCCACCAGAAACGCCGCTTCAGTGGGATCGCCCTGAATTTCCCACGTCCCGTCTTGCGTTTGCCGAAGGTCGGCATTGCTCGCGAGACTTCCGCCGCTAAGCACCACGATGTGCTCGGCCCTTGCGGCGGCGCCCAGCGGTGTGTGGTTCACTGTCTCGATCCGGCCCTGCGGCGCGTAGCCGACACCGGTGACGCTGCTATCTCCGGAGGCTGTCACTATGCGCTGGATCGTCATTTCCGAGCGCGTCAACGTCCCCGTCTTATCCGAACAGATGACCGTGGCCGCACCGAGGGTTTCGACAGAGGACAGGTTCTTTACTACGGCCTTGTGGGCCGCCATGCGTTGAACGCCGAGCGCCAGCACCAACGACAGGATTGCCGGCAAGCCCTCAGGGACGGCCGCGACAGCGAGTGAAACACCGAGCAGCAGCACGTCAACGACATCGCCGACATCATCGATCGGCGACAAGATCAGGATCGTCGCCACCACGATTGCAGCAATGACGACCACGGCGACACCCAGCATTCGTCCGATAAGTGCCACCTCCCTCTGAAGCGGCGTTGCCCCTTCCTGGGTTTCGTCGAGCATCGTGGCGATCGCGCCCATTTCGGTACGCATGCCGGTCGCGGTCACGACCGCGCGGCCGGTTCCCTGGACGACAGCCGTGCCTTTGAAAACCATCGGCGTCCGCTCCGCGAGCGGTGCTGGAACTGGTAAAGGTTTCGGATCTTTCAGCACCGCTTCGCTTTCGCCTGTGAGCGACGCTTCCTGAACGCTGAGCGCGGTTGCGGCGAGAAGCCGTGCGTCCGCGCCCACGGCATCGCCTTCTTCAAGGAGCAACACGTCACCCGGAACCAGTTCAGCGCTCGGAACCCGCCGGCGCTCGCCATCACGAAGAACCGATGACGTCACCGCCGTCATCCGGGCCAAGGCAGCGACGGCGTTGGCGGCCTTTCGTTCCTGGGTAAAGCCAAGTGCTGCGTTGAAAAAGATGACAGCTGCGATCACGACTGCATCGACAGGCCAGCTCTCATGGCCCTCGATCAGCCAGGCCGCAGTCGCCACAGCCACCGCGGCGAGCAGGAGATACGTCAAAGGATCAGCAAATTGCGCCAGGATACGTCGCCAGAGCGGTCGTTGCACCCTCTGCCGCAACTCGTTGGGGCCATACTGCTCCTGACGCCGCGAGACCTCCGCTGTTGTAAGGCCGACAGCGGGGTCGACGCCAAGCGCGTGCGCAACCGCGTCGGAAGATTCGAAAGAAGGATCACCCGTCATGGGCGCAAAAGTTTGCACGATCATTCCAACATCTCTGCGGGTTACCATTAGCGGCAATGCAGTCCGCAGTTGGTCGTGTCCCCGCCCTTCTTTGCAGAAACGTTGTACAATAATATGATCTTCGAGCCTCTGTCAGCCAGCGACCAGCTTCCTGGCGGCCAAAGCTTTGAGAGCGACCCGGGTTGCCGGCGCCGGCTTCGAATTCAATGTCCGTCCCGCCAGCCAGGAAGATGAGGTGGGATTGCGGATTTCGGTACGCATATTGTGCGCAAGGACTTGCGGTTTCGCTTCCGGACCACGTCGAGGGAGGTAACAAAAATTCTGGTCTCGCTAGTGAGCCATGAACAATTGAACCGGAGGTTGGTCGAGCAAGGAACTCGTGACCCCGCCAAGGATTGCCTGCCTGAAACGCGAATGTACGAATGCGCCCATGACGATCGTGTCGATCTCCTCTTCCGCCACGAAAAGGCGCAGCCGTTCGGCTACGTCACGCCGCTCGGCCACAAGGGTAGCAAGCTTGCAGTCAATGCAATGCAGGGCCAGATAAGTGGCAAGGTCTGATCCAGGTGCCATGCGCGAGAGATCCTTCTCCCCCGTCACCGTGACGGCCACGACCATCGACGCGGCGGCAAGAAGCGGCAACGCATCCCGGACTGCACGCGCACAGCGAGCGCTGCCGTCCCAGGCGACGACAATCCGTTGCGGTGATGCCGCGCCGCCATGAGGAGGCACGAGTAGCACAGGCCTTCCGCTATCGAACAAAACATCTTCGGCAGCCTCCCGGAGAGCCGCATCGGCGGCATCGACCGCATCCAGCACTGTGATGTCGTTGACCCGCGCTATATGGACGAATCGGTACGACCCTGTCTCGAACGGGGAGTGCGGATGCTCGGCAACAAAATCAACGCCTGCCCGCGCGATCACCTTGCCGGCCGCATGCGTTGCGGCGGCACTGAGCGTTTCTAGCCTTGCACTCTCAGCCTCCAGCCAGCCAACTGCTCTAGCATTGGATATCGGCAAGGGTTCACTGATAGATGGTGCGAAGACGTAAAGCGAAACCACGGCCTGGGAGCGCTGGGCTATCGCGATCGCGGCTTTCAGGGCCGGCGTTTCGACCCTCTCACCGCCTGGAATGCCGACCAGAATGGATTTGAACGGTCCTGTGGACATCCTGGGATGCGTCGTTGCACCTTGTCTCATTTTGATCCGGGCTCCCAATGCTTGCAATAACGGTATTGACCTGTCCCGAGATTGCGACAAATTCTAACCTGTAAGCTGGATTCCGCAGCCAATACTTGCAAGGCCGAGCAGGGTCATTTGCCGCTGGCGAGGAAACCCGTGCCGAAAAAGACTGTAGTTCGGTCGCCATCCCGGCTGGCATTCCAAGAATCGATCGACGAATTTGGTCTGGCGCGCGACAAAATCGCATGAGTTTTGGCAGTCGTCGAGGTTCTTGAGAGGACCGGCCTGATCTCCCAGAATACGCAACGCCGTTAAAAGCCCTGCACAGAAGAATTTTGACCAGAGCATCAACTACGCGTCAGGGGAACGGTATGAACACCAGTTCCCAATTCCAACACTGAACGTGCGGATCTCCATCTTGGCGACGGCTTCAGCCGATACGCCGTATACGTTGATGCAGACCAATAGTTGCCATCAGAAATAAACCTCTTGCCGACGGGCGGGCCATACGTTGTCTTCCGACTTTCAATCCACTTGCGGTCAAGCGACATTTTGAGCACGTTCCATCGGAACGGCAAAATGCCGCGACGCGGCAGGAATGGAACGGTGGTTGGCGCCAATGGCTACAAGGTAGGTCTGGCGCTCGGCGGCGGCGCCGCGCGAGGGTGGTCGCATATCGGCGTCATCGAAGCGCTGCTCGAAGCGGGCATCGAGCCAGTCGCCATTGCCGGCACCTCGATGGGCGCATTGGTCGGTGGCGCCTATGCCGCCGGCAGGCTCGACGCGCTACGGAAATGGGCCGAAGCGTTGGACCGAAAGGCCATGGTGTCGCTCCTCGACATTAGCCTTACCAGGGGCGGTGTCGTCGATGGACAACGTATCCAGAACCTCTTGGTCGAATTGGGCATTGGCCAGTTGATTGAATCCTTTCCCGTTGCGTTCGCGGCGGTGGCGACCGATCTGGCCGACGGGAGCGAAATCTGGCTGGAGAAGGGACCGGCGGCGGCCGCGATACGCGCCTCGATCTCGATGCCCGGGATTTTCAGCCCGGTCTTGCTGGAAGTCAGGTGGCTCGTCGATGGCGGGTTGATCAACCGAGTTCCGGTCTCGACCTGTCGCGCGCTTGGCGCGGACTTTGTCATCGCCGTCAGCGTCAGCGAGGGGCTTCTGGACCGACGCAGGGAAAAGCTGCGCGCCGGCCTCGGCGGCAACGAAGACGCGGAGCGCGAGGCGCGGGTGTCGCAGATGCTGGGTCAGGTGCCGGCAGGCCTGCGCAGCCCTGCGGAGCATATTTTGCCCTATCTGGTGAAGGGCGGGCCGCAATCCCCCGGCTATTTCGACGTGCTGGTCAATTCCCTGAACATCATGCAGGAAAGAATCACCCGTTCGCGGCTGGCGGGAGAGCCGCCGCATGTGATGATTGCACCGGAGGTCGCTTCCATCAACCTGCTCGAATTCGATCGCGCAAAGGAAACCATCGCCGCCGGTCGCGCCGCGGTCGAAAGGACCATCGGTGCGATCAGGGATATGCTGTCGTGCTGATGCCGCCGGGAAGATCGCGACAACTCTTCCGCTCTTCGTAATTGGCGCTTTTCCCCGGACACTTGGATAAGATACGCTGGATGCGACGTGCTGTAGACAGAGGGGGGTGCCACAACACGTGCTGAAGAAGATCGGCCTGACGCTGGCTGTGGTCATCGCGATTCTGGCCGCCGCCCATATCCTATTCAGGCCCCCCTCGCTGGAGGGACGGACCGTCTCCGAGGCCGTCGAAGCGTCGGTATCGACCGCGCTCGGCGCGGCCCTGCTGGCACCGGCAGCGCGACAGGGCGGAGAGAGCGGCGTCTTGCCGTTGCTCGATGGCCCTGATGCTTTCGCGGCCCGCGTAGCGCTGATTCGTGCTGCCGAGGTGGCCCTCGACGTCCGGTACTACATCTGGAACCGTGACGCGACCGGGCTGATCCTGCTTGACGAGTTGCGCAAGGCGGCTGAGCGCGGGGTGCGCATTCGCCTCCTGCTTGATGATAACGGCATAGGCGGTCTCGATGAGGATCTCGCCGCCCTCGACGCTTTGCCGAACGTCGAAGTCAGACTGTTCAATCCTTTCATCCTGCGCAGCTTCAAGACGCTCGGCTACGCGTTCGATTTCGTTCGGCTGAATCGGCGGATGCACAACAAGTCGCTCACCGTGGACGGAGCGGTCAGCATCCTTGGCGGCCGTAACATCGGCGACATCTATTTCGGATTCGGGACAGGCGTCGGGTACATCGATACCGACGTCATGGTCGCGGGTCAGGCCGCCGCCGACATCGGCAGCGACTTCGACCGCTACTGGCAAAGCCGTTCCTCCCACCCGATCGATCGAATCGTCGACGATCCGGGGCAGGGTTCGCTCGACCGGCTGATTTCGGACGCGAAGGAGGCGGGGGAATCGGCGGAGGGCAGGCTCTATGCCGAACGGCTGCGGCAATCCGACATCGTCACCCGGATGGCCGCGGGCCAGTTGACGCTCGAATGGGTCAAGGTCGCGCTGGTCAGCGACGATCCCGCCAAGGGACTTGGAGAGGCCGAGAACCGCGACCTGCTTTTCACTCAACTGATGACGCTGCTGTCCAGGCCGTCACGTTCGGTCGATATTGTCTCCGCCTACTTCGTTCCGGGCAGGGAATTCACGGCCGCGCTGGCTCGAGCTGCAGATCAGGGCGTCAGCGTGCGGATACTCACCAATTCGCAGGCGGCTACCGATGTGGTCGTCGTGCATAGCGCCTATGTGAAGTATCGGCCGGATCTGTTGCGCTCGGGCGTTGAGCTTTACGAACTGAAGCCCGAGTTCGCGGTGCAGGACGAACCCGACGCCCGAGGGCTCGTAGGCTCGTCCAGCGCAAGCCTTCATTCCAAGACCCTCGCTGTCGACGGAGAGCGGATCTTTATCGGCTCGTTCAATTTCGATCTGCGTTCCCTGCTCCTCAATACCGAGATGGGCGTCGTCATCGACAGTCCGCGCATGGCATGCGGGCTTTCCGCCGCCTATTCGGAACGCTATCGGCTGATGAGTTACGTGCCGAAACTGACCGACGACGGCGCGATGGTGTGGGACGAAGTCGGAATTGACGGAAAGCCGATCCGCCACGAGGAGGAACCGGGAACGAATACCCTGTCGCGCTTTTCCCTCTGGTTTCTCGGTCTGCTCCCGATCGAATGGCTGCTTTGAAGAGCCGTAGTTCGGCAAGCTACGTTGGCCGAATGTCGGTCGGGTCTAACCCGCTTGATGCGAGCGCTTGAGCATGATGGCGAACACCGCCAGCGCTACCCCGTGAAAAGCCAGATCGACCGCGAGCAGCATTCCGATCAGCCAGAGACTGTTGAGAGGCCAGCCCGCCAGGACGATGATCCCGGCAAGGAGCGTGACCGTTCCGGCCGCCAACATCCAGCTCGCAAAACTCGCCGGCCGGAGCGAGAAGCCGGCCGCAATCCGCAACACGCCCACCACCAGAAGGCTGAACCCGAGAAGCAGAGTCAGAACCGACGAGGCAAGCAGCGGATTGAAGAATGCAAGGACACCCGCGACCGAATAAAGCAGGCCTATCAGAAACCAGTTCAGGAACGGTCGCCACCCACTCACCTGAAAAGCGTAGGCAATCTGCAATATCCCCGCGATCAGCATCGTGGCGCCGACATAATAGATCGAAGCCACCGTGGCGATCGTGACGTTGAAGAACGCAACGATGCCAAGGCCGCAGATCGCAAGCCCGAATGCCAGCAGCAGTCCCCACCGTTCGCGCAGCAGCATCAGATCCTTGTTCGCGATCGGACCGAATATTGTGGCAATCATGCTTGCTTTCCCAATTCTGCGTCAGTTGGCGGTATCGGACGAACCATGAAGTGCATACTTGCGCATCGGAGGCGTCGAGCTGCTCCTGAAGTGGTCTCTGGAAGCGGGCTTCCCGACCGGGCGGTGGAGTCAGCGAGACGCGTCCTGCGAAGCTCGACATCCGACCGGAACCTTAGCAGGTTGGACCTCACGCACAACCGGAAACAGCGATCCGATCGTTTCGGAATCGATCGTTCCGCGATTGGTCTTGCCGCACGGGATCGTCTGGTTTTGACCGCTCACAAACTTGCCTCGCATTGATGCTACCTTGAAAACCGTTCCGGTCAAGGTGGGAATTCGTGTCAGGGATTGAGGCAGACATGGCGGCCAACGAAACGAGGGACCGCTGCCCTCCCACTATTCGAGAACCAGAATTTCCACGAGGCCGCGACGATATCGCTTCTCGTTTTGCTTCACAAAGATTTCGCGCCCCAGAAAGCTATAGCGTAAATGTAGTGATCATCACTATCGGTCGCGGCCCGCCAGCGACTTGAAATCATTCACTTTTCAGAACGCAGGGTTTAGGGGCACTCCCCTTTCCCCAACACTTCAAACCAGAACAAAACGTGTATTCCCCCATGAAAGTGGGGGAAAATCCGGGGACTCTGTTCTCTGGCTGTTCTGGTTCCGACAACTGAAAAGGAGATTCCATGCGCATCAAGGACGCGCGGGCGGTTCGCCAAGAGCCGAATCCGCGAGGCTTTAGAATGGTGGCGCGCTTCGGCCTCGAAGTGGTCGATGGCGTCGTCATATTCGATTGCTCAATTGTACAGGCACCAGACGGGCGAATGCTGGTCTACGGCCCGCTCGCCAAAAATGGCGCGCCGATTCTCGCGCTTGCGCCAGACATCCGCCGAGACATCGTTTCAATGACGCTACAGCAGGTAGGTATTGATGACCGTGAATACGCAAGCGCAGCCTAACTCAACTCCTTCGACCAACAGCCGCGACCAGCCGAAGGGGGCGACCGACCCCCGCAGGGCCGCGTGGAGGCCCTTCAGGGATATGTGCAACAGGCTGGCTGGCGATTCCGTTCTTGTGCCGCCATTGATGCGCCGGGACAGATTGACCCGCTATGACCTGACGCCCGTCGCGCACTGGTCCGATATTACAGAAGACGACATTCCCCGCCTGGCCATCCTGACGGATAGCTTCGCCAGATTCATCGGTCACGGTAACGATGCCAGCGTTGTCACGGTATGGCGCGAGGGAACGCCCATCGTGGTGCAGGTCGACGGCGAGCCGAACGAGGAAGCGGTCGATCTTGTGACGGATGTTATTTGCGGAAATATCGCTCGGATCGACCGTGCCGAGCGGGAATCCGTTGCCCCTGTGGCCGCGAATGACAATCGTCCGCAATCGGACGAGGTTCGACTGCGCGAGATGTTTGGCTCGGGCACGATGGGCTTCGATGGAGATACGCGCAGGCACTTCCTGTCGAATTGCTGGCACGAGGGCAAGCTTGGTGTTGCCATCATTGGCGATGACGGCGAGCCATATTTCGAGCCATATCAGACACAGCCGCGGCCTCCCATCCACGCTACGCCCTTCGTCCTTCGCGATCCCTCTAGCCTGCCGGAACGCGATTGGCTGTATGGCAAGCATTACATCCGGAAGTACCTGACATCGACAGTCGGCGCCGGTGGCGGCGGCAAGTCCGCCCATGCTGTTTCGGAGACCCTGGCCATGGTGACGGGCCGGCCATTGCTCGATCCCGACGGCCCGCTCATTGCGCCGCTGCGGGTTTGGTACATCAACGCCGAAGACCCGCAAGACGAAATCGATCGGCGCTTCCACGCGGCGGCCAAGCACTTCGACGTGACTGCGGAGCAGATCGGCGATCGGCTCTTTACAGACTCCGGTCGCGAGCAGGAATTCGTCATCATGCGGCAGGACGGGCGAGGCTTCAAAGTCTGCCAGCCACTGATCGACGAGATGGTAACAGAAATCCAGCGTCGCCAGATCGATGTCGTCATCATAGACCCGCTGGTTTCGACGCACGAGGTGCCGGAGAACGACAATGGTGCGATGCAGCGTGTGGCAAAGGCCTGGACGGAAGTTGCTGACCGGGCAAACTGTTGCGTTGAGGTGATCCACCACGTCGTCAAAAGCCAGAGCGAAGTCACCGCCGACAGTGCGCGTGGCGGCGGTGCGCTGAAGGACAAGACGCGCGGCATGCGCGTGCTTAACGCCATGACCGCCGGCGAAGCCGAGAAGGTCGGGCTGGAGAAGCCGGACGGCTATTTCAGGATCGACCACGGCAAGGTGAACATGGTCGCTTCTGGCCGCAGCCAATGGCGGCGCTTTGTCAGCGTTTCGCTTGGAAACGGTAAGGGCCTGGTGAAGACCGGCGACGAGATCGGCGTCGTGGAGCACTGGCGCTGGCCTTCCGCCGACATCCTTGCCGAGCGGGCAGCCGAGCAGCGGCGGGCTGTCGTGGCGGACGTGCCGGACGATCTGCTTGCCGGGTTAAAAGTGCGGCTGGGGGCAGGCGGCTACAAGTACGATCCGAAGGGCAAGCCGTGGGCCGGTGATGTTCTGATTGAGACCGGCATTGCGGCGGACAAGGACGAGGCAAGGGCCATGCTGGTCGCATGGATTGAAAGCGGTGAACTGGAAATATCCGATGAAGTTGACCCCGTGACCAGACACGAAAGGAAGTTCGTAAGGCCGGCTGCGACGATGTAAAAAGCGTCGTCGCAAAGGGTTGTCGCAGTCGTCACAAAAAGCACTGCGATGACGACGCAATCCCTTGAGGATGCGTCGTCGTTGCGGTGTCATCGCAAGAAAATCGTATCGTCGCAAATGGCCTTCGGCGCAGGGTGTCGGCGCAGATAAAAAACTTGACTCCAGCCCCGACTTGGCGGGTGTTGACATAAACCGCCGAGTCGCTCCTAATATTATAGATTGGACCATGAGTCCCGCCGCCTTGCCGGCCTCCGCTGCGGCCTTGCCGCCCCATGTCGACGGGACAGTCGATTTTTCACAAGACAGCCCGCCCCACACCGCCCCCGCGGTTTTCGTGCGCGCGTACTATATTAACAGCACCACCACCACGCCAGGAGGACCCATGAACCTTGCCGCCACCCGAGCCCGTGCCCGCCGCTGGACCGAGCACGACGCCAAGGTGCCGTTCCGAGACGAACGACTCTTTAGAATGAACGGCACCAACCCAACAGGCCGGCGGCCGCGCTCGTTCGATCTCCCGCAATTGCTGCGCCCGGCGAACGATAATCGGGAGGATGTCAGCGATGCGGCGTGATCTGATGAGCCGGCCGGCGCGTTTTGACGGTGCGCTTCGGGGGCGACGGATGAGCTGGCAGGAGTTCCGCGAGATCGTCCACGATCGGCAGACCGAAACCGAGGCTCGCAGCGCAGGCCTGCCTGTTCCGCCGGCAACAGCCCGCCGTCGACTGATTCCGGCCCCGGCCGTCGTTCTGAACCTGCCTCCACCGCCCAAGCCGCGCGCGCCCGTCGCCGCAAACGACAACGGCCCTGCCGCGGCTCCGGTGGTGCCGACGACCGTCAGCACGCCCGACCGCATACCAAACGCCCTGCGCAAATCGTCACCCGCGCTTTATCGGACGTTGTGCCGCCTTCGCGAGCTCGCCCGGCCTGCCGAACTTGACCAGCCTGACCTGACCCTCGCCTCGGCAAACGATAATACCGGCGTCGACGTCGATTACCGTCATGATATCGACCCCGGCAATGTCGAAGACCTTCTTGACGCCTATGCGGACGGCATGCGCAGCCGCGTCGTCGTCCACCGCAATGGAACCGTTGAACGTTTCGAGGGTGGGGTGAAGTACACAAAACCGTATCGCGGCAATGGCGAGATAGTCGAGATCGGCGGGCGCAGCAGTCGCGGCCGGTTTTTCGGGATGCGTTTCCATCGCGGCGCCCTCGTCGCCTATGCAAAAAACGGGAAGCGCGTCACGCCGTCTTATGACATTGGCGACGCGCGCGGCAGCGATGACGCTGAGATGCCTCGGGAAACAACCGCGTCGCCATCGGCGCACCCTGCGCTAGCCGAGATCGACAGGGCAGATGCGTGGGCGGACTTCCTTGCGCGAACGCCCGCCGCGACGGCGCGGATGCTTCGCGTCATCCTCGATGCGGACAACTTCCAAGAGGTGGCGCGCGCCGCCGATTTGACGCCGACCGCGCACAATGGTCGCCGCGTCACCGAGAAAATGTTGGCAGAAGCAGAAAAACTTCTCGCAGCATGACCGTTTCGGCCTGCGCCGCGCGGGTATGAGTAGGGGAGCACCCCATCCTCGACCGCCATTTCACAGCCCCGGCTTCGGCCGGGCTTTTCTTTCACCCTTAATTCGAAATCCCACAAAAATTGGAGGCGACCATGCGTTTGTCGGAGGTCGTACAAATCCTTGCACGCCGTCTCGACGTGCGACCGGGCCGCGTTTCAGCAATCGCTTCACGGCTCCAGCACGCAGGACTGCTTCCTATAACAGAGGGCAGCCGGCGATACCCCCCTGAGGTCGAAGTGGGTCATGCAGCCACGTTGCTACTAGCCGTTATCGGCGACCGTGGCCTCGGCTGTGTGCCTGATACTGCCTCGGCAGTTGGCGATTACCGCAGCCAGGACGGGGGGCGCCTCGCCGACGCCCTACTGGCCGTTCTCCGCGGCCAGGCTCAGCCCGGCGACCTGATAGTCAAACAGGACGGCGCGTCAGCGACGTTCAACGGCCACCACCTCGTGTTCGGCAATCCCGCTGAAGACGGCCCGGCACGGTTCGTAACCGGACCAACGCTGGCGGCGATCGTTGCCGAACTCTCGGGCGCACCGCCGGACCACGCTGATGCGGTGGCGGCAATCACGATAATAAGGAACCACTAATGGAAATATCTGACCTGATCGACGCGGCCGCTCGCGCTGCCGTCGAACACGACGACACGCCATCGGCGGATGTCGATCCATCGACCAACATTCGCCTCGCCGCAGCGATCCACGATGCCAGGCAGGCTTTGGCATCGCAAGGAATCAGCGACGACCGCATGTCGGCGGCTATCTCTTTAGCCAAACTCGAAACACGCATTGAAGCCGGTACTGCGACGCCGGCCATCCAAAACGAAATCAATCTTCTGAAGGAATTTTTGAATGACTAATATCGCCTCGATGATCACCGAAGTCGGCGAACAGTTTAACTCAAAGGCCGCCGACCTCGCCTCGCGTCTCTCTGAACTGGAAAAACGCGCTGCGCGTGAGCCTTCCGGCGACTACATCGCGGCTAACGACGATCTCCCGCTTGCCGCCGCACTGCTCGACAGCAAGGACGTTCAGAACCTCACCTCAACCTTCCGCGGCCGTGCCGTAGTCAAACTACAGGACGAGCGCGCTGACATCACCAGCGGTAACGGCACTGTAGGCGCCGGCAGGTCCGCGGGCACTAGCCTTGTTCCTGGCCATCGTGTTGACGGCATTGTCACGCCTTACCAGCGGGAACTCCGTATCCGCGACGTCATCGGTTCAGCCCGTACCACGTCTAGTTCTGTCGAGTTCGCGAAAGAGACTGGCTTCACCAACAATGCCCGCCCGGTTTCGGAGGGCACTACGAAGCCCAAGTCGGACCTGACCTTCAACCTGGTAACCGCGCCCGTCCGCACTCTGGCCCATACCTTCAAGATTTCGCGCCAGATGCTGGACGACGCTCCGGCCCTGGCAGCTTATGTTGGTCGACGCGGTACGTACGGCCTGCAGTTCGTCGAGGAACAGCAGGTGCTGTTTGGCGACGGTACGGGCCAGAATCTGAACGGTATCATCCCGCAGGCCGCCGTCTTCGACCCGCAGTTCTCTGACGCTGCTGACACGGCTTTTGATCGGGTGAATCAGGCGATCAGCCAGGCTGAAGATGCCGATGTGCCCGTGAATGCGATCGTGCTCAACCGCAGGGACTGGCGCCGAATGCTTGGAATCAAGGATGGCGACGAACGATATATCTCCAGCCAGTCGCCTTTCGGATCGCAGGCTCAACAGCTTTGGAACCTGCCTGTAGTTGCCACCAACGCGATGCCGGCCGGTGAATTCGTCGTAGGCGCATTCCAGGACGGCGCCACTATCTTTGACCGGCTCGATGTCGAGGTGTTGCTGTCGACCGAGAACGAGGACGATTTTGTTCGCAATCTCGCGACAGTAAGGTGCGAACTGAGATTGGCTCTCGCAGTCTTCAGGCCTGAAGCTTTCGTGGCTGGCGAATTGTACCCCGCGACCAGCGGCTAACAGCTAAGGCGGCAACCTCCTTGGGCTTCAAGCGCGCGCCTACAAGCGTCATGGTTGCCGCCGCCGAATGGTCATAGCCATGACGTAGCGCACCTCGCCGCACCGGGCCAGCCGGCCCTATGGGCGGCTACCGGCAGGCCACTTCCCGCGCCCGAGAGACCCCTTCGCCACATATGGCGTTGCTCGCGGCGCGGGCTTTTTTCTCATAGCAATGGATGGTTGGATGCCCTTCGGCAAGATTGAAAAATGGATTGAGGACCGTGGCTTTGGCTTCCTTAGCGATGACCAGCAGCCGCTGGCGCGCGGCGTGTTCGTGCACATTAGCGACATTGGGCACGCCCCTAATGTAGGTGACGCCTTCAGTTATGACCTTGTTGATGGTCGGGACGGCAGGCCGAAGGCATCTAATGTCAGGTCGATCTCCGTCGCCCGCGAGGAAGTCGACCGCGTTTTCGGAGCGGCCTGATGCACACTGTTAGTGTGTTCCCACGCGGCTCGGAGCCCCTGTAAAGGTCTCGTCGGCGAACATAGCGATTGCGATCGCTATGTGATCGCGCTGCCAGCCGGCGGCCTCCGCCATCTCGACCAGCTTCGAAAGCGATGGGGTTAGTGCGAACTTGCACTCCTCCAGGGTCGCGAGTGTCCCGCGCGCGTCGTGCGCTGGCGCATTGATGCGGTTGCGTTCCGCCATGTCACCTCCAGACCGTCTCCGCCCGAAGACTCATCTTCGCTGAGTCACTCCATGGCGGCAATTCACGGGTTGTAACTGGTTGTGACAGGGGGGCCTTCTGAAGTCCGGCGACGTAGGGGTCGCGTACCGCCGGGGTCCCCGCGCGTTGACGAGCGCTGCCCCGGTTCAAACAAAAAATCCAAAGGCGTTCAATAATGGTGAACAATGCAAGACCACCGGGCCACCTTCGGGCGGCAACCCGGCGCTGGTTTACGTCGGTCGTGGCCGATTACGACCTTGACCCGCATCATGTGCGGCTGCTCACCCTTGCCGCCGAGGCATGGGACAGGGGGCAAGCCGCTCGCGAGGTTATCGATCGCGACGGGATGACCTTCGCCGACCGCTTCGGTCAGCCGAAAGCCCGACCGGAAATCGCCATCGAGCGGGATAGCCGGATCGGTTTCGCGCGCCTCATTCGGGAGCTTGGCCTCGACGTCGAGCCGCCGCCGGAGGCGCCTCGCATGGCAAGAACCCGAGATTATGGGAGTCGAGCCTGATGCCGGTGCGCACCCGTAGAAACAGGCGCGCCACCCGCGCCGAGTTCAACGTGACGCCGGAGATTCGCGAAGCGTTCCGCGCCTATATCGAAAGCGCCCCCCCCCCAACGGTGGGTTCCATCCTTGGCCCGAACACTGGCGCCTCCACGACCTCCTCGACGAGACAGGCGCGCTGGCCATGCCGCTGTGTCCGCCTTGCTGTTACCACCCGCGGCTTTTTGGGATTCGGTGGGAATACCTGCCCAAAGCGATGGCAATCTATCGCAGTTTGGAGGCGCGGCATGCCCGTCCGTAAACGCAAGGACCGGCGGCGCCATGCGGTGCCCGACTGGAAAACCGAGATTGACCTAGACATTGGATGGCTTTCCGACCGCAGCGACGACGAGATGCGCGCGGCATGGGAAACCTACCGCGATTATATGATGGCCTTGCCTCGCCCGGCGGGCGAGGCCATGCGGCTCGGCGGGGTAAAGCCGGCCGCGATACAGGCGCCGGTGATGCCGAAGCTGGCGGCTATGGGTGGGGGCGGTGGCGGCAACGTCACGGTGTCGGTGCCGATCAACATCAGCGCGCCGGGCGCTGATTCCGCCGCGCTGGCGCGGGTTGAGCAGCAGGTGGTCAAGCTACAGCGCGACCTGCCGGCGACGGTTATTTCCACCGTGCGCAAGGCGCAGAAAAGCAACGTAAAACTTTAGGAGATAGACAATGGCCCTTTTTACGGCCGTCGCCGGCCTCGTCACTAGCGCCATCAGCGTTTTTATGGCTGGCGGGATCGGCACACCGCTACTTTCAACCAACTTTGAAGAATACAATCCGGAGGGCTGCGAATGACGGCAATCAACGTTTTTGTCAAAGACGATGGGATCCACTTCATCACCGACGGCATCACATACATGCCATCAGCAAAAGCGGCGGTGGGCCGGTTGGCCAAGGTTTTGTCCTTGCCATGGCTTGATGCGGCGATCGCGACATCTGGCACCGCAATTGCCGGATATATGATCGCTGCCGCCATTGGTGATGCTGCCATAGAGACATTCGACGGCTTGGTCGAGCACCTGCCGGAGATAGTGCGCAACGGCACATTGGAACTGCGCCGGGCTGGTCAGGCCCTCCTAAATAATTGCGAAATCGTAATCGGCGGCTGGTCTGAAAGTCGCGATCGATATGAAGCTTATGCGCTCGCCACGATGTCCCATAACGGTCAGCCTGCCTTCACCCTGCGTCCGGTGACGCGCTATCTCCGTCCGTATCCGAGCGCGACAATCTCTGCGCTGTTCGACCCGGCCTACGGCGCGCGCGATGGCATGGCCATTCTATCTGCGCAGCGTGACGCGCCCGGTGAAGGCGTGGACGGTCATCTAGCGGGGCGTGCGGTCGGAGCGTTTGGGCAATGGTCGCATCTGTCGCGCGACGGCCTCATGACCCGGTGTATCGGGACGTGGCCCGAAGACCTCGCGAAGATTGCGGGCCGGGAGGCGGGATGGCTGGAGGCGGCTTAGAGCGGCCAGCCCGACCTCGGTCCACGGAACGGGCTGGCTCATGGCTCGTTGTTCCTGCATGAAACCGAAGCGATCATTCTTCGCGTATTTTCTGGGACGAATGCTTATGGGCTTCGCTACCCTCCTGCTTGGCGGCGTTCTGGGTCTGGCGATCATGACTCAGATGCTTCTGTCCGAACGGAAGCCGTCAATTTCGCTCCCAGACACTCAGCAGGAGGGGCACCTAAAATGAAATCGAAAGCGCCGAGATGATTGTCCGAACCCCAAGCAGTGATGCAGCCACCCAGACTGAATGCGAAGAAGCAATTCGTGATGCAGTTGGAGAATTGATCGCTGCCGCCGTTGATGCTGGCTGGACGCGAGAGTGCGTTGTTGCAGCGATGGAGCAGGTGATTGTCGACGATAAGCTTTCTCGTGACAAAAGCGGCCCGGCCCTTTGAAGGGGGGGGCGGGTGGACCGGGCCGCTGGGACTGCTGAGTGCAGCGAGAGAACAATATAAGAACGTCGTCAGGAGTCAATGGCAGGGTGTCCCCAATTTGGGGAGGTCCCGTGAACGCCATTTTGTGTTCAATTCTTCCGCCGCAGCCCACATGGCGGCGGCGCGTTCATGATCGTTGGGGGCAACCGACAAGTTGTCGGTTGTAATGCTGGTGATCCAATCCGAGAACCGCGCATTGTCTCCAACCGGAAACAGCGCCCGCCCTTCGTTCAACGCCGCGCCGTATGCCAGCCAGCCGTCGATCGCGTCCGCGCACGCGCGCGGGCGTAGCAAGTGAAAGGGGAGGACGCCCAACCACTTCACTCTCGTCGCCCCTCGTGCACGCGCGCGAGGATGTAGGAGATAGGTATGGGCACCCATACCCAATTAGGCCGGCAAGCCGCCGGCGCGTGTGCGGAAAGACTGGTGCGAGAAATTCTCGCACCTACTCCTTCCGCGTCTCAACATTAGGGCAGCTACCCTCCCTAATGTTTTCACTTGCGCCCACAAAGTGCGAGAAATTCTCGCACTATTCCTTCCGCAGCCTAACGCCCGGTCCGTCGCCATTGTCCACCAGCTTCAGCACCTGCCAGCCTGCCGGCGTGATCCGCATCCACCGTGGACCGTGGATGTCGCCCTGCCATTCAGCCCAGCCGCGAAGACCCAGGCGTCGGCAGACGTCGACCATGTGGCTGGGCATTTCATTGTAGCCTCGCGGGCCACCGGCGAGAAACCGCAACGCAGCGATCTGTGGTTCGGTTAGGCGAACAACCGGCTTCTTGGAGAAGTAGCCGTTCGCACGGACCTGCTTGCCGAGTTCGGTCAGGACGATAGCGAGCTTTCGCCTCTTGGGGTTCGTGCGCACCATGCCGAGCTTGTCGAGTTCCTGCCAGACCACGACTTCACGGTATTCCATATCGTCCAATACCAAGCCGTTCTCGGCCCCGGCAAGACGGTCAACGAGGGCGATCTGGCTCGGCGTCAGCTTGTATATCAGGATGGGCTTGGAGGGCACTACGACTTATCCCGCAACCTCACCACGCCGTCGCCACGCTCGTCATTGATGAACTCTACTCCGGCTGCTTCTAGGGCGGTGCGGATGGCCTGCACTGTGCGCGGCATAAGTTCTTCCCCGCGCTCTAGTCGCGAAACCGTATCGGCTGACACGGCAGCGGCCTGCGCCAAGTCCCTTACGCCCCAGCCGAGCGCCGCGCGGGCCATTTTGCTTTGAACAGCGTTCATCGTAACCCTGTGCCGATTTCCTGTTGACGTACCGATTGTGTTAGGTTATCAGTACCACATACCGATTTCGTGACGCAACAAGGAGCCAGCCAGCATGCTTAACAAGGTCTCAACGCCCGCCCTCACCACCATCCCCGATGGCGGCTATATGTTCGAGGGTGACCTCAACGCCTTGCATCGCCTTTGCCGGAGGCCATTCGGATCATGGAGCTTGAACGCTCCGGGATACGCGATGGCAATGGCTTCTGGACCGGAAGCGATGTTGTGGGGGCGATTTGCTCCGATCTTATCGCCGCTGCCGAGACAGTCGCCTACGGCGCACCAAGAGACCGCGCAGCCCCCTGATGCGCACCGCTGCGAATGATAACTGGCCGTCATTCAGGACGGCGAGCGAACTTGCTGGCAGGGTCTTCCCTGTCAGCGAGCGCTGCATTCTGGACCAGGCACGCAAGTTTGGCGTGGGCCGGAAGCTTGGACGATGTATTGTTTTCTCGATTGATGACGTTCACAAGCTATATGAGGCGTTACCATGCCCCTCAAACTCGTCAGACGGCACGGGGCCGTCAACTGGTACTTGCGCGGCACCGTCCGCGGCATCCGCGTTGACGAAAGCGCAGGCACTCCTGACAAGAAAAAGGCCGAAGAAATCCGCGTAAAGCGGGAAAACCAACTTTTAGAAGAGTCGATCCACGGCCGCGCCGTCACCATGACGTTCGCGCAGGCCGCGCTC
Organism: Aquamicrobium sp.; assembly: GCF_023954335.1. Taxonomy (NCBI): domain Bacteria; kingdom Pseudomonadati; phylum Pseudomonadota; class Alphaproteobacteria; order Hyphomicrobiales; family Phyllobacteriaceae; genus Aquamicrobium; species Aquamicrobium sp. The sequence goes on from NZ_JAMLIE010000001.1 coordinate 1,628,257, forward strand.
GACTATCTGGAAAAGGGCGGCAATCGCCGCTTCCTCGACAAGCCGCTTGCACATTTCGGCACGATACTCCTGTCGCGCATCGACCAGTCAGCCATCGAGAACGGGGCGCTGAAGATGTACCCGAAGGCGAAGGCGGCGACGCGGAACCGGCAGTTCTTCACGCCGACCAGCGCCGTCCTGCACCATGCTGCAAAGCGTGGCTGGTGCGCCGCGCCCGTCATAGAGCGCCCGGAACAGCCCGAGGGCCGAATCCGCTGGATCGAGATCGACGAGGCGAACCGCCTGATTGACGCTTGCGACCCCGCCTTCCGTCCGCTCATGGTGTTCCTGCTCTATACCGGCGCTCGCGCTGGTGAGGCTGTATGGCTGGACTGGCGGCATGTAGATCTTGAGCGTCGGCATGTGAACTTTGTCGACACGAAGAACGGCGAAAGCCGGGGCGTGCCGCTGGCCGAGCGTGTGGTCGAGGAGCTTCGGAAATCCAATCGGCGGGAAGGCCCAGTGTTCCTGACGAGGCGCGGCCAGCCGACCGGGCACGACCCAGCGCCATGCTTCAGCACCGTCTGGCTGACATAGTAGCGGTACAGCCGGTCGCCCTTGCGGGTATGCGTCGGCGAGAATGCGGCGCCATCGGGCCCGAACAGTAACCCCTTCAGCAGCGCGGGCGTGTCGGCGCGTGTACGGGCGGCGCGCTTCCGGGGGCTCTCCTGCAGGATCGCATGGACACGGTCCCACATCTCGCGGTCGATGATGGCGTCGTGCTCGCCGGGATAGCTGTCGCCCTTGTGGACCGCCTCGCCGAGGTAGGCGCGGTTGCTGAGCATCCGGTAGATGTATTTCTTGTCGATCCTGTTGCCGCGCGGCGTCCGGAGGCCCCGCGTGCCGACCTCCCGCGCCAGTTCCGTGCAGGACCCGATCTCAAGAAAGCGGTCGAAAATCCAGCGCACATGCGTTGCGGCTTCTTCGTCGACCACCAGTTTCCGATGCCCGACGCGGTAGCCGAAGGGCGGCACGCCGCCCATCCAAATGCCCTTGCGGCGGGAGGCCGCGACCTTGTCGCGGATGCGCTCGGCCGTGACCTCGCGCTCGAACTGCGCGAACGAGAGCAGGATGTTCAGCGTCAGCCGCCCCATCGACGTGGTGGTGTTGAACGATTGCGTGACCGAGACGAACGTCACGCCGTTCCGGTCGAACACCTCGACCAGCTTGGCGAAATCGGCCAGCGAGCGGCTGAGACGGTCGATCTTGTAGACGACGACCACGTCGACCAGCCCGTCCTCGATATCCTCCACCAATTGCTTCAGGCCGGGGCGTTCCAGAGTGCCGCCGGAAATGCCGCCGTCGTCATACTGATCGCGGACCAGCACCCAGCCCTCGGAGCGTTGGCTGGCGATGTAGGCCTCGCAGGCCTCTCGCTGGGCGTGCAGGCTGTTGAATTCCTGTTCCAGCCCTTCCTCGGAGGATTTTCGGGTGTAGACCGCACAGCGCAGCTTGCGGACGACCTTCGATTTTTCGGGCGGCTTCGTCATGTCCGCCCTCTGTGGTTCTTGAGCCCGAAGAACACCCAGCCGTTCCAGCGCGTGCCGGTGATGGCGCGCGCGATGGCGGACAGCGACTTGTACGGCCGACCTTGCCACTCGAAGCCGTCGGTGGTGACGGTGACGACCTGCTCGACACTGCGACGGCTGGGTTCCGGTCCGTGCGCTGGCCGAGAAAGGTGCCGGCGACGGCCCGCCGCATGTCCCCTTCATCGAAGCGGACGCCACGCTCGCGGCGAAACTGGCGCTGCAGGCCACATGGGCCAGCGGCGTCGGCATGGCGCTGTTCGTGGCGCCCGGCACAGTGTCCGCCCCTGGCGACGCCAAGGCGGAAAGCATCGTGCAGACGCAGGTCGTGCTGGTCGATCTCGACAATGGCGACATCGGCGCGAAACGCGACCACCTCGTGCAGCATCTCGGATGCCCGACGCTTGAAGTGGCGTCCGGCGGTGTCACCGCCGAGGGCCAGCGCAAGCTGCACCTCTACTGGCGCCTACGCGCGCGCATGTGCGCGCCTGTGGAGCGGATAGGGAACCATCCGTCACATCCGTCACACCCGTCACCAACCCTCCGGTTCGGATGGAGGACGGTGGCGGACTGCTCCGCTGCATCCTCGCGCTCGACCTCGGCACCACGACCGGCTGGGCGATCCGCGGCCATGACGGTCTGATCACCAGCGGCACCGTCTCGCTGCGCCCCGGCCGCTTCGACGGCGGCGGCATGCGCTATCTTCGCTTCACCAACTGGCTGACCGAGATCGACCGGCTGTCCGGGCCGGTTGCTGCGATCTGGTTCGAGGAGGTCCGCCGCCACGCGGGCACCGACGCGAGCCATATCTACGGCGGGCTCATGGCCACGCTGACCGCATGGGCCGAACTGCGCGGCGTTCCCTACGAGGGCGTTCCGGTCGGCACGATCAAGCGCCACGCCTCGGGCAAGGGCAACGCCGACAAAGCCGCCATGGTCGCCGCCGTCCGCGCCCGCGGCTTCAGCCCGGCCGACGACAACGAGGCCGACGCCATCGCCATCCTGCTCTGGGCGATCGAGACGAACGGGGGTGTCGCATGAGATGGCATCCCCACGGTTACGGCGGTCGGCGCCGCGATCCCGAGCAGGTCAAGCGCGAGGGCTGGCGGGAACAGGGCGTCCTCGCGGTCTCCGCCGATGACGATCGCCTCACCTGGCCCGAGCGTGAACTGGTCCGCCAGCTGGGCGAGAAGCTCTACGGCCCGCGCCCTTCCGATAGGGAGGCGCGCCATGGCCGGGCGCTTGCCCGAGACGTTAATGCCGGCCGCTCGGTCTACGAGAGCCGCGGCATTCTGATGCTGTAGCGGCGGCACGGCTTACGAAAGAACCCCATGGCATTCTGGTCAAACTGGTTCGGTGGTTTCAAACCGCCGGCTGCATCTCCGCGCGCCTCGTTCCAGGATGGGGGTGGCGGGATCGTCATTGCCACGAGCCAGCAGTTGGAGGAGGCGCTACGGTCGGGTGCCGTGACGGCATCCGGAACCATGGTGACGCCGGACGCGGCCATGCGGGTGGCAGCGGTCTATGCCTGTGTGCGCATCATCTCGGGCGCCGTGGCGACCTTGCCGCTGCATATCAAGCGCCGTGTCGACGAACGCACCCGTGAGGACGCCTCGGACACGCCGATCTGGTCTGTGCTGCGGAAAAAGCCCAACCGCTGGCAGACGCCATCGCAGTTTCGACGGATGCTGCAGGCGCATTTACTGCTGCGCGGCAATGCCTATGCGATGATCGTCCGGTCACGGGGATTGGTGCAGGAACTGATCCCGCTGCATCCTGACCGCGTCGTGGTGAAGCAAGGTGACGACCTCGGGGTAGAATACACCTACACCCGCCAGGACGGGCGGCATATAGAGGTGGTGCCGGTTTCTGAGACAGGGGCATAAGGTGGATCGCCCGATGGAAAGGACGATCCAGCATGAAGACACGCAGACGGTTTACGGCCGAGTTCAAGGCCAAGGTTGCGCTTGAGGCGATCCGCGGCGAGCGGACGATTTCGGAACTGGCGACGAAGCACCAGCTTCATCCGAACCAGATCACGCAGTGGAAACGGCAGGCCATCGAGAACCTGGCCAAGGCATTCGACGACAGGGCTTCGGATGCGCAGGCCGGCCGGGAAGCCGAGGTGACGAAGCTGCACGCCAAGATCGGCCAGCTCGTCGTGGAGCGGGATTTTTTGGCCAAAGCCTTCGATCGCTGAGCCTGGATCGGAGGAGAATGATGATCGATCCCGATCACGAACGGCTCTCGATCCGCCGCCAGTGCGAACTGGTCTCGATCTCGCGGGCCTCGTTCTATCGACAGCCGGCGGGCGAGACGCCCGAGAACCTCGAACTGATGCGCCTCATTGACGAGGCGTTCACGGAAATGCCGTGGTATGGCTCGAGACAGATGGCGCGGCACCTACGCCGTCAGGGCTGGTGCGTAGGCCGCAAGCGGGTCCGGCGGCTGATGCGCAAGATCGGCCTGTCACCGATCTACCAAGCGCCGAAGACCAGCGAGCCGCATCCCCAGCACCGCATCTATCCCTACCTGCTGCGGCATCTCAACATTGAGCGCCCCGATCAGGTCTGGTGCGCCGACGTGACCTACATCCCCATGCGGCGCGGCTTCCTCTACCTCGTCGCCATCATGGACTGGTTCAGCCGCAAGGTGCTGGCCTGGCGGCTGTCGAACACGATGGATACCGACTTCTGCGTCGCCGCTCTGGAAGAGGCGATCGCCCGCCATGGCAGGCCCGACATCTTCAACACCGATCAGGGAGCCAGTTCACCAGCTTTGCCTTCACCACGACGTTGAAGGATGCCGGCATCCGCATCTCCATGGACGGGCGCGGCCGGTGGATGGACAACGTCTTCATCGAGCGGTTGTGGCGCAGCCTCAAATACGAGTGCGTCTTCCTCAACGCCTTCGAGACAGGCGGTGAGGCCCGGGCTGGCATCGGTTCATGGATCGACTATTACAACCGGCGACGCCCCCACTCGACCTTCGACGGCAGGACACCCGACGAGGTCTATGCTACGGCAGAAATGATGGAGAAATTGGCGGCGTAAAAACCAACCCGATCCACCTTAGCCAAGCCGCCAAACTGTCTCACCAAGCGGGTCCACCTCATATCCGGCTCCGCCAGGATGAAGTGTTTCATCTCGTCGGGCTGACGCTCGATGGTGTCCATGGTGTCTCGGCTATTGCCTACGCCCGCGAGACCATCGGCCTGTCGCTCGCCATGGAAGATCATGGCGCTACCACCTTCCGCAACGGTGCTCGCGTCAGCGGCGTGTTGAAACACCCGAACAAGCTCGGGCCAGAGGCCGTCGCCCATCTGAAGGCTGGTCTGGAGGAGTTCCGGTCCGGCGGTGAGCAGGAGGGCAAGAACCTGATCCTCGAAGAAGGCATGGATTATGCCCGCATCGCCATGACCGCGGAAGATGCGCAGTGGATCGAGAGCCGGAAATTCTCGCGCACCGACATTGCCATGTTCTTCGGTGTCCCGCCGCACATGATTGGCGACACGGAGAAATCCACCAGCTGGGGCACCGGCATCGAGCAGCAGTCGATCGGCTTTGTTGCATATACGCTCGAAGACCATCTGACCATGTGGGAAGAGGCGATCAACCGCGACCTGATCGGCGCGGACGACATGCTCTATGCCCGCTTCAACCGGGCGGCGCTCGTCAAGGGCGACATCAAGGCCCGTTGGGAGGCCTACGTCAAAGGGCTGCAATGGGGCGTTTACAGCCCCAATGAGATCCGTGCGCTCGAAGACCAGAACCCGCGTGAGGGTGGCGACATCTTCTATCCGCCGCCGAACACCGCCGGGGTGCCGGCAGGTGGGGACCGCGATCGCCATGAGGATGATGGCGGCAGCGATGGTGACATTGACCCCAATGATGAGGACGAAAGCAGATGAGCCTTCTGGATAGTTTGAAACTGGCCGCGACGATGGTGGTCATGGGCGTTGTCAGCCTCGCGGTCATCAACCCTGCTTTCCACTTTGGCACCTTCATCGCCGGCATCACGCTTGGCGGATACTTTTTCCTGTTGGCGCTGGAGAACGTTCGATGAGCCTTCGCAGATTGCCCGAAGCGCGGGTCTTTCCTCGGCCGCAGAACTACCAGTGGGACGCACCGAGCGACGTGCTGGCTAAATGGGCCGAACATCCGCTTGTTGCCGCAGACGATGCCGACACCACGATCTCCATGTTCGACGTCATTGGCGAGGATGGCTGGTCCGGTGGCGGCGTCACCGTAAACCGCATCTCGGCAGCGCTGCGGTCGATCGGGAGCAAGGACATCACCGTCCGCATCAACTCGCCGGGCGGCGACATGTTCGAGGGGATCGCGATCTACAATCTCCTGCGGGCCCATCGAGCGAAGGTCACGGTCGAGGTGCTGGGCTGGGCGGCTTCCGCTGCTTCCATCATCGCCATGGCCGGTGACGACATCCGCATGGGGCTCGGCTCCTTCATGATGGTGCACAATGCCTGGGGCATCCTCGCCACCGCCTATCATGAAAGCGACCGCTTACGCACCATGGAGGAGTACGCCTCGGGCGCTGCCTATGAAGGGCGGGCCACGCTCGGCAACACGCAGCCGGGCGACGGCAGGCGCTTCAAGGGGCGCGGCTTCGTCCAGATCACCGGCCGGCGCAACTACACCGAGTGGGCAAATCGCCTCGGCGTCGACCTCGTCGGCAACCCGGCGCTCGCCGCTCGGATCGACCATGCCACCACGATCCTGATCGACGGCATGATGCTCGGCACCTTCACCGGCAGGAAGCTGCCGGATTACGTAGCCGGCACAAAGAAGGACTATGTCGGCGCGCGCCGCGTCGTTAACGGCACCGACCGCGCGGCCCCGATCGCCGGATACGCCCGTGCGTTCGAGACGGCACTGTCCGGTGCGGGATATGAAACCGCCGCGTCTCGGTCGCCGAGCGCGCCTACGCGCAAACCTGTGACATCACCCGTCGGCGTTGCGCCGGCCGCCGGAAGGCGCGACCTGCCGGCCGCCGTGGTCCTCGTCATCACCGTCCTGATGCTGGTCGCGGTCGCTGCATCGATTCTCGGAGGCTGACATGAGCACGCTCGCATCGATCCTGCTCGGGGCGGCAAGTGAACTTGCCGTGCCGGTCATCAAGAAGATCCTTGGCGACAGGCTCGGTGACGCAGGCGGCGAGATGGCCGGCGAGGTGATCGACGCCATCGCCGAAAAGGCTGGCGTGTCGCCTGACAGATTGCCCAACGTGCCGGCTGGCGAGCTACAGGACGCCATCATCGCGGCCGAGCCGAAAGCCGCCGACATCCTCATGCAGCATGTCGAAAGCCAGCGCCTGATGAACGAGACGCTGAAAGCCGAACTCGACAAGGGCGGGCCGACCTGGACATGGGCCTGGCGGCCCGGCTGGATGTGGCTGCTCGCCTTCGTCTGGCTCTACGCGCTGATCCTGCGCCCGCTCGCCAATGCAACCTTCGGCGCTGCAATCGAGGCCGTCGATCTCACCATCCTCATGACGCTGACCGGCGTGTTCACCGGCCTCTACATGGGCGGCCACACCGCCAAGAGCATCGTATCGGGATTGCGGAGGCACATCGATGACTGATCAGGCGCCGAAACGCTTCGAGGACCTGCCCGAGGAAACGAAAGCCTTCCTGCTTGCCCTGCGCCCTGACGAAGTGAAGACGCTCGACGACGGCATTCGTCTGGTCCGCTCGATCAGCACCGTGTCGGCCTTCGTCAAATGGCTCATCGTCGGCATTCTCGGCATTGCCGTCGGCATCGCCATGTTCGGCGAGAGCATCGCCAGGATCGTCAAATGGTTCCACACGTCAGGATGATCCGTGTCAAATGCCCCCGCTTGCGGTGCTGCAAGACTTCCAGTTAGATTCAGGAGCATGACAAGACCGCAAGAGGTGGCGGTGCTGGCCACCACCACACCCAATTTGCAGAACTTGATGCACAAAATCTGCTTTATGATTACAAGAAATCTGACACGGAATACCAATAGGCCACGCAGAGGCTGCCGACACGCAGGAATAGCAGGATTGGATCGTCACCGGTGAGCAGGAGAACGGATGGCGCGGAGAAGCCCGTTGTATCGGTCGATCTCAGCGATTTTGAGTTTGCATTAATAAACCCACATTCGGTTTCCACCGATGGGTAGAGACCTGCATGGCTGCGACTGGAAATCGAGGCCTTAGCTCAACGGATATTCTGACTCTTCACGCTGTCAACCACAGGGCCAAGGGGCGCCGCCTTGCCGAGATATGCATGGTCCTGAATATCGATGACACGCATCTCGTCGCCTATTCCCTGAAGAAACTCGTTGCTGCCCGTCTGATCGTTGTCAAACGCCAGGGACGGGAAAGCCACTATGAACCGCGCCGGGTTTGCCGGAGGCTCCAACTCCTGAGTAAGGTGGAGCATCATGAGCAAGACAACGAACAAGTTTTCTCCGGAAGTGCGTGAACGCGCGGTGCGGTTGGTCCTCGACAATGAGGGTTAGCATGGATCGCGGTGGCAGGCGGTGATGTCGATATCCGCGAAGATCGGCTGTTCGCCGCAGACCCTGAACGAATGGGTGAAGAAGGCCGAGGTGGACAGCGGCAAGCGCGCGGGTATCCCAACCGATATGGCCGAGAAGATGAAGGCGCTGGAACGCGAGAACCGCGAGCTGCGCCAGGCGAACGAGATCCTTCGCAAGGCGTCAGCGTATTTTGCGATGGCGGAGCTCGACCGCCGGTCGAAGTGATGGTGGGTTTCATCGACGCGCACGGGGTCGACCGGCGTCGAATGGCACTACATCGCGCCGGGCAAGCCGACACAGAACGCCTTCGTCGAGAGCTTCAACGGTCGCTTCCGGGACGAGTGCCTCAATGACACGCTGTTCTCGACGCTCTCCGAGGCCCGTAGCGTCATTACCTCATGGAAGGAGGACTACAACCATCACCGACCACACTCGGCCCTCGGCAACATGCCGCCGGCCGAGTTCGCAATGAAATCCACGCTGGAAAAACAGGCCGCATGAGGCCTAAAACAAAACCAAGGACTCTCCCTCAAGCCGGACGAGATTCGGGTCTCAGGTCAGAAGGGGTCCCTTTTGGAAGCCGATCACCCCGCCAACGGGGTCCTTATTCCATGCCTAATCACACCATGGTGCCATAGATCCCGATGAATTCAGGTCGAATCGACCTGAATTCATAAGCACGATCGATTCCAAAGAGATAGAGCAGGATGCGGGCGGAAAACCGCTTCACACTTTTCCTCATCCCGCTCTAGTGCCAGGGAATGTCTGACACACCTGCTGCTTCCGGCATGATCTGGTCGATTTGGACATCCGCGCACGCAAATCGAATTTTTCCTGTCCGCAAGTTTGATCCGTCCGGGGGCGACCTGCGTAATGACGATGGAGGGTACGGATATTGTCCTCTGCGAAACACTACTTGACACAATGGAGAAACGGAATGCTACGCAAGTTTCTGATGGGGGCTGCGGCAACGACCATGCTGGCAGGTGCCGCCATGGCGCAAGATGCGACCTCGGACATTGTTGATACGGCAGTTGCCGCGGGCGATTTCACGACGCTGGTTGCTGCGGTTCAGGCGGCCGGGCTGGTGGACACGCTGAAAGGTGAAGGTCCCTTCACTGTCTTCGCGCCGACGGACGCGGCCTTTGCGGCCCTTCCCGAAGGGACCGTGGACACGCTGCTGAAGCCGGAAAACAAGGATCAACTGGTCTCGATCCTGACCTATCACGTGGTTCCGGGTGCGGTCATGTCTTCGGATCTGACCGAGGGGATGTCGGCAGCCACGGTTCAGGGCGGCGAGGTGACCTTCACGCTTGATGGCGGCGCGAAAGTCAATGACGCCAACATCACCACGGCCGATATCGCGGCCTCGAACGGAGTGATTCATGTCATCGACGCGGTGATCATGCCTCCTGCCAACTGAGGCGAATGGCACAGTTGATCATATGTAAACCAGATAGACCCCGGCTGTATCAGCCGGGGTAGCGTTTTATAGCGATCAGCCGCGGCTGGATTTGGGGATGAACCGGTCGAACATTGCGAGCATGATGATTCCCGCGCCGCAGATCATGGCGATCAGCCAGTCGCCGGCGCCCGCATTGGCCACAATGACGCCGAACAATGCCCAGATGACACCGGCGCGATAGGACCAGACGTGCGGACGGACGAAGGCGACCGCAACAGCCGCAATCAGGACGCAAATGATCAGCGCAATGGCTGCTGTTCGCGGCGGCAATATGCCATATCCCGTCGCCACCACCGACAGGGCGACCCCTGATGCAGCCGTCAGCCAGCCGGTGTATAGCCCGATGGGTGCCCATTCGCGCCAGCCGGGCCCGACCCGCAGCATCGCCATGATCGCAGCCGCCGCCATCACCAGGATCATCGCCGTGGCGATCGATGGGGAACGGAGGGCAGCCTCGATCCAGAACACGCCGATGAACAGGCTGATGCCAAGGGGCCAGGCAGCGCGCCCCCAGCCCGGCATGGTTTCAGGGCGCCAAAGAGCCCATACCGAGGCAAGAATCAGCCCCAAATAGATCAGCCCCCAGATTGAAAAGGCCCATCCAACGGGTTGGGCGGGCCAGCGGTCCACCTGCACGGGAAAGCTTTCCGTGTAAAAGCCGCCAAAGCCATTCGACAGGACGGGCGAAACGGCGAAACCCACAGCCAACAGCAGTATGATGATCCTTGCGTTGCGGTCATTCATTTCAGGTCTCCGATATGGTGGCGCGAAACTGTGCCAAGGCCGCCAGCGCGGCATTGCGCCCCTTGGCCAGCATGGATGGGGGACCGGGGAGCCAAGGTCCGCGGTTCCACGCCGGTGGAATGCTTTGCAGCCAGACCTCAGCCTCTGGGTAAGAGGCACCGTCAAATCCAGCAAGCCAGCGCCGGCGATAATCGCCCTGAGGGTCGTATTGTTCCGCCTGCCTCTCGGGGTTGAAGATGCGGAAATAGGGCGCCGCATCGGGGCCGCAGCCCGCCACCCATTGCCAGTTCATCGCATTGGCGGCCGGGTCCCAATCGGTCAGGCAATCGGCGAAATGCGCCAGCCCCGCGCGCCAGTCGATCAGCAGATGCTTGGTCAACCAGCTTGCAACCACCATGCGCACGCGGTTGTGCATCCGGCCCGTCAACCACATCTGGCGCAATCCGGCATCGACCAGCGCCACCCCGGTTTCCGCCCGCTGCCAGCCGATCAGCTCGGGGGCGTCTTTGCGCCAGGGAAAGCCCTCCCATTCGGGACGGCAGCAGGCAACCGGCATCTGCGGGAACTCGATCAGCAGATGCCAGGAAAAGTCGCGCCAGATCACTTCGGACAGGAACTTGCCGATGCCGGCTGCGTGTTCGGGCGACACCTCGGCCCTCAGCATGGCTCTGGCCCAGACCACGCGTGGACTGATTTCTCCCACCGCAAGATGATCGGAGAGGCCGGAAGTCGCGTCGAGATCGGGGCGATCACGCCCGCCGGGATAGGCAGAGGCTCGGTCGAGAAAGTCGTCCAGCCGGGCAAGCGCGGCGCCTTCGCCCGCAGGCGGGGCAAACTGCTCCAAGGCGGCGCGGCCACGGTGCAGGTCCGGAGCGAGATCCAGTTTCAGTGGATCAAGCCCCTGAAGCGGCTCGGTGCAAGCTGTGATCCGCCGCGGCGCGTCAGCGGCGGGCCGATCGGGGCCGAGCTGCCGCACTGCCCGCGCAAAGGGGGAATAGACCCGATAGGCGCCCCCATTGCCTGTTCGGATCGCCCGGGGGTGCACCAGAAGATGGCCCGGATGCAGGACCAGCTCGGCACCCGCAGGCCGCAGGGCCGCCCGCATGCGGCCTTGCAGCGTCCGCATTTCGGATGTGGGCCAGTCGGACTGGTGCAGCCTGCGCACTCCCAGCCGCTTCATCAACGGTGGCAGGATCTCATCCGCCTCGCCGCGCAGGATCGTGATGCCCTTGCCGCCGGTGCGTTGCCGAAGGGTGGCATCCAGCGATTGCAGCGCGCGCATCAGCCGCCAGCGGCTGGCCGCGCCCTGCGTCATGGTCAGCCGGTCGATGATGAAAACCGGCAGCAGTGGACCATCGGCAATGGCGGCCTGAAGCGCGGGGTTGTCATGCAGACGAAAATCACGGGTCAGCCAGAGGATGCCGGGCGCCGTCATTCAAGCCGCCGCATCCGCGTGGTCAAGCGTCACCTGCACCACATCGCAGCGCCCTGTGGCAAAGGCAGCGGCGCAGCCCTCCAGATAGAACTGCCAGCCGCGCAGGAACGCGTCACCATAGCCAAGCCGCTCGATGCGCGGGCGCTGTTGCATCATCCTCTCGCACCAGATCCGGCAGGTGCGGGCATAATCCGGGCCGAAAGCGTGGCTGTCTTGGACGCGCAGCCCGGCCTTTGCGGCCTCATGGATGATGATCGCAGAACAGGGCAGCATGCCGCCGGGAAAGACATGCTGACGGATGAAATCCGAGCGGCGGCGATATACCGAAAACTCGGCATCAGGCACGGTGATCGCCTGCAAGACCGCCCGCCCACCCGGTGCCAGCCGCGCCTTGAGGGTGGCGAAATAGGTCGGCCAATAGCGTTCTCCCACCGCCTCGATCATCTCGATCGACACGATGTTGTCAAAGCTGCCCGTCACCTGACGGTAATCCTGAAGCCGCACCTCGGCGCGGCCATCCAGCCGGGCATCGGCATAGCCCTTTTGCGAGGGCGACAGCGTGATCGCGGTCACGTCATGGCCGTGATCCGCAGCAGCTTCGGCGAACCCGCCCCAGCCGCAGCCGATTTCCAGCAGGCTTTCGCCCGGTGTCAGTTGCGCCAGGATGCGCGCGTTCTTGCGGGCCTGCGCGCGCGGCAGATCATCGCCTTCACCAAACAGTGCCGAGGAATAGGTCATGCCGGGATCAAGCCACAACTGGTAGAACTCGTTCCCCACATCGTAATGCGCGCGGATATTGCGCCGCGATCCACGCAGACTGTTTGGCCGCATCAGTCGGTCGACCAGCCGCATTCGCATGGCCTGAAGCCGCCCCGGCTCTCCCCAACCGGCCCGAAGGCCAAGGTTGCGCAGGGCCAGCGACAGCGTCGCCTCCAGCGTCTCGCTGTGCCACTCGCCGGCGATCCAGCCTTCGCCCAAGCCCACATCGCCGCGCAGCGCCAGACGCGGAAGCAGCCGCCAGTCGCGGATCTGCAAGTCCGCCTCGGGGCCGGCGCTGCCAAAGCGGTGGCGCGTGCCCTCGGGCGTGGTAAGGGTCAGGATTCCATCGCCGATCCCTTCAAGGGCGGAAAGAAAGCGGGACTTGAGGGAGCGTGTCGCAAGGCTCATCGACTGATTTCCTGATCGGGTGGGGTGGGAACGCGGCGATAGGCAGCGCCTTTGAGTTTCAGGCGCAGCGCGTGCCAATAGATCTGGGCAATCACCCGCAGCGCACCGCCCGGCCGGCGAAAACTTGTTGCAAGAACCCCGAGGGTGGTCAGCGGCACCAGGCGCCCTGTCATGGCGGTGTCGATGCCGCCCGCGCCGTCCTGTTGTGCGATGCGGATGGCGATGCGGTCGGGGTGCAGGGCAAAGCGGAAATGATACTCCCCCGCCACGTCCTGAAAGGGCGAGACGTGAAACACCTTGCGCGCGGTCAGTTCCGTTTCAGCGGTAATCGGCGCAAGGTCGGGGCGGGCCAGCAGATAACTGTGGCGTTGGCCGAAGGTGTTGTTGACCTCGGCAATCGCGGCGATCAGCGCGTCGCCCTGGATCAGCATCCAGAAGCTGACTGGGTTGAACCAGTAGCCCAAGAAACGTGGCTGCGTCACCAGCACCAGCACCAGCCCCGGACGGCGGGCGATCCCGGCCGCGCCGAACTGCGCCCAGGCCCAGTGGGCGCCGGTGCCCGCGCCACGCGGGCCGCCGTGGTCGGAGTCGTAAAAGGCGATCAGGCCAAACCTGTTATGCCCCATCAGCCGGGGCGGGTGAAAATGTTCAGGCGCCAGCAGCAGATGATCGGCATGGGTACGGAATGTGTGGCGCAGGGCACCGCGCCGGGCATGGGTCACCAGCGCGGGCATCGCCAGCACCTCACCCGCCTCAAGCCGCGCGGCGAGGGTCATGGCAGCACCGCCACAGGCAGCAACCGCCGCGCGATGCGCATGGCGCTGGCAAAGCCGTCTTCGTGAAAGCCGTTGCGCAGCCATGCTCCAGCAAACCAGGTGTTGCGATTGCCCTGCATCGCGGCAATCCGCGCCTGTGCGTCCAACGCCGTAAGATCAAAGACCGGATGACGGAAGGTTACCTGATCGTAGATCAAACGCGGGTCGATCCCGTCACCCGCGTTCAGCGTGACAAACAGCGGATCGTCGTCCGGGACATTCTGCAGCCTGTTCATCCAATAGGTGACGGCCACACCCGCTCGCCCGGTATCGCCCCGGCTGACCCATGAACTCCAACATCTGCGGCGGCGCGGCATCACGGATGGGTCTGCGTGAAGGACAGCGTGGTTGGGCTGGAACCGGATTGCCGAAAGGGCGGCCTGTTCGGTCCCGTCAGCATCACTCAGCATCGCGAGCGCCTGATCGGCATGGGTTGCAAGGATGACATGATCGAAACTTTCGGCCTCTGCCCCTTTGGCGCGCAGGGTTACGGTCTCGCCGCTGCGCGTGACCGCCCCCACGGAAGTGCCGGGGCGCAGATCGACTCCGGCCTGCACCAGCGCCGCCAACAGGCGCTCGACATAGGAGATCGAGCCGCCGTCCACCGTCCACCACGGGTGATGCTGGCCGCGCGACAATAGCCCGTGGTTGCGCATGAACCGCACCATCGCACGGGCCGGGAAGGCCCCGATGTCGTGATCGGGCGTGGACCAGATCGCCCCGCAGAACGGATAAAGGTAATGGTCGCGAAATCGTGCACCCAGACGCATCCGCGCGATCAGGGCGGCGATGGTCATCTCGGGCGCTGCCGCCACTTCGGCCTCGGCCCCGGCATTGAAGCGCAGGATGTCGCGGATCATCAGGTGAAAGCGCGGGTCCACGATGTTGCGGCGCTGGCCGAACAGCGCATTGCCGGACCGCAGCGCATATTCCACCCCGCCAGCGTCCAGCGAGACGCCAAAGCTCATGTCGCTTTTGGCGATTGGCACGTCAAGGTCGCGAAACATCGCCGTCAGATGCGGGTAATTGACATGGTTGAACACGATGAACCCGGTATCGACCGGCTGATCGCCCCGCTTGCCGGCAAGAACCGTGCGCGCGTGGCCGCCAAGCCGGATCGCTTCTTCGTATAACGTAACATGATGGTGGCGCGACAGAACCCATGCGCAAGCCAGGCCCGATATGCCCCCGCCGACGATGGCAATTCGCTGCGGCGCGCCGTTGGTGATGTCAAAAGGCATCTGGACTCCACTAACTCTTTGAGAAGCTTACGCGTGGAACCTGGCCTTGGATCAATCAAACCGAAAAATTGCCGTAAGAATGATCTGCTACGCCTTGTCACCCGTATTGCATGGCATGAACACTGCATTTGCACCTGTCGAGCCTTGCACTTATAGAACGCTCAGTCCGATGGCACCGCCACTGGTCGATAGCGGTGCCGTGGGTGCCACAGTGGTGAGTCAGCAGCCGATGAGTGATCTTTCCGAGTTGAGTCGAGATTTGATCGCTGTCCGCGACAGCCGTGACCGCGCGGCGTTCGGACGGCTCTTTGACCATTTTGCCCCAAGGATCAAGGCGATGATGCTGCGCGGCGGGCTGCGCGACGGCACTGCCGAGGATGTGGTGCAGGATGTGATGCTTGCGGTCTGGCACAAGGCAGGGCAGTTTGACCCGCATCGCGCCGACGCGGCCGGTTGGATCTATGGCATTGCCCGGAACCGGCGCATCGACATGGCGCGCCGCCGCCCGCTGGCACAACCCGACGAGATGCCCGAGCTTGAGAGCCTGGAACCCGACGCAGACCAGATCATCGCTCTGCAGCAGGAGGCGCGCCACCTGGCCGAGGCACTTGCGCGACTCGCTCCCGAACAGGTCGAGGCGCTGCGCGCCGCCTATTTCGATGACGTTCCCCATAGCCGTATCAGTGAAATGACGGGCTTGCCGCTTGGCACCATCAAGTCCCGCATCCGCCTTGGCCTTGAACGCCTCCGGCACGAGCTGAAGAAGATAGCACCATGACCGCCATCCGCCACCACATCCCCGACGACATGCTTGACGCGTATCGCGCTGGAACCTTGCCACATGCCTTCGGCGTGGTCGTGGCTGCGCATCTGTCACTTTGCGACCAATGCCGCGCCCGCCACGAGGCGGCAGACATGATCGGCGGCGCGTTTTTGCTGGGTGCAGAGGGTGCAAACCTGCGCGCCGATGCACGCGACCGTATGATGGCGGCACTGGACGCACCGGCGCCGAAACCGCCCCCGCGCGCCTCTGGCCCGTTTCCCTCGGCTGTGATGCACGAATTGGGCGGAAGGCCGCCGCACTGGCGCATGTTGGGCGGTGGCATCCGCCAGCAGATCCTGACCACCGATCGTGAAGGCTCGCTGCGGTTGTTGTATATCCCGCCGGGCAAGGCCGTGCCCGAACACGGGCATAGCGGGCAGGAATTGACGCTGGTGCTGCAGGGCAGCTTTTCCGACAGTGCGGGCGCATTTCATCGCGGCGACGTAGAAGTGGCGCATGACGAGATCGACCACCAACCCGTGGCCGGCCCAGGCGAGCCTTGCATCTGCCTGGCGGCAACAGATGCGCCCCTGCGCTTTCGCGCGCTGATCCCGCGGCTGTTGCAGCCGATCTTCCGGATTTGAAGGATGGGCCATGCAGGCCGCCGCATCTGGATCATTGGTGCCAGCGCCGGGATCGGCGCTGCACTTGCCCGGGCGCTGGCCGGGCAAGGTGCGCAGCTGATCCTTTCCGCCCGCGATGGTGACGCGCTGGAGGTGCTGGCCACGGAATGCGGCGGTGCGCAGGCCCTGCCGCTGGATCTGGGACAACCCGAAACGCTGGCAGCGGTGGTGAAGCGGCTTGCGCTTGAGGCGCCGCTCGATGCGATCATCTGCACCGCCGCGCTTTATGATCCCGGTCGCGTCGCCGACATCGACCCCGCCCAAGCCGAGGCGATGGTGCGGGTCAACATCCTGGGCATGATCGAGGTCGCCCGCCAATGCCCCCCGCTGCTGCGCGACGGT
Source organism: Aquamicrobium sp. (assembly GCF_023954335.1). NCBI lineage: Bacteria > Pseudomonadati > Pseudomonadota > Alphaproteobacteria > Hyphomicrobiales > Phyllobacteriaceae > Aquamicrobium > Aquamicrobium sp. The sequence goes on from NZ_JAMLIE010000001.1 coordinate 1,645,002, forward strand.
GGACAGTTGGTGCTGTTCGGCTCGGTTGCGGGCTATATCGGTCTGCCGGGGGGGCAGCCTTATTCAGCGACCAAGGCTGCGGTGAACAACCTGGCCGAAACGCTTGCGGTCGAACTGGCACCGCGCGTGGACGTGCGGCTGGTCTGTCCTGGCTTCGTCCAGACCAGATTGACAGCAAGAAACGACTTTGCCATGCCCGCAATCATCACTCCCGAGCAGGCGGCAGAGGCGGTGCTGCGCGGGATGCAGCGGCGGGGATTCGAGATCCATTTCCCGCGCCGCTTCACCTGGGTGATGAAGCTGGTGCGGGCCTTGCCTTATGCGCTCTCGCTGCGCCTGTTGCGACGCTTGGGCTGATCGTTCAGTTAAATCGCCCCGAAAGTGCCAGAACGCCAATCCAGGCTGAAAATCCGGTCAGGAGCATGCCCCACAATCCATCGATGATGACCTGCTCCCACGACCAGTCGGCGAGCGTGGCGTAATTGGTCATCTCATAGGTACCATAACACATTAGCCCGATGACCATGCCTCCGATCAAAGCCTGTAGGGGATCGTTGCCCTTCAGCGCGGGCCAGGAAACCAGCCACACAAGCCCGGCGATATATCCCAGATAGAACAGCGCTGCCGGACCAAGCCGCAGCGGATCGGCAAGAAGATGGCCGACATTGCGCTCGAACACCGGCCGGATGAGAAACCGGATCCCTATCGCATCCAGAGCGAGAAACACCGCGGCGGTTGCAGTATAGAGAAGCGCGACTTGAAGCATGGGGAGTCCCTCGAAATTCTTGAGCTGCCAGTTGTCGTACAGCCGCCGCAGATAGGGCGAACCTTCTGCTATTCGGGCCATTTTCTTTGCTTTACGCACATAACCTCGCAGCAGATCAATTTTTGCGTGCAGAACGGCAGACTGATCGTCCCTCATCATAGACGACAGCGCCGAGCGCATTCGGGCCCCAGGGACGGTGTGGACGTCAACCTCCGCTGACACCTGACGGCATAACAATGCGCCAAACCAATGCTTTCCAAGCACGATCTGAGATCGTGTTCAAAAAAATATAATACAATCAATGCGTTACAATTGGAGAAGGTTGGATATCAGGCCCATCCCCTCCGCCAGTTTTTCTATTAACAAGCTGATTTACTTAATGTATTTGACCTCATTGGTCCTGTGACATACGAAATGACATACATGTTTTCGGTGGGCATGCATGGCCTCTGACGGCACGTATCGGACACTTGGTGATCACAAAGGCATCTGGTTTGGCCCGGTGCCTACGCCTTAGAAGGCGTTCCCAGCCCACGGCATTGTAGTTGCCAGCAACAGAAGGAACCTCGAGGAACATACTTCGGCACAGCCCGAGGTGATGGCGACGTCGACGGCTCTTTCTGCCGAAAGCTCGAATCGAGCCTTATGAATGACTACAGCCTCGCAGGTCTGCTATCGCGGCTGGCCATTGCTGCGCTCACCGGTTCCGCGAGTGAGATTAGGGGTATCGGCAGAAATGACGAACCGGATGCTGGCCGCGTTACACCGCCGACGGGCTTGACCAACGAGCTAGAGCGAAAAGTGCCGATCCCACCGGTAGGCAAATCGGCACCAACGGCTATTCGTCGTCGGCCGAAATCAGGTCCAGCGCCGACAACAACGCGTCCCTTTCGATCGCGCCGGCGAGGATCAGTTCCTTGCCGGTTTGCGTATCGGAGAGGCGGTCCACACCCACACCTTCCAGTACATCGTCGAGAGTCTCGGCCTGGACGAGGGAGAGCTGTTCAACATGTATCGCGAGGTGCCGTCGATCACCGACAAGGCGGCGTGGGCGCTCGACTACACCCGCCATCTCGACGATCCCGAGTTCAAGACCGGCACGGACGAGACCGACCAGGCCTTCCTGCGCGACCTGGTCGCCTTCTACGTCGTATTCGAGGGCATGTGGTTCTACACCGGCTTCGCGCAGATCCTGTCGCTCGGCCGGCGCAACAAGATGGTAGGCATCGCCGAGCAGTACCAGTACATCCTGCGCGACGAGTCGATCCATCTGAACTTCGGCATCGACGTCATCAACCAGATCAAGCTGGAGAACCCGCATCTGTGGACCTCCGCCTTCCAGGACGAGGTGCGCGGCATGCTGAAGGACGCGGCGGAGCTCGAGGCGTCTTACGGCCGGGACACGATGCCGCGTGGCTTCCTCGGCCTCAACGCGGCGTTGTGCGAGGAATATATGCACTTCATCGCCAACCGCCGCTGCGCCCAGCTCGGCCTCAGCCCCGTCTTCGCCGAGGCGGAGAACCCGTTCCCGTGGATGTCGGAGGCGATGGACCTGAAGAAGGAGAAGAACTTCTTCGAGACCCGCGTCATCGAATACCAGAACGGCGGCGCGCTGAGCTGGGATTAGGAGAAGGAGGAGGGGCCGGTCGCTGCCCGGCCGGCCTTTGCCCTTATTCGGTCTGCGTGCCGGGCTCGTGACCGGCGACGAAGATGGTGACGCCGTTGTCGTCGCCGAATTCCAGCGCGATCACGTCGTTCAGCAGCACCGAGCGCGAGTCGAGCGCGTGGTAGAAGATCGCGCTGCCCTGGATCTCGTTGCGCAGCTCGGTGATCTGGCTTTCGAACTCGGCCGCCTTGGCCTCGACCGCGGTTTCCTCGTCGCCGAAATCCGGCAGGAAGACGATGTCGACCCGGTCGATGCTGAAGCGGCGGCGCACCTCGCCGGTGTTCTGCGGCGTCTTCTCGATGGCGGCGACGATGCGGTCCTCGTCGTCGGCGACCGCTTCCTCGTTGGTGTTGACGTCGGAGCCGACGATGGCGTCGATGGTGCCTTCGGTGTTGAGGCCCTGCGCCATCAGCGGGCTGCCGGGCGCGACGGCGACGGCCAGCGCCGCCAGCAGCACGAGATGGAGGAAACCGGGCTTTTCCGGGGTGCGTATTGCGTTCAAGGATCAGTCTCCCTTTCCTTTACGCGGGACAGGTTAATGGGCTCGAAAGAACCCAATGCGCGAACGGCGCGATTGTTTCGCGCCTTTTTCCCGGCCGCGAACGGCGGGATGCGCCTCGCGAACGGCGAACCGTCCGTCGAGGGCGGGGAGGGTTTGGCCCTTTATGGCGGCGAGGTCAAGCGCCCGGGGGGAGGGAAGGCGGCGTGGCGCGGGGCCGCGCCCTCAGAGCGTGTCCTTCACCGCGCGGATCGCCTCGGCGATCGTTCCCGCCCACTTCGCTGCGTTTTCCGGCGTCCGGATCAGGTCGTTCCTGACCTCGAATTCGACGCAGGGCAGGCCGCGCTTCTCGCCGTGGACGGGGATGGCGTAGTCGGTCTCGTCGCCGACGCTGTAGGGCTCGTTGATACCGACGCAATAGCCGGTGTTCCGCTTCAGCCACTCGCCCACCGCCGGGGCGAACGCAGTGTCGCGCTTGTAGAGGACGCCGATTTCCCACGGCCTGCTGATGCCCCGGAACACCGGCGTGAAGCTGTGGATGGTGACGAGCAGCGTGCGCCGGCCCTCGGCCGCCCGTTGGTCGAGCGCGCCCGCGACAGCGTCGTGGAACGGCCAGAAGATCGCCTCGGCGCGCGCCTTCCGTTCCGCCTCGCCGATGCCGGCATTGGCGGGGATGACCGTGTCCTCGCTGCGGGCCGGGGTAAAGTCCTGAACGTCCGGCCGGCGGTTGCAGTCGCAGACGAGGCGCGAGTAGCGCTGCGTGAACAGCGGCGCGTCGAGCATCGCCGACAGCGTCGTCGCCACGTCCTTCGCGCCGATGTCCCAGGCGATGTGGCGCTGAAGGTCGGTGTCCGACAGCCCCATGTCGCCATAGGCGCGCGGGATCAGCCGGCCGGCATGCTCGCAGATCAGGAAGAAATCCGATTGCCCCCCGGCATTGTGAATCTCGAGCGGGTGCGGCTCGTCCTGCGCCAGGATCGGGAAGACGGCGGCCTGAACGGAACGGGTCAAGATGAAACCTCCTGGGCGAAATTGTCTGAAATCGTACAAAACCGCATGAAAAATTCAACTTGTATCTTTTCGTTGACGTTGCCGCGACGAGGACCCTATCATCGCGGCAACGAAAACATCGAGACATGAATTGAGGGGATGACGGGCCAGGCGATTATCGAGGCAAGGGGGCTTTCCATGCGCTTCGGCGGCGTCGTCGCCGTCGACGGCTATTCGCTGACCCTCGGCCGAGACGATCTCGCCGGGCTGATCGGGCCGAACGGCGCGGGCAAGACCACGGCCTTCAACCTCCTGACCGGCGTGCTGCGCCCCTCGGCCGGCTCCATCGCCGTCGACGGCCATGACATGACCGGGCAAAGGCCCCATCGGCTGGCCGCGGCCGGTCTGGCGCGCACCTTCCAGAACATCCGCCTGTTCGCCGACCTGTCGGTGCTGGAGAACGTGATGTGCGGCGGCCACATGCGCCGGGGATCCTCGCTGTTCCCGACGCTCGCCTGGTCGCCGTCCTTCCGCCGCAACGAGGCCGCCATCGCCGCGGACGCCGCCCGCATCGTCGGCGAGGTCGGGCTGTTGGCCGCCATCGACCGGCGGGCGGGAGACCTCTCCTACGGCGACCAGCGCCGCGTCGAGATCGCCCGCGCGCTGGCGACCGGCCCGAAGGCCCTTCTGCTCGACGAGCCGGCGGCCGGCCTGAACCCCAGCGAGACGCAGGCGCTGGTCGATCTGATCCGCCGCATCAACGGCGAGTTCGGCATCGGCGTCCTCGTCGTCGAGCACGACATGCGCCTCGTCATGGACCTGTGCCGGCGCATCCAGGTCATCAATCGCGGCCGCCTCGTCTGCGAGGGCACACCGGCAGAGGTTCAGGCCGACCCGGCCGTGATCGAGGCCTATCTCGGCACGCGGCGTCAGGGGGCGGCCCATGGCTGAGTCCGCCATGCTCGATGTGAAGGGGCTGAACGTCCATCGCGGCGCGACGCATGTGCTGAAGGATGTCTCCTTCGAGGTGGGCAGGGGCGAGCTCGTCGCGCTGATCGGCGCCAACGGGGCGGGCAAGTCCACCACCTTGCTCGCGCTCTCCGGGCTGCTGCCGGTCAAGGCGGGCAGCGCCGTGATGGCCGCCGAGGCCGGCCCGCTGGAGCTGACGCGCGCCTCCACCGAGGCGATCGTGCGCGCCGGGCTGATCCACTGCCCCGAGGGCCGGCAGATCTTCCAGTCGCTGACGGTCGAGGAGAACCTCGCCCTCGGCGCCTATACCCGCACCGACAGGGAATGGATCGAGCGGACGACGCAGGAGGTCCATGCGCTGTTCCCGATCCTGCGCGAGCGCGCCTCGACGCCGGCCGGCGCGCTTTCCGGCGGCGAGCAGATGATGGTGGCGATGGGCCGTGCGCTGCTCGGCGCGCCGAAGCTGCTGCTGCTCGACGAGCCCTCGCTGGGCCTCGCCCCCAAGGTGATCGAGACCATCTTCGACGTCATCGCCGAGCTGAAGGCGCGCGGCGTCACCATCCTGCTGATCGAGCAGAACGCGGCGATGGCGCTGGAGATCGCCGACCGCGCCCATGTCATGGAGAACGGCCGCATCACCCTGTCCGGCACCGGGGCGGAGCTTGCCGGGAACGACAGGGTGCGGCAGTCCTATCTGGGGGTCGCGGGATGAACCAGTACCTCTTCCAGCAGCTCATCAACGGCCTCGCGCTCGGCAGCCTCTACGCCCTCGTCGCCATCGGCTTCTCGATGATCTACGGCATTGTGCGGCTGATCAACTTCGCCCATGGCGACCTCGTGATGATCGGCGCGTTCTCGACGCTGGGCATGGTGCTCTACGGCGTGCCGTGGCCGCTCATCCTGATTTTCGTGCTGATGATCGGGGCGCTGGCAGGCATGACCATCCAGACCCTCGTCTTCCGCCCGATCATCGGCGCGCCGCAGGTCACGGGCTTCATCGCCACGCTCGCCGTTTCCATCGTCATCCAGAACACGGCGCTGATGATCCTGTCGGGCCAGCCGCGCAACTTCCTGTTCCCGGCGGCGATGCGCCAGCGCGTCTCGCTCGGCGGGGTCAGCGCCTCGATGACCGACCTCGTCATCATCGGCCTGACGATGGCGCTGATCGCGCTCCTGTTCGTCGTCGTCTACCGCACGCGGCTCGGCCGGGCGATGCGCGCCACCGCCGAGAACCTGATGGCGGCGCGGCTGATGGGCATCGCCGTCAACCGCACCATCCTCGCCGCCTTCGCCATCGGCTCGGCGCTCGCCGCCGTCGCCGGCCTGCTGTGGGGCGGCAAGTTCGGCCAGATCGACCCGCTGCTCGGCTTCGCGCCGGGCCTCAAGGCGTTCATCGCCTGCGTCATCGGCGGCGTCGGCTCCATCGGCGGCGCGATGCTGGGCGGCTATATCCTCGGCCTCGCCGAGGTGCTGTTCGTCGGCCTCCTGCCGCAGGAATATGCCGGCTATCGCGACGTGTTCGTGTTCTCGCTGCTGATCCTCATCCTTCTCGTCAAGCCGTCGGGGCTGTTTGTCCGCCATGTCGAAGAGCGCGCCTGAGACATCCGGGGCGGTGCCCCCGGCCGCAGGATCTGCCGCCGCCGCGCCGCTGCGGGCAGTGCTGGCGCTGATTGCCACTGCTGCGCTGGTGTGGCTGCTGACGCGGGGCGCGAGCCCTTACCTGACGACGCTGGTGGCGGTGATGTTCATCAACGCCGCGCTCGCCGTCTCGCTGACCCTCACCAACGGCATGACCGGCATGTTCTCGCTCGGCCATCCCGCCTTCATGACCATCGGCGCCTATGTCGCGGCGATCCTGACCTTCCCGTCGCGGCGCAAGGGCTCGATGCTGCCGGACCTTCCCGAGTTCATCGCCGGGCTCGACCTGTCGCTGCTGCCCGCCGCGCTGATCGCCGGCGTCGTCGGCGCGGCCATCGCCTTCCTTGTCGGCCTGCCGGTGCTGCGCCTGCGCGGCCATTATCTCGCGGTGGCGACGCTGGGCTTGATTGTCATCGTCCAGGGGCTGGCGATGAACTGGAACGGCATCACCCGCGGCGGCGCGGGCCTTTCCGGCATTCCGCGCCTGTCGAACATCTGGTGGGCCTTCGGCTTCCTGGCGCTGACCTTCGCCGCCGTCTGGCGGATCAAGCATTCCTCGCTCGGCCGGGCGATGATGGCGACGCGCGAGAACGACCTCGCCGCCGAGTGCACCGGCATCGACACGGTGCGCATGCGCATGCTCGCCTTCGTGCTCGGCGCGTTCTTCGCCGCCGTCGCCGGGGCGCTGATGGTGCACCTGATCAGCGTCGTCACGCCGCGCACCTATTCGATCCTGCTCGCCTTCAACCTCGTGGTGATGATCGTCATCGGCGGCTCGGGCAGCATCGTCGGCGCGGTGCTGGCCGCCTTCGCCATCACCGGCCTGTCGGAGGCGATGCGCCCGGTCGAGGAATCGTTCGGCCTCTACGGCATGAGCCAGGTGATCGTGGCGCTGAGCCTGATCCTCGTCCTCTATTTCCGGCCGCAGGGCCTGTTCGGCAGCGGCGAGCCATGGCCGGTGACGCGCTATCTCAACGGCAGGAGACGCTGATGGGCGAGCCCCGCGCGCAGGACGTCTTTAGCAGCCGCGCCCGGCCGCTCGAAGCGGCGCGCATGGCGCTGCTCGTCATCGACGCGCAGAACTGGGTGATGGACGAAGAGAACCGCCAGCCGCGCCCCCACTTCTACGAAGACGCGCGCGGCTTCGTCATTCCCAACATCGCCCGGCTGGCCGAGGCGTCGCGCCGCCTCGGCGTCGAGGTGATCTACACGGTGATGGAGAACTTCACCGAGGACGGGCGCGACCGCAGCCTCGACTACAAGCTGTCGAACTTCTTCATCGCGAAGGGATCGCACGACGCGAAGGTCATCGACGAATTGCGCCCCGGCCGCGACGAGATGGTGATCCCGAAAACCTCGTCCAGCCTCTTCAACTCGACCAATTTCGAGTATCTGGTGCGCAATATCGGCATCGACACCGTCGCGGTGACCGGCTTCCTGACCGACCAGTGCGTCGACCACACCATCCGCGACGGCGCCGACCGCGGCTTCCACATGATCTGCGTCAGCGACGGCGTCGCCACCGACACGCGCGCCCGCCACGAGGCCGCGCTCAACGCCTTCAAGGGCTATTGCCGCACCGAGACCACCGCCTCGCTGATCGCCGCGATGGAGCGCGATTTTAGCGCCGCGTGAGCGGGCAGGGGGCGCTTTGCCGAGTCCCGTTCGCGCCGACCCCTCACTGACCCTTCGGGCCACCTCTCCCCAGAGGGGAGAGGAAAAGGCCAAGCTGAATAAAATGCCGGCAAGGCGGCCGCGATTTTCCTCTCCCCTCTGGGGAGAGGTGGCGAGCGCAGCGAGCCGGTGAGGCGTCCGCGCCGACGTTGAACGTTACCTGGCCCCCCCTCAGTACGCCGCCGCATAGCGGGCGCACTGCTCCTCGACGGAGAGCTTGTCCATCATCTCGGCCTCGAAGCGCTTGTGCGCGAGATAGGCCTTCTTCAGCTCCGCCCCGAAGCTCTCCGCCAGCACGGTGTCGGCCTCGAACAGGTCGAGCGCCTCGCCGAGCGACTGCGGCAGGCGCACGATATCCAGTTCGCGCAGGCGTTCGGGCGAGAGGTTCTGCGGCGCGCCCTCGCACACGGCCGGGATCGGCAGGCCGGAATCGAGGCCGTGGAGGCCGGCGGCCAGCATCGCGCCGAGGACGAGATAGGGGCTCGCCGCCGCGTCGGCGGCGCGGAACTCGAAATGGAACTGCTTCGTGATGTCCGCCGTCTGGAAAACCGGGCAGATGCGCACGCCCGCCTCGCGGTCGCGATAGCCGAGATTGTTGTAGGCCGCGCTCCAGCGGTTCGGCGTCAGCCGCAGGTAGGAGATCGAGGCGGCGGCGGTGACGGCGGTGATGGCCGGCAGGCACGCCAGCATGCCGGCGACGAAGCTGCCGGCCCGCGCCGACAGGCCGTCGGCATGCGAGGGATCGTGGTTGACCGGCGCGCCGGTCGCGGCGTCCATCAGGCTGAAATGGACATGGACGCCGTTGCCGACCGCGTCGGGCCGCAGGATCGGCGTGAACGAGACCCGGCTGCCGAGATCGTGCGCGACCGCGCGCGCGATCTCGCGCACCGCCACCGCCTGGTCGGCGGCCGCGACGCCGACGGCCGGGCCGACGGTGACCTCGTACTGCTTCGGCCCATATTCCGGCATGAAGGTGTCGAGCGAAAGGCCCGCCTCCTTCAGCGCGCCGAGATAGCGCTCGGCGAACGCGCCCTGCCGGCGGAAGGAATCGAGCGCGTAGCTGGCGTTCGGCTTCTCCTCCACCGCCTCGTAGACGAATTCGTGCTCGAACGCGGCCTTGACCTTCAGCCCGTGGCGCTCCTCGATCGCGGCGAGGACGCGCTTGAGGAAGCCGCGCGGGCACACCGGCCACGGCGTGCCGTCGAGATGCAGGATGTCGCCCATGACGAAATGCTCGGCCGCGGCGTCCGACCCGAAATCGATGCGCACGCGGGTGTCAGGGTCGGGGATCAGCACGAGGTCGCCGAACGGCCCCCACGGGCTCGGCGCGATCGGCCCGTGCGCAGTGATCATGCTGTTGGTCGGCGTCCAGCCGATGCCCTTCTTCAGCCGGTCCGCGAGATCGGATGCCGGAAACCCCTTGCCCCGCGTCTGGCCGCCGAGGTCGGTGGTGCACAGCATTACGATTTCTTCTTTTTTCATCCTGGTCCCCTTCTTTCCCGTTCGGGCCTGTCCTATCCGGCGCGCTCGCCGCGCAGGACTTCGAGCCGCTCGATCCTCTTCCTGCCGTCGGCGCCGATCCGCGCCGCGGTCGCGCCGACCATCGCCTCGCCCAGCGCCATGCCCACCGTCAGCATGTCGAACACCGAGGGCGCCTCGACCGGAAACGGCAGCACGTGCCGGGCCACGCGCGAGATCGGTGATTGCCACACGTCGGTGAACAGCACCACGGTCGCGCCCTGCTGCGTCGCCGCCTTGGTGGCGAAGTCGATGACGTCCTGCTGGTAGCGGCGCACGTCGAACACGACGAGCACGCTGTTGCGGCCGATGTCGAGCAGCTGGTGCGGCCATCGCTGCGTCTGCCCGCCGATGACATGGATCTTGCCGCGCACGGCCGAGAGCAGTTCCGCGATATAGGTCGCGAGGTTTGAGGAATAGCGCCCGCCGAGGAAATGGATGTCGCGGCGCTGCTCGGCCAGCAGTGCGGCGACGTTGTCGAACTCGCTCGCCGGGACGACGCGCTCCAGCTCCTCGAGCCGCGCCGCGACATTGGCCGTGAACCGGCCGAGCGAATGCGAGGGCGCGCCGGCCTCCCGTTCCTCCGGCCGGCTGAAGCGCAGCAGCGGCGATTGCAGCGTCACCTCGAGATGCCGGCGCAGCGAATCCTGGAAATCGGCGTAGATGGAAAAGCCGAGGCGGCGCACGAGCCTGAGCACCGTCGCCGTGCTGACGCCGCTCTGCTCGGCGAATTCGGCGACGGTGTTGAGGCCGGCCATCGGGTAGTTGGCCATCAGGTGGCGCGCGGCGCGCGCCTCGCGCTGGCTCAGCGACGGCAATTCCCTTCTCAGGCGTTCAAGCACGTCGGCGGGTTCCGTTCCTGCCATGGACTTTCCTCCCCTTCCTGTATCAAATCAGACAAATTTGATTTGATGAAGAAAAATGTACCGTTCTGTTGACGAATGGCGCCAGCCATTGCATCCTTGTTTCATAAATGCCGCACGTTTTGCGGGCTGTCCGCAAGGCGTTGGGCAGGCGGCATAACAAAGGGGAAGCGAGATATGAAAGCACTTCTTTCCGTATCGGCCCTGGTCATGGCGGCCATGCTCGGCACCGCCGGCGCCCAGGATGTCATCAAGATCGGCGCGCTTTACAATCTGACGGGCGGCATGTCGTCGCTCGACGGCCCGTCCCTGAAGGGCGCGCAGCTCGCCGCCAAGCAGATCAACGCCGCCGGCGGCCTCCTCGGCAAGCAGATCGAGCTCATCGCCCCGGACGGCAAGACCGACCAGCAGGAAACCGCCATCGCCGCCCAGCGCGTGCTCTCGGAGGGCGTCGTCGCCGGCTTCGGCCAGTCCGACACCACCTTCGTCATGGCCGGCGCGCCGCTGTTCCAGGAAAAGGGCGTTCCGTTCCTCACCTCCGGCGCGACCCACCCCGAGCTGCCGCAATGGGTCGGCGACCACATGTTCATGACCGCCTTCGGCGACGACGACCAGTCCTACGCCATCGCCGACTACGTCTACGACAAGCTCGGCGCCCGCCGCGTCGCGGTGTGGACCGACAACTCGATGGACTTCACCAAGGCGCTGAGCAAGTTCTTCGTCGAGCGCTTCAAGGAGAAGGGCGGCGAGATCGTCGGCGAGGACATCTTCATGATGGGCGACACCGACTTCTCGGCCCAGATCGCCCGCCTCGCCGCCATCGATCCCAAGCCCGACGCGGTGTTCGTCTCGGCGATCCCGTCCGAGGCGGGCCTGTCGGTCAAGCAGATCCGCGAGCAGGGGCTCGATCTCAAGATCGTCTCGGGCGACGGCTTCGACACCCAACTCGTCTCGACCGTGCCCGGCCCCGAACTCGCCAACGACGTCTACTTCTCCACCCACACCTATCTCGGCGACGACCGCCCGGAGGTGAAGAAGTTCATCGAGGACTACAAGGCCGAATACGGCATCGAGCCGGAGAACTCCTTCGCGCCGCTCGGCTACGACGCGCTCAACCTGCTGGCCGACGCCATCAAGCGCGCCAATTCGGACGAGCCGGCGAAGATCCGCGACGCGCTGGCCGAGACCCGCGGCTTCAAGGCGGTCACCGGCGAGATCAGCTACACCCGCGAGACCATGGTGCCGCCGAAGCCGATCTCGATCATCAGCGTCACCGGCGGGGAATTCAAGGTTGAGGAAATCTGGCTTCCCGAGTAAGCCGGACTTCCTATGAGCGGACGGGGCCTTCGGGCTCCGTCTTCTTTTGTGTCTTACGAGCAAGAGGCAGGAATGAGCGAACAGGCCGGCAGCACCCTTGCGCGCTACGAGGGCAGGGACCGCAAGCTCGTCGCGGCGCGCACGGCCGTCCTCGTCGTCGACGCGCAGAACGCCGAGCTCGTTCCGGAAGTGCTGGCGCAGTATCCCGACTTCGACCGCGCCCTGCACGGCCGCGCCTTGCCGGCGATGAAGAGGCTGGTCGACGGCGCCCGCGCGAAGGGTGTCGAGATCGTCTACACGGTGATCGAATCCCTGACGCGCGACGGCCGCGACCGCTCGCTCGACCACAAGCTCTCCAACATCCACATCCCGCGCGGCTCGCATCTCGGCAAGGTCATCGACCTCGTCGCCCCGCATGACGACGACATCGTCCTGACCAAGACCTCGTCCGGCGTCTTCAACTCGACCAATATCGACTATGTCCTGCGCAATCTCGGCGTCGAGAACGTCGTCGTCGCCGGCTTCCTGACCGACCAGTGCGTCGACATGGCGGTGCGCGACGGCGCCGACCGCGGCTATTACATGATCTGCGCCGAGGATGCCTGCGCCACCTATACCGACGAGCGGCACACGACCGGCCTGCGCGCCTTCGGCGGCTATTGCCGCGTCCAGGACGTCGACGCGGTGCTGGCCGACCTCGTCTGAGGATCGGGCGTGCCGCGGCCGCCAGCCTTGGCGTAACATCGGCGTAACATTATCGTGACCCACGGCCGTCCGGCCGCGCGCCGCATCGTCCGCGAACGGGCGAAACGGCCGGCTGTCGCAGCGATTGCGGCTTTCGGCGGGGTGAAAATGCCGATCCGGCGCTTCGCCGCGTTGAAAGCGGTCGCGCGCGTCCCTATAACCCGATGAAACGGCAATGCGCGGCGGCCGGAATCGCCGCGGGCACTCCGGACAGAGAGGATATTCATGCCCTGGAGCAATCAGAGTGGCGGCGGCGGGCCCTGGGGCGGCGGCGGCGGAAACGGTGGCGGCCCGTGGGGCCAGGGACCGCGCGGTCCCGGCGGCCCGGGCGGGCCCGGCGGCACGCCGCCCGATCTGGAGGACATCATCCGGCGCGGCCAGGACAGGCTGAAGAACGCCCTGCCGGGCGGCGGCGGCGCCAACCCGGCCATGTTCGGCCTCATCGTCCTTGGCCTGGCCGTGCTGTGGCTGTTCCAGGCGGTCTATACCGTGCAGCCTGACGAGCTGGCCGTCGAGCTGCGCTTCGGCAAGCCCAAGGACGAGATTTCCGAGCCGGGCCTGCACTTCCACTGGTGGCCGATCGAGACCGTCGAGCGCGCGACCGTGGCCGAGCGCCTGATCAATGTCGGCGAGGCACGGGGCGGCAACGCCTCCACCGGGCTGATGCTGTCGGGCGACCAGAACATCGTCGACGTCCGCTTCTCGGTCGCCTATCAGGTCAACGACCCGAAGGCCTATCTGTTCAACGTCTCCGATCCCGACGCCACGCTCAGGCAGGTCGCCGAGAGCGCCATGCGCGAGGTGGTCGGCCGCCGTCCGGCACAGGACATCTTCCGCGACGACCGCCAGGGCATCGCCGAGGACGTGCGCGAGATCATCCAGAACACCATCGACGGCTATGCCGCCGGCCTCGCCGTCACCGCGATCTCGATCGAGGACGCCGCGCCGCCGCGCGAGGTGGCCGACGCCTTCGAGGAGGTGCAGCGCGCCGAGCAGGACGAGGACCGCTTCGTCGAGGAATCCAACCAGTATTCGAACCAGCAGCTCGGCCGCGCCCGCGGCGAGGGCGCGCAGATCCGCGAAGACGCGGCCGCCTACAAGAACCGCGTGGTGCAGGAAGCCGAGGGTGAGGCGCAGCGCTTCATCTCGGTCTACGACGAATACGCCAAGGCGCCGGACGTGACGCGCAAGCGTCTGTTCCTCGAAACCATGGAGACCGTGCTGAAGAGCTCGAACAAGGTCATCGTCGAGCAGGGCAGCGGGCAGGGCGTGATCCCCTACCTGCCGTTGCCCGAATTGCGCGCGAACCAGCAGGCCGGCCAGGGAGGCAACTGACATGGCAAACCGTCTTCCCTTCATCGCGGTCGCCGCCGCGATCGTCCTGTTCCTGATCTGGTCGTCGATCTTCGTCGTCAACGAGCGCCAGCAGGCCATCGTCCTGCGCTTCGGCGAGATCGTCGACGTCAAATCCGAGCCGGGCATCTACTTCAAGCTGCCGCTGCCCTTCATCGAGGCCGACAACGTCCAGATGATCGAGGACCGCGTCATGCGCTTCGACCTCGACGACATCCGCGTCCAGGTCTCGGGCGGCCGCTTCTACGAGGTCGACGCCTTCATCGCCTATCGCATCTCGGACCCGCGCCGGTTCCGCCTCGCGGTCTCCGGCTCGGTGCCGCTGGCCGAGCAGCGCCTGCGCACCCGCCTCGACGCGGCCCTGCGCCGGGTCTATGGCCTGCGCGGCTTCGAGGCGGCGCTGTCCGAGGAGCGCGGCTCGATGATGCGCGAGGTCGCCGAGCAGCTTCGCCCCGACGCCACCTCGCTCGGTCTCCAGATCGTCGATGTCCGCATTCGCCGCACCGACCTGACGGCCGAGGTGTCGCAGCAGACCTACGAGCGCATGCGGGCCGAGCGCCTCGCCGAGGCCGAGCGCCTGCGTGCCCGTGGCCGCGAGGCGGCGCAGCGCATCCGCGCCCGCGCCGACCGCGAGGTGGTCGAGATCGTCGCCGACGCGCGCCGCGAATCGGAGATCCTGCGCGGCGAGGGCGAGGCGGAGCGCAACGCGATCTTCGCCGACGCCTTCAACCGCGATCCCGACTTCTTCGAGTTCTATCGCTCGATGGCGGCCTATACGTCCGCCCTGCAGGGCTCGGGAACGACCATGCTGCTGTCGCCGGATTCGGACTTCTTCCGCTTCTTCGGCAGCGCGCAGGGGCAGGCGCAGCCCGCCCCCGCGGCTCCGGCGGCTCCGGCTGCGCCGGCGGCCCCCGCCGGCCCGGCGACACAGCAGTAGCGTGGACGATTTTCTCGTCGCGCTCGGCCTCGTGCTCGTCATCGAGGGCGTGCTCTATGGCGGCCTGCCGAACCTCGCGCGGCGGCTGGCCGCCGAGGTTCTGGCGACGCCGGAGCAGACACTGCGCACGGCCGGGCTGGTCGCCGCCGCCATCGGCGTCGGCATCGTCTGGCTGGTGCGGACCTGAGGGCGTGAAGGCCGGATCGTCCCGTCAGCGGGAAAATCCGGCCCGGAGCAAGTCCAGGAAAAGTGTGAAGCACTTTTCCGTCCGGAATTGCGTAGAAACGATCCAGCGCCGCAAACGCGCCTCAATCCCGGAAAGGATGGGGCGTCACGTCGGTTCCCAGTTCCACCCGGAGACGATTTCCATGGCTTCGACCTTTCTGTCTTCCGCAACCGGCCGGGCGCTGATCGGCGCGACGGCGCTCGGCCTCGCCGCGTCCGTGATCCCGCTTCACGGCGCGCATGCGCAGGAGGTCGCCCCCGCTCCCGCGCCGGCCGTTCCCTCGCACGGCCCGGCCTCGGTGGCCGACCTCGCCGAGGGGCTGCTCGACGCGGTGGTCAACATCTCGACCTCGCAGACCGTCGGCCCCCGGGGCGGCCAGCGCGGCGGCCCACGCGCCACCCCGCCGCGTCCGAGCCTGCCCGAAGGCTCGCCCTTCCAGGAATTCTTCGACGAGTTCTTCAACGAGAACAACCGCGGCGGCGAGGGCGGCCGCCGGGTGCAGTCGCTCGGTTCCGGCTTCATCATCGACGCCGCCGAGGGCATCGTCGTCACCAACAACCACGTCATCGCCGACGCCGACGAGATCGAGGTCAACTTCGCCGACGGCGGCAAGCTGAAGGCCGAGCTGGTCGGCACCGACCCCAAGACCGACATCGCGGTGCTGAAGATCGACCCCGGCCAGCGCAAGCTCACCGCGGTCCAGTTCGGCGATTCGGCGGGAATGCGCATCGGCGACTGGGTGATGGCGATCGGCAACCCGTTCGGGCTCGGCGGCTCGGTGTCCATCGGCATCGTCTCGGCGCGCGGCCGCGACATCAATTCCGGCCCCTATGACGACTTCATCCAGACCGACGCCGCCATCAACCGCGGCAATTCGGGCGGGCCGCTGTTCGACATGCACGGCCGCGTCATCGGCATCAACACCGCGATCATCTCGCCGTCCGGCGGCTCCATCGGCATCGGCTTCTCGATTCCCTCGCAGCTCGCGGTCTCGGTCATCGAGCAGCTGCGCGAGTTCGGCGAGACGCGGCGCGGCTGGCTCGGCGTGCGCATCCAGCCCGTCACCGACGACATCGCCGAAAGCCTCGGCATGGACGAGGCGCGCGGCGCGCTGGTCGCCGGCATCATCAAGGGCGGGCCGGTCGACGACGGGTCGGTGCAGCCCGGCGACGTCATCATCCGCTTCGACGGCAAGGAGGTGCGCGCCATGCGCGACCTGCCGCGCATCGTCGCCGAAAGCCCGGTCGGCAAGGCCGTCGATGTCGTCCTGATCCGCAAGGGCGAGGAGCAGACCGTCAAGGTCACGCTCGGGCGGCTGGAGGATGGCGAGCGCATCGCCGAGGACGGCACGACGCCGCCGGCCGACGAGGCGCCGGTCGCCACGGCCGCCGTGCTCGGCATGACCGTCGCCGAGCTCGACGACGCGGCGCGCGAGAAATTCGCCATCGCGGCCGAGGTCTCCGGCGTCGTCGTCTCCGAGGTGGCCGAAGGCTCGGCCGCGGCCGAGCGCGGGGTCGCCGCCGGCGACGTCATCA
Source organism: Aquamicrobium sp. (assembly GCF_023954335.1). Taxonomy (NCBI): domain Bacteria; kingdom Pseudomonadati; phylum Pseudomonadota; class Alphaproteobacteria; order Hyphomicrobiales; family Phyllobacteriaceae; genus Aquamicrobium; species Aquamicrobium sp. Next base: position 1,661,697 of record NZ_JAMLIE010000001.1, read on the forward strand.
CCGAGATCGCGCAGGAATCGGTCTCCACCCCGCAGGAGGTGGTCGACCGCATCGCGGCGCTGAAGTCGCAGGGCCGCCGCAACGCGCTGCTGATGCTGGCCTCGAAGACCGGCGAGCTGCGCTTCGTGACGATCAGGATGGATTGACCGCCGACGCGGTCGGGACTGAATGAGCGGCGGCTTCAGGCCGCCGCTTGGCGTTTGCGCCACTCATCGCGGGCGAGCGTGTAGAAGACGTGGCGCTTCAGCGCCGGGTGGGTGTCCGGCACCTTGGGATGGTCGAAATCACTCCCCGGCACGTGGCGCATGCCGAGGCGGCGCATGACGCCGACCGAAGCATGGTTGTCGTGGACGGCGAAGGAGACGATCTCGTCGAGGCCGAGCGTCTCGAAGCCGAAGCGCAGCCACGCCTCGCCTGCTTCGGTGACATAGCCCTTGCCCTGGAATTCCGGCGCGAGCCGCCAGCCGATCTCGGTCGCGCCAGCCGGGCGCGGCGGGATCGGCCCGGACGGATAGAGCCCGGCGAAGCCGGCGCAGGCGCCGCTCTCCTTCACCTCCAGCGCCGCGAAGCCGTAGCCGCGTTCCTCGTTGCCGGCGCGCAAGCTGTCGAGGAAGGCGTCCGCCTCGTCGCGCGTGCGGCGGAAGGGGAAGAAACGCATCACCTCCTCGTCGGAATTGATGCGGAAGAAGAGATCGCGGTCGCGATCCTCCCAGTTGCGGATGATAAGGCGTGGCGTTTCCAGCCGGATCACGCGACGAACTCCTCCCGGCGATAGCCCTGGAGGTAGAGCAGGGCGGTCAGGTCGCCATGGTCGATGCGGATCTTCGCGCGCTCGGCGACAGCCGGCTTGGCGTGGAGCGCGACGCCGGTGCCGGCGAGGTCGAGCATGTCGAGGTCGTTCGCCCCGTCGCCGACGGCGATGGCGTCGGCCGGCGTCAGGCCGAGCCCGGCCGCGATCTCGCAAAGCGCCTCGGCCTTCGCCTCGCGCCCGAGGATCGGGTCGGCGACCTCGCCGGTCAGCCGCCCGTCGCGCTCGATCAGCGTGTTGGAGCGGTGCTCGTGGAAGCCGAGCTTCGCCGCGATCGGGCCGGTGAAGGTGCGGAAGCCGCCGGAGACCAGCGCGGTACGCGCGCCGGCCGCGTTCATGGTGGCGACGAGCGCGCGCGCGCCGGCGGCGAGCGTCAGGCGCGTGTCGATGATCCGGGCGATGACGCCGGCATCCAGCCCCTTGAGCAGCGCGACGCGCTCGCGCAGGGCCGGCTCGAAGGCGATCTCGCCATTCATCGAGCGGGCGGTGATCGCCGCGACATGCGCCTTGACGCCGACCTCGTCGGCCAGCTCGTCGATGCATTCCTGGTCGATCATGGTCGAATCCATGTCGGCGAGCAGCAGCTTCTTGCGCCGCGTCGCCGCCTCCTGCACGGCGACGTCGACGGGCGCATGACTGAGCGCGGCGCGCAGCGCGGCGAGCGCGGCGCCGGCCTCGGCGCCCTCGGGCAGGTGAAGATCGGCGGCGACGCCCTCGGCCAGCCAGTCGATGGCGCTTGCGCCCACAGCGCGCAAGGCTCTATCAGCGAGGTCGGACCTGAGTTCCGGCCGGGAAGGATTGGCGATCAGCGTGGCGACGAGCGGCATGGGTGAACCTTGGGACATATCCGGGAGCGCGGCCGGCAGGCGACCGCTGAAGGGCGCGATCCTGATAGCCGGGCCGACCGCCAGCGGCAAGTCGGCGCTGGCCCTGAAACTCGCCCGCGAGACGGGCGGGGTGATCGTCAACGCCGATTCCATGCAGGTCTATGCCGGCCTGCGCGTGCTGACGGCGCGGCCGGACGCGGCGGACGAGGCGGAGATCCCGCATCTTCTCTACGGCCATGTCGATCCGGCGGAAAGCTATTCGACCGGCCGTTATCTGCGTGATGTCCCCGCCCTTGCCGGGGACGGGGCTTTTGCGGGACGAACGGCGATTTTCGTCGGCGGGACGGGGCTTTATTTCCGCGCCTTGATTCAGGGTCTTTCCGAAATGCCCGAGGTGCCTGAAGAGATTCGGCAAAAATGGCGCGCGGCGGCGCGGGAGGAGGGTGCGCCGGCGCTCCACCGGCTGCTCGGCGCGCGCGACCCGGCGGCGGCGGCCGCCATCCACGAGGCCGACGCCCAGCGCATCGTGCGCGCGCTCGAGGTGCTGGAGGCGTCGGGCCGGCCGATCTCGCATTGGCAGAAGGCCGCGGGCGCGCCGGCGGTCGATGCGGACAGCGCGCGGCTTCTCGTCATCGAGCCGGACAGGGACGAACTGGCGGCGCGGATCGCGCGCCGCTTCGACGCCATGCTGGACGAGGGCGCGCTGGAGGAGGCGCGGGCGATCGGCGCGCGCGGCCTCGACCCGGCCCTGCCGGCGATGAAGGCGATCGGCGTGCGCGAGCTTCTCGTCGCCGACCGGGGCGAGATGCCGTTCGAAGAGGCGGTCGAGCGGGCGAAGACGGCGACGCGCCGATACGCCAAGCGGCAGATGACGTGGTTCCGCACCCAGTTCGGCCCCGAATGGCGACGCATCGCCATGGGCGAGGCGGTCGATCTCCGTTGAAGGGAGCGCCTTATTCGTAGAGCCGCCGCAGCCCGTCATCGTCGCGGAAGCGGCGGCGGAAGCGGTCTTCCGGCTGCGGCGCGCGCTTTTCGGGCGGGACCGGCGGCAGGGACGGCGGCGGGTCGCCCGCCTGGAACAGCGGGTCGACCGGCAGGCCGAGGCCGGAGGGCTGCGCGGAGCCGGGCGTGGCCGCGCCGCGCAGATTGGCGACCAGCGTCTGGATATCGATCTCGCCGTCGCCGGCAGCCGGCTCGCTTTCCGGCCGGCGGCGCGCGCCGGGCAGGAGCGAGGGCGCGAGATACTCGAACTTCATGCGCATCGTCGTCGCCACGCCCTCGCCGAAGGCGATGGCCTCGCGCTGGCCCATCGACGACAGGAAGGACAGCGTCGAGGCCGAGGAATCGGCGATGGCCGAGCGGATGATGTCCTGGTCGACCTCGTTGGCCAGCCGCATGGCGAAGATGGTCGAGCATTGCGACAGGACGGTGGGGTCGAGCTCTCCCGGCCGCTGGGTGACGACGCCGAGATAGCAGCCGTACTTGCGCCCTTCCTTGGCGATGCGCGACAGCGCATGGCGGGTGGGCGCGAAGCCGAGGCGCGGGTCGGCCGGCATGTAGCGGTGCGCTTCCTCGCACAGCACGAGCAGCTTCAGCCGGCCCTGGCTGTTGACCGTGAGGTCGAAGGCCATGCGCGCCAGCACCGAGCACACCGAATTGACCACCTCCGACGGCAGCACCGAAAGATCGAGGCAGGTGATCGGCTTGCCCTCGTGCGGCACGCGGAAGATGCGGCCGACCGTCTCGTGGATGTTGTCGTCGATCAACCGCGAGGCGAACATGAAGCGATAGGACGGATCGTTCATCGCCGCGTCGATGCGGATGCGCAGCGCGCGATAGATCGGCCGCTCGCTCTTGGCCTCCAGCATGCCCATGCGGTCGTCGATCAGCCTGAGCACGTCGGCGATGCGGTAGGGCACGGGCGTATCGGCAGTGATGCCGCTGGCGTCGGCCGGGCGGCGCATCAGCGCGGCGCCGGACGGGGCGCGGTAGCTCTGCTTCGCGAGCGGGATCAGGTCGCGCAGCAGGTCGACCTCCTCCGGGATCGGCTCGCGGCCGCGATACAGCACCTCGACCAGCTCCTCCAGCCGGAACAGCCAGAACGGCAGCTCCAGCGTCCGGGTGTTGATGCGCACCGACTGGTCGGGGAAGGCGGCGGAGAACTCGTTGTGCGGGTCGAGGATCAGCACCCGCAGGTCCGGGCGCGCGCCGATGGCCTTGCGCACCAGCAGCGATACCGCCGTCGACTTGCCGACGCCGGTGGTGCCGACGACGGCGAAATGGCGGTTGAGCGTGTCATCGATGGCGATGCGCGCCTCGACCGTCTCGTCCTGCGCAAGCTGGCCGAGGGTCAGCCCCCGCCGGCCGGCGAGATCGTAGACGGCCTCGAGGTCGCGGGCGCGGATGCGATGGGCGATCGCGCCGATATGCGGATAGGCGGTGATACCGCGGTCGAACACCGGGCCGCGGCCCTCGACGTCGCGCACCTCGCCGACCAGCTCGATATGGACGTTGATCGGGTTGCGGCCGTTCTCGTCCCACGCCTGCACCGGCGTCTCGATGCGATAGACGAGGCCGACCGTGCGGATGGCGCCGAGATTGATCGAGACCATGCGACCGACGTTCCACTGGGCGAGAACCTGCGCCTGCTCGTCGCAGGCATAGGCCGCGAGCGTGGCGCGCGCGCCGTCGCAGTGGATGACGTGTCCAAGGACGCGCAGGTCGGGCTGCGCCGCGTCGCGCCGCTCCTGACTGGTCGTTTCGCCGGGTTCGGCCCGTTCAACGAACATCGATGGTTCCTACCCCCTGCCTCGAACCGCCACCCTAGCCGTACCGGGTTAAGGTCGCGTGTTTTCCGATGGTTAAGAATGATTGACGAGAAATCCCGTTAACCTTTCGGAAGCCACCGCGCTTAAGGGCCCGGAAATCGCCGCGTGCGACAAATACGTCCCGGCGTCCGTCCCGACGGTCGGCGCGGGCAGACAGGAGCTGCGGCTTTGGGCGGCATAGCGCTTTGCGACATCCTCGAACGGGGGCGCAACAATTTCGACCTCGTGCGGCTGGCCGCGGCCGCGTCGGTCATCGTCAGCCATTCCTTCCTTATCGCCGGCGGCCCGCTTTCCGCCGAGCCGCTGTCCGGCGTGTCGTCCTTCACGCTCGGCCAGCATGCGGTCAGCGTGTTCTTCATCCTGAGCGGGCTGCTGGTCGCGGCGAGCCTTGAGCGCAATCCCGAGCCGGTCGCCTTTCTCGGCGGGCGCGTGCTGCGCGTCTTTCCCGGCCTCGTTGCGTGCGTCCTCGTGACCGACATGGTGGTGGGGCCGATGGTCTCGCGCCTCGATCCTTTGGCCTATTTCACCTCGCCGCAGACCTGGCGCTACCTCTTCGTCACGCTGTCCCTGTTCACCGGGTACGGCACGCTGCCCGGCGTGTTCGAGCAACTGCCGGCGGCGGGGCAGGTCAACGTCTCGCTATGGACGCTGAAATACGAGATGCTGTGCTACCTCCTCCTGGCGCTGCTGGCCGCCCTCGGCCTGTGGCGGCGGCCGCGGCTGATGTGGCTGGGTTTCGCGGTGCTGGTCGGCATGCAGCTCTTCCGGCTGACGAAGGTGAGCGTCCCGGAGTTCGGCGTCGTCGATCAGGTGCTGCGCCTGGCGATCTGCTTCTTCATCGGGGCGGGCGCGTATCGCCTGCGCCACAGCTTGCGCCTGTCCGTGCCGGGGGCGCTGGTCGCCGTCCTCGCCTTCCTCACGGCGTGGCGGACAACGCTCGAGCCGCTGGCGAGCTATTTCGCCCTCGGCTACCTCGTGCTGTGCTTCGCGGCCCTGCCGCTTGGGCCGCTGCGCCGGCTCAGCGCCCGCGGCGACCTGTCCTACGGCCTCTACATCTATGGCTGGCCCGTCGGGCAGGTCCTCTTGCTGTGCGCTCCAGGCCTCGGGCCGGTCGAACTCGCCGCCGCTTCCATCCTCCTCGCCGCGCCGCTCGCCGCCCTGTCGTGGGCGCTGGTCGAGAAGCCGGCGCTGGCGCTGAAAGGCCGGCTGCCGGCGTGGGCGGCGGGGCGGCGGCAAGGCGTGCCCTCCGTTTTACCATTGACAGAAGAACGGAACGGCAATTACTGTCCGCGCCCATGAACAGGATCATTCTCATCGTAGGACAGCGCATGGGCAGGGCGGCGTAGCCGCCGGGCAACGACCACCCATGCGCGACCAAGGCTCCCCAGGGGGCCTTTTTTATTGCCTTCGACAACGGTACAGACGCAGCGGAACGCGTGAGCACAGGACGGGAAGAAAAAGATGAGCAACGCAGCCAACGAAGCCGGCAGGCGCGAGATGACCGGCGCGGAGATCGTGATCCAGGCGCTGAAGGACAACGGCGTCGAGCACATCTTCGGCTATCCCGGCGGGGCGGTCCTTCCCATCTATGACGAGCTGTTCCAGCAGGAGGAGATCACCCACGTCCTCGTCCGCCACGAGCAGGGTGCGGGCCACGCCGCCGAAGGCTATGCCCGCTCGACCGGCAAGGCGGGCGTCATGCTCGTCACCTCCGGCCCCGGCGCGACCAACGCGGTGACGCCCCTGCAGGACGCGCTGATGGACTCGATCCCGCTGGTGTGCATCTCCGGCCAGGTGCCGACGACGCTGATCGGCTCCGACGCCTTCCAGGAATGCGACACGGTCGGCATCACCCGGCCCTGCACCAAGCACAACTGGCTGGTGAAGGACGTCAACGATCTCGCCCGCATCATCCACGAGGCGTTCCACGTCGCCACCACCGGCCGGCCCGGCCCCGTCGTCGTCGACATCCCGAAGGACGTGCAGTTCGCGCGCGGCATGTACACGCCGCCGCAGCAGGCGCCGCGCACCTCCTACAATCCCAAGGTGCAGGGCGACATGGAGTCGATCCGCGAGGCCGTCGCGCTGATGGCGGGGGCGAAGCGCCCGATCATCTATTCGGGCGGCGGCGTGGTCAATTCCGGGCCCGAGGCCAGCCATCTCCTGCGCGAGCTGGCGGAACTGACCGGCTTTCCCGTCACCTCCACCCTGATGGGGCTGGGCGCGTATCCGTCGTCCGGCAGGCAATGGGTCGGCATGCTGGGCATGCACGGCACCTACGAGGCCAACATGGCCATGCATGACTGCGACGTGATGGTCTGCCTCGGCGCGCGCTTCGACGACCGCATCACCGGCCGGCTCGACGCCTTCTCGCCTCACTCCAAGAAGATCCATGTCGACATCGACCCGTCCTCGCTCAACAAGAACGTGCCGGTCGACATCGCCATCCGCGGCGATGTCGGGCGGGTGCTGGAGGACATGGTCCGGCTGTGGCGCGCCACGGTCAAGGCCGAGAAGGGCGCGCTGAAGCCGTGGTGGGAGACGATCGACCGCTGGCGCGGCCGCGACTCGCTTGCCTTCCGCAACAGCGACGACGTCATCATGCCGCAATATGCGATCCAGCGGCTGTACGAGCTGACCAAGGACCGCGACACCTACATCACCACCGAGGTCGGCCAGCACCAGATGTGGGCAGCCCAGCATTACGGCTTCGAGAAGCCGAACCGCTGGATGACCAGCGGCGGCCTCGGCACGATGGGCTACGGCCTGCCGGCCGCGCTCGGCGTGCAGATCGCCCATCCCAGCGCGCTGGTCATCGACATCGCCGGCGACGCCTCGGTGCAGATGACGATGCAGGAGATGGCGACGGCGGTGCAGTACGAGGCGCCGATCAAGATCTTCATCCTGAACAACCAGTATATGGGCATGGTGCGCCAGTGGCAGCAGCTGCTGCACGGCAACCGGCTGTCGCATTCCTATACGGAGGCGATGCCCGACTTCGTGCTGATGGCGAAGGCCTTCGGCGCCCACGGCATCCGCTGCGAGAAGCCGGGCGAGCTCGACGACGCCATCCGTGAGATGATCGACGTGAAGAAGCCGGTGCTGTTCGACTGCCGGGTCGCCAACCTCGCCAACTGCTTCCCGATGATCCCGTCCGGCAAGGCGCATAACGAGATGCTGCTGCCGGACGAGGCCACCGACGAGGCCGTCGCCAACGCCATCGACGCCAAGGGCAGGGAGCTGGTGTGATCTCTTCCGCGAGGAAGGCCGCCAATTCCTGAACGGGAACACGAGAAAGAGACGACACCATGAACGCCCAGCTTCAGCCCACCGGCTCCGCCTACTTCATCGCCCGCGAGACGCAGGCCGCCGAGAAGCACACGCTTTCCGTGCTGGTCGACAACGAGCCGGGCGTCCTTGCCCGCGTCATCGGCCTGTTCTCGGGGCGCGGCTACAACATCGACAGCCTGACGGTCTCCGAGACCGAGCATGAGGCGCATCTGTCGCGCATCACCATCGTCACGCGCGGCACGCCGCACGTGCTGGAGCAGATCAAGCACCAGCTCGAGCGCATCGTGCCCGTCCACCGCGTCAACGACCTGACCGTGGTGGCGCGCGCCATGGGCCAGGAGCGCCCGCTGGAGCGCGAGCTCGCGCTCGTCAAGGTGCGCGGCGAGGACAATGCCCGCGTCGAGGCGCTCAGGCTCGCCGACGCCTTCCAGGCCAAGGTGTCGGACGCAACGACCGAGCACTTCATCTTCGAGATCACCGGCAAGACCGCCAAGATCGACCAGTTCATCTCCATCATGCAGCCGCTCGGCCTGATCGAGGTATGCCGTACCGGCGTCGCCGCCATGAACCGCGGCCCGCAGGGCATGGAAGCCTGACGCGCCGCGCCGCCCGGGCCAGACGAGCGGGAGAGGCCGCCGCCGTTCCTTGCGCGCGGCCCGGCCGCTGACGCGTCCCTCGCGCAGCGCGATGCTGCGCCAACCGGCGGCCCGCCGCTGCCACAAGCTGCCGTTCCGGTTTCCGGCCAGTCTGGCCGGCCCGTTTCCGAGAGGACCGTAATGTCGCTCGATATCTTCGCGGCGCTGATCGCGTTCGCCTTCGTCACCTCGATCACGCCGGGGCCGAACAATCTGATGCTGATGGCGTCGGGGGTGAATTTCGGCTTCCGCCGCACCATCCCGCACATGCTGGGCATCGGCGTCGGCTTCCTTTCGCTGCTGCTCGGCGTCGGCTTCGGGCTCGGCGCGGTGCTCGCTGCTTACCCGCCGCTGCATGCGGCGCTGAAGGTCGCGGGCGGCGCCTACCTTCTTTATCTCGCCTGGCGCATCGCCATGGCCCGCTCGATGGAAAGCACCAAGGACGGGGGCGAGGAGTCGCGGCCGATGACCTTTCTCGAGGCCGCCGCCTTCCAGTGGGTCAACCCCAAGGCGTGGGTGATGGCCGTCACCGCCATGGCCGTCTACACCAACCCGCAGGCTCCGTTCCTGTCGGTCATGCTGGTGTCTGTGGCTTTCGCCCTGGTAAACGTGCCGTGCGTCTCGACATGGGCCGGATTCGGCGTCGCGCTGCGCGGCTTCCTCTCCGATCCCGTCCGGCTCAAATGGTTCAACATCGCCATGGGCCTGCTGCTCGTCGCCAGCCTGTGGCCGATGCTGAGATAGGCAATCGACGCGGTTTTGCCGAACTGGTAGAATCCGCCGCATGCTCGAAAGGCTCACGCCCGCCCGACTGCTCGCGGCCGCATGCGCGCTGCTGGTGCCCCTGTTCGTGCTCGGCTGGCTGACGCGCGAGGACCCGGCCGAGAAGCCGTGGCTTCAGGTGATGGGCGGCGGCTTCATCTTCAACTACCGCGTCGCCGACGTCTATTACGGCTTCACCGCGGCCGTGATGCGGCCACTGCCGACAGGCACCATCGTCGAGGCCGCGTTCGAGGACCCGGCCGGCGGCCCGCCTCACGTCGTGCGCCAGCGGGTCGGCGGCGCCGAGATGACGCGCCTCGCGCTGCGCTCGCCGCCCGTGCGCGGCGTGGAGGCAGGCAGGGACTACGCCGTTTCCCTCCGCGTCCTCGACCGCGAGGACGAGCATCTCCTGTGGTCGCGCGACCTCGCCTTCCGCAGCAACATCTCCGACACGGTCGTGCCCGACGTACCCCTGACCATCGGCCCCGGCTACACCCGCAACCCCGCGGCGGGTGGGTGAAGCGCCTGCGCCCTTGCCCCCGGCGCGCGAATCCAGCACTGATCGGCCATGCAGTTTTCCCCGCAACAGGACGAGGCGCTGAAGGCCGTCGCGCGCTGGCTGAAGGACGGGCACCGGCCGATCTTCCGCCTGTTCGGCTATGCCGGCACCGGCAAGACCACGCTCGCCCGTCATTTCGCCGAGCATATCGACGGGCAGGTGCAGTTCGCCGCCTTCACCGGCAAGGCGGCGCAGGTGCTGCGCTCCAAGGGCGCGGTGAACGCCCGCACCATCCATTCGCTGATCTATCGCCCGCGCGGCGAGGAGGCGGTGGAGGACGAGACCACGGGCAGGACTTCGATCAACCCCACCTTCTCGCTCAACCGGCAGAGCCCCGTCGCCAAGGCGGCGCTGATCGTTGTCGACGAATGCTCGATGGTCGACGAGCAGCTCGGCCGCGACCTGATGAGCTTCGGCACGCCGATCCTCGTTCTCGGCGATCCGGCGCAGCTTCCGCCGATCTCCGGCGGCGGTTTCTTCACCGAGCACGAGCCGGACCACCTCCTGACCGAAATCCACCGGCAGGCCGCCGACAACCCGATCATCCGCATGGCGCTCGACGTGCGCGAGGGGCGCGAGCTTTCCCATGGCGATTTCGGCAGGGCGAAGGTCATCACGCGCAGTGAGGTCGATCAGGACATGGTGCTGGCGGCCGATCAGGTGCTGGTCGGCACCAACCGCACCCGGCGGCGCTACAACCAGCGCCTGCGCGAGCTGAAGGGCTTCGACGCCTCCTATCCGCAGGCCGGCGACAAGCTGGTGTGCCTGAGGAACGACCCGGCCAAGGGGCTGCTCAACGGTTCGCTGTGGAAGGTCATGACTTCCTCGCGCGAAACGGTGAAGCCCGGCATCAACCTGCTCGTGGCGCCGGAGGAGGACGATCCCGACCGCGGCGTCGCCAAGATCAAGCTGCTCAAGGCCGCGTTCGAGGACCCGGACGCCGACATCCCGTGGCAGCAGAAGAAGCGCTTCGACGATTTCGACTACGGCTACGCCCTGACCGTCCACAAGGCGCAAGGCTCGCAATGGGACGAGGTGGTGCTGTTCGACGAGAGCTTCGCCTTCAAGGACACGCGCCAGCGCTGGCTCTACACCGCGATCACGCGGGCGGCGGAGCGGCTGACGGTGGTGAGGTGAGGGAGAGCGAATAGGGAATAGCGAATAGTGAGTAGGGAGTAGGGAGTAGTGAAAGGGGCCGGTGGCCCATTTCGCCGCCTTGGCTGGTCGCTGGCGCAGCATTCTGCCGCAGCTATCGTTCCCTACTCCCTACTCCCTACTCCCTACTCCCTACTCCCTACTCCCTACTCCCTACTCCCTACTCCCTACTCGCTCCCCTTCTTCCCTTGACTTTGACGTAAAGGTCAATGTTACCCTGCTCTGAGCAGTGGCTTTCGAATGGAGGAGAAGATGCCGAAGCCTCGACAGGGAGGCGCTTCGTCGCCTGCGGATGCCTCGCGGCGGGAAGGGAGCGGCGGGCGGGCATCGGGTGAAGCCGGTGCCGAAACAGGCCGCCCCGGAACACGCGGCGCCGCTGCGGGTGGTCCTGGCGCAGGTGTCGTCGGAGCAGGTGCTGCCGGAGCAGGTGATGCCGAAGCACGCGCTGCCAGCATGGGCGATCTTGAAGCGGCTTCCGCTGGCGCAGGTGGCGCCGGAGCGGGCGCATCCGGGGCGCACGACGTAAGGCGCGAGACGGCATTGTCCTTTTCCGCGGCGGACGGCTTTCCGCTCGGCGGGATGCTGTTCGAGGGCGCGGGCGAGGGGCCGCTGGTGCTGGTTTCCTCGGCGACGGCGACGCCGCAGGGGCTTTATGCCGGCTTCGCGCGGGCGCTGGTGAAGGCGGGCGCGCGCGCCGTCCTGACCTACGACTATCGCGCCACCGGCCGCTCGCCGCGCCCGGCCGGCTGGCGCGGGCGGATCAACTACAAGGACTGGGCGCTGCACGATTTTGCCGCCGCGCTCGCGGCGCTGGAGGCGGTCACGCCGGGCCATCCCGTGGTCGGCGTCGGCCAGTCCTATGGCGGCCACGCGCTCGGCCTGTCCGGCGCCGCCGACCGCTTCGCCCGCTATGCCATGGTCGCAAGCATGACCGCCTGGTTCGGCTTCCTCGACGACCGCCACGCATGGGCGCGGATGAACCTCGTCGGCGTTCCCGCCTCGCTGCTGTTCCGCGACACGCCGCGCTGGCTCGGCATCGGCGAGCCGATCCCCGGCTCGTGCTTCCGCGACTGGGCGCGCTGGTGCCGGATGCGCAACTATTTCTTCGACGATCCGGACCTGCCGGAAACCGCGCGTTTCGAGGCGGTGCGCCTGCCGATCCTCGCCATCGGCCTCACCGACGACCTTTGGGCGACACCGCGCGGCATCGCCGACTTCATGGCCCGCCACCCGAATGCCGAGGTCGAGGAGCGGTGGATCTCGCCGCAGGACGGCGGCGGGGCGATCGGCCATCTCGGCTTCTTCCGCTCGCGCTTCGCGACGACCCTGTGGCCGCCGCTGATCCGCTGGCTGCTGGCGGGGAGGGAATAGGGAGTAGTGAGTAGGGAGTAGGGAGTAGGGAGTAGGCTATGGACCATAGCCCCATGGCCCAGCCGGTAGCGGTCGATTGGCGGTTGCCGCCATGCTCCACACCCACTACTCACTACTCCCTATTCGCTACTCCCTATTCGCTATTCGCTGGTTTCACCATGCCCGCCAAGCTTTCCGTCAACCTCAACGCCGTCGCGTTGCTGCGCAACCGGCGGGACCTGCCGTGGCCGAGCGTGACGCATCTCGGGCGCCTCGCCCTGGCCGCCGGCGCGCACGGGCTGACCGTGCATCCGCGCCCCGACGAGCGCCACACCCGCCGCGCCGACCTGTCGCTGCTGCGGGCGCTGATCGACGACGAGTTCCCCGAGGCCGAGTTCAACATCGAGGGCTTTCCCGACGCGGCGTTCCTCGACCTGGTGGAAGCCAGCCAGCCCGACCAGGTGACGCTGGTGCCGGACGATCCGGCGCAGCCGACTTCGGACCATGGCTGGGATTTCGAAGCGCAGTCCGCTGTCCTCGCCCCGGCCGTCCGGCGGCTGAAGAAGGGCGGCTTCAGGGTCTCGCTGTTCGCCAACCCCGACGCCGCCGGCCTCGCGGCCGCGAAGGCAACCGGCGCGGACAGGATCGAGCTCTACACCGGCCCCTATGGCGGCTGCCACGACGACCCGGCGCGGGCGGCGCAGGAGCTTCGCCTGCTCGCCGCCGCCGCCGAGGCCGCGCGGGCGCTCGGCCTCGGCGTCAATGCCGGCCACGACCTCACCGTCGCCAACCTGCCGGCGCTGGTCAAAGCCGTTCCCTTCCTCGCCGAGGTCTCCATCGGCCACGGCCTGACCGCCGACGCGCTCGAATTCGGCATGGCCGGGACGGTCGCGCGGTTCCTGAAATCCTGCGGCTGGTAGGCGGGCAGGAGAAGGGCGGCACAGCCGCCCGCTCCCTCGGCGTCAGCCGGCGTAGGCCGCCTTGCTGGCGCGCAGGAAATCCTCCAGCCGGGCCGGGGCGCGGCCGGTGAGGGTGCGCAGGTCGTCCGTGGTCGCGGCAATGCGGCCCGAGCGGGTGTTGGCGTCGAACGAGGCTAGGAGCGCGGCGACGGGGGCCGGCAGGCCCGCTTTTTCCAGTCCCGCCGCCAGCTCGGCGTCCGAGACCTGAACGACAGTGATCTCCTTGCCCGCGATCTTCGAGACCAGCGCCGCGATCTCGCCATTGGTCGGGGCCTCGTCGCCGGTCAGCGTGTAGGTCGCGCTCTCGCCGACGGGCGCGGCGAGCACGGCGGCGATGGCCTCGGCGATGTCGTCGCGCGCAACATAGGCGGTGCGCCCGTCGCCGGCCGAGGTGTACCAGCGGCCGCTCGAAACCGCCTGCGGCAGGCTGCCGAGCAGGTTCTCGAAATACCACGAATTGCGGAAGATAACGTGGGGGATGCCCGTCGCCTTCACCGCCTCCTCCGAGCCGAAATGGTCGGGCGCGAACAGGATCGGCGAGCCCGGCTCGGGCTCCGGCATCGAGGTGTAGAGGATCTGGCTCGCCCCGGCCGCGGCCGCCGCCGCGATCGCCGCCTTGTGCTGGGCGAGGCGCTTGCCGGGCTCGCCGACCGCGTCGGTCGAGACGATAAGGATGCGCCCGCCGCCGGCGAAGGCGTCGTTCAGCGATGCGGGGTCGTCGAAATCGGCCCTGCGCGTCTCGATGCCCTTCGCGGCCAGCGCTGCGAGCTTTTCCGGGCTGCGGCTCGCCGCGACGATGCGGGACGGCGCGACCGCGAAGGTCTCGACGAGGTGACGGACGATCCGCTGCCCGAGATGGCCGGCCGCGCCGGTGACGATGATCCTGTCGCTCATGTCGGCGATTCTCCTGTTGACGATACGCTCTCTTTTTGAGACTTGCTCCTATCTAGAGACTTGCAGCCCGCGGTAAAGAAGGCAGTTTCGCGGGAGATGGTTACGCGCAGGGAACCGCCATGGACGCAAAGCCCGCCTCGCTGAGAACGAAGCTCCAGATCTACAAGGCCGGCGCGCCGGGCGGCGGCATCGGCGATTGCCCGGTGCGCGACGTCATCGCCAATGTCAGCGGCAAGTGGAGCTCGCTGCTGTTGATGGCGCTGGCCGAGCAGCCCTATCGCTTCGGCGCGCTGCGCCGTCTGGTGCCCGACATCTCGCAGCGCATGCTGACCCAGACGCTGCGCGACCTCGAGCGCGACGGCTACGTCCACCGCGAGGTGTTCCCGACTAAGCCGCCGAGCGTCGAATACAGCCTGACCGACCTCGGCCGCTCGCTCTACGGCTCGATGGTCCATCTGCTGAGCTGGGCGGAGAACCACCACGGCCGGGTCGTCGCCGCGCGACGGCGCTTCGACGGCGCGGGGGAGTGACCGGCGCGCGGCCGGCATTCGGGCTTTCGCCCGCCGGCCGGCCCGGTGTCCCATGGGTCTCGCCCGCCCGTTGCAAGGCCGGAATTTCCGCGACCGCCCGCCTTGGCGGCGTTTTCTTTTCCATCATGCCTCTTGCGCGCAAAACCATGGCGCTGTAAGCCGAACCGTAACGTACGGTACGGCATTGCGGAAAGCGGCGTTGACGGTGAAGACAGGGCAGGTGGCCGCAAGGGGCCAGGACGGGGACAAGGGCGCGCCGCGCGCGGCCGCTGCCCAATCCGCCGATACGCGTCTCGCCGGCGACGAGGAGTTCGGCTCCGAGGCGATCAGCCCGCGCCAGCGCGAGGTGCTCGACGCCGTGCTCGCGCTTCTCGTCGAGGGGCGCGAGACGCTGACCATGACGGCCGTCGCCCGCCGCGCCCGCTGCTCCAAGGAAACGCTGTACAAATGGTTCGGCGACCGTGACGGCCTGCTCGCCGCCACCGTGCGCTGGCAGGCCTCGCGCGTGCGCGCCGGCAATTTCGACCGCCAGCGCCTCGATGCGGCCATGTTGCAGGAAAGCCTGGAGCGTTTCGCCGCCAACTGGCTTTCCGTCATCTCCTCGCGCACCTCCATCGCTCTCAACCGCGTGGCGGTGGCGCATGCCGGCTCCGGCCGCAGCAATCTCGGCGCCATCGTGCTGGAAAACGGCCGCTTCGCCATCGGCGAGCGGCTGAAGCCGCTGCTCGAGGCCGGCCGGGAGGTCGGGCTGCTGGAGTTCGACGACACCGAATCCGCGTTCCGCACCTTCTTCGGGCTGGTCGGGCGCGACGTGCAGATCAGGCTTCTGCTCGGCGACGGGATCGAGATGAGCAAGGAAGGGATCGCCCGCGACGCGGCAGACGCGACGCGGCAGTTCTTCGCCCTTTACGGGGCGAATGGGACGCCGGCGCAAGCCGGCTGAGTTCACAGCAAGCAAGGGCCAGCAGGGCCGAAGGAAGGAGAAACCAATGCGTGTCTATTACGATCGCGACGCCGATCTCAATCTCATCAAGGGCAAGAAGGTCGCCATCATCGGCTACGGCAGCCAAGGCCGCGCCCATGCGCTCAACCTCAAGGATTCGGGCGCCAAGGACGTGGCCGTCGGCCTGAAGGCCGGCTCGGCGACCGCCAAGAAGGTCGAGGCCGACGGCCTCAAGGTCATGACCGTGGCCGAGGCCGCCAAGTGGGCCGACCTGATGATGATGGCGACCCCCGACGAGCTTCAGGCCGACATCTGGCGCGACGAGATCGCGCCGAACATCCGCGACGGCGCGGCCATCGCCTTCGCCCACGGCCTCAACGTCCATTTCGGCCTGATCGAGCCCAAGGCCACCATCGACGTCCTCATGGTCGCGCCGAAGGGCCCGGGCCACACCGTGCGCGGCGAATACCAGAAGGGCGGCGGCGTGCCGTGCCTCGTCGCCGTCCATCAGGACGCCTCCGGCAACGCGCTCGACCTCGGCCTCTCCTACGCCTGCGGCGTCGGCGGCGGCCGTTCGGGCATCATCGAGACCACCTTCAAGGAAGAGTGCGAGACCGACCTTTTCGGCGAGCAGGTCGTGCTGTGCGGCGGCCTGGTCGAGCTGATCCGCGCCGGCTTCGAGACGCTGGTCGAGGCCGGCTACGCTCCCGAGATGGCCTATTTCGAGTGCCTGCACGAAGTGAAGCTGATCGTCGACCTCATCTATGAGGGCGGCATCGCCAACATGAACTACTCGATCTCCAACACCGCCGAGTGGGGCGAGTACGTCTCCGGCCCGCGCATCATCACCGCCGAGACCAAGGCCGAGATGAAGCGCGTCCTCGACGACATCCAGACCGGCCGCTTCACCTCGGAGTGGATGCAGGAGTACCGCTCCGGCATGGCCCGCTTCAAGGGCATCCGCCGCCGCAACGACTCGCACCAGATCGAGGAAGTCGGCGAGAAGCTGCGCGGCATGATGCCGTGGATCGCCAAGAACAAGCTGGTCGACAAGGCCCGCAACTAGTTGGCCCGCAACTAGGAGGCCCGCAACCAGAAGCGGTCCTCACCGCCTTCCGGGCCGGCGCATCGCGATGAAGCGCCGGCCCGATTCTTCCATGCCCTCCCGCGTCGTGACCTCGGGCTGCCAGCCGAAGGCGCGCATGAAGGGCAGGGGATCGACCGTCAGGTCGTCGAAGAGCATGCCGGCGAGATGCGCCCGGCCCGTCGCCCGCGCGCCGAGGCGCAAGAGGGCAGCCGGCACGGGAACGAGCCGCGCCGGAATACCCATGCCGCGACGCAAGGAACGCAGCATGGCGGCGAGCGAGATCGTGCCTTCGTCGGCGATCTCGTAGCTGCCGGTCGCCGCTCCGCGCAGGCCGGTCGCCAGCGCCGCCGCCACGGCCGAGCACAGATTCTCCACCGCGAGCAGCGAGCGCCGGTTGCCGACCGCCCCGAAGGGCAGCGGCACGCCCGAGGCGGCGAGCTTCTGCAATCTCTGCCAGTTGCCCGGCGCGTCGAAGCCGTAGACCAGCGGCGGCCGCAGCACGATGCCCGTCCGGCCGCCTTCGGCGAAGCGCAGCACATGCGCCTCGCCGGCACGCTTCGAGCGGCCGTAACCGTGGTCGATCTCCGGGCCGGCGAGCCGGGCGGCGATGCTGCCGACATGGACGATCGCGCGCATGTCCGCCTCGGCCGCCTGCTCCACGAGACGGCGCGTGCCGTGATCGTTCACGGCGACGAAATCCGCCTCTGGCGCGTCCGGCCTGTGGGCGAGCCCGGCGAGGTGAATGACCGCGTCCGCTCCCTCCAGCGCCGCGCGCCATTCCGTGCCGCCATGGATGTCGCCGATGGCGACGAAGGGCGCGCCGTGCGGCCCCGGCCGCCGCCCAGCCTCGACCACGGCGTAGCCTTGCCCGGCCAGCAGCGGCACCAGCTGCCGGCCGATGAACCCGCTTGCGCCGGTGACGACGATCCTTCCGCTCACGCGCCTGTCGCTCCATTCATGCCTCGCCCCTTCCTTGCGCGAATGGCGGCGGCAGGCAAGAGGAGGGGATCACGGCTCGACGAACCCGCCTATCGCGACGGCGAGGCGGTCGGGCGCGATGTCCGCGTCGGGAAACACGAACGCGCCGTGCCGCACGGCGTGGCCGGCGACGTAGTCGAACTCGATCGACCGCTCCGCGCCGCCGTCCACGGCGTGGACGGTGACGCCCGCCGCCGCCCGGTCGCCATGGTTGCGGACCGCGACCCTGACCACCGCGCCGCTCTCGCCGCGCTCGACCGCCTCGACGGTCACCGACAGGCGGGGCGGGCGGGAATCGCCGGTCAGCGCCTGGAAGACGAGGAAGCCGACGAGGCCGGCGATGGCCACGCAGGCGATGCCGCCGACGATCCATTCGACCAGCGGCCTGTCGTTCGCGGATTTGCGCTTCGTCGTGCCCGGCATCGGGTCCTCCTCAAAGGATCAGCCGCGCGGCGGCCGCGCCGATGGCGCAGGGAAAGGCAAGGACGACCGCGGCCATGACGACGCCGTCGACGGGCATGCCGTCGGTGCGGGCGAAGATCCACAGCAGATAAAGGCTGATCGAGAGCGCGATGACTTAGCCCGGGAGGGTGAGGCGCACGAAGCCGCTCCACCACGGCTCCTCCGGCGAGACCTCGGAGCCGCCGGCGAATTCCAGCGCGAAGACGAAGCCGTGCATCAGCGCCAGCGAGAGCGCCGCCAGCGCCAGCGCGTGCCAGTGCGTCATCTGGTAGGAGATCAGCATCATCTCCTCGGTCGGCGCGACGTTGAAGCCGAGGAACAGCGCCCCCACCGCCATCAGGAACAGCTCGCCGCCATAGGGCTCCTCCTCGTCATCGAAATCGTCGTCCGACGAAGCGGCCCCGAACTGGCTCTTGGCCAGCAGCGCGCCGATGGCGGCCGGGACGACCTGGATCGTCAGCTTGCCGATCCATTCGCCGAGCGGCGTCCCGACGGTGATCGCGCCGAAGAGCAGCAGCAGGCCGGCGCAGACCGCGACGGCGATGCCGAGCGCGATCAGGCTGTCGAGCAGGTCGTCGCGCCAGCCGCGCGTGCGCTCGAAGCCGATGTGGCGCGACAGGAAGAACAGCAGCGGCAGCGCGCTGAGGACAAGGACGATCAGGCGGGGCCGGTCGAGGTAGAAGCCGAGCCACCACAGCTCCATCGTCATCAGCATCGGCAGCGAGAACACCAGCGCCCCGCCGGCCGCCCGCCCGAGGTCGCGCACCACCCGCGAAGCGCCATACCGGGACGCCGGCCGGGATGAATCCGTCTTGCCTGACAACGCGATGTCCTCCGTTGGCCGAACAACCGATAACCGCCCCCGGCGTTCCCGCGACGGTCGTCTTTTCCGGCGGGAACATTCGCCGCCGCTTGCCGTTCGAAGGCCACGATCACCGCGACGTGATCGGTCATTGCACCGAGAAAGGGAATATCCGTCATGGCCAAGGAAAAGACGCTGGAAGACCTGTTCCACGACACGCTGAGGGACATCTACTATGCCGAGAGGAAAATCCTCAAGGCGCTGCCGAAGATGCAGCGCGCCGCGCAGTCGCAGGAGCTGAAGGCCGCCTTCGAAAAGCATCGCGAGCAGACGGAGGGCCATGTCGAGCGCCTCCAGCAGGTGTTCGAGATCATCGGCAAGGCGCCGCGCGGCAAGACCTGCGACGCCATCGAGGGCATCGTCGCCGAGGGCGAGGAGATCATGGACGAGTTCAAGGACACGCCTGCGCTCGACGCGGGGCTGATCTCGGCCGCGCAGGCGGTCGAGCATTACGAGATCACCCGCTACGGCACGCTCAGGCGCTGGGCGAGCGAGCTCGGCCTCGCCGATGCGGCCCGGCTGCTCGAGGCGACGCTGAAGGAGGAGGCCAGGACCGACGAGGACCTGACGAAGCTCGCCGAGACTTCGGCCAACCAGCGGGCGCGCAAGGCGGCCTGATCCGCGTCGGCCCGGGAGCGAAAACCCGCTCCCGGGCCGCTTTTTATCGCCGGCAAGCCAGTCAGGAGGACCAGCCAGATGCCCGCACGCTCCCGCAAACCCGAAACCGCCGCCATCCACGACCAGACGCTCGCGCGCGGCCATGGCGGCGAGCTGCACCAGTTCGCCGAGGGCGAAACGCCCGTCCTCACCACCGCTCAGGGCGGCCCAGTCGCCGACGACCAGAACACCCTGCGTTACGGCGCGCGCGGCCCGAGCCTGATCGAGGATTTCCATTTCCGCGAGAAGATCTTCCATTTCGACCACGAGCGCATCCCCGAGCGCGTGGTCCATGCGCGCGGCTACGGCGCGCACGGCTATTTCGAAACCTATGAATCGCTCGCGAAATACACCCGTGCCGACATCTTCCAGCGCGCCGGCGAGAAGACGCCGGCCTTCGTGCGCTTCTCCACGGTCGCCGGCTCCAAGGGCTCGTTCGACCTCGCCCGCGACGTGCGCGGCTTCGCGGTCAAGCTCTATACGAAGGAAGGCAACTGGGACATCGTCGGCAACAACATCCCGGTCTTCTTCATCCAGGACGCGATCAGGTTTCCGGACGTGATCCATTCGGTAAAGCCCGAGCCCGACCGCGGCTTTCCGCAAGCCGCATCCGCGCACGACAATTTCTGGGACTTCATCTCGCTGACGCCGGAATCCATGCACATGGTGATGTGGGTGATGTCCGACCGGGCGATCCCGCGCTCGTTCCGCTTCATGGAAGGCTTTGGCGTCCATACCTTCCGCTTCCTCAACGACAAGGACGAGTCCAACTTCGTCAAGTTCATCTGGAAGCCGAAGCTCGGCCTGCAATCGGTGGTCTGGAACGAGGCGGTCAAGATCAACGGCGCCGATCCCGACTTCCACCGCCGCGACCTGTGGGATGCGGTCAAGGCCGGCAATTTCCCCGAATGGGAGCTGTGCGTGCAGCTCTTCGATCAGGATTTCGCCGACTCGTTCGACTTCGACATCCTCGATCCGACCAAGCTGATCCCCGAGGAGATCGTCGAGCCGGTGCCGGTCGGCCGATTGGTGCTCGACCGCATGCCGGACAATTTCTTCGCCGAGACCGAGCAGGTCGCGTTCATGACGCAGAACGTGCCGCCCGGCATCGACTTCTCCAACGACCCGCTGCTTCAGGGCCGCAACTTCTCCTATCTCGACACGCAGCTGAAGCGGCTCGGCAGCCCGAACTTCACCCATATCCCGATCAACGCGCCGAAATGCCCGTTCCACCATTTCCAGCAGGACGGCCACATGGCGATGCGCAATCCCGTGGGCCGGGCGAACTACCAGCCGAACTCGTGGGGCGAAGGCCCGCGCGAGAGCCCGGAGCGCGGCTTCCGCTCCTTCCCCGACGCGGTCGAGGGCCCCAAGGTGCGGCTGCGCGCCGAGAGCTTCGCCGATCACTACAGCCAGGCGCGGCAGTTCTACCGCAGCCAGACCGTGCCGGAGCAGCGCCACATCGCCATGGCGCTGACCTTCGAGCTGTCCAAGGTCGAGACGCCGGCGATCCGCGAGCGCATGGTGGCGCATCTGATCAACATCGACGACGTGCTGGCGAGGACCGTGGCCGAGGGGCTCGGCCTTCGCGACATCCCGGAGCCCGCCGACGCGGCCGTCGCGCCGCGCGACGACCTCGCCCCGTCGCCGGCGCTGTCGATCATCGAGAACGGCCCGGAGAGCTTCGCGGGCCGCAAGCTCGGCGTGCTGGTCAGCGACGGCGCCGACGCCGGCCTGCTGGCGGCGTTGCGCGCGACCTTCGAGGAGGAGGGCGCGACCGTGGAGATCATCGCCCAGACGGTCGGCGGCGTCGAGGCGTCGGATGGACGCCCGGTCGAGGCGAAACACAGGATCGACGGCGGCCCCTCCGTGCTGTTCGACGCCGTCGCGCTGCTGGTCTCGCAGGAGGGCGCGCGGATGCTGGCGAAGGAGCCGCCCGCCCGCGACTTCGTCACTGATGCCTTCGCGCATTGCAAGTTCATCGGCTATGCCGCGCCGGCCGTGCCGCTGCTCGAGAAGGCGGGCATCGCGCTCGACGAGGAGGACGAGGGGCTGATCGCGCTCGACGGAGGCGAGGCGGCCGCCGACTTCCTCGTCGCCTGCCGCAAGCTGCGGCTGTGGGCGCGCGAGGACCGGGCGCAGCCCTAGCGGAGCGGCGCCGATGTCGGACGCCGAGGTGGAAGCGGCCTCGCTCGCCGCGCTCGCGCAGGCCGAGGCCGCCTGCACGCGCTGCCCGCTCTATCGCGACGCCACGCAGGTCGTGCCCGGCGAGGGCCATCGTCAGGCGCGCATGATGGTGGTGGGCGAGCAGCCGGGCGACAGGGAGGACCTCGCCGGCCGGCCATTCGTCGGTCCCGCCGGCCGCCTGTTCGACGCCGCGCTGGCCGAGGCTGAGATCCCGAGCGATCGGGTGTTCGTCACCAACGCGGTCAAGCACTTCAAGTTCGAGCGGCGCGGCAAGCGGCGGCTGCACAGCCGGCCGAACGCGGGCGACATCGACCGCTGCAACTGGTGGCTCGGGCAGGAGCGCAAGCTGGTGGCGCCCGCCGTGCTGGTTGCGATGGGCGCGACCGCGGTCCGCAGCCTGCTGGGCAAGCCCGCCTCGATCTCGTCGCTGCGCGGCGAGGCGATCCGGCTGGAGGACGGGACGCAAATGGTGGCGACGGTCCATCTGTCATACCTGCTGCGCATCCGCGACGCCGATGCGCGGGAAAGCGAGCGGGCGGGCTTTATCGCCGATCTCAGGCGCGGCTGGGGGCTGGCGAAGGGCTGACGTTAGCCGGCACGGGCACGACGATGGTCGCGGAGAGCGGCAGGTGGTCGGAGGCGGTGCGGGCCATGAGGTCGGACGGGACCTCCGCCGCCACCGCCTCGATCCCCTCACCGATGAAGATATGATCGAGCCGCAGCAGCGGAAAGCGCGAGGGAAAGGTGGCTTTCGGCCGCGCGCCGGCATGAAGCTGCACGTCGCGCCCGTGGCGGGCGAGGTTGCGATAGGGCGCGGAAGTCGGGACGGCGTTGAAGTCGCCGACGAGCACGGTGGGGTTGTCGCGGCATTCGGCGCTGCCCAGCCATCCGGGCCCCAGCAGCGCGGCGACCTGCGCCATGCGCTCGCGCCGGCGCAGGCCGAGATGGGTGTTGATGACCTGAAGCCGCGTGCCGCCGATGTCGACCGACACCCAGATCGCACCGCGCGGCTCGCCGAGCGAGGGCAATGGCGCGGCCCGGACCAGCCGCGAGGGCAGCGCGGTGAGGATCGCGTCGCCATACTGCTCGTCCGCAAGGTGAAGGGCGGGGTGGAAATGCGCCTCCATGTTGAGATGCGCGGCGATCAGCCGGGCCTGGTCGAAGCCGCCGCTGCGCGCGCGCCCGACATCGACCTCCTGCAGCGCGGCGATGTCCGGCCGCGCCCTTGCGACGACCTCGGCGATGCGCGCCGGGTCGATCCTTCCATCGGTCCCACGGCAGGAATGGACGTTGTAGGTCATGATCCTGATGTGGCGCGGCGGCGGATGGCCGCCCGGTTGCTCCTTATGCATGGAAGGGGGAACCCGCGCGGCCCGGTTCCGTTCCGAACCTGAACACCCGGATCGCGCGAGGCCGCCCATGCCCTTTTCCAGACTTCTCATCAGGCTTGCCGTCGCGCTCGCGATAGGCGGCGCGGCGGTGCTTCTCTATCGCGCGCTCGGACGCTACACGCTCGAGGAGATCACCGACTCCGTTGCGGCGATCCCGGCCGCGTCCTTCGCCGGCGCGGCGGCGTTCGCGGCCGCCTCTTATCTGTGCCTCACCGGGTTCGACTGGCTGGCGCTGCGCTATGCCGGCAAGCCGCTCGCCTGGCGCCGCGCGGCGCTTGCCTCCTTCGTCAGCCTGTCGATCGGCCACAATATCGGCGTCGCCGCCCTGTCGAGCGGCGCGATCCGCTACCGCTTCTACACGCGCTGGGGGCTGGATGCGGGCGACGTCGCGAAGGTGATCCTGTTTTCCGGCGCGACGGTGGGGCTCGGGCTGGCGACGCTGGGCGGGTTCGGCCTGCTGCTCTACCCGGCCGAGGCCGAGCGGCTCGTCGGCATGGGCCGCCCGGCGCTGACGGGCGTAGCGGCCGCCTGCCTCGCCGTTCCCGTCCTCTACCTCGCGGCGAGCGCCTTCGTGCGCGGCAAGCTGCGGTTCCGCCGCTGGACGCTCGACCTGCCGGCCCTGCCGCTGGCGGCGGCGCAGGTCGCGGTCGGCACGCTGAACTTCGCCTGCGTCGCCGCCTGCCTGCACAGGCTGCTCGCCGCCTTCTCGGATGTCTCATATCTCGAGGTCGCGGCGATCTACGTCATCGGCAACGTCATGGCGCTGGTGAGCCATGTGCCGGGCGGGCTGGGCGTTCTGGAGGCGACGGTTCTCTATCTGCTGCCCGGCGGCGCGGCCATCGGCGCGCTGATCGCCTTCCGCGTCGTCTATTTCTTCGTGCCGCTGGCCTTCGGCCTGCCGCTGCTGCTGGCGAGCGAATATGTCCTGCGCGGCGCGTCGGGCGATCAGGACGCCCGGCGCGTCAGCCAGGAGAAGGCCGCGGCGGCGAGCTCGCGCGCCTCATAGATCGGCCGGAACGGCCGCGACGGATCGAGAAGGGCGGTTCCGGGCAGCGGCGAGGTCGGCCCCGTCAGGCCGATGGGGAAGGGCCGCAGCCCGCGCGGGCGCGTATTGAGGCGGTCGATGGCCCCGACCAGCGAGCCCCGGCGGATCGCGGCGGCGACGTCGCTTTCGCATGCGTCGAGATGCTCGGCCAGCAGGCGGCTGCGCAGCGCCGCGATCGCCTGCCGTTCGGCCAGCGTCCGCGCCTCGACGGCGACGTCGCATTCGGTGTCCAGCCCCTCGGAACGGTTGTTGAGGTTCGACGAGCCGACCCGCACGAAGACGTCGTCGACGACGACAACCTTGGAATGGATGAGCACCTCGCATTCGCCGCCGTCCCCGTCCGGCACGACGGCGTACATGACGCGCAGCCGGCCGAAGCTGTCCGCCTTCTTCAGCCCGCGGATGAGGCGGTCGCGGTTGTTGGCCATGACGAACTGCTCGAGCATGCCGCGCGACGAGCAGGTCACGAGGATGGCGACCTCCGGCCCGTAGGGCTCGCGCAGGCGCTGCGCCAGCGCCTCGCCGACGCCGAAGGACGCCAGATATTGCGTCTCGATGTAGATGTGGCGGCGCGCGGCCGCGATGGCGTCGTGGGTGAGGCGGATCGCGTGGCGCTGCTCGTTGAGGCCGTGAAGGTCGGGCGTCGTGCGCACGATGGCGGCGGCGCATCCCTCCATCGCCGCCGGCACGCCCTCGGGCCATTCGGGCGGCGGCGTCACCACGGGGGCCGGCCGATGGTCGGTCGCCGTTTCCCAGCGCCGCCGAGCGAGGTCCGCCACCGCGCGGGCGGCCGGGCCGCGGAACATCGTCTGGACATCGTGGACCGGGCCGTAGGACTTGCCGTTCGGCCTCACCCGGTGCGGGCAGTCGGGCGCATGCTCGCGCGTGTCCCAGCGCCCGGCGGTGACGTCGATGCCGCCGACGAAGGCGATGGCGTCGTCCACCGTCACCATCTTCTGGTGGTGCGAGCCGCGCAGGGCGTGGCGCGCGTCGAAGCGCAGATGGATGCGTGGATGGTTCGACCAGCCGTTCCGCCGGAACACCTTCAGCGAACGGCTCGAATAGATTGGCCCCATCGCCCAGACGAGGATGTGGATTTCGAGCTCCGGCCGCTCGTCGACCAGCCGACGCAGCAGCGCGCCCAGCGTCTCGCTTCCCTTGCGCGGGCGCAAGCGGATGTCGGGGTTGAAGTCCCATCCGACGATGCGGATCGAGCGGCGCGCAAGCGGCAGCGTCCGGTCGAGCGCGCGGAAATACTCCGCCCCGTCGACGAGGAAGGCGAGGGAATCCGCCATCTCGATCCGCCACGCATTGCGGCCGGGCATCACGATGGGTTGCTTCGACGGATCGGGGACGTGATGGTTCATGGCGCTTCGGACGATGGTTGAGATGCAAGCCAACTCGCGGCGCGGCCTTTGGTTCCTGCCGCTGGCGCCTGGGATGGAACAAGCCAGGTGCCGCATGGTTCGGGGCGAAAGGAGACGCCGCCATGAGCACGCCATTCCCCCGCCCGGAGCCAGATCCCGTCCCGCAGCCGCCCGCGCCGGCGCCGTTTCCGCCCAAGCCCGTGCGCGAGCCCGATCCGGAAGGGCTTCCCGACGAGGTGCCGTTGCCCAATCCCGACGAGAACGACAGCCCGCCCCAGCATGCGGACGGCTATCGCCCGTCGCAAATGCCAAGGGCCGGGCCGCAATCCTACCTGTCTTGCTGGTAGCCCTGATGGTGGGTGTTGATCCAGGAATTTCCCTGCTGGCCCTGTTTGTCGGGGTCGGCGGGCTTGTCGGGGCCTCTGGCGCGGGCCTCCTCCTTCGATTGCCTCGGGTCGGGCGGCCGCTTGGCGCTCCGGTTCTCCGGCGGAACGGGGGGCAGCTTCGAGGACATGGGGTTTCCTTTCCTGATTGGGGAGGCGAACGGCCTTCCGGGACCGAACCGTCGTTGCGCGGGATTGTTCCGGCCACGGACCGACCGTGGTTCATTTGCCGCATCGGCCGGTAAAATGTCCGTGCGCCGGCCTCCATCGGTCCCGTCCGGCTTGAAACGCCGGGAAAACCCGTCGATACCAAGGGTGAAGGGCGAGCCCGAAGGAGTGGGGCGAACGATGCAGAACCAGTGCAGCCAGGGGGATCTCCCCCGCGTCGATGTCGAACCCGCCCCCGGCGAATTCAACGACCTGCTGCGGGAGATCGAGAAGGAGCCGGTCTCCGAGCGGCTTCTCGAGCTTGCGCGCCAGTTGCAGGCAGTCCTCGTCAGCCAGCGCAAGCTGCGCGAGAGCGACGGCGTCCGAGCCGGGGACTGATCCCGCCGCTCCGCCCGACCGCTGGCCCGAACCCTTCCTTCCCTTCCTCGGAGCGATCCGGCGCCGTCGGCGCAACGGATTGATAAGTTTCCCGAAAGATAGCCGGCTCACGCCTTCGCGGGATCATGACAGCGATGGCCGATGAGGTTATCCTGCTGCACTTCGGAGTGCCGGACATTCGTTGCGATCGACAGATCGGGGTCGGGTGAGGGGTCGGACAGCGAAGGTTCTGAGGATGCTCGATTCGATGAAGTTCCTCAATGGCGGCGGCGAGATGGCGGTGGCCATCCGCAACCACGACTGGTCGGCC
This sequence comes from Aquamicrobium sp., assembly GCF_023954335.1. NCBI lineage: Bacteria > Pseudomonadati > Pseudomonadota > Alphaproteobacteria > Hyphomicrobiales > Phyllobacteriaceae > Aquamicrobium > Aquamicrobium sp. The sequence continues at coordinate 1,688,513 of NZ_JAMLIE010000001.1, forward strand.
ACCGGGCTCGGCTTCCCGCAGAACTGGCCGCCGGCGCTGAAGACCGCCGTCAGCATGGCGCTCAATTCCAAGTTCCCCAAATGCATCGTCTGGGGACCGGACCTCGTGTCGATCTACAACGACGCCTTTCGCCCCATCCTCGGCGACAAGCCGCCGGCGCTCGGCCGCTCGTTCCGCGATGTCTGGAGCGAGGTGTGGGACACCATCGGGCCCATCGCCGAGCGCGCCTATGCCGGGCAGGCGACGTTCATCGAGGATTTCCCGCTTGTCATCGACCGCTACGGCTATCCGGAGCAGACCTACTTCACCTTCTGCTACAGCCCGATCCGCGACGAGCACGGCGTGGTCCACGGCCTGATGGACACCGTCATCGAGACGACAGGAAAGATCGAGGCGCAGCGGCAGGCGCGCCTGCTCAACGGCGAGCTCGAGCACCGCATCAAGAACGCGCTGACCGTGATCCAAGCGATCATCAACCAGACCTTCCAGTCGGGGCGCGAGAAGGAGGAGATCCTCGGCGATCTCGGGCGGCGCATCGGCGCGCTGGCCGACGCGCAGACGCTGCTCACCCGCTCCAGCATGGCGGAAGCGGATATCGGCGAGATCGTCAACCATGCGCTCGCGCCGTTCCGCACCCGCGGGGAAAGCTTCCATGTCGAGGGAACCCCGGTCTCGCTGTCGGCCAAGCAGGCGCTGTCGCTGTCGCTCGCGCTCAACGAGCTGGCCACCAACGCCCTGAAATACGGCGCCCTTTCGCGCGGCGGCGGCATCGTGAAGATCGCGTGGAAGGCCGGCCGGCCGGGAACCGAGGACGAGTTCCGCCTCGACTGGAGCGAGAGCGGCGGCCCGCCCGTCTCGCGGCCGACGCGCAGGGGGTTCGGCTCGCGTATCATCGACACGGCCCTGCCGCAGGATTTCGTGGGCGAGGCCCGGCTTTCCTACGATCCCGACGGCGTGCGTTACGCGCTGACCACGCAGATGATCCATGTCGGCGCCGATCCCCGATTCCCGGAACAGGGCGGGGGATAGGAACCATTCCCGCCGCTGCCGCATTCCTGTCCGAGCACGGGAATCGACATGGGCATTCGCACCTTTCGCAGAAACTACCTGACGCGGCCGATCTATCGCTGGGCCGCGACGATCCTGCCGCCGATCTCCTCGACCGAGCGCGAGGCGATCGAGGCCGGAACTGTCTGGTTCGACGGCGAGCTGTTTTCCGGCAATCCCGATTGGGGAAAGCTGCTCGACATGCCGCCGGCGCAATTGTCGGCGCGCGCGCAGGCGTTCATGGACGGCCCGGTGCGCGCGCTCTGCGCCATGATCGACGACTGGAAGATCGCCTGGGAGGACCATGACCTGCCGCGCGATGTCTGGGATTTCATGCGCGAGAACAAGTTCTTCGGCATGATCATCCCCGAGCGCTATGGCGGCCTCGGCTTTTCCAACACCATGCATTCGGAGGTGGTGCGCACCGTCTCCTCGGCCAGCGTCGTCGCCGGCGTCACGGTCATGGTGCCGAACTCGCTCGGCCCGGGCGAGCTGCTGATGCATTTCGGCACCGAGGAACAGAAGGACCACTGGCTGCCGCGGCTCGCCGACGGGCGCGAGATTCCCTGCTTCGGCCTGACCTCCGAGGAGGCCGGCTCCGACGCCGCCGCCATGACCGACCGCGGCGTCGTCGAATACGGCGTCCATGAGGGCCGGCGCGTGCTCGGCGTGCGGCTGAATTTCGCCAAGCGCTACATCACGCTCGGGCCGGTGGCGACCGTGATGGGCCTCGCTTTCAAGCTCTACGATCCGCAGAACCTTCTCGGCGAGGGCGAGGAGCGCGGCATCACCGTCGCCCTCCTGCCGACCGCGACGCCCGGCGTGACCCATGGCGAGCGCCACATCCCGCAGTTCACCCATTTCCAGAACGGCCCGCTCTACGGCAAGGACGTGTTCATCCCGCTCGACTGGATACTCGGCGGCCGGGAGCGGATCGGCCAGGGCTGGAAGATGCTGATGACGGCGCTGGCCGCCGGGCGCGGCATCTCGCTGCCCTCGCAATCGGCCGCCTCGGCGGCGATGTGTGCGCGGGCCACGGGCGCCTATGCGCGCGTGCGCCGCCAGTTCGGCATCCCGATCTCGCAGTTCGAGGGCGTGCGCGAGCATCTCGCCGGCCTCGCCGCCAACGCCTACCTGATCGACGCGGCGCGGCGGCTGACGGTGGCGGCGCTGGACGAGGGCCACAAGCCCTCGGTGATCTCGGCGATCATGAAGTATCACGCCACCGAGCGCATGCGCCGCTCGATCGAGAAGGCGATGGACATCCACGGCGGCAAGGCGATCATCGACGGGCCGAGGAACCACATGGGCGGCCAGTACCGCTCCGCGCCCATCGGCATCACCGTCGAGGGCGCCAACATCCTGACCCGCAACCTGATGATCTTCGGTCAGGGCGCGATTCGCTCGCACCCCTTCATGTTGAAGGAGATGGAGGCGCTGTCCGAGCCCGACGAAAAGGAAGGGCTCGGCGCGTTCGACCGCGCCTTCTGGGGCCACGTCGGCCATGCCCTCGCCAATGCCGGCCGCTCCTTCGTGCGCGGCTGGTCGGGCTGCGCCATCGCGCCCGCGCCGGACGCGGCCGACCTGCCGCATCACTGGCAGCGGCTGTCGCGCTACGCCTCGGCCTTCGCGCTCCTTTCCGACATCGCGCTGCTGACGCTCGGCGGCGCGCTGAAGCGCAAGGAGGCGATCTCGGCGCGGCTCGGCGACATCCTGTCGGAGCTCTATCTGCTCGCCGCGGTGCTGAAGCGCTTCGAGGACGAGGGGCGGCAGAAGGCCGACAGGTCCATCGTCGACTATCTCATGGTCGAGGGCGAGGAGCGCATCTGCGCCGCCTTCGACGGCGTGCTGCGCAACCTGCCGGCGCGCTGGGCGGCGCTGCTCGTCCGGCTCGTCGCCTTCCCGTTCGGCATCGCCCATCGCGCGCCCTCCGACCGCCTGACCGACAAGGTCGCCGAGACCCTCTTGTCGCCCTCGGCCCAGCGCGACCGGCTGACGCCCGGCCTCTATCTCGGCGAGGGCCGGCAACACCACCCGATGTGCGACCTCGAGGAGGCGTTCCGGCTCGTCGTCGAGGCCGCGCCGCTGGAGAAGAAGCTGCGCGAGGCGAAGCTCGACGATGCGGGCGAGGCGCGCGAGCGCGGCCTGATCTCGGACGAGGAATTCGACCGGCTCGCCCGCGTCGGCGAGGCTGTCGCCCGCGTCGTCGCCGTCGACGCCTTCCCGATGGAGGAGGTGTCGCCGCAGCATGCCGTCGGGACGCGCAGCGAGGCGGCCGAGTAACTGCGCCGCGCACAGAACTTTTCGCCGCCTTGCGCGTTCGCCCTGATCGAAGAAGGAGAACTCCCATGCCTGCGAAATCCAAGGCCCAGCAGAAGGCGGCGGGCGCCGCCCTCTCGGCGAAACGCGGCGAGACCAAAAAGAGCGCGCTGAAGGGCGCGTCGAAGGAGATGGTCGAGTCGATGAGTGAAAAGCAGCTCGAGGAGCTGGCCTCGACCAAGCGCAAGGGTAAGCCGGAGCGCGTTTCCGGCTCATGACCAACGAGGAGATTCTGCTTCGCCTCGGGGTCGCGACGCTTGCCGGCGTCCTCCTCGGTCTCGACCGCGAACTGCGCGGCATCGCCGCCGGCATCCGCACCCATGCGCTGGTGGCGCTGAGCTCCGCCCTCATCACCGTCTCGGCAATGATGATCCATGAGGACTTCACCCGGCAGGGCCATTCCGGCGTCGACCCGCTGCGGGTGGTCCAGGGCCTCGCCCAGGCGGTCGGCTTCGTCGCGGCAGGGGCGATCTTCTTCGCCAAGGGCACGGTCCACAACCTGACCTCGGCAGCCAATATCTGGCTCGCCGCCGCGGTCGGCATCGTCGCCGGGGCCGGGCAGACGGTGCTCGTCGTCGCCGGCGTCGGCATCGGCATCGCCGTGCTGACCGTCGTGCGGGTCCTCGAAAAGGCGATTCCGGGCACCACCAAGTCGGATGACTGAGAGGTCTTTGCGGAACATTCCCGTTGTTGCGGCATTGCTTAATGAAGGCACACGGGAGGGATTGGATGCATGGCTGAAGCCTATTGCGGCCCAGCGCCGGCACCGGAGGCGCTGCTCGCGGCTTGGAACGCCGATGCCGTGGCCGTCGCCCTGTGCGCCGCGCTGGCGCTGGCCCATGCCCGCCGGGGCGAGCCGGCCGGCCGCTGGCCGCTCGGCGCCGCCATTCTCCTCATCCTTGCGCTCTTCCTGTCGCCGCTCTGCGCCCTGACGGTCGCGCTGTTTTCCGCCCGCGTCGCCCATCACGTCCTGCTCGTCGCCGTGGCTGCGCCGCTGCTGGCGCTGGCCTTTCCCGAACGGGCGGACGCGCCGCGGCGGATCGGGCTTTCCCTCCTCGTCGCCGTCCACACTCTCGTCCTGTGGCTGTGGCACGCGCCGCCGGTCTACGAGGTCGCGATCCGCGGCGCGCTGCCCTACTGGACGATGCAGGCGAGCCTGCTCGCCAGCGCCGTGCTGCTGTGGCGGCGCGTCCTTGCGCCGCGCACCGGGATCGGCCCGGCCGCGCTGGCGCTGCTCGCCACCGTCGTCCAGATGGGCATGCTGGGCGCGCTGCTCACCTTCGCGCGCGACCCGCTCTACGCGCCGCATCTCACCACGACGCTCGCCTATAGCCTCTCGCCGCGCGCCGACCAGCAGCTCGGCGGCCTCATCATGTGGGTCCCGGCGGCGCTGCCCTATCTCGTGGCCGCCGCGCTGTTGATCGGCAGCCGCCTCGAGCGGCCCCCGGCGCAGGCCGGCCGCCGATGATCTGGCTGAAGGTCCTTCACCTCGCGGCCATCGCGGTCTGGAGCGCGGGCCTCATCTGCCTGCCCGGGCTCTACGTGCAGCGCGCCCATGTGCCGAGCCGCGACTCGAAGCACCGGCTTCAGGCGATGGTGCGCTTTCTCTATGTCGCGGTCCTTTCGCCCGCCGCCTTCGTCGCCATCGGCAGCGGCACGGCGCTGATCTTCGTGCGCCAGTCCTTCGAGCCGTGGTTCTCGCTCAAGCTCGTCCTGGTCGGCGCGCTGGCGACGATCCACATCCTCACCGGCCTCGTCGTCATCCGCCTGTTCGAGTCGGGCAACATCTACCCCGTCTGGCGCTTCGTCGCGGTGACGGCGGCGACCCTGGCGGTGGTGACGGCGATCCTGGTCGTGGTGCTGATGAAGCCCGAGCTGCCCGACCTCTACCCGCAGGCGATGGCGGAGCCGGGCGCGCTGGCACGGCTCGTCGCCGACCTCAATCCTTTTCGGAGATGAGGAGGCCGATGCCGTGATCGAACACCAGCTTGCCGCCATGCCAGCCCGCCAGCGCGGTGAAGATGCAGGCGAGGACCGACACCATCAGCCCGTGCGGCAGCACCACCGTCTCGTCGACGAGGCGCAGGCCCCAGTTGAGGCCGGCGATCGAGATCAGCATCATCGCCGCGACCGCATGGGTCCAGCTCGCGACGCGCTTGCGGATGCCGGCGACGATGATCAGCTCGGCCGTGCCGAAGAGCCCTGCGCCGACGCCGGAGACGAAGGCGAGGCCGGCCGCCCACAGCCCGGCGCGCAGCCAGAACGGATCGGCCGTCCACCAGTAGAAGACGTCGCAGCCGAGCGTCGCGATGACGAAGGCGATGGGGAAATGCACGCTCATGGCATGGAGCGGATGGCCGGCGACTGCCACGGCCGACGCCACCGGCTCGCTGGCGACCTCCTCGATGACGGGGTTGCCGATGTCGCGAGTTTCGTTGTCGCGCGTTTCGTTCATCGCCGTTCTCCTTCGCGCAAGGCAAGCGCGGGAAGGGCCGGATGGTTCCGTGGCGCCCACGTTTTCCTCGCGCCGGCGCTCATCGCCGCGCCGTTCCTCACCGGTTGCGCCGGGCCGCTCTCGGCTCTCGCGCCGGAAGGCCCGGCCGCGCGCGGCGCGGTGCGTCTGTGGTGGATCATGCTCGCCGGCGGCGGCGCGATCTTTCTCGTCGTCTCGGCCGTCCTGATGCTGGCGATCCTGCGCCCGGCGGCGCTGCGCGCCTTCGGCCCCCGGCGGATCATCCTGTGGGGCGGGCTCGTTATCCCGACGATCATCCTCGCCGCGCTGGTGACGGCCGCGCTGGCGCTCGGCGAGCGGCTGCTCGCCACGCCGCGCCCGCCCGAAGACGCGCCGCTGCGCATCGAGGCCGTGGCGCGGCAATGGGTGTGGGAGTTCCGCTATCCCGGCGGCGCGGTCACCTTCGACCGGCTGCACATGCCGGCTGGGCGCGACGTCGATTTCACCGTCACCAGCGCCGACGTGATCCACTCCTTCTGGATCCCGCGCCTCGGCGGCAAGATCGACGCCATCCCCGGCCACGAGACCGTCGTGCGCCTGCGCGCCGACCGGCCGGGCGTCTATGGCGGGGTCTGCGCCGAGTTCTGCGGCACCGGCCACGCCGCGATGGCCTTCACCGTCGAGGCGCACGAGGAAGTCGGGTTCGCGGCCGCGCTGGCGGGGGAGGTGGAAGAATGAGCGCGCGCGAGGACAGGCCCGGACCGATCCACCTCCACCGCGAGCTGGCGGCGATCTGGGATACCCCCGCCGGCTGGGGCCGGCTGTCGGCGGTCAACCACACCGTGCTCGGGAAGCGCTTCATCGTCGCCGCCTTCGTCTTCTTCGCCATCGGCGGGCTGCTTGCCATGCTGATCCGCGTCCAGCTCGCCACGTCGCAGACCGCCTTCGTCGGGCCGGAGCTCTACGGCCAGATCTTCACCATGCACGGCACGGTGATGATGTTCCTGTTCGCGATCCCGATGTTCGAGGGCTTCGCCATGTACCTGCTGCCGAAGATGCTCGGCGCGCGCGACCTTGCCTTTCCGCGCCTGTCGGCCTACGGCTTCTGGTGCTATGTCTTCGGCGGCTCGATCCTGATCGGCGCGATGCTGGCCGGCGTCGCGCCCGACAGCGGCTGGTTCATGTACACGCCGCTGTCGTCGTCGGCCTACACGCCCGGCATCAACGCCGACGTCTGGCTGCTCGGCATCACCTTCGTCGAGATATCGGCGCTGTCGGCGGCGATCGAGATCGTCGTCTCGATCCTCAAGGTGCGCGCGCCGGGCATGAGCCTTGAGCGCATGCCGATCATGGCGTGGTATCTCTTGGTCACGGCGCTGATGATGCTGTTCGGCTTTCCCCCGCTCATCCTCGGCTCGATCCTGCTCGAGCTGGAACGCGCCTTCGACCTGCCCTTCTTCGATCCCACGCGGGGAGGGGACTCGCTTCTGTGGCAGCACCTGTTCTGGCTGTTCGGCCATCCGGAGGTCTACATCATCTTCCTGCCGGCGGCCGGCGCGGTGTCGATGATGATCCCGACCTTCGCCCGCCACGAGCTGGTCGGCTACCGCGCCGTCGTCGTCGCGGTCGTCGCAGTCGGCTTCCTGTCGTTCGGGCTGTGGGTGCATCACATGTTCACCGTCGGCATCCCGCATCTGGCGCTCGCCTTCTTCTCGGCGGCCAGCGGGCTGGTGGCGGTGCCGACCGCGGTGCAGATCTTCGCCTGGGTCGCCACGCTGGCGCAGGGAAAGAAGGTGCGCCTCGACGTGCCGATGCTCTGGCTCGGCGGCTTCTTCTTCATCTTCGTCATCGGCGGGCTGACGGGGGTGATGCTGGCCATGGTGCCGTTCAACTGGCAGGCGCACGACACCCATTTCGTCGTCGCGCACCTGCATTACGTGCTGGTCGGCGGCTTCGTCTTCCCGATGATGGCCGCCGCCTATTACTGGCTGCCGCACCTGACCGGCCGGGTCAGCGACCACCGGCTCTCCGTGCCGGCCTTCTGGCTGGTCTTCGGCGGCTTCAACCTGACCTTCTTCCTCATGCACCTGACCGGGCTGACCGGCATGCCGCGCCGCGTCCATGCCTATCCGCCCGCGGCCGGCTGGGACTGGCTCAACCTCATCTCCTCCGTCGGCGGCTTCCTGATGGCGGCGGGCTTCGCGCTGTTCGTGGTCGATCTTGTCGTACAGGTGCGCTACGGCACCGCCTTCCGGCGCAATCCGTGGGGCGCGCGCACGGCGGAATGGGCGACCCCGACGCCGCCGCCGTCCTACGCTTTCGCCTCGCTGCCGAAGATCGACGACCGTGCCGACCGGCTCGACCCGGACAGGCTCGGCGCGACGCTGGCCGGCGGCCGGGGCTATCTCGGCTTCACCCGCAACGGCTGGATGGAGACGCTGGGCGTCGACATGGCGAGCGGCAAGCCGGGCGAGGTGATCGTGCTGCCGCGCCAGACCTACAGGCCGTTGATCAGCGGCCTCGCCACGGGCTGCTTCGTGCTTGCCCTGCTGTTCAAGTTCTATCTCGCGTCGCTCGTGCTGCTCGCGCTGACGATCGCCTCGCTCGTCGCCTGGACAGCGGGCGTCGGCACCCGCGCCGATCTCGGCCCGCTCGCCATCGGCCATGGCGAGACCGCCCCGGTCCACTGGGAGACGCAGCGGCCGCCCTCGTGGTGGGCGATGGCGTTCGCCTGCGCCGCCGACGCGACGCTGTTCGCCTCGTTGCTGTTCGGGGCGCTGTTCCTGTGGCTGGTCGCGCCCGGCTGGCCGCCACCTTCCGCCGCCGCGCCGGCAATGGTGCCGGCGCTCGCCGCCGCGCTCGTCCTCGCCGCCACGGCCGCCTGCGGGCGCAGGGCCGTCGCCGCGCTCGGGAACGGGGCTTCGCCGGTCGCATGGCTCGCCGCCTGCGCCGGCGCGCAGGGCGCGACTGTCGCGCTGTTCGGGTGGATGGCGGCGGGCGTCCCGGCCCCGACCGTCCATGCCCATCACGCCACCGTCTTCGTCATCCTCGTCTATGCCGGAATCCGCGCCGCGCTCGGCGCGCTCCTCGCCGGCTACGGGCTGTGGCGCAACCATGCCGGCTATGTGTCGCCGGTGCGCAGCCTCGACCTGCGCATCGGCGCGCTGTGGCACGACTATGCGACTGTCACCGGCCTCGTGGCGCTCGGCGCCGCGATGCTGACGGCGTTCCTCGCTGGAGCGGTGGAGGCAGGCGGATGAGCGGGCGCGAACTGCTCCTGCTGGCGGCCGGCTTCACGCTGTGGGCCGTCGCCTTCGTCGCGCTCTACGCCATGCTCTCGGTCGGCTGCCGCTTCGGCTGGGACGGGATCGACCTCGCCGGCGGCGTAACGGTGCAGCGGGCGCAGCTCGTCACGCTCTTCCTCGCCTTCCTTGCCGTCGGTGCGTGGCTCGCGGTACATCTGCGGACAGGCCCCCGTGCACCGTTCCTCTCCCGCGCCGCCTATCTCGCGGCGCTCGCCGGGCTGGGCTCGATCGTGTTTTCCTTCGCGGCGGTGTTCGCGCTTTCGGAGTGCGTGTGATGGCGGGGAAAGAACTCCCAAGGGTCGTCATCGTCGGCGGCGGCTTCGCGGGGCTCGCCTGCGCGCGCGAGCTGGGCGGCGCGGACATCGCCGTCACCGTCATCGACCGCCGCAACCACAACCTATTCCAGCCGCTGCTCTATCAGGTGGCGACGGCCGCGCTGTCGCCGGGCGATATCGCCGAGCCGATCCGCAAGACGCTCGGCCGCCACCGCAACGTCACCGTGCTGCTCGCCGAGGTGACGGGCATCGACCTCGAGGCCCGCACCGTGCTGACCGACCGGCTGGAGCCGGTCCCGTTCGATCACCTCGTCATCGCCACCGGGTCGGACTACAACTATTTCGGCCATGACGACTGGCGCGAGATCGCCCCGGGCCTGAAGACGATCCGCGAGGCGCGCGCCATCCGCCAGCGCCTGCTCACCGCCTTCGAGGAAGCGGAGATGACCGCCGACGAGGCGGCGCAGCGCCGGCTGCTCACCAGCGTCGTCATCGGCGGCGGGCCGACGGGCGTGGAGATGGCGGGCGCCATCGCCGAGCTCGGCCGCTTCATGGTCTCCCGCGACTTCCGCCACATCGGCGCCGATCGCCTGCGGGTGGTGCTGGTCGAGGGCGGGCCGCGGCTGCTGCCCGCCTTTCCCGAGCCGCTCGCCGCCTATGCGGCGCGCCGGCTGGAACGCCTCGGCGTCGAGATCATGACCGAGCGCATGGTCGAGACCATGTCCGCCGAGGAGGTGGTGGCCGGTGGCGAGACCATCCCGGCCGGGGTCGTGGTGTGGGCCGCCGGCGTCAAGGCCTCGGCCGCCGCGCGCTGGCTGGGGGTCGAGGGCGACAGGATGGGCCGCGTGCCGGTCGATGGCTGGCTGGAGGTCGCCGGGCTCGACGGCATCCATGTGCTCGGCGACACCGCCCGCCTGATCGACGAGGCCACCGGCGAGCCGCTGCCGGGGCTGGCGCAGGTGGCCAAGCAGCAGGGCCGCTGGCTCGGCCGCGCATTGCGCCGCCGCATCGCGCGTGGCGAGCGCGGCGCGCCGTTCCGCTTCCGCGATCGCGGCAACGCCGCCGTCATCGGCAACAATGCGGCGGTGTTCGATTTCGGCTGGAGCCGGTTGAAGGGCCGCGCCGCGTGGTTCCTGTGGGCGCTCGTCCACATCCTCCTTCTCGTCAGCTTCGAGAAGCGGCTTCTCGTGTCGGTGCAATGGGCGTGGCGCTACGTCACCCGCCAGCGCGGCACCCGCCTGATCGACGAGCCGCTTCCAGTCGAGCCGCAGGAGGAGCCGGCCCCGGAGCTGACCGAAGGCTAGCGCCGCCTTTCGTCACGCGGGGAGAACGGCGGCCGGCGGCGCAGCGCCTGGGCGCGCACCCAGCCGGGCAGCAGCTCCGCCATCAGGCTTCTCAGTCTCTGCCACATCCTTGCCTCCTGTCCTGCCGTCTGCCTGAGAAGGGAACGAAGCCGGAGCGCCCGCGTTCCCGTTCTTTCACCGACGGTCCGTCCTCCATGGCGCCACGCAATTTCTGGAAAGGCTATCTGCGGCTTTCGCTCGTCACCTGCCGCGTGGCCATGACGCCGGCCATCTCGACCCGGCAGAAGGTGCGCTTCCACACCATCAACCGCGCCACCGGCAACCGCGTCGAAAGCCGTTACGTCGACGAGGCGACCGGCAGGCCGGTGCGCGAGGAGGACCAGCGGCGCGGCTATCCGGTCTCCGACGACCGGCTGGTCGTCATCGAGGATGAGGAGTTGGAGGCGGTCTCGCTCGAAAGCACCCGCACCATCGACATCGACATGTTCGTGCCGCGCGACGACATCGCCTGGATCTGGCTCGACCGGCCGCATTACCTGACGCCGGACGACAAGATCGCCGAGGAGGCCTTCTCCGTCATCCGCGACGCCATGGCCGCGACCGGCACGGTCGGCATCTCACGCCTCGTCCTCTACCGCCGCGAGCGCGCGGTGATGCTGGAGCCGCGCGACAAGGGAATCGTCGTCTGGACGCTGCGCTACGGCGACGAGGTGCGCGAGGCCGAGGACTATTTCGGCGGCCTCGACCGGGCCAAGCCCGACGCCGGGGCGCTGAAGCTGATCGGCCGGCTGATCGACGAGCGCACGACGGACTGGGACCCGGCCATGGTCGCCGATCCCGTGCAGAAGCGTCTGAAGGCGATCATCGCCGCGCGCAAGCGCAGGCAGAAGCCAGCGCCGCGCCGGCGCGGCGGCGAGGACGAGCCGGTCGCCACCCTCGACAACGTCGTCTCGATCATGGACGCGCTGCGCCGCAGCGTCGAGGCGGAGAAGAAGGCGAAGAAGCCGCGCTGAGTGACTTCGGAGGTTACCGACGACCCGACCGCCGGCGCCGCCCCTCATCCGCCCTTCGGGAACCTTCTCCCCGTGAATGGGGAGAGGATGCCGGCAGGTGAGGGGTGGCGCCGATGGTCGACGACTAACCCCGCGCTACTTCCTTTTGCCCGTCGCCCCGGCGACTTCCAGCGGCCGCGCCGCCTTTCGGAAATCCGCCCACGGATCGGCGGCGAGGTTGTCGAGCCGGGCGGCGGCGTTGGCGACCGTGAAGTGGCCCGAGCCGACGGACGGCTCCAGCTCGTCCCAGCCGAGCGGCATGGCGACGGTCGCGCCGGCACGCGCCCGCGTCGAATAGGGAACGATGGCGGTCGCTCCGCGGCCGTTGCGCAGATAGTCGATGAAGATCCGGCCCTTGCGCTCGGCCTTCGTCGCCTTGGCGATGAAGCGCTTCGGTTCATCGGCCGCCATCGCGATCGCAAGGTCGCGGGCGAAGCCCTTGACCGTGTCCCAGCCGGCCTTCGGCTTCAGCGGCGCGGCGACGTGCAGGCCCTTGCCGCCCGTCGTCTTGACGAAGGCCGCGAGCTTGACTGCCTCCAGCCGCGCGCGCACCTCGCGCGCGGCGTCGAGCATGACGCTCCACGGCACGCCGTCGCCGGGGTCGAGGTCGATCACAAGCTGGTCGGGCTTTTCGAGGTCGTCGAGCCGCGCCTGCCAGCCGTGGATTTCGAGCGCCGCGCCCTGCACCAGCCCGATCAGCCCGTCAAGCGAGTCGACGGCGAGGAGCGAGTTGTCGCCCTCCTCGTCCAGCGGGTCGACGGCGGTGAGGATCTCGCGGCTGACGCCCTTCCACGCATGCTTCTGGAAGAAGCATTTGGCCGCCGTGCCGCCGGGGCAGCGCAGCAGCGCCAGCGGCCGCCGCTCGACATGCGGCGCCATGAAGCGCCAGACCCGGGCGTAATAGCTCGCCAGCTCCTCCTTGGTGACGCCCGCATCCTTCCAGTAGACGCGGTCGGGATGGGTGAGCGCAACGGTGGGCTTCGCCCGCGCCGGCACCTTCGCGGCCGACGCGGCCTCGTCCTCGCGCACCACCTCGGCCGCCGGCTTGTCCTCGCGCAGACCGCGGAAGGCGGCGTGGCGCAGGATGCCGTCGGCGGTCCAGTCGCGGAACTCGACCTCGGCCACCAGTTCCGGCTCGACAAAACGCACGCCGCGCCGCGCGACGGCGTCGAGCCGGCCCGCGAAGGGGGAGGTGTCGCGCTCGATGCCGCTCAGGCGCTTGAACAGGTCTTCGGCGACCACCCGGCTGAAGCCGGTGCCGACCCGGCCGGCATGGCGCAGTTCGCCGTTCTCGTTGACGCCGAGCACCAGCGAGCCGATCGCCTTCGCCGAGGTCGAGGAGGGCACGTAGCCGCCGATCACCAGCTCCTGCCGATTGCCGCATTTCGACTTGATCCAGTCGCGGCCGCGGCCGGAGCGGTACTTGCCGCCGGCGAGCTTGGAGACGACGCCTTCGAGGCTGAGCCGGCAGGCATGGCGCAGCACCATCTCGCCGTTCTCCTCGAAATGCTCGCTGTAGCGCAGCTCGGGCGGCGCGTCCTTCAGGAGACGCGCCAGCGCTGCCTTGCGCGCGACGAGCGGCGTCTCGCGCAAATCCTGCCCGTCGAGATAGAGAAGGTCGAAGGCGTAGAAGGCGAAGCGGTCGCTGCGCCCGGCGCTCAGATCGGCCTGAAGCGCGGAGAAATCCGACGCGCCGCCCGAGGCTTCGACCACCAGCTCGCCGTCGATGAGCGCCTGGCTCGCCGGCAGGGCGGCGAGTGCCTTCGGCACCGCCTTGCCGAACCTTTCGGTCCAGTCGAGGCCGCCGCGGGTGAGGAGAGTCGCCTTGCCATTGTCGAGGCGCGCCTGAAGCCGGTAGCCGTCGAACTTGATCTCGTGCACCCAGCCGGCCGCGTCGGGCGCGTGCGGCTTCAGCGTCGCGAGCTGCGGCGGCACGAAATCCGGCATCGCCGCCTTCTTCGCGCCCTTGATCTTCGGCTCGGTCGCCTTCGCCTTGACGATCCGGCCTGTCTTCGACGACCAGCCGGGTTCCTCCTTTTCCACCTCGGCGATCCCGCGGCCGGTCTTCACCGAGTCCGGGCGTTCCTCGAGGATGTCGGGGTCGCCGGCCCCGCGCGCATGGGCGTCGTCGCCCTTGACGAGCAGCCAGTTGTCGCGCTTCTCGCGCGGCCGGCGTGCCATGCGGATAAGGTGCCAGCGGCCGTCGAGCTTCTCGCCGTCGAGCTCGAATTCGAGATGGCCCTTGGCGAGGCCCTTCTTCGCATCGCCGAGCGGCTTCCAGGTGCCGCGATCCCAGACGATCACCGTGCCGCCGCCATATTCGCCCTTGGGGATGGTGCCCTCGAAATCGCCGTAGTCGAGCGGGTGGTCCTCGACATGGACGGCCAGCCGCTTCTCGGCCGGCACGAGGCTGGGGCCGCGGGTAACGGCCCAGCTCTTGAGCACGCCGTCCATCTCCAGCCGGAAATCGTAGTGCAGCCGGCGCGCGTCGTGCTTCTGGACGACGAAGCTGTTGCCCGCCGCGCGCTTGCCCTGCCTGCCCTTCGGCTCGGGCGTCCGGTCGAAGTCGCGCTTTTGATGATAGACGTCGAGCGCCATGGCTCAGCCCGCCTTGCGCCGGGGGGCCGGTTTCGCCGTTTTCTTTGCCGCCGCGGCGCTCTCGCGCAACGCCTCCATCAGATCGATCACCTTGCCCTCGGCCTTGCGCTTCGGCTTCCTGATCTCGCGGCCCTCGATCTTCGCCTTGACCAGCTCGGCCAGCGCCGCGTCGTAGCGGTCGTCGAACGCGGCCGGATCGAACGTGCCTTCCTTGGTGGCGATGATGTGTTTGGCCAGGTCGAGCATCTCGCGCTTGATCTTCATCGGCGGGATGTCGGCGAACGCCTTCTCGGCCGGCAGCACCTCGTAGTCGAAGTTCAGCGTGTTCGCCATCAGGCCGCAGCCGCGCGGGCGCAGCATCACCGTGCGCACCCGGCGAAAGAGCACGGCGCGCGCCAGCGCCGCCACCTTCTTGCGGCGCATGCCCTCGCGCATCAGGGCGAAGGCCTCCTCGGCCCCCTCGTCGGCGGGGGTGACGAAATAGGGCTTGTCGAAATAGGCGGTGTCGACCTCGCCGCACGGGATGAAATGCTCGACGGCGAGCCGCTTGTCGCTCTCGGGGACGGCGGCCGCGATCTCCTCCGGCTCCAGCACGACATAGCTGCCCTTCGCCGTCTCGTAGCCTTTCACCTGATCCTCGCGCGCCACCGGCTCGCCGGATTGCTCGTCGACATAGTCGCGGCGGACGCGGTTGCCGGTCTTGCGGTTCACGATGTGGAAGGAGATGCGCTCGGAGGTGGTGGCCGCCGCACGGAGCGCGATCCCGCAGGAAAGCTCGCCGATGCTCAGATAGCCTTTCCAGATTGCGCGTGCCATGGCGACGGCCTCCTTTCGCTCGAAGAACACGGAGCACGCGCCAAGGTTCCGCCGCGCCTCGCTTCGCGGCGGCATGGACCACTCCCGT
The DNA here is from genome assembly GCF_023954335.1 of Aquamicrobium sp. NCBI lineage: Bacteria > Pseudomonadati > Pseudomonadota > Alphaproteobacteria > Hyphomicrobiales > Phyllobacteriaceae > Aquamicrobium > Aquamicrobium sp. The sequence goes on from NZ_JAMLIE010000001.1 coordinate 1,703,769, forward strand.
GTCCGGCGAGCCTGCCTACCAGCGGCCGTCCGCGCTCTGCGAATGGGCGCCGCCGGGGCTCGATATCGCCGACAGGGCCGCGCCGACCTCATGCTCCGGCGCGCTGCGGGCGAGATCGCCGAGCGACAGGATGCCGACGAGGCGCTTGTCGCGGTTCACCACCGGGATGCGCCTGATCTTCTGGTCGGCGAGGTTCTGGCAGACCTCGTCGGCGTCCTCGTCCTCGAAGCAGTACTTGATCTCGGACGACATGACGTCGCGGACCATCGTGTCGGGCCCCTTGCCGAGCGCCACCGCCCGGATGGCGATGTCGCGGTCGGTGAGCATGCCGACGAGCCGGTCGTGATCGCCGACCGGCATGACGCCGGCATCGATGTCGGCCATGACCGAGGCCGCCTCGCGTATGGTCTGGTCGGGCCGCGCGATCTGGACGTCGCGGGTCATCGCTTCGCTTACTTTCATGATCCGGTCTCCTTTTTCCGGTCCCTCCGCCCGTCGTTGCCCGAGGGGGAGTCGAAGCATCCCGTCAGGCGGCCTCGTGGCCGGCCTTGCTTGCCGCGCCGCGCGCCTCGCCTTGCCCCGCGGGCGGCTTGAGCGCGGCGAGGAAGGCGGCGAGCCATGCCGAGGCATTCTGCCGGGTCACGTGGTCGAGAAGCGCCGCGTGGCGGCGCTGGCGCTCCTTCAGCGGCATGGTCAGCGCCCGGTGGAGCTGGCGGGCCATGCCGTCGATGTCGTAGGGGTTGACGATCAGCGCCTGGCGCATCTCCTCCGCCGCGCCGGCGAATTTCGACAGCACCAGCACGCCGGGATTGTCGGGGTCCTGCGCCGCGACATACTCCTTGGCGACGAGGTTCATGCCGTCGCGCAACGGGGTGACGAGGCCGACCTGGCTGCCGCGGAACAGCGGCGCGAGCTTGCCGCGTGACACCGGGCGATGGATGTAGCGCACCGGCGTCCAGTTGAAATCCGAGAAGCGGCCGTTGATCGAGCCGGCCAACGCCTCCAGCTCCATGCGGATGTCGCCATAGGCGTCGACCTCCTCGCGGGTCGGCGGGGCGATCTGGAGGAAGGTGACGGTCTTCTCCAGCTCCGGGTGCCGCTCGAGCAGCCGGCCGAACGCCTTCATCCGCTCGGGCAGCCCCTTCGAATAGTCCAGCCTGTCGACGCCGATGATCTGGCGGCGGCCCAGCACCTGCCGGCGCATCAGGTCGATCTTCACCTCCTCGTCGGCGTCGTCCGCCAGCGCCGCGAATCCGGCGGCGTCGATGCCGATGGGGAACCTGTCGATGAGGACGGTGCGTTCGCCGACGCGGAAGCGGTTCTTCCCGACCTCGACCGCCGGCGTGTGCTCGGCGAGATAGAGCTTGAAATTGCCTGCGTCGGTATGGGTCTGGAAGCCGATCACGTCGTAGTCGAGGAGCGCGTCGACCAGCTCCGCATGGTTGGGCGAGGCGTGGAGCAGGTCGGGCGGCGGGAAGGGGATGTGCAGGAAGAAGCCCATGCGCTGGCGGCAGCCGAGCCGGCGCAGGTGGCCGGCCAGCAGGATCAGGTGATAGTCGTGGCTCCAGACGAGGTCGTCGGGCTTCAGGAACGGGACGAGCTGGCGGGCGAAGGTCTCGTTGACGCGGCTGTAGCCGGCGAAGAAAGCCGGCCGATAGTCGACGAGGTCGAGCCGGTAGTGAAAGAGCGGCCACAACACGCTGTTTGCATAGCCGAAATAGTAGTCGGCGACGTCCTGCGGCGACAGCGGCGCGGCCACCCGCTTCACCTTGCCGATGGTCTCGACGGTGGGATCGCCGCCGGTCTCGCCCTCCTTCTCGCCGTTCCAGCCAAACCAGACGCCGCCCCGTTCCCGGAGCGCGTCGGCCAGCGCCACGGCCAGGCCGCCGGTCTGCGTCGAGGCGCGCAGGTCGGCGACCCGGTTGGAAACGATGACCAGCCGGCTCATGCCGGCACCCCCGGCCGGCAGGCTTGCGGCCACGCGCGGGCCGCGCCGGACGGACTTCCGCCGGTATGGGAGGGGAACGCTCGGGCAGGATGGGGCATCATGGCAGGAGGGCGGCTTCGCCTTCTTTCCTTTTTCTCGCTACAGTCCGAACACATGGGCGGCGCATTTGTTCCCCGATAACGTCAACCCGCCGCCAGTTGCTCCAGCCACGCGGCGAAGGCGGCCCCGTCGGCGGCGCGATAGCGCGCGGCGGTCTCGCCCGGCCCGATCTTCAGCGACACGCCGCCCATGGCGTTGACGACAACGAAGCCTGCCTCGTCGGTGACGTCGTCGCCGGCGAAGAACGGCTGGCGGCTGCGGAACGGCGCTTCGCGCATGAAATCGGCGATGGCGTCGCCCTTGGTGCGGGCGGAGAGCTTCATCTCGATGACCTTCTTGCCCTCGACCAGCTGGATGCGGCCGTTCTCGCGCGCGAGGTCGATGGCGAAGGCGAGGCAATCGGCCGCCATCTCCGGCCGCTTGCGATAGTGCAGCGCAACCGATCCCGGCTTCACCTCCGCCAGCAGGCCCGGGCGGCCCTCGACGAAGCCGCCGACGAGCGAGGCGAGCCGGTGCTGCGCCCCGGCGTCGATAGGGTCCTGCGTCAGGCTGCCGCCCGCATCGCGCCGCTCCAGCCCGTGGACGCCCGCCGCCGGCAGGCGCAGCGGGTGGAGCATGGCGTCGAGCTGGGCGATGCTGCGCCCGGAGACGACCGCCACCGCTCCGCCGGCGGCGCGGTCCAGCCTGACGAGCGCGGCGCGCGTCGCCGGCGCGATGCACGCTGCGGCGGGATCGGCGACGATCGGCGCCAGCGTGCCGTCGAAATCGAGGAAGAAGGCCGTGCGGGAAGGCGCGAGAACGGCGGTCGAGATATCGGGGATCGGCAAGGTCGTGCTCCGGCTTTTGTTCCGTCCAATGCCCGTCGTCCCGCCCGTGTTCCGTAATATGTGCCGTGCGGCCCGGCGAGGGAAGCGGGAACGGTGGGAAGCGGGAACAATGCCTCGCTCGCGGCGGTTGGGCTGAGCCCATTCCCCAATGAGGAGCCCGATCATGGACGACATCAAGCAAAGCGACGAGGCCGCGGAGGAAGTAGCGAAGCAGCACCGCATCCAGGCGCAGGTCAATCGCGCCGACGAGGAGCGTGGCGACGAGGAAGCCGAGCCGAAGGCGATGCAGGCCGGCGCGCGCGCCTATCCCGTGCCGCCGTTTCCGCCCCAGCATCAGGCCAAGCCGGGCGACGAGACGCTGCTCGAACCGGCGCCGATGTACGACGCCCCGTACTGGCGCGGCTCCGGCAAGCTGGAAGGCAAGGTGGCGCTGATCACCGGCGGCGATTCCGGCATCGGACGGGCCGTCGCCGTGCTGTTCGCCCGCGAGAGGGCCGACGTCGCCATCGCCTATCTCAGCGAGCACGAGGACGCGGAGGAGACGCGGATGGCCGTGGCCGACGAGGGCGCGCGCTGCCTGCTGCTTCCCGGCGACGTGACGAGCGAGGCCTATTGCCGCGAGGCGGTGGCGGCGGTGATCGAGGAGTTCGGCGCGCTCGACATCCTCGTCAACAACGCCGCCTTCCAGTACCACGCCTCGGGGCTCGACGAACTGACGACCGAGCATTTCGACACGACGATGAAGACCAACCTCTACGGCTATTTCTTCATGGCGCGCGAGGCGGTGCCGCACATGGAGCATGGCGCGGCGATCATCAACACCGGCTCGATCACCGGCATCGACGGCAGCGAGGAACTGCTCGACTATTCGATGACCAAGGGCGGCATCCACGCCTTCACCCGCGCGCTCGCCGGCAACCTCGTGTCGAAGGGCATCAGGGTCAACGCCGTCGCGCCCGGCCCGGTGTGGACCCCGCTCAACCCGTCGGAGCGGCCGCCTGAGGAGGTGGCGCAGTTCGGCGCCAAGACGAAGATGAAGCGGCCGGCCCAGCCAGAGGAGATCGCCCCGGCCTACGTGTTCTTCGCCTCGCCGCAATGCTCGAGCTACATCACCGGCGAGATCCTGCCGATCATCGGCGGCTACTGAGAGAGTGGAGAAAACGGCGGGAACATTTTCCGCGAAGGCGCGGTTAGGCCCGTGTTCACCCACGAAGCAAACGTTGAAGGAGGAAATCATGACTCCCAAACTTCTCATTGCCGCCGCGCTCTCGCTCGGGCTCGGCACCGGATTTGCCATGGCGCAGAACGACGTGATCCAGCCCGACGCGTCTCCCGCGCCCGGCTCGGAGACCACGCTTCCGATGGGCTGGGAAGGCCCAATAGGCGATGCGTTCTTCGCCGACCCGGCGACCGGCACCCTGCGCACCGAGGACGAGGTCCGCGCCAACTGGCAGGGCCTGACCGAGGAGCAGCAGGCCGAGGTCAGGGCCTATTGCGCCACCGTCGACACGGCGGCCGCCGCGCCGCCCGACCAGATGACCGACGACCAGATGACCACCGGCAGCATCACGCCGGACGAGGCCAACCAGGTCGCGGCCATCCAGCAGGCCTGCGGGTGGGTCGACGCCATGTGACGGCGCGCAGCCATAAAGGCAGCGTTCGAGGCGGGGTTCAGGCCCCGCCTCTTTCATCTGACCCGTCATCTGGAGGGGGTAGTTTTCCGCAACCCATCGATCTTGATGTTGTCGCCGAAATCGGGGTCCGCGCCGAAAACCGCCGCCCTGACCAGCGAGACGGCGGTGCGCAGGCGGCCGAGGCCGCCCCACAGCTCGGCATCCTCGGGATGGAAGACGATCAACCGGATCGCGGGGTCGTCAGGCGTTTCCCACCATGCCCTGTCCGGCATGGCGAACAGCTTGCGGATCGCCGCTCTGTCGTTCGACACCGTGGCGTGGCCGGTGAGGGCGAGATAGGTGTGGGTGCGGGTATCGGCGAAGGCGAGGGAGACGGTCGGGAAGCGGCGGATCTGGTCGTCCTTCGCGCCGGCCTCGTCGGTCAGGACATAGATGGCGTTCTCCTCGCGGCGAGGCCGCGCGGCCACGGGCCGCGCGCGCTGGCGTTCCCCGTCCCATGTCGCGAGCATGCAGATGCCGATCGATCCGACGATGTCCCACATCGTGCCGATCGCCTCGTCGCGCGAAAGACTGCCGAACCTCCTCATGCCGATGCCGTCATTCGTAGGGAAGCAGCGCGAGGCCGGTTCCCACCGCGCCGACCGCGAAGGTGGCGGCGAAGCCCCAAATCATCATGGCGGCGGCGAGCGGCTCGTGGAGGAGGAAGTTCAGCCCGCTGTAGAGGATCCCGCAGACGAATCCCGCCGCGAGGCCGAGGCCGAAGCCGCCGGCGAAGTTGACGAGAAGGAAGCGCATCAGGGGTGCCATATGCGCCGAACCGCCGCGGGGAGCGAATGTTCCCCGCAGCGGCCGGTTCAGGCAGGCAGGACATCGCCGGCCGGATCGGGCGGGCAGTCGTCAGCCGATCGGCTCGAAGATCTCCGGGTTTTCCTCGCCGTCGACGTCGAGCCATCCCGCCAGCCCGCGCTCGACGCGGGAAAGCGAATGGTCGACGAGGACGTAGCGGCCCGGCACCTCGAGCTTGAACTCGACGATGGTCGCTCCGCCGGCCGGGACCGTCACGGTCTGGACATCGGTCTGCGGCGGCGACGTCACCGAGCCGTTGAGATAGACGCGGTCGAAGATCTCACCGATGACGTGGAAGGATGAGACGAAGTTGGGGCCGCCTACGCCGAAGAAGATGCGCACCGTCTCGCCCACCGACGCCTTCAGCGGATAGTGGTCGGTGAGCGCCCCGACATGGCCGTTGAGGACGAAATATTCCGGCCGCTCATTGAGCAGCTTGTCGTAGCTCTCGGTCAGCGTGCCGGTCGAGCCGAACGGCTCCTCGGTGTAGATCTCGCCCTGCATGACGTAGAACTCGCGGTCGACTGGCGGCAGCCCGCCCTCCGGCTCGACGAGGATCAGCCCGTACATGCCGTTGGCCATGTGCATCGCCACCGGCGGTACGGCACAGTGATAGACGTAGAGCCCGGGATTGAGCGCCTTGAAGCGGAACGCCTTCTCCTCGCCCGGCGCGGCCAAGGTCACTTCCGCTCCGCCGCCGGGGCCGTTGACGGCGTGGAAGTCGACATTGTGCGGCATCCAGCTGTCCTCGTGGTTGCGCAGATGGACCTCGACCGTGTCGCCGACCCGCACGCGCACGAAGGGGCCGGGCACGGTGCCGTTGAACGTCCAGTAGCGGAAGGTCGCCCGGTCATCGAGCTTGGCCTCCAGCTCCACCGTCTCCAGATCGACGCGGACGGTCTCCGGCCCGCGCTCGCCGATCGGCGGCGGCACGACGGAAGGATCGTGCGCGATGTCGTTCGCCACCGGCGAGGGCACCGAATAGGCGCGCTGGCTCAGGTGCCCCGCCGGCGCGCTGCGCGAGGTGTGCCCGGATGCGTGCATGGCGACGTGGTCGTGCTGCGCAGCCGCTTCCCCAGCGAGGGCGAGCGATCCGAGCGTCAGGCCGGCGGAGCCGGCAAGGAGCGAGCGGCGGGAAATCGATCCGCTGTTCTCGTCCCCCGTCGCCCTGGCATGGCTGTCGCTGTCCGCCGTCGGGGTTTGCGGGAATATCGGTCGGTTTTCGGTCATCGTTCCATCCTTGATTGCTGATGCCCTGCGCCCCCCAAGGGTCAAATCTCGTCGCGGCGGCGAAGTTCCTTGTCATGGCCTGCGAAGGCGCGCCGGCATCCCCGCGCCGGGCATTAAATTTCCTTCGCGGCCGGAACTTCCCAGCAGGGTCCGCATTAAAATTCGAGGGGCGATTGCTCAGCGCGCAATGAGGAGGCCAGCCCGGTGCCGGCACTGAAAGAGCAGGACTCCGCAGCCCCGCAGGTGGAAATAGTCGACTTGATTCCCGCGCTGCGCGCCTTTGCCAGAACCTTCTACCGGGAAACCAGCGAAGCCGACGATCTGGTGCAGGAGACGCTGACGCGCGCCCTGGCCAGCATCCATCAGTTCCGCCCCGGCAGCAGCATGAAATCGTGGCTGTTCACGATCATGCGCAACGCCTTCTACACGAAGGTCAGGATCGAGACGCGCGAGGCGCCCGGAGCGGCCGAGTGCGTGTCGCAGCGCCCGGCGGCGGACGCGACGCAGGAATGGTCGGCCCGGGGCCGCGAGATGGAACGGGCGATCCAGCGCCTGCCCGAGCAGCAGCGCGAGGTGCTGATGCTGATCGGCGTTCTCGGCGTCTCCTACGACGAGGCCGCGCGCATCTGCGGCTGCGCGATGGGCACGGTCAAGAGCCGGCTCAACCGGGCGCGGCTCAGGCTGCTCGACGAGCTAGGCGAGGAGTCGCCGAACTCCTCCGTCCAGCATGACGAGAGCCATCCGGTCGGGTCGCTGCAGCGCCCGAGATGAAACATCGCCCCGGCCCGTCGCCATGCGCGTCCGGGCCCGGGCGGCAGGCATTCTGATGAGGTGAAGAAATGGTCAAGCTACCCGAAACCAAGGCACGCCAGGGTCGTCTCGGACGTCCCGTCCTTTTCGTTCTCGTCATAAGCCTGCTTCTGGCGATGGTCGTCTGGTGGGGCGTCGAACTCTATGGCGACGCCATCGCGCCGGAAGAGCCGGTCGGCAGCGCCCCGCAGGAGGAGCAGCAGCCCGCCGACGCGCAATAGGGCCGGCGGACCCACTCCCGCTCTGCGGCGTCAGTCGTAGGGCAGCTTGCCGAGCGCGGAATAGCGCTCGTTCAGGCCGTCGAGCCGCTGCATGTCCGCCTTGGCGAGCCGGATGTCGAATATGTCGAGGTTTTCTTCCAGATGCTCCCTGCTGCCCGCCTTGGGCAGCGGCACGACGCCGTGCTGGACGTCCCAGCGCAGCAGGATCTGCGCCGGCGTCTTGTCGTAGCGCTCAGCGATCGTCGCCAACGTCGGGTCGTCGAGCCGCGTCATCCGGGTGAGCGGGCTGTAGGCCTGAAGGACGATGGCGTTCTCCTCGGCATGGCGCAGCATGTCCTCGCTGTGGCCGAACGGGCTCCACTCGATCTGGTTGACCACCGGCACCACGCCCGTCGCCTCGGCCAGCGCGTCGATCGCGGCGGCGGAATAGTTGCTGACGCCGATGTCGACGGCAAGGCCGTTCTCCCTTGCGCGGATCAATCCCTGCCAGAGGATTTCCCCCACCCCGTCCTGCGGCGGCCGGTGGATGAGGACGAGGTCGGCGTGGTCTAGGCCGAGCTCGTCGAGGCTGCGGCCGAGCGCCTCGTAGGCGTCGTCGGTTTCCTCGACCTTGGTGGTGAGGTAGAAGTCGGGCCGGGCGAGGCCGCTGCGGCGGATGCCTTCGCCGATCCCTTCATGGGTGCCGTAATCGCCGGACGTGTCGATGAGGCGATAGCCGACCTGCAAGGCGGTCCGGATCGCGTCGGCGGTGTCGCGCGTCAGCTTCCAGGTGCCGAGGCCGATGACGGGAATGGTGTTGCCGGTGTGCAGCATCCTGTCGCTCGTCTTGTCGAACATCCTGTCGGTTGCCTTGTTCATGGCCGGTCCTTTCTCCTTGCATGGGAATGCGAGGCCGCGCCGCGCCTCTCGGGGGAAAGGCGCGGGCGGTCTTGTCTTAGGGGAATTGCTAGCGGTCGCCGCGTTGCTTGAAGGCGTCGCCGAGGGTCCGCTTCTCGGGGTCCTTGAGGTTTTCCCCGGCGGCATCGCGATCCTCGGCCGGATCGTCCCTGGCGGGCAGGTAGCCGCGCGGCCGGTTTTCGGGCGGCCCTTCCCAACGCGGTTTCTGGTCGCTGGTGCCGGGCGGGCCGTTCTTCGGTGCGGTCATCTCATGTCTCCTTCGCTGGGGAGCTAACCGGCAAGCGAGGGAGATGTTCCGGGGCTGTCTATCGCAGCCGGGCGCCGATGGTCTCCATCTGCTCGATCTCGCGGCGCTGCGCCTCGGCGATCTCTCCGCACAGGGCGACGAGCTCGGGGTCGGCGAGCCTCGCCTCGCGGCACATCAGGATGGCGCCGGAGTGATGCGGGATCATCGAGCGGACGAACTGGCGGTCGTCGATCAGCCATTGCGCGCGGGTCGCGGCGAAGGCGACGACGAACAGCACCGTGAAGCCGGCATAGAGCGCGAGGTTGAGGCGCCTGCGGCGATACATGCCGCCCATGGTCGCCAGCATGAGGATGCCCATCGGCGCGACCATCGCCAGCGCCATGTAGAAGGTGTTGAGGTTGTTATAAAAATCCCGCCACCCGTCGATCATGGCGAACATGACGAGATACATGACGGCGAGGCTGAGCACCATGTTCACGGCGAACAGCAGATAGGGCCGTCCGTGATGCGCCCCGTGATCCTCGCGCTCGTCGTGATGCGCCATGTCAGGCCTGCGGCAGCGGCTTTGCCCCGCCACTGATGGCGGTGGTGGTGATGGAGACCGGATCGCTGGCCGGGAAGCTGTCCTCCAGCCCCTCGTCGAGCTGCTCCTCGAGCGTTTCCGCGTCGAGCTCCCGGTCGGTCGCGGTCGGCTTCACGTTACGGGACTCGGCCAGCGTCTCGCGGATGATGCCGGCCTCGCGCAGCCGGGCGCTTTCGGCCGCGAAGGCGCGCGAGGGCTCGGTTCCGGGGTCTTCCTGATGGTTCTCGATGGCGGCCATGCCGTCGAGCGCGGCGCGGATGTTGGCCGCCGCGTCGCCGGTCGCCTGACCCAGCGCCACCACCAGGATTTCGCGCAGCGCGTTCAGCCTGCCTTCGATTTCCGCATTGGTCAGATCAGACATGACATCGCTCCTGGTCGAGAGTTTCGCAGACAGCGGAAACGGGGCCGCGCCGCTTATGTTCCGCGCCGGGAACAATCTCCGGCAGGGGCGGGTTCGAAGGATACGCAGCCACCGGCGCGGCCCCGGACGAAGCGGCGGCCGCGTTGGCGGCATCGGCAAGAACCGCCGCCGAGGAGGCCATGCGATGACCAGCCCCATGCCCGATCCCGTCCCCCGCCCGCCGGACAATCCTGAACCGGGCCCGGTTCCGGGCGACCCCGCGCCGCCGCCGGCACCGCCGGAGATTCCGCCGCCCGGCGAGCCGCCGCCGGACCTGCCCGGCCCCGGACCCGACGAGACGCCGACGCCCGCGCCGCCGGAAACCGATCCCCCGTCCATTCCGGAAGAGGTGCCGCGCGGCGGCGGTGCGCTTTCGCGGGCGTTGCTTCTGTGTGCCGTCCTGCTGCTGGGCGGCGGCATGGCGGCGGCGCGTGCCGACGCGGAGGTTCCCGAAACGGGGAACGGCGACGATCCCTGCCAGGTCGAGCCGGCGCAGCCGGGCGATGAGGAAAGCCGCGAGGGCGAGCGCGCCCGCCCGGCGCTGGAGAATTGCAACGGCATCCTCGCCCCGCCGCCCACCGGCGACGAGGAGATCGAGGAGCCGCCGCCCGATACGGGGACGACCCCGGTCATTCCGCCGGGAACCATTCCCGAGCCCGAGCCGGAATAGGCTTCAGCGTCGCGCGAACGGCTTGCTGAGGAAGGGCGATCCGGCGAGGCCGAAGCGCCACGGCTGCTCCACCGCCTTCGAAATGCCGATGCGCGGGCCGACGACGAGGTCGCGCGGCCCGGCGGCCGGTCGCAGCGCGAACGGCGCGCCGAGGAAGGACAGCCCGTCGAACGAGCGGTCGACGCCGAGGGCCTGCGCGAGCCGTCCCGGGCCGGAGCAGAGCTGGCGCAGCCCGGCGACGCCGCGGCGCGCGTGCATGGTCTCGATTCCCGTGCGCGGCTCGATGGCGCGCAGCAGCACCGCGTTTCCCGGCCGGCACACGGCGTTCAGGCACCAGTGCATCCCGTAGGAGAGATAGACATAGGCCGCGCCCGGCGCCTCGAACATCGTGCCGTTCCGGCGCGTCGGGCCGCGATAGCTGTGCGAGGCGGGATCGTCCGCCGCATAGGCCTCTGTCTCGACGATGACGCCGCCGACGCCGTCGACCAGGAGCTCGGCCCCGACGAGGTCGCGGGCAACGGCGACCGCGTCGCGGTCGAAGAAGCGGGCGGGCGGCATCGTAGTCATGCGTCGGCTGTCTTTCGCGATTGCGCCGTGCGGCGCGGTGGACGTTCTTGCCACAGCCGCGCCGGCGACGGAACCCGGCGGGTGCGGAACAACGCGCAGTGGCTGCCGCGAGACGATCTCAGGCGCGTGATCCTGAGACGCAAGGCCGGCACCGGCCGGCGCAGGATATGAAACGTGATGAGCGCCGCCGCGAATTGTCTGGCTCCCGGCCCCGGATAATGCGAGTGTCCTATGTCGTCCTGTCGTTTCAGGGGAGGGGAGGCCGACGAAGCCTTGCCCACGCATCCTGAAGGGAAATGACATGATCGATCTGAATCGGTCCCGTTCGGGCATCTTCTATCCTCACGAGCTCGAATGGATGGCGCGGGAACTGCGCAAGGGCGACAAGCCCGACGAGCCGACCTACGAACGCGAGGAACGGGCGCGCTACATCGTCAGCAGCCGCGACCTGCTGCGCGAGGAGCTTTCCGACGCATAGGGGCGACGGCGGCCCGCTGAGGCGCGAACGCCGGCTGCTCCCGCGGGGGGCGGCATCGGGCGCGGCCGGCCTGCGCGCCGTGCGCGAAGCACCGCCGTTTTCCGCCCGGAACAGAATTTATTTCGTGAAGGAACAGCCTGGACCGGTGCCTGTTCGGTGGGTGTGCGAGGCGAATGGTCGCCCCGCCGACAACAGGAGAAGCATCATGCCGAACCAGGGTGGCACTCACGAGCAGAACGTGAAAGCCGGCCAGCAGGGCCACAAGAACGACCAGCGCCAGCAGGAGCGCCAGGCCGCGCCCGGCAAGAAGGACGACGGCCAGCAGCGCGGCGGCGGCGGCAATTTCGCCCAGGACCGCGAGCGCGCTTCCGAGGCAGGCCGCAAGGGCGGAAAGCACTGATGGCATCAGCGGTCGAGAAGCCCGTCCGGCGCGAGCCGGGCGGGCTTTCGCTTGGCCGCGGCTTCATTCGGTACGGCATAGGGTCATGCGCTTCGCCGCCGTCATCCGTCTGGGCATCTGCCGGGCCTGTCAGCCGCGGCGCAGCTGCTGGCGGTCAACATCGTCGCCGTCTTCGGCGAGCGGTTCACGGCGTTGCAGGCCTTGGGCCTCGTCCTCGCGGCGATCTCCATCGTCATGGTCGTACGGGATCGTCCGGCTCGTAGCGCCTCACGAGGCCGGGGCCGGGCCGGGCTCGTCGTCCTCGGTTTCCAGAAGGTCTGTCAGCGCGCCGACGCGGGAACCGGGCAGGGGGCGACCCTCTCCCATCAGCGCGTCGTCGTTGTGCAGCCAGTTCCACGCCTCGCGCAAATCCTCCAGCGAGGCGCCGGTCGCGACGAGGCTCGCCGCCAGCTCGCTGTCTACGGGCCCGAGGACGGAGACGATCTCGTCATAGGTCATCGCTGTGCTCCCGAATGATGGTCGCCAGCACGGCTAACCCGCCGGATGGGCCAAAGTTCCGAAGGCCGGCCCTCCCGATCTTCCGCTTGCATTTGGCCGCATCGCCGCCGAAGCTGAACCCGGCCCAGAGGGCGGGGAGCAGAGGAGGAGGCCATGCAGCACTTCGTACCGAGACAGCTTTCGTTCGCCATTGCCCTGACGCTCGGCTCCGCATTGGGATCGGCCGCGTTCGCGGCCTCGCCCGCGCCGGCCGAGGGCGAGAACGGCATGGTGGTGAGCGCCCAGCACCTCGCCTCGCAGGTCGGCGTCGACGTCCTGAAAAGCGGCGGCAATGCCGTCGACGCCGCCGTCGCGGTCGGCTATGCGCTGGCCGTCGTCTATCCGACCGCCGGCAATCTCGGCGGCGGCGGCTTCATGACCATCCGCCTGAAGGACGGGACGACGACCTTCCTCGATTTTCGCGAGCGCGCGCCGCTGGCCTCGACGAAGACGATGTATCTCGACGCCGACGGCAACCCCGTCCCCGGCGCCTCCACCGACGGCTATCTCGCGGTCGGCGTGCCGGGCTCGGTCGCCGGCATGGAGACGGCGCGCGAGAAATACGGCACCAGGACGCGCGAGGAGCTTATCGCCCCGGCGATCCGGCTGGCGAGCGAGGGCTTCGTGCTGGAGCCCGGCGACATCGCCTCCTTCGCCGAGGGCAACGACATGCTGGCGCAGGACGAGGCGGCGGCAAAGATTTTTCTTAACGACGGCAAGCCGCTGGCGCTGGGCGCGCGGCTGGTTCAGGCGGACCTTGCGAAGTCGCTGACGGCGATTTCCGAAGGCGGCGCGGACGCCTTCTACAGGGGCGAGATCGCCGACCTGATCGTCAGCGCCAGTACCGCCCATGGCGGCATCCTGGCGAAGGAGGATTTCGAGCAATATACGGTGCGCGAGCTGGAGCCGGTGAAGTGCAGCTATCGCGGCTACGACATCGTCTCCTCGCCGCCGCCTTCGTCGGGCGGGCTGGTGATCTGCGAGATCCTCAACGTGCTGGAAGGCTATCCGATCTCCTATCTCGGCTACGGCTCGGCCGAGACGGTGCGGCTGATGGTCGAGGCGATGCGGCACGCCTTCGTCGACCGGAACACGGCGCTGGGCGACCCGGATTTCGTCGACAATCCGGTCGAGAAGCTGACCAGCAAGGCCTATGCCGAGGAAATCCGCGCCCGCATCGACCCGTACCGCGCCGGGGTGAGCGAGGCGCTGAAGCCGGCGGATTTCGGCGAGTCCACGGAGACGACGCACTATTCGATCATCGACAGGGACGGCAACGCGGTGGCGGTGACCTATACGCTGAACGGCTCGTTCGGCATCGGCAAGGTGGCCGAGGGCACCGGCATCCTGCTCAACAACGAGATGGACGATTTCACCATCAAGCCCGGCGTGCCGAACCTTTACGGGCTGGTGCAGGGCGAAGCCAACGCCATCGAGCCGAGGAAGTCGCCGCTGTCGTCGATGAGCCCGACCGTCGTCTCGAAGGACGGCGAGCCTTTCATGGTGATCGGCAGCCCCGGCGGCGCGCGCATCATCACCATCACGCTGTCGGCGATCGTGAACGTCATCGACCACGGCATGGATTTGCAGGAGGCGATCGACGCGCCGCGCATCCACCACCAATGGCTGCCCGACCGGGTGCTCATGGAGCCCTATGCGCTGTCGCCCGATACGCTCCGGCTGCTCGCCGGCATGGGCTATCGCGTCGGCGTCGATCCCGACTGGACGATCTGGGGCGAGGCGGCCGGCATCCTCGTCGGCGGCCGCAACCTGAAACAGATCGCGGCCGGCGACGGCGCCCGCTACTATGGCGCCATCGACAGCCGGGCGACGGCGGGCGCCGCCATCGGCTATTGAACGAAAGGGGCGCCGCGCGAGCGGCGCGCGCCACTCAACCCTCGGCCTTCATCGTCCGGGCGATCTCGAGGAGCTTCGCCCGGTCGCTGCCGTGCCGGGCCACCAGCTCCTGCGCCTGCAAGGGCGACAGGTCGGTGTTCTCGATGAGGTAGCGAACGGTCGCTTCCTCTTCATTGTCGGGGTCGAGCCATTCGTGCTTGTCGTCGGTCATTCCGCCTCCTCCTCCGGTGGTGCGGCGCCGTCCTCGGGGGAGATCGCCGGGGCGATGTCGGTCTGCGGCGGCTCAGTGGTGTCGCCGTCCGGCACGGGGGCGAGGGCCGGGGCGCTTTCGCCGGCCGCGCCGTCGAGGGGCGTTGCGGTTTCCTCCACCCGGTCGGTCGGGATGGGCTCGGGCGTCACCGAGCCGTCTGCGTTGGCGACGCGCCAGACGGTGTTGCCGGCATCGTCTGCGATCAGCAGCGCCCCCGTTCCGTCGATGGCGAGGCCAACGGGACGGCCGCGCGCCTGGTCGCCGTCGAGGAAGCCGGTGACGACGTCCTGCGCCGGCCCCGAAGGCCGCCCGTCCGTGAACGGGACGAAGATCACCTTGTAGCCGTTGAAGGCCTTGCGGTTCCAGCTGCCGCGATTGCCGACGAACGCGCCGCTGGCGAACGCCTCGGGCATGGCGGAATCGTTGGTGAAGGCGAGCCCGAGCGCCGCAACGTGGCTGGACAGCGCATAGTCGGGGGAGATGGCGGTCTCGACGAGGTCGGGGCGCGGGGGATAGACCCGCTCGTCGACATGCTGGCCGTAATAGCTCCACGGCCAGCCGTAGAAGCCGCCTTCCTGCACCGAGGTCATGTAGTCGGGCACGAGGTCCGGGCCGAGCTCGTCGCGCTCGTTGACGACGGTCCACAATTCACCCGTCTCAGGGTGGATGTTGAGGCCGTTCGGGTTGCGCAGGCCCGAGGCGAACACCTTGGACGCGCCCGTCTCGCGATCGACCTGCCAGATCGCCGCGCGCCCCTTCTCCGCCTCGAGACCACGCTCGCCGGCGTTGGAATTGGAGCCGACCGAGGCGTAGAGGGTGCGCCCGTCCGGGCTGAGCGCGAGGTCCTTGGTCCAGTGGTGGTTGATCGGCCCGCCGGGAAGCGGGGCGAGGATCGTCGGCTCGGCTGTGATCTCCGTCGCGCCGAGCTCGTAAGGATAGCTCAGGACCGCATCCGCGGCCGCGACATAGAGCGTGCCGTCGTGCCAGGCGACGCCGAACGGCGAGGTCAGCCCGGTCAGGAGGTCGACGCGCTCGTCGACCTCGCCGTTGCGGTCGGTGTCGCGCAGCAGGGTGATGAGGTTGGTTTCCTTGTCCCCGCCGGCGTCGCCTGCCGCCATCGCCATGATCCAGCCCCGGATCACGTCCTTCGGCCGGTTGAGCGGCTTGTCGGGCGGCGCCTTGGACTGCACCACGAGCACGTCGCCGTTGGGCAGCGTGTGGACGGTGCGCGGGTTGGCGAGGTCTCGCGCATAGGCCGTGACGACGAGGCCGTCGGGCACGGTCGGCGTCTGCCCTTCCTGCCAGCCCACCACCTCGGCGACCTTGAGGTCGGGCACGAGGTTTCGGGAGGGGGCGGGAAGCACGGGTTCGGGGCCGACCTGCCGGCTGGTGTCAAAATCGTCGGCTTCGCCGCAGCCGGCCAGTGCGAGGGCCGTGCCCGCAAGGGCGAGGAGGGGTAGCGATCTAGACATGACGCACTCCGATCCGGCCGAAGAAGGCTGTCACGCACATCGCGATCACGGTGAGCACGGAGACCGTCAGGCCATAGGGCATGACGGCGGTTATGCCGTCTGCGGTGTGGATGAAATTGTTGAGGGTAGCGAGCACGAGGACGACGAGCCCCGCGACATAGTAGGGCCAGGGGAAGCGTATCCCGCCGAGCAGCCGGACGAGGCCGGCGAGGCCGGCGAACACGATGCCCGCGAACAGCAGCCATTCGGAGAAGTGCAGCCACTGGAGGTTCGCGGTCTGCCAGTAGGCTATGTCGGTCACGACGGTCAGCGTGAACGCCGCTATCGGAAAAGCGGACAATATGCGGTAGGTCGAATCCGCCGCTCTGACGCGGGCGGATGGCGCGTAGGTGTAGCTCATGGGTATCGCCTCGAATGTGTGCCTCCAATGCGATACGGGCGACCGCGCAAATGGTTCCAAATTTGGTCGGCGCGGGACGCGGGGTCCGGGAACCCGGACGCGCGATATTCGTTGAGCCGGGCCGATTGTCGGGGGTTCTCGAATGCGCAAGCTTGACCTGCGGACCGGAACGCCGGTGTGGAAGACCTATCGCTCCCGTCGCGTCGCGGAGGCGCGGCTGACGCGCGATCTTAGTACGGATGTGCTCATCGTCGGCATGGGCATATCCGGGGCGATGACGGCCGACCTGCTGACGGAAGCCGGCCACGACGTCGTCATGCTCGACCGGCGCGGCCCCTCGCTCGGCTCGACGCCGGCCACGACCGCGCTGGTGCAGTTCGAGGTCGACGTGCCGCTCACCCGGCTGCGGCGGATGATCGGGGCCGAGAAGGCGACGCGCGCGTGGCGGCGCGCAAGGCTGGCCGTGGCCAATCTGCGCGGGCGTATCGAGGAATTGCAGATCTCCTGCCGGATGGCCGACAGGCCGACGCTCTACCTTGCCGGCAACGTGCTCAGCGGCGGCGATCTCAGGCAGGAGGCGCAGATGCGCGCAGCCGCCGGGCTTTCCGCGCGCTATCTGACGGCCGGCGCGCTGCAATCCGGCTTCGGCATCGCGCGCGACGGCGCGATCCTGTCGGACGGCAACCTCGCGCTCGACCCGGTGAAGCTGACGACGGGCCTGCTTTCGCATGCGAGCGCGCGCGGGGCGCGCCTGTTCGCGCCGGAGGAGGCGGTCGAGATCGGTTATCGCCGCGGCTCCGTCGAGGTCGCGACCCGGTCCGGCCACCGGATCGAGGCCCGCCATGTCGTGCTCGCGACCGGCTACGAGCTGATGGACGCGGTCAGGAACGACCGCCACGAGATCATATCCACCTTCGCGATCGCCACGCGCCGCCAGCCGAAGGACAGGCTCTGGCCGGGCGAGGCGCTGATCTGGGAAGCCTCCGATCCCTACCTTTACCTGCGCACCACCCATGACGGGCGCGTCATCTGCGGCGGCGAGGACGAGGAGTTCGAGGACGAGGCGAGGCGCGACGCCCTGATCCCGCAGAAGGTGAAGCGCATCGCCGACAAGCTCGGCAAGCTGCTTCCCGCGGTCGACCCGACGCCAGACTTCGCCTGGGCCGGCAGCTTCGGCACGACGCGGACGGGCCTGCCGCTGATCGGCGCGGTGCCCGGCAGGCCGCGGATCTTCGCCCTGATGGGCTATGGCGGCAACGGCATCACCTTCTCGCGCATCGCCGCCGAGCTGATCCGCACCGCGCTCGCCGGTCACGAAGACGCGGACGCCGACCTGTTCGCACTTTAGGCAGGCGTCGGCCTCATGACTTCTGCTGAGGTGTCGAGCGGCCGACGCCGAGGTAGTGGATGCCGTGGTCCGACACCGTCTCGGGGTCGTAGAGGTTGCGGCCGTCGAAGATGACGGGGACCTTGAGCGTCGTCCTGACGCGCTCGAAGTCGGGCGCCTGGAAGCCGCGCCATTCCGTCACGATCACCAGCGCGTCCGCTCCGGTCAGCGCGGCTTCCCGGCTGTCGACGAGGACGAGGTCGTCGCGCGCGCCGTAGATGCGCCTGCATTCGTTCATGGCTTCGGGGTCGAAGGCGCGCACGCTGGCGCCGGCCTCCCAAAGGGCTTCCATGAGCGTGCGCGACGGGGCGTCGCGCATGTCGTCGGTGTTGGGCTTGAAGGCGAGGCCCCACAGGGCGAAGGTCCGTCCCGCCAGATCGCCGTCGAAATACTGCGCGATCTTGCGGAACAGGAACTGCTTCTGCTCCCTGTTGCGCGCTTCCACCGCCTTCAGCACCCTGGCGTCGAAGCCGATGCCGTCGGCGGTGCGGATCAGGGCCTGGATGTCCTTGGGAAAGCACGAACCGCCATAGCCCGCGCCGGGATAGATGAAATGATAGCCGATGCGCGGATCGCTGCCGATGCCGCGCCGGACGTCCTCGATGTCGGCGCCGAGCCTGTCGGCCAGATTGGCCATCTCGTTCATGAAGCTGATCTTGGTGGCGAGCATGCAGTTGGCCGCGTACTTCGTCAGCTCGGCCGAGCGCGCGTCCATGACGATGATCTTCTCATGGTTGCGGTTGAACGGGGCGTAGAGCTCGCGCAGCACCTGCTCGGTCCTTGCGTTCGAGGTGCCGAGGATGATGCGGTCGGGCTTCATGAAATCCGCGACGGCCGAGCCCTCCTTCAGGAATTCGGGATTGGACGCCACGTCGAAGCTCAGGTCCTCGCGGCCGCGCGCGGCAAGCGCCTCCGACAGCCGCGCCCGCACGAGGTCGGCCGTGCCGACCGGCACGGTCGACTTGGTGACGAAGATGCGGTGGCCGTTCATGTGCCGGGCGATCGTCTCGGCGACAGCGAAGACATATTTGAGGTCGGCCGATCCGTCCTCGTCGGGCGGGGTGCCGACGGCGATGAACTGGACCTCGCTGTGCCCGACGCCCTCGGCCGCCTCGGTGGTGAAACGCAGCCGGCCCGCGGCGACGTTCCTTTTGACGAGATCCTCCAGCCCGGGCTCGAAGATCGGGATCTCGCCCTGTTTCAGCCGCCGTATCCTGTCGGCGTCGACATCGACGCAGATCACTTCGTGCCCCGCCTCGGCCAGCGCCGCCGCTTGCACGAGACCGACATAGCCGATGCCAAAGATGGTTGTCTTCACGGTTCAATGTCTCCGGCATGCTGGACGCCCGCTTGCGGCAGGCGCCGTCGTTGGTCGATCGGCAGGTCGGTATCGATCTCGCCGAACCACTTCGGGGCAGATACCGCTAATTGCCGGTCACATCAAAATACAAGGAAGATTTCGTCCCGAAGACATAGCCGAGGCGGCCGGCGATCCAGCCCAGCGTCCGCGCGGCGTTCAGCGCGGTCTTGCCGCCGGTCAACGGTATGGCGAGGAAGAGAAGCGCGCAGGGTGGAATCTTGACGAACGATCCGAGCACCGCGTGAAAGGCCGCGCTGTGCCAGGGCAGGTTCTTCCTGCTCATATGCGTGTTCGACTGGTCGCGGGCGCGCTGGTACTGGTATCTGAAGCTCAGCCGGTCGGGCGATATCGTCTCGTAGACGAAGGCGTCCGCCACCCAGCCCGTCGCTATGCCGGCCTTGCAGGCGTCGGAATAGAACTTCGCGTCCGTTCCGCCGGTGAACCTCATGCCTTCATCGAACCATATGTCGTGGTCCGTGAAAAGGGACGTTTCGGCGAGCCAGTTGTTGGTGACGACGGTGACGCGCCTGGTCGAGTTCAGGTCGGCTCTCCTCTTCGCCCTGTTTTCCTTGTGCCTGTAGCGGAAATCGATGTTGGAGAACATCTTGCGCTGAAGGTAGGAGAGGGGCTCCGTCGGCATTCTTGCCCGCAGGGGAGCGCCCATGAGACGGGCCCTGCTGCTGCGGTAGCCGGCGATCATCCGCACCAGCCAGTCCTCGGCCACGACCTCGTCGTCGTCGACGAAAAGCAGCAGGTCGGCCTTTCCGGCGATCGCTTCCCGTGCAGCGCGGTTCCGGCCGAAGGGTATGCCCAGATTGGGCTCGAGCACATAATCGAGTTCGGCATGGTCGAAGCGGGGGCGAAGCTCGTCCACGACCGGCTTCGACAGCTCGGACGTGTCGTTCTCGACGATCAGGCAGGTGACGCGGCACCGTTCGGGGATCGCCATCCTCGACCACGACAGCAGCAGCTCCTGCAGCATCCTCGACCTTCTGCGCGTCAAGGCCGCTACATAAACCGTCAGTTCCCGACCACCCCGATCCAACTGGACATTCCCGTTTTCATGCCTTGAAGCCCGGGCGCACGTCCTGAAGAGGGCCCCCGGGTTGACGTTCACTGCGATCGTCCGGCGATATCGTCGCCATGCCGGATATCGCTCGGATCGCCCATGCACTTGCAAGCAATGAACCCACTATGACGGATCGAGGCGCGCGAGTCATTATTCCCGCCAGTGTTTTTCGACCCATCGAACAGGTTTCGTGAAGCTGCGCAGATAGGCGAAGGCCGACTGCCTCTTCGACCGCTGTCCGATCCCGGCCAGATAGTCGCGAATGCCGCGCCCCGGCTTCTGCCGCGAGCCGCCGGCAATGGCATGCTCGGGATGGAAGCCGCCGGGGAAGATGACGATGCGCGCATCCTTCGGCAGACGAGCTGTCATGAAGAAGTTCAAGGGGAAGGGCGGCTTGCAGTGATGGCGGAAATGGCGCACCCATGCGTTGGGGAAGAACGCCACGCCTCCCGGCGCGTTGCGCGTCACGAACCGCTGCTCGTACTCGTAGCGGTCGGCGATTCCTTGAGGATCAGCGCGAAATGCCTCCTGCAGCGGAACGAGCTTGCCCACCGGAAAGCGGTAGACCGAGGTTTGCCCGAGCCGCTCGAGCGGCCGCACGGGGTTGCGGGCCAGTATAACCTGATCGGGCGTTCCGACCGAAAAGAACGGGTCGAGGCTCCCGACGACCACGACGTCGAGGTCGAGGAACAGCACCGGCCCTTCCAGCGTCCCGAGGCGTGGTCCCCACAGTCGCGATTTCTGCCAGATTCCCTTGGAGTTGACCGGCATCTTGGCGTCGATCGGCGGCAGGTCCTCGCACAGCACCTCGGGCCTGATGCCCTCGCGGTTGTCGGTGAAGCAGGTGAAGGTGAAGGGCGGCGTGATGTTGCGCTCGACCATCGCATAGAGGCGATTGATGAAGCGCGGGCCGTACTTCGTTCCCCAATTGATGGCGACAACCTGCTTAACAAGGCTCATTCGGGTCTGCTTTTCTTCGGCGCATCGAAAGGTTCAGGGGTCGGTCGCGGCGTCCGTCTGGCCGGCGTCGGCCCCATGGTCCCGGCTCCGGGCGGCCGGGTGAGGCATGAGCCTTTTCGACGGCGCATTTGTCAAGCCTCGGTGGATCAGCTCCACCACCATCCCGGCGCCTCGGCCTTGAAGCCGCGCGCCTCGAGGTCGCGATAGAGCGGGTCCAGCCGCTCGCGCAATCTCCGCAGCTGCTGCTCGGTCAGGTCTTCCCCACGGCCGGCGTTCATGCGCTTGTCGACGTCGGGCTTGCGATAGTCGAGGTTCAGCCAGTCGCACAGATCGCGCATCGTCTCGGGCCGGAACAGGGTCTCGTAATAGAGGAACCGGGTCCGGTCGAGCATCCCGGCCTCTTTCAGGGAATCCGCCGTGTAGCCGTAGTCCGAGCGCATCCAGACCCGGCTGCCCTCGCTTACCTGTTCCACAAGCGTGTCGATCGGCACGCCGGCCTGCCTGCGGCGGCGCTGGTGGCGGATATGCGAGGCCGCCCGCTTGGCAGGGTCGCGCATCATGAACAGGAAACGGACATCCTTCGTCATCCCGGCGATGTCGCGCAAGGTTTCCGGCGGCAGGTGCGAATAGGCCGGCGAAATCTCGCCGAAATGCGTTTGCCGCCCTATCCGTTCGGCGAAATAGGAAAGATAGTCGTCGATCGTGGCCAGCCGGCCCAGCTGTGCCAGCGCGCGCAACTTATCCCAGTGACGGGGCCTCCTGAACGGCTTGTCGAGGACAAGGGCCTCCATCTGCAAGGCACGGTAACTCTCGTCCCGGCCCTTGAAGGGGTTGTCGCGAAGCTGGTTGAAGAAATTCATCTCCTTGACGGGCGAGTGCAGGAACTGAGGCAGTCCACCGAGATAGGTGGACAGCCACGTCGTTCCTCCTTTCATCGCCCCGAGGCCGATGACGAAGGTGCGGTCGCGCAATTGCTCCGGCCGAACCGAGGAACGCAGAAGGGATCGGAGAATTGATGCCATTACGTTTTCCAATCGTGGGGAATATCCATGATGCGGCGCGCGCGTTCCCTGTCGGGTGAACCGAAACGGTCATCCAGCATGGCAAGCGTCCGCAGCACCGCCTTGTTGCGACTCTGATATCGGATCGAGTGCGAGCCTTTTCCGTCCAGCATGCTGGTCGATGCGCCCGAGCTCAGCCGCAGCACGCTGGTGTCTGCATATTTGAACATAAAAAGCTCGGCCGCATCCCGCTCCACTTTCGGCAACCAGCTGTAGTTGCCCCAACGGTCCCATGGGCCGGGCACGCCTATCCGCTGCAAAAGCGATACCTTGTCGCGCAAACCGTAGGGATAGATCTCGTCGAACCCTTTCGGGGCGCAGGCATGGACGGCGATTTGCGGCTCCTCGACGCTGTCCGGGGCAAGTTCGATGCGCGCGGCATCGTCATTCGACACGAGGCGCTGCATGGGGACCACGGCATAGGGAACGAAGGGCGGCGAGGCGAGGCTGGCCCGAAGCCGCTCGATCGCATCCGCCCTCACGAAACATCCCCCGTCGAGGAGCAAGGTCCACTTTCCCAGCTGGCGCCCTCTCTCGAGCGCGGCGTTGCGCGCGCCGTTGATGTTCATCGCATAGTGAACCTTGGCAACGCAGGCCCACAGCCGTTCTCGATCCCTGGCGTTTTCCTTCAGCGAAGCAAAGGCATCGGACAGAAAGTACTCGTCCCCGCCAAAGACGGAGGTATCGCATTCCCGGGCGACGTACTCCTCGCCGAGAAACGGGAGCACCATCGCTTCGTGCCCGTGTTTCTCGACCAGTCCCTTCGCGTCTTGCTCGGTATCCTCATCGAAGATGCGGTTGAGCACGAAAACCTTCCGGCAGCCCGGAAAGGCGGGTTCGTTGTCGAGAATGAAAGCAAGGTTGCGCAGCGCCTGGCCGCTGCCATGCCGGGGGTAGAGATCATTGCCGACGACGCGCGCCAGCACGAGGTCGTCTGCATCTTCGGCACGGATGGGGAATGCACCGCCGACGGTTGCGACGGCTCTTCGGCGGCGGCGCTCTTGCCGCCAGAAATGAAGCCTGGACCTCAACCGGCTGAATGGCCCGCTCATCGAGTCCATCCGGCAAAAGACAGCATCCGGCGAAGCGCGCGCCCGAATCCCGGGGCGGGCTCGGGGTTTTCGGCAATGGCCGCCGCTTCGGCCTGCCAGCGCTCGAGTTCAGGCCGCATGCGGGCCATCATCGGCCCATAGTCGACCGTCTCGGGATAGCGCCCGAACCCCTCGCGAAACGGGCGGTCTTGCGGGAACCACGCATCCGCGACGCGGGCGTTCGAGGCGGCATATCGTGCGAGGAAGGCTTCGGCCTCGGCGCGCGGAACGGTGCGGCGTTCGCCAGCGACCTCGGCTTCGATCCGGCGCAGCAGCGCCCGATAGGGTTCGTTGCGTTCGCCGTTCGGCAACTGGACCCGGTTGTGGCGGTTGAGCTGCGATATGAGGAATTGCGCCTCGGCGGAAAGCGCCGAATTGAGGACGGGTATGGCCGTCTCGTCTCCGGCGGGCTGCCCGAGAATGTCGCAGAAGGCGCGGACGGGGCCGGGCGATCCGCCGGGCGGATCATAGGAGAGCACGGTCAGCCGCGCATCGGCGAGCGCGGTGAAGCGGGAAATGATGCGCTCGTAGTCGAAGAACTCCAGCGCGTCGTCGACGGAGCGCCCCGCAGGCAGCATGGGAAAGCTGTTGCCGGAAAGATCGGTGAATACGCCGTCGAAGTCGGCATGGCCCGCCCGCAGCGCGGAGCTGAAGCGGCTGAGCGCCAGCTCGTCCTGCCGCCGCAGGAAGATCACGAAGTGAATGTCGTCGACATGCCGTCGCAAGAGGGAGACCAGCCGCTCGATCTCCGACGGCGAATGAAGGCGGCTGCTGATCAGCTCGGACGTGATGACGACGCGATTCCAGCCGGGCGTGGCGTCGAGCTCCCGCGCGAGTGAGCGGGCGACCCCGTCGCGCAGTTTGCGTTCGCTCAGTCCGTCGCGGGCAAGAAGATGCCCCTTGATGTTGTCGATCACGCCGTCGTCGAGGCAGGCGGCCACCAGTTTCGTATGGTTGGGCGATCCGATCCGGGTCGGGACGAGAATGCCGCAATCCAGGAGCCGTGCCTGATTGGTAACCAGCCAGTGCTGGATCGCGGTGGAGCCCGTCTTCTCGACCCCGACATGGACGATCGCCGTGCGCCGGGTCACTGTGCAGCGCCTCCGATCCACCGATGGAAGAATGAGCGCACGGTACTGCTTCGTGCATCTGTTTGCCCGATTTTGCGCTCGATCGTCGCGCGCAGCTCGGCGAGACGTTCGGGATCGACCGGCGAGAAATCCTCGACCCTGTGCAGCGAGTCGAGTTCCGGATGACCCGTGGTGCCGACCAGACCGTAGTCCACGTTTGTAAACCGGATGCCGGCCTCATCCCGAAGCCAGATCAGGTCGGCGGAGCGCGCCACCAGCGCGTCAGCGATCTCCGGTCTCAATGAGGGCTTCAGGTTGCCGCCGAGCGCATGGTCTGCCTCGCGCAACGCGCGAACGATCTTGCCCCGGCGTCCATCTTGCATGTCGGACGATGACCTTGCATGGCTCGCCCCTATCTCCTGGAGCAGCACCGCTGCCTCGTTGGAGACGCTCTCGTTGCCGCGTTCCTTGTTCCCGCCACGCTTCAGGGCCGGCAGCGCGATCGGCAGGTACTTCGTGCAAAAGTCGGTGAGGATGTCGCCTGCCGCAAGCTGTGCGGGTGCGAAGGCGTTTATGGAGACAAGCTCGAAACCATTCGCTCGATAGGCCTGGATGGCCGACCGGCAATAATCAGGGCGAAAGAGTGAGATTCGTTTAAGCATCCGGAGATTCTGATTCATTCGCGACAGGAAGAAGCCGACAGGATCGCGCACATAGCCGACCACCGTCACGCGATCGCAGATTTCGGAGAGGCGCTGCCTGAAGCCTGGGCTATCACCGACTTCCCAGAAGCTTTCCGCACTCAAGACGAGCGTGTCGTGCGCGCAGGTCTCGATCTCGGACTTGAGAGAGAGCCAGTAACGTTCGGACAGCTCGCTTAACGCTTCGCCTTTGAGATGGGTTATCCGGCGTAGCCTGGGATTCTCCTTCCCGGTCATGCTCGGGATAATCAAAGAGTGCTTGTGCTCCGCAGGTTTTGCCCTGACAGGATAGAGAATTCTGTTCCGCAACAGCTCGGTCGCATTGGCCGAAAGCACAGTCTGCAAGGCTGTCGTGCCGGTCTTGGGATGACCGATATGAAGAAGCAGATGTGTCAAGCTGTCGTTCTCCCAGCCCAACATACAGAAGAGTGCGCGCTAGGCGGCCCCAAAAAATTGCAGGCGAGTTCGCTTCGAAGCCGACCTTGAGTGATGTAACCGGAATGAGGATTCGACAATCCGACCGCCGGACCGGGCTGGCCACCGATCGATGCTGGATTGCGGAGACGGCCGGTCTTCCAGACCTCGACATGCGCGATCGTTATTCGCCGGGTCATGGAGTTGTGCTCCCGAACCATCGACGGACCAGGGAGTATACAGGCGCTCCGCGGCCATAAACACGCGCTATTTTCCGCTCCGTCATTGCGCGCAGGGCGGCGAGGCGATCGGGATCGATCGGCGAGAAGTCCTCCACGCTGTGGAGCGAGGCGAGATCGGGATGGCCCGTGGTGCCGACGAGGTCGTAATCCACATTCGCGAACTGGATGCCGGCCTCGTCGCGGAGCCAGATGAGATCGGTGGAGCGTGCCACCTGCGCGGCCTCGATTTCCGGCTTCAGGGAAGGGCGCAGATTGCCACCGAGCGCGCGATCCGCTTCGTAGACGATCCGCACCGTTTTGCTCCGGCGCGAATCCCTGGCGTCCGGACTGGCATCGGGAGAGGAAGTCGAATGCGCGCGCGCGACTTCCTGAAGAATCACCATCGCTTCGTTCGAAATGCTTTCATTGCCGCGCTCGGCATTCCCGCCGCGTTCCAGCGCCGGCAGGTCGGGACGCAGGTACTTCGTGCAGAAATCCGTCACGATGTCGCCATTGGCGAAGTGTGCGGATTCAAAGACGTTGATCGACGTTTCAAAGCCATTTTCTCGATAAGCGTCGATTACGGAGCGATAGTAATCCTCCTGAAACAGCAATATCCCGCGAAACATGCGGATTCGCTGGTTCATCATTGAAAGAAAGAAACGCGCAGGATCACGCAAGTAGCCGACTGCCGTTATATGATCGCAAACCTCCAGCAGGCGCTTCCTGAAATATTCCGAGCGCGCTGCGTCAACATCCCAAAGCCATTCCCAACTGAGGATCAGCGTGTCGTGAGAATGCTGCTTCGTTTCGGCTTTGACCGAGTCCCAATAGCGTTCCGACAGTCGGCGGAGTTCATCGCCTTCCAGACCGTAGCGGCCGCGGATGACGTGATCGTCGCAACCTGTCAGGGCAGGTTTCGCGAGAGCATGGTTGTGAAAGGATGGCTTCGCCTTCGTCGGGTAAAGGACTCCCGCCTCCAGCAGCCGATCTGCGTTTGTCGACAGTACCGTCTGCAAAGCAGTCGTGCCGGTCTTGGGATGACCGATATGAAGGATCAGATGCGTCAAGCCGTCGCTTCCGTGTCAGTTGGCCGGAAAGAGCATCGAGACCGCATCAATATCGACGTACTGCTCCAGCCCCAGCAGCGTTCACAATCCCAATGCCCGGTTCCCCCTTGGTGTCCGTCAGTCTCTATCAGCCGTCCGCCGCCTCTTCAATGATGGCTTGTGGCGGTTGCCGGCTGCGTTCTGCGGCGGGCGCGTCTTCGCTGCCGGTCGGGGCGAGGGAAGTGTTGCAGCCGGGCGAGGCGATCCATATAAGGACGACGATCCAATGGACGGCGACCGCGGCTCGGCCCGAACAAGGGCCGGCGGCGGGATTTTCGCTTTAGCCGGCGCCCCGCGCGGTCGGACGGTATTTGTACAGCACGAGATCACCCGGACGGATCGGCGGGAAGGTAGAACGACATGGCGCCGCGATTGACCCATCTCCAGAAGCTGGAGGCGGAATCCATCCATATCTTCAGGGAGGTGGCAGCGAGCTTCTCCCGACCGGTCATGCTCTATTCGATCGGCAAGGATTCGTCCGTGCTGATGCATCTCGCCTTCAAGGCGTTCTATCCGGCCAAGCCCCCCTTTCCCTTCCTCCATGTCGACACGACGTGGAAGTTCCGCGAGATGATCGCGTTCCGCGACGCGATGGCGGCCCGGCTCGGCTTCGACCTGATCGTCCACATCAACGAGGACGGCGTGCGCGACGGCATCAGCCCGTTCCGGCACGGCTCCAACGCCCACACCCATGTCATGAAGACCGTGGCGCTTCGCCAGGCGCTCGACAAGTACCGCTTCGACGCGGCCTTCGGCGGCGCGCGGCGCGACGAGGAGAAGTCGCGCGCCAAGGAGCGCATCTTCTCCTTCCGCAACGCCAGCCACGCCTGGGATCCCAAGAACCAGCGCCCGGAGATGTGGAACATCTACAACACCCGCATCGCCGACGGGGAATCGATCCGGGTCTTTCCCCTGTCCAACTGGACCGAGCTCGACATCTGGCAGTACATCCTCCAGGAAAACATCCCCATCGTTCCGCTCTATCTGGCGAGGCCCCGCCCGGTCGTCGAGCGCGGCGGCATGCTCATCCTGAAGGACGACGAGCGCATGCAGCTCCTGCCGGGCGAAGAGGTGGTCGAGCGCCGGGTGCGGTTCCGCACGCTGGGCTGCTACCCGCTGACCGGCGCCATCGAATCCGACGCCGACACGCTCGAGGCCATCGTCGGCGAGATGCTGACGGCGCGCACCTCGGAGCGGCAGGGTCGGCTCATCGACCGCGACGAATCCAGCTCCATGGAAAAGAAGAAGCGCGAGGGGTATTTTTGACATGCGAGCCCCCATGCCGGAAAAGCGCGAGGGCGAGACGAGCGGCCGCGAGGACATCGCGGACGTGCGCGCCTATCTCGCCGCGCAGGAAAACAAGTCGCTGCTGCGCTTCCTGACCTGCGGCTCGGTCGACGACGGCAAGTCGACGCTGATCGGCCGCCTTCTCGCCGACACGCGCCAGATCTTCGAGGACCAGCTCGCCGCGCTGGCGCACGATTCGCGCCGCCACGGCACCACTGGCGACGAGGTGGATTTCGCCCTCCTGGTCGACGGCCTCGAGGCCGAGCGCGAGCAGGGCATCACCATCGACGTCGCCTATCGGTTCTTCGCGACGCCGGCCCGCAAGTTCATCGTCGCCGACACGCCCGGCCACGAGCAGTATACCCGCAACATGGCCACCGGCGCCTCGACCGCCGATCTCGCCATCGTCCTGATCGACGCCCGCCAGGGCGTCCTGCGCCAGACCCGGCGCCACACCGTCATCGCCTCGCTGCTCGGCATCCGCCACATCGTGCTCGCGGTCAACAAGATCGACCTCGTCGGCTTCGACCGCGGCGTGTTCGACCGGATCGTCGCCGACTATTGCGCATTCGCCGACGGGCTCGGCTTCTCCTCGATCCAGCCCGTCCCGCTCTCCGCCCGCTACGGCGACAATGTGTGCGACCGCTCGCAGCGCACACCCTGGTATGACGGCCCGACGCTGCTGTCGCATCTCGAAACCGTCCCGGTCGACGCGGAGGCCGCCGCGCTGCCGTTCCGCTTCCCGGTGCAGTATGTCAGCCGGCCGGACCTCGATTTCCGCGGCTTCGCCGGCACCATCGCCTCGGGCACCGTCGCGCCCGGCGATGGGGTCGTCGTCGCGAAGTCGGGCCTTGCCAGCCGGGTCAGGCGCATCGTCACCCATGACGGCGACCTCGACGTCGCCGTCGCCGGCCAGGCGGTGACGCTGGTGCTCGAGGACGAGGTGGAGGTCGCGCGCGGCAACATGCTGGTGACGCCGTCCGACCGGCCGGAGGTCGCCGACCAGTTCGCCGCCAATCTCGTCTGGTTCGACGAGCACGCGCTGATGCCCGGCCGCAACTATATCCTGCGCACGGCCACCGACCAGGCGAGCGCGACCGTCACCGATCTGAAGCACCGCATCGACATCAACGACTTCTCCCACGAGGCCGCCAAGTCGCTGGCGATGAACGAGGCTGGCGTCGTCAACATCTCGACGCGCATGCCGATCGCCTTCGACCCTTTCGCGCAGAACCGCGCGACCGGCGCCTTCATCCTCATCGACCCGCTGACCAACGCGACGGTCGGCGCCGGCATGATCCTGCACGGCCTGCGGCGGGCGCAGAACATCCACTGGCAGTCGCTGGACGTCGACAGGCGCGCCCGCGCCGACCTCAAGCACCAGAAGCCGGTGATGCTGTGGTTCACCGGCCTGTCGGGGTCCGGCAAGTCGACCATCGCCAACCTCCTGGAGCGCAAGCTGCACGCGGCCGGCCGCCACACCTACCTGCTCGACGGCGACAATGTGCGCCACGGGCTCAATCGCGACCTCGGCTTCACCGAGGCCGACCGGGTGGAGAACATCCGCCGCGTCGCCGAGGTCGGCAGGCTGATGGTCGATGCCGGCCTGATCGTGCTCGTCTCCTTCATCTCGCCGTTCCGGGCGGAGCGGCGGATGGCGCGCGAGCTGATGCCGGCGGGCGATTTCGTCGAGGTCTTCGTCGACACGCCGTTCGAGGAATGCGCCCGCCGCGATCCGAAGGGGCTTTATGCCCGCGCGCTGAAGGGCGAGATCAAGAACTTCACCGGCGTCGATTCCCCCTACGAGCCGCCGGAAACCCCGGAGATCCACCTGCGCACGCTCGGCCGCTCTCCCGAGGACATGGTCGAGATCCTAGACCGCTGGCTGGCGGCGCGCCATCTCGGCGAAGAGACGGACGGCAACGGCTCCGGCAGGTGACGGAACGGCGGGCAGGGGAGAGCCAAGGCCCGGCTATCTGTCGGTTCGCCTTGACGGAGTCGGGCGGACCGCGCCGGATACAGGCTGGCCCTGCCGGTGGCCCCAAGGCTAGTCGACGAACCGTCTTACGACCCATGAATAGCCGTCTCCCGCGTACCGAACCGGGGTGGTGACGACCGCCCGCAGCGATGCCTTGTCCGGAATGGCCTTTCTCACGACGCTCAGCGCGCGGGCGGCGAGATTCGCCTTCCCGTCGCCGTCCTCGATCGTCGCCGGCGTGTCGTCGCCGGCGGGGGCTCCCGCAAGTTCCGGCCCGGACGACGGTTCGATCGTATCCGCCACCGTCGTGCCGTTCGCGCCTTCGCAGACGGCGACGATGACGGGATAGTTCGCGTCCTGATGACGGCTCATGTAGGATTCGGCCTGCGCATCGCAGAGCGCGACCGTCTGCCATTGCTGGTCGACCGTGTCGATGTAGTGGCATTGCGTCACGCTGTCGTCGCAACCCATGATCGTCATGACAATGAGCGCAGCTTTCATGTTCGCCCTTTCGGAAACCGGTCCTCCGCTTAAGGGATCGAATTGCCGCCAAACTATGACACGGGACGCGCGTGCCGAGGGTGCGCCGATAAGGCTTGAGGGATCGGCCTGCGGCTTCTACGATAGGGGCCAACGACAACGATAAGACACGAAAAGGGGATACAATGACGATGATGAGGATCACGAAGCTGGCGGCGGCGACGGTGGTTGCATGCGCTGCCGCGTTCACGCTCGGCGCCCAGGAGATGAGCTTCTTTCGCATCGCCACGGGCGGCACCGCGGGCACCTACTTTCCCATCGGCGGGCTGATCGCCAACGCCATCTCCAACCCGCCCGGCTCGCGCCCGTGCGAGGAGGGCGGCAGCTGCGGCGCCCCCGGCCTCGTCGCCACGGCGCTCGCCTCCAACGGCTCGGTCGCCAACATCAACGGCATCGCCGGCGGCTCGCTCGAGTCCGGCTTCTCGCAGTCCGACGTCGCCTACTGGGCCTATACCGGCACCGGCGTGTTCGAAGGCCAGGCCAAGGTCGAGGGCCTGCGCACGATCGCCAACCTCTATCCCGAGAGCATCCATATCGTCGCCCGCGCCGATTCCGGCATCGACAGCGTCGCCGACCTGAAGGGCAAGAAGGTCTCGCTCGACGAGCCCGGCTCCGGCACGCTGGTCGACGCGCGGCTGATCCTCGCGGCCTACGGCATAACCGAGACCGATATCGAGCCGGAATATCTCAAGCCGAACCAGGCCGCCGACCTGATGCGCGACGGCAACATGGACGCCTTCTTCTTCGTCGGCGGCTTCCCCGCCGGCGCGATCGCCGAGCTGGCGACCAGCCGCTCGATCAAGCTGGTGCCGATCACCGGCGCGGAGGCCGACGCCGTGACCGGCGAATACGGCTTCTTCTCGAAGAACACCGTGCCGGGCGGCACCTATGAAGGCGTCACGGACGACGTCCAGACCCTCGCGGTCGGCGCCCAGTGGGTCGTCGGCGCGAGCCAGCCCGACGATCTCGTCTACGAGATCACCAAGGCGTTGTGGAACGAGAATTCCCGCCGCCTGCTCGATTCCGGCCACGTCAAGGGCAAGGAAATCCGGCTGGAGACTGCGCTCGAAGGCATCGGCGTGCCGCTGCATCCGGGGGCGGAGCGCTACTATCGCGAGGCGGGCCTCGTAATCCCCGGCGTGCAGTAGTCCATCGCACGGATAGGACCGGCAGGACCGGCGCTGGCGCCGGTCCTGTTTTCCCGGTTCGATCCGGTTCCCTTGTTTCCTGGCGGTGGACACGGCCATGACCGAGACGACCACGCTCGACGAGCAAAAAGCGCGCGAGTTGGAGGAGAAGTTCGACGCCGAGATCCGGTTCCGCCCGCTGGGCCCGGTGGCCGGATGGCTGGCCGCGGCGGCGCTGTTCTCGCTCTCGGCCTTCCACTACTACACCGCCGGCTTCGGTCTCCTGCGCGAGGTGACGCATCGCGGCGTCCACATGGCGTTCGTGCTGGCGCTGATCTTCCTCGTCTTCTCTGGCCGGCGCGGCGACACGAAGCTCTACGGCTCGTCGCTGTGGCGGCCGGCGGGCATCCCGCTCTACGACTGGGCGTTCATGGCGGCTGCCGTCGTCAGCACGCTCTACGTGCCGTGGATCTTCCACGATCTCGCCTTCCGCGTCGGCAACCCGCTGCCCGTGGACGTGGCGATGGGCACGCTGCTGATCCTCGTGCTGCTTGAGGCCACGCGCCGCTCGATGGGCTGGCCGCTGCCGGTCATTGCCGTGATCGTGATGCTCTACGCACTCTACGGTCGCTATGCCCCCGGCATGCTCGTCCATCCCGGCGCGTCGTGGCCCTCGGTCGTCAATCATCTCTACCTCACAAGCCAGGGCATCTACGGCCTGCCCGTGGGTGTGGTGGCGACCTATGTCTTCCACTTCGTGCTGTTCGGCGTGCTGGCCACCCGCATGGGGCTGGGCCAGCTCTTCATCGATATGGCGACCGCGCTGGCGGGCCGCTATTCCGGCGGGCCGGCCAAGGTGGCGGTGGTGTCGTCGGCGCTGATGGGCACCATCACCGGCTCCTCGATCGCCAACGCGGTGACGACCGGCGCGCTGACGATCCCGGCGATGATCCGCATCGGCTACAAGCGCCATTTCGCGGCGGCCGTCGAGGCGGCGGCCTCCACCGGCGGCCAGATCACCCCGCCGATCATGGGCGCGGCCGCGTTCCTGATGATCGAGTTCCTTGGCATCCCCTACACCCACATCATGATCGCGGCGCTCGTGCCGGCCTTCATGCATTTCTTCGGCGTGCTGATGCAGGTCCATTTCGAGGCCAAGCGCCGCGGCCTGCGCGGCCTGACGAAGGAGGAGATGCCGCAGATATGGAAGGTGCTCAGGCGCGACTGGCCGACGCTGTTCCCGCTCTTCGTGCTGATCGGCATCCTGATGAACGGCTATACGCCCTATCTGGCCGCGTTCTGGGGCATCACGCTCTGCATCCTCGTCGGGCTGCTCAACCCGCGCAACCGGCTGAGCGTCCGGGACGTGCTGGAGGGCTTCGTCACCGGCGCCAAATACGCGCTCGCCGTCGGGGCGGCGGCGGCCACGGTCGGCATCATCATCGGCGTCGTCACGCTGACCGGCGTCTCGTTCAAGGTCGCCTACATGGTCACCTCGACCGCGTCGGGCTGGGCGACGGCGATGGAGCCCTATATCCCGTTCGGCCTGATGAGCGTTGCCGGGCTGACGCTGCTGATGACGCTGCTTCTAACCGCCGTGGTCTGCATCGTCATGGGGACCGGCGTGCCGACCACCGCCAACTACCTGATCATGGTGGCGGTGACCGCGCCGATCCTGGCGCTGCTCGGCGTCGAGCCGATCGTCGCCCATTTCTTCGTCTTCTATTACGGCATCCTCGCCGACATCACGCCGCCGGTGGCGCTGTGCGCCTACGCAACGGCCGGCATCGCCAATTCCAATCCGTTCTCGACCGGCAACACCGCCTTCCGTCTGTCGATGGGCAAGGCGCTGGTGCCGTTCGTGTTCGTGTTCTCGCCGTCGATGCTTATCATGGTGCAGAACTTCTCGCTGAGCGAGTTCCTGCTGTCGACCTATGGCTGCGTGCTCGGCATCACCGCGCTGTCGGCCGCCTTCTCCGACTACCTCGCCGACCGGCTGTGGTGGTGGGAAAGGATGCTGCTCGCCTTCGCGGCGATCCTGCTGGTCGCGCCCGAACTGACGACCACCATCGTCGGCACGCTGATCTTCCTGCCGGTCGCGCTGAGGCCGCTGCTCCGGAAGCGTGACGCCGTGGCAGAGCCGGCCTGAGACGTCGCTATTCTCGCGGAATGCGCCAGTCCGGATCGGCGTCCAGCATGTCGCCGATCGTGATGACGCTCCCGATCGTGCTGCCGCTGATCACCGCGGCGGGCTACGACAAGGTCTGGTTCGGCGTCTTCCCGATCATCGTCGTCGAGATGGCCCAGATCACGCCGCCGGTGGGGATGAACATCTTCGTCATCCAGGCGCTGACGGGCGAGAAGCTGGGCACCGTGGTCAAGGCGGCCTTCTCCTTCTTCGTGCTGATAGTGTCCTTCACCTTCGTCCTCGCCGTCTTTCCCGAGATCGTCATGTTCCTGCCGTCGCTGCTGTGAGGCGCACGGCCTCGCCTCCCGGCGAAGCCATCGGTTTCGAAGTCAGCGGCCGCTCCCGCTCGTCGCGACACGATCCGGGTGCCTGGCGGCGAAATAGCCGGATGGCGGGAGCGGAATGGCGAACCACAACAGGGTCAGCACGCCCAGCAGGAGCAGCCAGAAGGGCAGGGGACGCGAGGGCTCGGGCTTGAAGCCGGCGAGGATCGCGAGCGCGTCACGCGCCCGCGATCGGGGAACCAGAATGGCGATGCCGCCCAGCGCGACCGTGTAGTGCCACGCGACGGAAGCCGTCTGGCGCGTTTGCGGATGCGCGAATATGCCCGCCGATTCCAGCATGGCGCAGGCCATCTGCGCCTCCATCTGGCCATAGGCATGGCCGACGGCCACGAGGTTGGCGCTCTCAGGCGAGTCGATAGGCGTCATGGTCCCGTGCAGGCATGGTTTCTACAGTTCGCGCACGAACGCCGCGAAATCCGCGCGCAGCTCCGACAGCCTTTGCTCCGCCTGCCGGCGGCGCTCGCCCAGCTCGGCGATACGGTTCTCCTCGTCCTCCAGCATGGAGACGTAGCGCTGGCCGAGCCCGCTGTCGCCCGGCACGGCGGCGAGGTTCTCGCGGATGCGGGCCTGATTTTCCGACGCCTGTTCCACCTCACGCCCGATCTCGGCGACCTGCGTTTCCGCGCGCGCGATCTCGCGCCGGCGCTCAGCGAGGTCGGTCAGCTTCCCGGCGGTCTGCTGATCGTCGATCTGGCCAGACCAGAAGACGAGCGTGTCCGTGTCGGCCTCGACCAGCCCGATGCTCTCCGTCTCGGTCCGCTCGAAGGTCGCGGCGATCCTCGCCGTCCCGCCCGCCTCCAGCTCGGCGCGCAGCCGGTGATGGGTCGGCGTCTCCTCGTCCAGCGCCGGGGAGGAGAAGCGCCAGCCCGGCCTGCGCGGGTGCTCGATCATGATGGTGCGCGGCGCGTCCTCCGCGCCGTGGATGGTATAGGTCGTGGTGGCGCGGGTGATGCTCGTCGCCCTCAGCACGCCTTCGGCGAGGCTGGCGCGGTAGAGGATCTCGTCGCGTCCCGCCTCTGTCGTCACCTCGACCTTGCGGTCGGCGGCGAAGCTCACCATCCGGCTTTCGTCCGGGGGCAGGCCCTGCAACTGGGCGTCGCCCGCATAGCCTTCCCCGTCCGGCGCATAGACGGTGACGATGCCGGCCGGCAGGCTGGCGCCCGTGGTGTTCTCGATCCTGATCGCCGAGATCGGGTGGACGTCGCCGCGCTCGGGCTGGAACAGCGAGATGCGCTCCGCGGTCAGCGTGGCGTCGATGAAGGGTACGGAGAGGGTGCGTCCGGCCGGCAGGTCGACGGGGGCGGGCAGGCGATAGACGGCGGCCGCCTCGCCCTCGGCCGCGACGGCCTGCGCGGCTGGAGCCGATGGCGACACGGGCGCCGGCGCCGCCTGCGGCGCGGCGACCATCTTGCGCCCGAGAGAGGCGGCCTGGTCCGAGAAGAGCTCGACCTCCTCGGCCGCGACCCCCCTGAAGCGGTCGGGTCGGGGCGGTTCTGCGGTCTGCGCCATCACGGGGATTTCCGGCCGCTCGTGCCAGTAACGCTGGTGAAGACGCTGCGCGAGCGTGACCGGCGCGCCGGAGGAAAGGGTGACGGCGACGCCGCCCCAGTCCTCGCCGGTCGCGTTCTCGATCACCGCCCAGGCCTGGAGCCGGGCCTCCTCCGCGGAGCCCAGCATCAGGCGGTAGGCCGTCTTCCAGACCGGCGCGGGCACGACATAGTCGAGGAACACGTCGCGTTGCCCGTCGCCCTCCAGCGCGATCGCGACGGTGCGCGTGCCGTCCGTGCGGCCGCGGCCGCTGACGGCGGCCGCCTCGCGCAGGCTGTCGCGCATCGCCGGGTCGAGAATGTCGAGCTCGGTGTCGGCCCGCAGCCGCAGCACCGCGATCCGGCCCTCCGCGGTCATGACCGACAATAGCGGCTCGCGCGCGGCGTCGGCGCCTTCGCCCGGCTGTGCCGTTTCCACGCCGAGCACCGTGCCTTCGACGGTGCGGCCGCCGGAGGAGGCGCGCACGGCGATGCCCTGCAGCGCGGCGAGCAGGCGCGGCAGCGCATTCATGTCGTCCGGCGAGAAGGGCAGGCGGCGGAAGGTCTCCTCGACCGGCGACAGCCCGTCCAGCGACATCGAGGCGACGCCGCCGGCGGGGTCGCGCACGATGAGGCTCTTGAGGATGTCGTCCACCTGATCGAGCGGGACATCGAAGCCGAACCCGGCCGCGCCGTCGACCCGCACGCTGCGGCGGATCTCGGCGAGCCCGCCCGACGACAGCGTGACGGCCTCGATCCGTTGCCGCGCATCGTCCTGCGCCAGCGCCAGTCCGACCGGCAGCGCGATCACCGCGCAGGCGCCGATCAGCACCTTGCTCAAACCGGCAAGAACGCCCGCTTCGCCTGTCCTCATCGATGGCCTCCCTTGGCTCGCATCCGTCGTTCAGCCGCGCCCGTGGCCGGCTCTACTCTCCCGCCCTCAGGCAGCACCCGCCATGGACGGTCCCGTCCGGCGTGACCACGATCCCCTCATAGGGAAACCCGATGTCGCTCATCCCGTCGGAGCAGAAGCGCTGGTTGCGCCACGCGGCCAGATGGCCGACGCCGTCCCCGCCCTCCAGCCGGATGGCGTAGCGTCCGGTCAGGCCGGCGGCGCGCGTCATCGGGCCGGCCTGCCAGGTCTTTGCCTCGTCCGTCGGCGTCTCGAACCGCGCCTCGCCGCCCGTCACGCTCACGCTCCAGAACGGCTCCGTGCCGGTGCAGCGCAGCGGAAACGTCTCGTCGCCGGTGGGCGGCGCATCGTCGACGGGCGTGAGATAACGGGCATTGACCCAGCTGAGGCCGTCGCCGCCGACCACCTGCCACCAGACCGCCCCGTTCGCCTCCATCCGCGTGCCGGCGACCGCCACGCCGCTCGCATCCGGCTCCAGCGTGCCGGTGATCTGCGCCGTCGGGTCGGGCTGCGCGCGGATGTTGAGGACGTCGCCGGCCGCCACGCCGGTCACGCGGTAGAGCCGCGCCGGCTCGGGCGTCTGCTCCTCTGTTGCCAGCGCCGGCAGGGAAAGCAACGTCACCATCGCGACGAGCGCGGCGATCCTGAGGCGCATGACGGTTCTCCTTGCTGCGGCCGTTCTGCGGAGGGTAGCTCGCCTGTCTGTCGCGCAACAGCGGCAAATGGATGGCAAGGAGATATTTCAGATCGGCCCGTCGCGGGCGCGGGCTTCAGCCGCGCCGGGCGGCCTCGATCGCGGCGACGTCGATCTTCTTCATGTCCATCATCGCCTCGAAGGCGCGTTTCGCTTCGGCGCCGCCGGCGGCCATCGCCTCGGTCAGGACGCGCGGCGTGATCTGCCACGAGATGCCCCATCTGTCCCTGCACCAGCCGCACACGCTTTCCTCGCCGCCATTGCCGACGATGGCGTTCCAGTACCGGTCTGTCTCTTCCTGGTCGTCCGTGGCGACCTGGAACGAGAAGGCTTCGCTGTGCTTGAACGCCGGCCCGCCATTGAGACCGATGCAGGGGATGCCGAGGACGGTGAAATCGACCGTCAGGACATCGCCCGCCTTGCCGGACGGATAGTCGCTGGGGGCATGGTGGACGGCGTTCACCGCGCTGTCGGGAAAGGTCTCGGCGTAGAAGCGGGCAGCGGCCTCGGCGTCCTTGTCGTACCAGATGCAGACGGTGTTCTTTGCAATGGTCATCGCTTGTCCTTTCGCCTTTGGGGTCAGTCCGGATCCGGCATCTTGTTGAGGTGCAGGATGTTGCCGTCCGGGTCTTTGAACCAGACGAGCTTCATGCCGTCGGCATGATGGATGTTGTCGCGGAACGCGCCGATTTCGGGATAGTGCTCGAAGACGACGCCTTTGGCGGCGAGGTCGGCGACGATCGCCTCGATATCGCCCTCGACGTCCCAGACCGCGGCGTTGGCGCGGTTGGTGCCGGCCGCGTCCGAGCGGTAGACGACGAGCCGCGTGGCGCCGGTGCGGAACGCCATCACCCCGTCCATCTCCTCTTCGACGAGTTCGAGGCCGAGCACCTGCGAATAGAAGCGCCGCGCACGCGCGATGTCGGAAACCGCGACGATGGCCGAGGAATTCCAGTCCCTGAGCATGGCCTCCTCCTCTATAGCCAGCTTGACGATAATGTTGATATCAACATAATTAACCGATGTCCAGCCGAACGCCGAATCACGAAATCGTACCGCTCGAAACGACGCATTACGTGCGCGACCATTGCCTGTGCCTCTACGCGCAGCGCGCCGCGCGGATGCTCGCGCGCCGCTTCGACGAGGCGCTGCGGCCGCTGGGCCTCACGAGCGGCCAGTTCTCGCTTCTGATGTCGCTGAACCGCCCGCTGCCGCCGACGCTCGGCTCGGTGGCCGCGCTTCTGGCCATGGATCGCACGACGCTGACCGCGAACCTCAAGCCGCTGGAGCGCGACGGGCTGATCGAGCTGCGGCCCGACGAGAAGGACCGGCGCGCCCGCCGCCTCGTGTTGACCGAGAGGGGGCGCGGCCTCCTGTTCCGCGCCGTTCCGGTCTGGACGGCGACGCATCGCGATATCGAGGCCATGCTGGCCGCCGGCGGCGCCGACCGCCTGCGGGCGGACCTCAACGCGCTTCTGGGCCGCGACGACGGGAAGGATCGCTCTTAGGACCCCTCCCGCCGCAGCCGCTCATTTCTTGATCCGCCAGCCGGTGCGGAAGATGGCCCATATCGCGACGAGGCATGCGGCCAGGAAGGCGCTGATCGCGACGAGGCTGATGCCGACGGCGACGTCGGCCTGCCCGTAGAACGACCAGCGGAAGCCGCTGACGAGATAGAGCACCGGGTTGAAATGGCTGACCGCCTGCCAGAAGGGCGGCAGCATGTCGATCGAATAGAAGGCGCCGCCGAGGAAGACGAGCGGCATGACGATCAGCATGGGAATGAGCTGGAGCCGCTCGAAATTGTCGGCCCAGATGCCGATGATGAAGCCGAACAGCGAAAAGGTCACCGCCGTCAGCACCAGGAAGACGGCCATGACGAACGGATGCGCGATCTCGATGGGCACGAACAGCGCCGCCGTGGCGAGGATGAGCAGGCCGAGCGCCACCGCCTTGGTGGCGGCCGCGCCGACATAGCCGACGACCAGCTCCATGGCGGAGACCGGCGCCGACAAAAGCTCGTAGATCGTGCCGACGAATTTCGGGAAGTAGATGCCGAAGGAGCCGACGGCGATCGCCTGGGTGATCATGGTCATCATGATCAGGCCCGGCACGATGAAGGCGCCGTAGGACACGCCGCCGATGTCCTCCATGCGGCTGCCGATGGCGCCGCCGAAGACGACGAAATAGAGCGAGGTGGACAGGACCGGCGAGACGATGCTCTGCCAGAAGGTGCGCCACCAGCGCGCCATCTCGAACCTGTAGATGGCGCGGATCGCGAGGAGATTCATTGCGCGGCCTCCTTGCGGGCATCCCGCCGCACGAGGTTGACGAAGATCTCCTCGAGCGAGTTCTGGCGGGTGGAGATGTCGCGCATGGCGATGCCCTCGCTGCGCAGGTCGGAGAGCAGCGCGGAGATGCCGGTGCGCTCCGCGTTGACGTCGTAGCTGTAGGCGAGCGTCGTTCCGTCCCCGCCGAGCGCGAGGCCGTAGCGCGACAGCGCCGCCGGCACGGCGTCGAGCTTCTCGCGCAGCTCGATGGTCAGCACCTTCTCGCCCATCTTTCGCATCAGCGCGTCCTTGGCCTCGACCAGCACCAGCTCGCCATGGTTGATGACGCCGACGCGGTCGGCGATCTCCTCCGCCTCCTCGATGTAGTGGGTGGTGAGGATGATGGTGACGCCGGAGCGGTTGAGCCGCCGGATCAGCTCCCACATCGACTTGCGCAGCTCGACGTCGACGCCGGCGGTCGGCTCGTCGAGGAACAGGATGCGCGGCTCGTGCGCCAGCGCCTTGGCGATCATGACGCGCCGCTTCATGCCGCCCGACAGGTTGATGATCTTCTCCTTGCGCTTGTCGAGGAGGGAAAGGTCGGCAAGCACCTCCTCGACCTTGGCGTCGTCGCGCGGCTTGCCGAACAGGCCGCGCGAGAAGGAGACCGAGGCCCAGACGGTCTCGAAGGCATCGACATGCATCTCCTGCGGCACCAGCCCGATCAGGCTGCGCGCGGCGCGGTAGTCGCGCACGATGTCGTGCCCGCCGGCCGTGACGGAGCCGCCGCTGGCGTTGACGATGCCGCAGACGATGGAGATCAGCGTGGTCTTGCCGGCGCCGTTCGGCCCGAGAAGGGCGAGGATCTCGCCCTCCATGATGTCGAGGTCGACGCCCTTCAGCGCCTCGAAGCCGTTCTGGTAGGTCTTCGTCAGGTTCCTGACGGATATGACTGGCTGCATGGTCCGGTCCCGTGTGAGCTGTAGAGGGCGCATATAGGTCTCCGCGAGGCGACCGTCACCCGGCGCGTTGCTGACCGGAGCGCTCTTTCGCGTCGATCCCGGTCGGAGGCTGGACACCCCTCGCAAAGGATTCACGCTCTGCGGTGGTCCCGGAAAGGTCGGAAGCATGAGAAGAAATGGCTGCCGTTTCTGAATACGTATCGAACCATGTGCATCGCGCCGGAGCCCGATTTCAAGCGCGTGCTTGAGGATATCCGCGAACTTCAGCTGGCCGCCTGACGGCATTTCGATCACCGTTTAGGGGATGGTTGACGATGTTGCCGAATCGAATGTACAGTGACAGCTAAACAGAAAACGGAGACAGGAG
Source organism: Aquamicrobium sp. (assembly GCF_023954335.1). Classification (NCBI taxonomy): domain Bacteria; kingdom Pseudomonadati; phylum Pseudomonadota; class Alphaproteobacteria; order Hyphomicrobiales; family Phyllobacteriaceae; genus Aquamicrobium; species Aquamicrobium sp. Next base: position 1,744,781 of record NZ_JAMLIE010000001.1, read on the forward strand.
CCATGACCAGCGGGAGGGAGAAGTTCGGGGCATTCATCCGCCGGGAGCGCGAGGCGCGAGAGATCGGGCTGCGCGAAATGGCCAAGAAAATCGGAGTGAGCCCGACCTACATGTCGAAGGTGGAGCGCGACGAGTTCACGCCGCCGACCGAGGACAAGGTTCGGGCGATCGCGCACATTCTCGAATGCGATCCGGACGAATTGCTGGCCATGGCGGGGCGCGTGCCTTCCGACCTTGCTGACATCATCAAGCGGCAGCCCGTCGAAATGTCGGCGCTGCTGCGAACCGCCAACGGCCTGAGCGCCGAGGAACTGGCCCGGCTCTCTCGGGAAGCAGGAAAGGCCAAGGGTAAGTGAACCCACGGGGGCATGGCCCCGCCGATGCAGATGAAGGATGACAGATGAGCCGATTTGTTCCCTATCTTGCCGAAGAGGCTATCGAGCGCGACGCCGCATCCCTGATCGGAGAGTATGAGCGCGCACGGGGCGTTACGATCGAGCCGCCAATCCCCGTTGAGGACATCGTTGAAAAGTACCTCAAGCTGCGGATTGAGTTTGACGACATGCACGCTCGCCACAATATCCCGCGACCTCCGAACGGCCAGCCCGATATTCTTGGCGCGATCTATGGTGACGGCAGCATCTTCATCGACGAAAGCCTCGACCCCGAGGAGAATCCGACGCGGGAGGGCCGCTATCGCTTCACCCTGGCGCATGAGGGCGGCGGGCACTGGCGGCTGCATCAACACCTCATCGTACAGAATACAGCGCAGGCATCCTTCCTTGATGCCGCGAGCGAACCCAGGTTCATCTGCCGGACGAGCGAGGCAAAGGAGCGGGTGGAATGGCAGGCCGATTTCTACGCCTCCTGTCTGCTGATGCCGCGCAAGATGGTCTTTGCCTTGTGGGACGAGTTGTTTCCTGACCGGAAGCAGCGCGTACTCCAGCCGGAAACGCCAATCGCGCACGCCTTCGTCGAGATTCCACGCATCCGTGCTTCTGTCGGCGATTTCGACATCTCCGAAACGGAGGATGAGGCGCTGGAGAAGTTCTGCAAGCCTCTGGCCGAGCGCTTCGTCGTGTCTCCCATCGCCATGCGTATCCGGCTGGAAAAGCTCGGCTTGCTTCATCGTGTGGTACCGCTCCAGCGGCTTCTGTCCGGCAGGTGATCTGGCCCCTTTTTTTGAGGAGATTGTAAAGTGTCAAGTGGACAGACGAAATGCGGCGTATCGGTGCGGGACAACGGGTTCGAGACCCGAGACTTCTATCTCGCATGCTTTTTGCGCTGCACCGGTTACGAACTTCTCGATCTGCGTGCCGAGGGAAGGCGCAAGGTCTTCGTTTTCCGCGACCGGCCGTCCCGGCGCGATGACGTACTGTCGTTCTACGGCGATGGGGCGATGGTGCCGCCCCTCGCGTTCTCCACCACCGTCAAGGACATGAAGGCGCTGCTGCACAATGCTTGAAAGAACTCCCTTTTCCGACACCGACCAGACCAGCGGCCCTCAGTTGCGCCAGGCGCTCGATCAGATTGACCAGATCGTTCTCGACGGTCTGCGCCATGGCCACTTCCGATGCACGATTTCCAGCGGGATCGGCAAGAACAACCGCCGCGATCTCGTGATCGAGGCCGGGAAATCCCACAAGTTCACCATCCCCGTGGACGAGCTGCCGCGCTGACATGGTGCGCAAACGGGCGATCCCTGCGATTGGGACGCCGAACATGCAAATGACGATACGATCCAGCGCCATCGGTGGGAGTCCGAGACCGGAGATCAGGGGCACGGAGCGGCGAGAAGCCGACCGTGAGATCTTCGGTGAAAGCTGCAAACGACAATCTCAATGACGAACTGATCGGACGAACCCGCGAGGTCTGGCAACCGCGCCTCGGGCGCGATCTGAGCCGCGACCAGGCGAAGCAAATTGCGTCCAGCGTGACCGGATTCTTTGCCGTCCTGGCCGAGTGGTCGCGGGCCGACATGCCGTACCCGGCGAACGACAATGGTGGCGGCACGACCTTTGATGATGAGGGGGTGCGCGATGACCGCTGAAACCATCGCCAGGGCACTTGGAGGGCGCAAGGTCGGACAAGGCTGGACGGCGCGCTGTCCGGCCCATGACGATCGCGAGCCCAGCCTCTCCATCCGCGATGACGGCGGCAAGGTGCTGGTTCGCTGTCATGCAGGGTGCGACCAGCATGACGTGATCGCAATCTTGAAGGAACGGGGACTGTGGGACACCAGGCAGCATTTGACCGTCCGGAAATCGCACCGTAGCAAGATGTTGCTACAGCATCCCGATCCGCATCAGGCGGAACGGAGTGCATACGCGCTTTCGATCTGGCAGTCCGCGCTTCCCACCGAGGGCACGCCGGTCGAAGCCTATCTCGCGTCGCGCGGTCTGACCTGCTCGCTCCCGTCATCATTGCGTTTTCACGCGGGCCTGAAGCACCCATCGGGCGGCTTCTTTCCCTGCATGGTCGCGCTGGTGACGCGGGGCGCCGACGATACGCCACTGGCCATCCATCGCACGTTCCTCGCCCAAGAGGGCCGGGCCAAGGCACCGGTCGTACCCGCAAAGATGATGCTCGGCCCGTGCCGGGGTGGTGCGGTTCGCCTGGAGGAGCCTGACGAAGTCCTGATGATCGGCGAAGGCATCGAGACTTGTCTCGCCGCCATGCAGGCGACCGGGAACCCTGCGTGGGCAGCGTTGTCCACCTCCGGACTGCGGGCGCTCGACCTGCCAGATAGCGTGCGCAACGTGATCATTCTGGCCGATGGCGACGATCCCGGCGAAGCCGCAGCACGCGCCTGCGCCTCGCGGTGGATGCGGCAGGGGCGGCGGGTGCGCATCGCTCGACCTCCCCGTGGTCTGGATTTCAACGATGTATTGCTCGGCCGCGTGTCCGACATCGAGGAGGGCAGGCAATGAGTAGCGAGATTGAAGGCGAAGACCTGAATCCTATCGTCGATGCCATCGACGCGGCCGAAGAAATCACCGATCCGCTTGACGGTCTGGTCGAGAAATCCGCCGAAGACCCCGGCGCGGCATTCGCGCCCGAGATTCTTGAACGGCTGGTCGCCCTCAAGGCGGAGGACCGCGCAGCTTTCGAAGCCTTGCGCGCGAAACTCAAGAAAGCCGGATGCCGGGTGACGGCGCTGGACGAGGCCATGGCCGAAGAAACCGGCGATGGCGGGCGTGGCCCGACGCAGGCTGACATCCTGATCGACCTCGCAGGCGGGGCGGAGCTGTTCCATTCGGCGGACGGCACGGCTTTCGCCGACATCATGATCAACGATCATCGTGAAACCTGGCCAGTACGCACGAAAGGCTTCCGTCGCTGGCTGGCGCGGCAATTCTTTGAGCAGACCAGCGGCGCGCCAAGTTCCGAGGCGCTGCAATCCGCGCTCAACGTTATCGAGGCAAAGGCTCATTTCGACGGGCCGGAGCGGTCGGTGTTCATTCGTGTCGGTGGCCTTGACGGGCGGCTCTATCTCGACCTCGGTGACGACGCTTGGCGAGCGGTGGAGATCGACGCGACCGGCTGGCGGGTGATTGACCAGCCGCCTGTGCGGTTCCGGCGCGCGGCCGGCATGCAGCCGCTGGCCGTGCCGGTGCCGGGCGGGTCGGTGGGCACGCTGCGCGCATTCCTGAATGTCCAGTCCGATCAGGATTTCGTGCTGGTGGTGGCCTGGGCGCTGGCATGCCTGCGCAATCGGGGTCCCTATCCGGCGCTCGTGCTGTCAGGCGAGCAGGGTTCGGCGAAATCCACCTTCTCGGCAATCCTGCGGGCGCTCTTGGACCCGAACACGGCGCCGTTGCGCGCCCTGCCGCGTGAGGACCGCGACCTGTTCATCGCCGCGAGAAATGGCCATGTGCTGGCCTTCGATAATGTGTCGGGCCTGCCGGCATGGATTTCGGACACGCTCTGCCGGCTGGCCACGGGCGGCGGTTTTGCGGTGCGCCAGCTTTATACCGATCAGGATGAGGTGCTGTTCGATGCCGCACGTCCGGTGATTCTCAACGGGATCGAGGACATCGTGACCCGGCCGGACCTTGCCGACCGTGCGGTGTTCCTGACACTGGAACCAATCCCCGAGATGCGACGCCGACCGGAGGCGGAGCTGTGGGCGGCGTTCGAGGCAGAACGCGCGCATATCCTCGGCGTCCTGCTTGATGCGGTGGTGGAGGGCCTGAAACGGCTTCCCGATACTCATCTGCCCAAGCTGCCGCGCATGGCAGACTTCGCGCTGTGGGCTTCGGCCTGCGAAACCGCGATCTGGCCTGCCGGCACATTCTGGTCAGCCTATTGCGGAAACCGCGACGACGCCGTTGAAGGCGTGATCGACGCTGATCCGGTTGCCGCTGCGGTGCGCGCCGTGATGACAGAACGGACGGAGTGGACGGGAACTGCCTCGGATCTTCTGGGCGCCCTTGGAGAAGCGGCAGGCGAGCGTATCACCAAATCCAAGACCTGGCCCGATAGTCCTCGGGCGCTGGCGGGCCGGCTGCGCCGGGCGGCGACCTTCCTGCGCAAGATCGGCATCGACATCGGTTTCGAGCGCGAAGGGCGGGCGCGGACGCGAACCATCCGCATCACCACGGCCGGCAAACCCGCCTCGCCGGAAACCCGAGGGGCGCAACCGTCCGCATCGTCCGCACCGCCCGCCGATCGGCCGAAGGCCGGTTCCGGCAATGGCTTCGCCTCGCGGGGCTTGCGGACGGTCGGCGAGTTCGCGGGCGGTTCAGCGGGCGAGCCTGGCGCTACCGTCCGCGCCAACATGTTGAAATCGAACGCTGAGGCCGATGCGGACGGTGCGGACGCAAGCCGCCCACCTCAATCCGCGCCGGAAAATGCGGGCTGGAGGATGCGGCTATGAGCGCTGTCCAAGCCCTCAAGGCCGCGCGCGATGCCGGCGTTCGGATCGACGTCGATGGCGATGCCCTCACGCTGGACGCAGACACTGCGCCGGATGCCGCCGTGCTGGACCTGCTTTCGCGTCACAAGGTCGAGGTGATCTTGCTGCTGCGCACCGGCAGCGATGGCTGGTCGGGCGAGGACTGGCGCGCCTTCTACGACGAACGGGCAGGCATTGCCGAGTTCAACGGCGGCTTACCACGCGATCAGGCCGAGGTCCGCGCCTTCGCCTGTTGCATCACCGAATGGCTCAACCGCAATCCGGTGCGCTCGCCGCCCGGTCGCTGCCTCGGCTGCGGTGGAAGCGAGCACGCCCACGACGCGGTGCTGCCGTTCGGCACAGAACCGATCGGCCATGCCTGGCTGCATTCGCGCTGCTGGGACGCCTGGCACGCAGGCCGGAACGCCGAAGCCGTCGCCGCCCTCTCAACCTTTGGAATCTCGATGAGGACATCGCCATGAGCACCAGGAAACCCGCCACCCACGCGCCGAAAACCGTACTCGCCGACGATCCCGACGATCGCAAGGGCCGGCTGAAGACTATCGGCGGATCGCAGTCCGACCACTGGAACAACACACTGGCCAATCAGGCGGTACAGGCACTATGGGTAAAGAACTCGGATGCCCAGGAGCGGGACCGCCAGCTGAGTGCCACCGTCGCTGGACTGGCTGGCATCGGTCCGAAAGATGAACTGGAAGGCATGATGGCGGCACAGTTGGTCGCCGCCCACAACGCCGCGATGGAATGCTACCGCCGCGCCATGATCGGCGAACAGACATTCGAGGGCCGTCGCGAGAACCTCAACCAGGCGAACAAGCTGTCCCGCACATGGGCGACGTTGCTCGAAGCCCTCAACCGGCATCGCGGCAAGGGCCAGCAGAAAGTAACCGTCGAGCATGTCCATGTTCATGCGGGTGGGCAGGCCGTTGTCGGGACGATAGAGCGGCCGGGGGGTGGGGGTCGAACGAAAACGGAGGAACAACCCCATGCAAAGTAGATTGAAAATGCACCTGAGCCTGCGCTGCGGCGCGCGCACCCGGAACGGGACGCCGTGCCGATCCCCCGCGATGGCGAACGGACGCTGCCGGATGCACGGCGGCAAGGCGCCAGGCGCGGCCATGGGCAATAGCAATGCCCTCAAGCACGGCCGCTATACCGCCGACGCCATCGCCGAGCGGAGGGAACTGGCTGCGCTCATCCGATCCATGCGAGGCGTTATCGAAGAGGTGGATGGATAGGTTGCTGGCCCGTGGGCGCTTTCTGCGGTTCCTCCCCGTGGAGTCCGTATGCGGGAAAGCCAGGCGCAAGGCCGGTGCAGCGTGGCAGTGGGAATTGCCTAAACTCAACACCCGCCTGAAGAAAGTCACGGGTCCTTCCGGGCGATCTGCGTATGCTGGCGGGCGAAGCGCGGCGCGTGGCCAGCCACTGGATTCTTTTTTTGGGAATCCACCGGAATCCGGAATCCATTGTGTTTTAGGCCATATTGGCCAATATGAGCGGAGAGAATGGCGGGGAGTCGCATGCAGACCCTGAGCGCGAAAGACGCGAAGTATGGTTTCGGGCGATTGATCGACCTGGCTCGCGCCGATCCTGTTGCTGTTGCCAAGCATGGGCGCCCCGTCGTCGTCGTCATGGCGATCGAGGAGTATCAACGCTTGAAGGCGCTGGATGAGTGCGAGAAGCCGCCGGCGAAAGAGGGGCAGGGATGAGCGGGAACAAGGCGGGGGGCCGCTGAACGCATGGACAAGAGGAGCCTTACCGAACGCGATATCTGCACGAAGTTCATCCTGCCCGCCGTCAAGCGCGCCGGCTGGGACGAGATGGCGCAGGTGCGCGAGGAGGTCTATTTCACCAAGGGCCGCATCATCGTGCGCGGCAAGCTGGTGACGCGCGGCAAGGCGAAGAAGGTCGACATCGTACTCTATTACAAGCCGAATATCCCCATCGCGCTGATCGAGGCCAAGGACAACAATCATCCGGTCGGCCACGGCATCCAGCAGGGCCTCGACTACGCGATGACGCTGGACATCCCCTTCGTGTTTTCCTCGAACGGCGACGGCTTCGTGTTCCATGACCGCACCGGGCAAAGCGTTCCAGTCGAGACAAATCTCGGGCTCGACGCCTTCCCGTCGCCGGCCGGTCTATGGGCACGCTATCGCGCCTGGAAGGGGCTCGACGCGGAAGCCGAGAAGATCGTGCTTCAGGACTATTTCGACGACGGCAGCGGCAAGACACCACGCTATTATCAGGTGAACGCCGTCAACGCGGCGATCGAGGCCATCGCCAAGGGCCGTGACCGCGTGCTCCTGGTGATGGCGACGGGCACGGGCAAGACCTATACCGCGTTCCAGATCATCTGGCGGCTCTGGAAGGCCGGCCGCAAGAAACGCATCCTGTTCCTTGCCGATCGCAACGTGTTGATCGACCAGACGATGGTGAACGACTTTCGCCCCTTCGGCGCGGCGATGGCGAAGCTATCCACCAATGCCAGGACCATCGAGCGACAGGACGGAACCGCCGTCGATCTGCCGCTGGCACTCGATAACAGGCGGCGCATCGACACCGCTTTCGAGATTTATCTCGGCCTCTATCAGGCGATCACCGGCCCGGAGGAGCGGCAGAAGCTCTATCGCGAGTTCTCTCCAGGCTTCTTCGACCTCATTGTCATCGACGAATGTCATCGCGGCAGCGCGGCCGAGGATTCGGCATGGCGGGAAATCCTCGCCCACTTTTCCGGCGCAACGCAGATCGGCCTCACCGCCACGCCGAAGGAGACGGAATACGTCTCCAACACGGAATATTTCGGCGAGCCGGTTTTCACCTATTCCCTGAAACAGGGCATCAGCGACGGCTTTCTCGCGCCCTACAAGGTCATCAAGGTTCACATCGACCGTGATGTGGAAGGCTATCGCCCCGAACTCGGCCAGCTCGATCGCGACGGCAACGAGGTCGAGGACCGCATCTACAACACGAAGGATTTCGACCGGCATATCGTGCTCGACGACCGCACGGTGCTGACCGCGAAGAAAATCACCGAGTTCCTGAAGGAAAGCGGCGACCGCTTCCAGAAGACGATCGTGTTCTGCGTCGATGAGGAGCACGCGGCGCGGATGCGGCAGGCGCTCGTCAACGAGAACGCCGATCTGGTCGCGGAAAATCAGCGTTACGTCATGCGCATCACGGGCAGCGACAAGGAAGGCCAGGACCAGCTCGGCAATTTCATCGACCCGGAATCGAAATATCCCGTGCTGGTGACGACTTCGCGGCTGCTCTCGACTGGTGTTGATGCGCAGACCTGCCGGCTGATCGTGCTCGATCGTGCGGTGGGCTCGATGACCGAGTTCAAGCAGATTGTCGGGCGCGGCACCCGCGTTCATGAGGACAGCAAGAAGTTCTTCTTCACGCTGATCGACTTTCGCGGCGCGACTAGCCATTTTGCCGACCCGGATTTCGACGGCGACCCGGTGCAGATTTACGAGCCGAGCGACGGTGATCCGATCACGCCGCCCGACGACGCGCCGCAGGGCGACGACGCCATCCCGCCGGAACCCGGCGAGGACGAAACGGTGGTCGATCAGCCGGGCCTACCATTGCCGCCAGGTGGCCCGATCCGCAAGATCTACGTCGATGGCGTCGGCGCCCGCATCCTGGCCGAGCGCGTCGAATATCTCGACGAGAACGGCAAGCTCGTCACCGAATCCCTGCGCGACTTCACCCGGACGGCGCTGAAAAAGCGTTTTGCCAGCCTCGACGATTTCCTCCGGCGCTGGAAATCCGCCGAGCGCAAGCAGGCGATTATCGAGGAACTGGAGGCCGAGGGCCTGGCGCTCGATGCCGTCGCCGATGAACTCGGCAAGAACCTCGACCCGTTCGATCTGATCTGCCACGTCGCCTTTGATCGGAAGCCGCTTACCCGCCGCGAGCGGGCCGAGAACGTCAAGAAGCGTGACGTGTTCACCAAATACGGGCCGCAGGCCCGCGCCGTGCTCGATGCGTTGCTGGACAAGTATCGCGACGAGGGCGTGCTCAATCTCGACGATGCCAATGTGCTGAAGGTCACGCCCTTCACCGCGATGGGCAGCGTCGTGCAACTCATCAAGGCGTTCGGCGGCAAGGAGGGCTTCGAGAAGGCCGTCCACGAAATGCAGGACGCGCTCTACCAGGAGACCGCCTGAGCCATGATCGTCCGCACCACCGTCAAATCCATTCAGGACATCATGCGCCAGGACGTGGGCGTCGATGGCGATGCGCAGCGCATCAGCCAACTCACCTGGCTGTTCTTCCTCAAGATCATCGACGATCAGGACCAGGAACTCGAACTGACCAGGGACGGCTATCGCTCGCCGATCCCGGAGAAATTCCAGTGGCGAAACTGGGCGGCGGACCCGGAGGGCATCACGGGCCAGGCGCTGCTCGATTTCGTCAATGACGAACTGTTCCCGGCGCTGAAGGGTTTGCAGGTCTCCGACAGGCCCGGCGACCGCCGCCGCGTGGTGCGCGACGTGTTCGAGGACGCCTACAACTACATGAAGTCCGGCCAGTTGCTGCGGCAGGTGGTCAACAAGATCACCCAGGTCGATTTCAACAATCTCGACGAGCGGCGGCATTTTGGCGAGTTCTACGAGCAATTGCTCAACGATCTGCAATCGGCCGGCAATGCAGGCGAGTATTACACGCCGCGCGCCGTCACCGCCTTCATGGTGCAGATGGTCGACCCGCATCCGGGCGAGGTGCTGTTCGACCCCGCCTGCGGCACGGGCGGCTTCCTCTCCTGCGCGATCAACCACATGGAGGCGAACTACGTCCGCACACCGCAGCAGCGCGAAAAGATGCAGGGCGGATTGCGCGCGGTGGAAAAGAAGCAACTGCCGCACATGCTCTGCGTCACCAACATGCTGCTGCACGGCATCGAGGACCCGAGCTTCGTCAAGCACGACAACACGCTGGCCCGGCCGCTGATTTCGTGGAGCAAGGACGAACGCGTCGATATCGTCGTCACCAATCCGCCCTTCGGTGGGCGTGAGGAAGACGGCATCGAGAACAATTTCCCTACCTTCCGCACCAAGGAAACCGCCGACCTGTTCCTCGCGCTGATCGTGCGGCTGCTCAAGACCGATGGCCGCGCCGCCGTGGTGCTGCCGGACGGCACGCTGTTCGGCGAGGGCGTCAAGACGCGGCTGAAGGAACATCTGATGGAGGAGTGCAACCTCCACACCATCGTTCGTTTGCCCAATTCGGTGTTCAAGCCCTATGCCTCGATCGGCACCAACCTGCTGTTCTTCGAGAAGGGCACGCCGACGCGCGACATCTGGTTCTACGAGCATCGCGTGCCCGAGGGCCAGAAAGCCTACTCGATGACCAGGCCGATCCGGCTGGAGCATTTTCAGCCCTGCATCGACTGGTGGGGCGGCAAGGATCGGATTGGCCGCGAGGAGACGCCGCAGGCGTGGCGCGTGACCGCCGAGGAGGTGAAGGCGCGCGGCTATAATCTCGACATCAAGAACCCGCACAGCGTTGCCGACGATCACGGCGACCCGGAGGCGCTGCTGGCGGACCTTGCCCGCACCGAGGCCGAGACGGTAACCTATCGCGACCAGTTGAAGGCAATCCTCGCCGAGGCGCTGCTGCGATGAGCGCCGGCCCGATGAACGCGGAACGCCTGCTGGCACATTACGAGAAAATCGCCGACGCGCCCGACGCCATTGCGCGGCTGCGGCGCTTCGTGCTCGATTTGGCGGTGCGCGGCAAGCTCGTGCCGCAGGACGCCAGCGACGAACCGGCGTCGGAATTGCTGAAGCGGATCGCGAAGGAAAAGGCGCGGCTAGTGAAAGCGGGGGAGATCAGGAAGCCGAAGGTGCTTGCCGACGTGGAAGAGCCGCCTTTCGACTTGCCGCAGAACTGGTGTTGGACACCGATCCGCGAAGTTACGAGTGATCGAGGACAGGAAATCCCACAATCGACCTTCACCTACATCGACGTAACCGCCATCAACAAAGAGGCGGGTATTGTCGCGGAACCGAAGGTTTTGGAGGCCAGCGAAGCGCCGAGCCGGGCGCGCAAGATCACGCGCAAGGGCGATGTGATCTATTCTTGCGTTCGCCCATACCTGTTGAACGTCGCCGTCATCGAGTGCGATTTTGATCCGCAGCCGATTGCAAGCACTGCCTTCGCCATCCTCAACGGGCACGGCCTCGTAATACCGCGCTATATTTGGATCGTGCTTCGCAGTCCGTTCATGGTGGAATGCGTCGAGGAGAACCAGCGCGGGCAAGCCTATCCGGCCATAAACGACGCAGACTTCGCAGTCTTACCCTTTCCCCTCCCACCGCTCGCCGAGCAGCAGCGCATCGTCGCCAAGGTCGATGAATTGATGGGCCTGTGCGAGCGGCTGGAGGCGGCGCGGGGGGGGCGCGAGGCAGTGCGCGATCGGCTGGCGGCGGCGAGCCTCGCCCGCCTCAACGCGCCCGATCCCGGGACATTTCAGGCCGACGCCCGCTTCGCCCTCGACGCGCTGCCGGCGCTCACCACACGCCCCGACCAGATCAAGGCGCTGCGCCAGACCATCCTCAACCTCGCCGTCCGCGGCAAACTGGTGGAGCAGGACCCGACCGACGAAACGGCGTCTGAACTGCTGAAGCGGATTGCGGCGGAGAAGGCGGGCAACGGCAAACGGCAGAAGGAACTGCCCGAAATCGACGCCGAGGAGTTGGGCGAGCTTCCACCAAACTGGTCGGCGGTGCCGCTGATCGCGCTCGGGACGTGGGCGATCGGATCGGGCTTTCCGAAGAACGAACAGGGCCAGACAGATGGTCCCTACTTCTTCTTGAAGGTCAGTGACATGAACCTTCCCGAAAACAACAAGTTCATCACGACAGCCAACAACACCATTGACGATGAAGCGGCCATGCGCATGCGCGCGGCAATTCATCCACCCGGAACAATCATCTTCCCAAAGATCGGCGGAGCCATCGCGACCAACAAGCGGCGCATCCTGACGCGCGGCTCGGCTATCGACAATAACTGCTTAGGGATCACGTTTGCCTCCGACATCGTTGTCGAGTGGGCTTACCTGCTGATGACCACGCTGGACTTCACGCGCTACCAAGCTGGAACAGCGGTGCCGGCCCTGCAACAGGGCACGCTGGCTGGAATCCCCGTCGGCCTCCCACCCCTCGCCGAACAACACCGCATCGTGGCTAAGGTCGATGCCCTCATGGCCCTCTGCGACCGGCTGGAGGCCGCCCTCATTACCGCCGACACCACCCGCGCCCGCCTCCTCGAAGCCCTCCTCCACGAGGCCCTGGAGCCGGCTGCCGAAGCGGTCACGGAGGCCGCGGAATGAACGCGTTCTTTCCGCAACCAACCTATTACACTGCCCGGCGCACCAATCGCGCCGTCGGCATCGAGCAGTTAGTCAAGGAGTTCCCCATTGGCATCCAAGGATAAGCGATACTTCTTCGCGGTCGGGCAGAAGAGCTTCGAGGCCGGCGCAAGCGCGAACCATTTCTCTACCGTGGTGCCGATTGCCGACGTGAACGGCGAGATCATCGACGACCGCCCGTCCGAGTTCCCCAATCGCGGCCGGGCCTGGTGGATGCTGCGCGGCGAGGCCCGCGTGACCCATGCGCCGCCGGGCTGCCTCATCATGTCGGGGATCGAGGATGCGATGGACCTCTCGTCCTCGCCCGACAAGGACATCTATCAGCTTCTGCAACCCACGCTTCCCGGCCTGAAAGACCTGATCGAGATCCTGACGCCCGGCGCCGAGATCACCGATCCGAACGCTTTGCTCGACGATTTCCGGATGCGCTGCGATCACGAGCCGACGCGGCATGTCCTCGTGCGGATCGGCGATTATCTCTACGGGCCGCTAAAGGTCGAACTGGACCGCCCCGAGAATGACCGCATGATCGAGCCGGAAATCCGCTTCAGCAAGCCGGTCGCGCCGCATGTCGTCTACCGGATCGCTGTGAGCGAGGCGGAGGGGCGCCTCGGCCATATCCGGCACAAGGTGATCGTGCAGCGTGATGCCAGCAAGCCGAACGATCAGGTCGGGCACACGGTGCGCTACGAGGCGATCACCGGCGCGCTGTATGAAGACCTGCGGGAGGGAGCGCAGGAGGTCGACCTCGTTTCCCTGCAAGATGCCGTCCGACAGGTTTCGAGGGATTTCCTGTCGCGAAAGGAGCGGCGCGAGTTTCTCGAACGGCTCGGCCGATTTGCCGAGGAGGCGCAGTCGTCCCCGACCGTGATCGCGCGCGTTCAGAGCTTTCTGAACGAGCAGCATCAGGAACTTGACGCGCTGGATCAGATTTTCGACGCGTTGCTCTCGGACGAAGCCTTCAAGCCAAAGATCGACAAGGCGGTCGCGGCAGAGGTCGAGAAGCGCGTGGACGCGCAAGCGGCCCAGATCGACGCCCGCGCCAAGGAGCGCATCAAGGACCTCAGCACCCAGTTGGAGAACCTCAGGGCCGACTACGCTGCCGAGAAGGAAAAGTTCGATGCCGAGAAGGCTCGCCGTCACAAGGCACTCGACGAGGAACTGGCTGCGAAGAAGGAAGCTGCGGAACAGGAACTCAAGGCAAAACGGGAGGAGCTGAGCCAACAGGAAGAACTGATCAGCCAAAGCCTTGAAGCGGTTGCAGAACGACTGTCATCAGACCGCACGGGCGTGCTCAATGACTTCCTCGCGCTCGAACCTCTCCTGCGACGCCTGGGTCTTGGCGGAGGGCCAAGGTCTGACACCGCTTCGGAGCAGGCTTCAGCTGCAAGGCCGTCGGCACCCGCGTTGAACCTGCCTGACTTCCCGGCATCCGCGCCTGATCGGGTGCCCATGTCCGAGGAAGCATTCTTCGAGCGGTTTGTTACGCATGTCGAGGACTGCGGCTTCATCTTCGACCGCGAGGACCTGCTGGCTTTCCATCTTTCGGCGAAGGAGCGAGCGCCTGTCATTTTGGGTGGTGTCTCCGGGTCCGGCAAATCGTCTCTGCCCGTCCTTTATTCGGAAGCACTGGCAGGGGAGGACGCCGGAAGGAACTATCTGGCCGTGGACGTGAACCCATCTTGGACCAGCCCTGCAGACCTTCTCGGCTATACCGACGCGCTGGAACACCGTTTCATTCCGGCCGCGTCGGGCCTGCTGAACCAAATGATCCTCGCCTCCCATGCGCGCGAGGCTCTCGGGACGTCCGCGCCGGTGTTCTCCGTCTGTCTCGAAGAAATGAACCTTGCGCAGCCCGAGCACTACCTCGCAGATATCATTCAGGCGATTTCAAGAGCGCCAGGGAACCAGTTCATCAGCGTCTTCGATCCCAGCGCAGTGCGGGAAGACGATCCCTTTCGGCCATACGCACGCCTCGAACTTGCGCCGAACCTGATAATCGCCGGGACAGTGAACTTCGACGAAACGACGCGACCGTTGTCGATGCGCCTTCTTGATCGGTGCAACCTGATCGAGTTCGTCGTGAGTGAACGTCTTCCCGTTCTCGGAATGTCTGCACAGACCGGCGCGCGGGTGGTTGAGGGACCAGCCGTGCTGCAGGCGGACCGGGACCGGTGGACACGGAACACCAACGTACCGGCTCGGGCAATTGAGATCTTGGGGGAGATACAGCCTGAACTCAGTGTGCTTGGCTGTGGGCTCACCCACCGGCGCCAGACGTCGATCTGCCATTTCATCGCAAATGCACCAGAGGGTCTTTGCAGCTTCGATCAGGCGCTGGACATGCAATTGCGCCAGCGCATCCTGCCGCAGATACGGGGGCTGTACCGACCGGGGGCTCTGGAGGCCTTGGGGCGTCTGGCGGAAAAACTTGGGAAGGAATCCGACGTTCCGCGAACCCTCGAATCGCTCGCCCGACTTGAGTCTGACGCACGCGCATCTGACGACATGTTCCTCGGTGAAGAATGACACAGTTCGTCATCTTTTCCGGTCGCTCGACGCTGCTCAAGGTTCCTGTTGGCAAGTCTCAGGCCACGCCCAGCTTCGAGGTGCAGGAAACGATGCCTATCGGGTTTCGCGTTGACGATCCGTCCGAAGACCAGGAGTTCAAAATCTCCATCGGCGATGTGCCGCTTGGAGACGATGTGCCCGCGGAGGATTTCGGCGACACGATCAGGTGGCGGGCCGGCCAGCATCTTAGCGGCGCATCCGGCGTGACCCATATCAGCCTGCGCGATGCGGCAACCGGGGATGTGCTTGCGCGCTCCCTCGCGCTGGTCGAGCCCAGCAAACTGTCTGCGAGAGCCTATGACGCCATGTTCGCGGACATGCGGCGTATCAGCGTCGAATTGTTGCTCGACCTGATCTCAAAATCCCGTCTGGCGCTTGCGCAGCGTCCCTCGTCGCGCAGTGGCGGTGTGCAACCGCTCACGGCGCGTCTGGAGCTGAGCCAGATCCGGCAGTTCTGGAGCCGCCTCTCGCCGATCCTGGCGGACATTCTCGAGGATCCGCACATGGAACTGCGTCAGCGTCGGTCGATCCGGCGGCCCAGACCCGGAGAGCGGCTGATGCCGGATGTCCTGCGGCGATTTGCACAGCGCGGGCTCGGCGCTCGCGAAGCGGTGCGAACCGGAGCGCTCGTCGAGCTTCCCACGGCGATGCCGGACCGGAATACCCGGGAAAACAGTGTGATCGTCGCTTTCATGGACATGCTCTGGCGGCGGGTCGATCGCAGCCTGAAGCGTGCCCGGGCCGAACGCGAAATGCGTGTTGCGCGCCAACGCAGCTTCGGACTCGACGATGCGGCGCTGGCGCGATTCATCCAGCTGCGCGAGGAGCCGAAGATCGCCAGGCTGCAGGAAATCATCGATGCTGGCGAAGGCATCGTGACTGAGATCCGCAGGGCGATGCGCAGTTTTGCCGTGCCTGTCACCCGCATGAGCCGACAGGATTTTCTCGGCACCTTCAACAGCCCATATTTCCGGAGCCACCGGCATTATGCGCGCGCTGCGCGACTGATGCACGCGTTCCTAGACACGACCGCAGTCGTCGTCGAGCAAGGAGACGCCGAGGGCGCCAAGTCGATCGAAACGATCTTCGAGCAGTGGGTCTTCTTCCAGATTTCCGCTGCATTCCAGGCTGTAGGGCTGAGCTGCATCTCGCACAACTCGATCTTCGAGCCGATCGCTCGGGATCGATTTTCCGTCGATCTCGACCGAAATGCTGCGATAGACTTTGCTGCCAAGGATGGGCGTATCCTACGTCTCCGCTATGAGCCGACGATCCTGCGACTGCAGGCGGCGCAGGGCATAGATTCGATTTACCAGGAGCAATCGTCGTGGGCCTGGACGCCGGACATCGTCGTGGAGGTGCTTGTTCCCGGCCGCGATCCGCGTGACTATCGGCTGGCCTATGCCGCCGTGATCGACGCCAAGTACACAACCGCGGGCAACGTCTGGGATCGTCTTGAAAAGATCGAGAAGTACCGTGAGATCCGAAGCGTCGACACTGGCAATCAGATCGCTCGGCAGGTCTGGGTGGCGGCGTCGATCGAAGCCTCGCTGCAACCACGCGACAAGGCTGTTGCATGGTCTTCCGGTGGTGAAGTCAGCGCTGACCCCGGAGATGTGATCCTTGGTGTAGTTGGCGCCGATCCCGCAGACCCTGATAGAACTGGCCCGACCCTGAGGGCTTTGGTGCTCGGCATTCTAAATCATGCCGAAGCATATGCGCTTTCCAACCGCTCGACGGCGGCGCAGAGAGCTTGATGATCGCGATGTTTAGTGATAGCTAAACATTATGCCAGCCAGGACACGCATCACCAAGCCATCCGCCCCGCCGCCCAGCACGCGCGCTGTGATCTACGCGCGTGTCTCCTCCAAGGAGCAGGAGAAGGAGGGCTACTCGATCCCTGCGCAGTTGAAGTTGCTCAAGGACTACGCCGCCGCTGAGGGCTTCACCGTGGCGAAGGAGTATGTGGACGTCGAGACCGCCAAGCAGACCGGCCGCAGCGCTTTCGGCGAGATGGTGACTTGGCTGAGGGCGCATCCCGATGTGCGGGTGATCCTTGTCGAGAAGACCGACCGGCTCTATCGCAACCTCAAGGACTGGGTGACGGTCGACGAGCTGGACGCCGAGATCCACTTTCCGAAGGAAGGCGTTGTGCTGTCGCGCGAGTCTCGGTCTTCGGAAAAGTTCATGCACGGCATCAAGGTGCTGATGGCGAAGAACTACATCGACAACCTGTCCGAGGAGGCCCGCAAGGGCCAGCAGGAGAAGGCCGAGCAGGGCATTTGGCCAACGAAGACGCCGCTCGGCTACCTGAACGTCACCGGCCCGAACGGGCGCAAGGTCATCGCCGTCGATCCAGAGGTCGCGCCGATCGTCTCGAAGCTGTTCGAGTGGTACGCGACCGGCGAGTTTGCGTTGAAAGAGGTGGCCAAGAAGGCCCGCGCTGCTGGTCTCGTCTACAAGAAGAGCTGCGCGCCGGTTCCCACCAGCACCGTGCATTCGATCCTGCGCAATCGCCTTTACACCGGCTGGTTCGAGTGGAACGGCAAGCTCTATCAGGGCAAGCACGAGCCGCTGGTCTCGGTCGAGGCATGGGAGCGGGTGCAGGGCGTGATGGATGGCCGGAACGCCAGCAAGCATCGGCGCATGACCCACGACTTCGCCTTCTCGGGCCTGATCGCCTGCGCGCGCTGCGGCTGCTCGGTGGTCGGCGAGATCAAGAAGCAGAAATACATCTACTATCACTGCACCGGCTACGCCGACAAATGCCGGGGCGAGCCCGCATCCTGTCGCCGCAAGTATGTGCGCGAGGAGGTTCTTGAGCAGCAGTTCACCGCCATGCTCGGCCAGCTCCGGTTCGACGACAAGATTCTGGACTGGGTGCGCGAGGCGCTGCACGCCAGACATGCGGACGAGCGCCACGAGCACGAGGAAGCGATCAAGCGGCTCCAGGCCGAGCACAGGCGGCTCGGCGAGCGGATCAGCACCATGTATGTCGACAAGCTCGACGGCAAGATCGGCGGCGATTTCTTCGACAAGATGGCTGGCGAATGGCGAGAGGAACAGCGCCGCTTGCAGCGCGACATCGACCGCCACGAGGAGGCCGAGCAGTTCTACATGGACGAGGGCATCCGGATTCTCGAACTTGCCCGGAATGCTCAGGCGCTGTTCGAACGCCAGACCGCCCGCGAAAAACGCCGCCTGCTCAACTTCGTACTTTCGAACTGCTCTTGGGAGGATGGCGAGGTGGTCGCCACCTTCCGCCAACCCTTTGATCTCTTGGCGGAAACAACGGCTATTGCCGCCCGTTCAAGTGTAGGAAGCGGCGGCAAATCCGCGAAAAGTGAGATTTGGCTGGGGCGCCTGGATTCGAACCAGGGAATGGCGGTACCAAAAACCGCTGCCTTACCGCTTGGCTACGCCCCAACGCGACGGGCGGTTCAATACCCCGCATGGCCGGCAACGTAAAGACGGAACTTGCCGCCGGCAAGGCGTCCTTTCGGCCCGTGACGGTGGCCGTTGCGGGGCGCGATGGCGCGACGGGCCGGCGTTTGGCTATTGCCGCCGGGCACCGGGGGCGCTATCGGCTTTTCCATGACTTCCTTGCCGGACGACCGCATCATCCTTTCCGCCATCGAACCGCTCGTGCTGGATGCGGGGCGGCGCATCGTCGAGATCGCCTCAGAGGGGTTCCGGGCCGAGATCAAGGCCGATGAATCGCCGGTGACGCGGGCGGATCGCGAGGCCGAGGCCATCCTGCTTTCCGGGCTGCGCCGGCAGTTCCACGCGATCCCCATCGTTGCTGAGGAAGAAGACTCTGCCGGGCTTGCCCCGCGCGAGACGGGAGACGTGTTCTTCCTCGTCGATCCGCTCGACGGCACGCGCGAATTCGTGCGCGGCGGCGACGACTACACCGTCAACGTCGCCCTCGTCCGGGGCGGCGTTCCGGTCGTCGGCGCGGTCTACGCGCCGGCCTGCCGTCAGCTTTATCTCGGTCGGCCGGGCTTCGCCGAGCTGGTGGAGGCCGATGCCGGCCACCGGCCGTTGGCGCGCCGTGGGATAGGCGTGCGGCAGCCTTCGGCTCCGCTCATCGTTGTCGCCAGCCGCTCGCACGGCTCCCCGGCGACGGAGGACTACATCGCCCGTCTCGGCTCTGTGGAGCGGACGAGCATCGGCTCGTCGCTGAAATTCTGCCTTCTCGCCGCGGGCAAGGCCGATCTCTACCCGCGCATGGGCCGTACCATGCAGTGGGACACGGCGGCGGGCGACGCGGTGCTGCGCGCGGCCGGCGGCCTGACGCGCCGGCTCGACGGCGCGGTGCTCGGCTACGGCGCCGGCACGGTGGCGGGGGACGAGCCGTTCGCCAATCCGCATTTCATCGCCGAAGGCGGGCATGGCGGCGCCGCAGCGCCGCGCGGAACGGATGCGGCGCTCGCCTGTTCCGATGGCGCATGACAGGGATGGGCTGGACAAGGATGGGCTGGGATGATCTCGATCGTCGAAACCGCACCCTATGACGACCAGAAGCCCGGCACCTCCGGCCTTCGCAAGAAGGTCCCGGTGTTCCGGCAGAAGAACTACGTCGAGAACTTCATCCAGTCGATCTTCGATTCCGTCGCCGGCTTTCGCGGCGAGACGCTGGTGATCGGCGGCGACGGCCGCTATTTCAACCGCGAGGCGATCCAGATCGCGATGCGGATGGCGGCGGCCAACGGCTTTGGCCGCGTCATCGTCGGGCAGGGCGGCATCCTGTCGACGCCGGCCGCCTCTCATCTCATCCGCAAGAACCGCGCCTTCGGCGGCATCATCCTCTCGGCCAGCCACAATCCCGGCGGGCCGGAGGGGGATTTCGGCATCAAGTACAATATCGGCAATGGCGGGCCCGCGCCCGAGAAGCTGACCGAGGCGATCTACGCCCGCAGCCAGGTGATCGATCGCTACGCCACGGTGCGCGCCGTCGATGTCGATCTCGACACCGTCGGCCAACTGATGCTCGGCGACATGACGGTCGAGGTGATCGATCCGGTCGCCGATTATGCCGAGCTGATGGAGGCGCTGTTCGACTTCGGGGCGATCCGTGCCCTGTTCGCCGGCGGCTTCCGCATGGCGTTCGACGCGATGCACGCCGTCACCGGGCCCTATGCGGTGGAGATCCTGGAGCGCCGGCTGGGCGCGCCCGTCGGCACCGCGCGCAACGCCGTGCCGCTCGAGGATTTCGGCGGGCACCATCCCGACCCGAACCTCGTCCACGCGCGGGAACTTTACGACCTGATGATGTCGCCCGAGGCGCCGGACTTCGGCGCGGCGTCGGACGGCGACGGCGACCGCAACCTGATCATCGGGCGCGGCATCTTCGTCACGCCGTCGGATTCGCTGGCCATGCTGGCGGCCAACGCCCATCTCGCGCCGGGCTATGCGCAAGGGCTGAAGGGCATCGCCCGTTCGATGCCGACCAGCGGCGCGGCCGACCGCGTGGCGCAGAAGCGCGGCATCGGCCTCTACGAGACGCCGACGGGCTGGAAGTTCTTCGGCAACCTGCTCGACGCCGGGCTCGCCACCATCTGCGGCGAGGAGAGCGCCGGCACCGGCTCCGACCATGTGCGCGAGAAGGACGGGCTGTGGGCCGTGCTGCTGTGGCTCAACATCCTCGCCGCGCGGGGGGAGAGCGTGATGGAGATCGCGCTCGGGCACTGGGCCGAATACGGCCGCAACTACTATGCGCGCCACGACTACGAGGATATCGACACCGCCGCCGCCGGGGAGCTGATGGCGGCGTTGCGGCAGAAGCTGCCGTCGCTGCCGGGGCAGCGGTTCGGCGGCCTTGCGGTCGAGGCGGCCGACGATTTCGCCTATCGCGATCCGGTCGACGGCTCGGTCAGCGAGGGGCAGGGCGTGCGCGTCCTGTTCGCTGGCGGCTCGCGCATCGTCTTTCGCCTGTCCGGCACCGGCACCTCTGGGGCGACGCTGCGCGTCTATCTCGAATGCTACGAGCCGGATGCGGCGCGCCACGGCCGCGAGACGCAGGAGGCCCTGTCGGGCCTGATCGCGGCGGCCGAACGCATCGCGGAGATTTCCCGGCGCACCGGCCGCGACGCGCCGAGCGTCGTCACCTGACGCTTCCGGCATCTTCCAGCAGCGGGCCGTTCAGGGGGCCGGCCAACGGGCCGGGATGCGCGCATTCGGCGATGCTGGTCTTGTCCAGCTCGGCGAGGAACGCCTCCCGCGCCGCGGCCAGCCGGCCGCGCACCCGGCATCCCGGCGTCAGCAGGCATTCGCCGCCATCGGTGCGGAAGCATTCGACGATGGCGTAACGCTGCTCGAGAAAGCGGACGATCTCGCCCAGCCCGATCGCCTCGGGCGCGCGGGCGAGGCGCATGCCGCCGCCTGCGCCGCGCTGGGTGGCGAGGTAGCCGCCGCGGCCGAGATCCTGAACCACCTTGGCGAGATGATTATAGGGAATCGCCAGTTCCTCGGCGAGGCGGGCGGTCGTGGTCTGCCTTTCCGGCGTGCTGGCCAGGACGATCAGCACGCGCAGCCCGTAATCCGTGAAGGCGGCAAGGCGCATCGGCTCTCCTCAAATCAGCATTTACAATGCCGAATTACCGGGCTATAAAATGGAATATAAAATACCATTTTAAGCGAGGCCCGTCCATCGCCCGCCGAGGCCGGCAGGCCGTAGCGGGGCTGGTTCCTGCGGCCATCGCATTCCATCGACCCTCGCAAACGGGAGCATCCGACATGCCAGCATCGACCACGACCGCTTCGCCACAGGCGCGAACCGTCGGCGACATCGCCGCGTCCACGCCGGGCGCGACCGCCGTTTTCCGCCGCTTCAGGATCGATTTCTGCTGCAACGGCGATCTCGACGTCGCCGCCGCGGCCGCGCGGCGCGGCGTCGATCCGGTCGAGCTGGAGCAGGCGCTGGACGAGCTGGCGGCACCGGCGTCCGAAATGCCGGCCGCGATGGACAGCGACGCCCTGATCGACCACATCCGCACCTGCTACCATCAGGCCCACCGGCAGCAATTGCCCGAGCTGATCGCGCTGTCGCGCAAGGTCGAGGCGGTGCATCGCGAGCATCCGCAGGTTCCCGCCGGGCTGGCCGAGGCGCTGCGCCGGATCGCCGCCGACCTCGAGGACCACATGGCCCGCGAAGAGGCGTCGCTGTTTCCGGCGATGCTCGACGCGGACGGGGAGGAACTCGGCCTTTCCATTGCGGCGCTGCGCGCCGAGCATGACGGGCAGGGGCAACTGGTCGAGCTTCTGGAGACGATGACCGGGCGCTTCGCGCCGCCCGCGGGCGCATGCCGGTCGTGGCAGGCGCTCTATATCGGCGCCGCCCGGTTCGTCGACGACCTGATGGAGCATATCCACCTCGAGAACAACGTGCTCTTCCCGCGTTTCGCCTCGCCGCGGGACGCGTCCGCATGAGCGCGGACGAGGGATAATAGCATCCCTACTGCACGAGGACGGCGCGGCCGCAGGTCGCACCGTGGACGCGGATGTCGGCCTGCCCGAGCGACAGGCCGAGCATCTTGAGGACCTCGCCGAGCAGCATGTCCACCGGGCCGGCGGCGGCGCGGATCGTGCCGGCGAGCAGGGCCGTCGTATTCGGGGGCAGCGTGATCAGCGGAATGTTCAGGAAGCCGAGGCCGACGCTGATCTCGAGCGACAGGCTGGAGAACAGCGATTCGGTGAGCGACGTCGCGATCGTGCCGGTCGAGACCTGACGGACCTTGCGGCCGTCGATGTCGCTCATGGTGAAATTGAGCCGCTTGTAGTTGATCGCGCCGATCTCGGCCTGCGCCTGTCCGGTCACGTTGACGGCGGTGACCTGGATGAGCTTCGCCGGCGAGCGCGGGGCCGGATTGGCGAAGTTGACGATCTTCGACGGATCGACCTCGGCGAGATAGAGGTTGGCGATGCCGGGCCGCGCGTCGATCGCCACCTTGATGCTGTCGCGCCGGCCGGTCGGGCAGGAGATCGCGTCGAGCTTCGCCTCGGCGTAGGCGAGCTCGAGATAGAGCGGCAGGCGGATGCGCGCGCCGAGCAGGCCGGTCAGCAGCGGGTTGTTGCCGATGTCGACGACGACGCGCAGCCGCGTCTGCGCCGTGCGCACCACCTCGCCGGAGGAGCCGATGGCGAACCACGGCGATTTCTGCGGCGGCTCGCCGATGGCGAGGTCGACCGAGACGGCGAGCAGGCCCGGCAGCGCCGCGCCGAGGTCGAGCTTCACCTGCCGGCCCTGCCCGGCGAGGATCGCGCTCATCGACAGAAGCTCCATCACGTCGACCTCGGCCCCCACCTGCTGGATCGTCGCGCGGGCGACGCTGCCGGAAAGCCCGATCAGCTGCGACAGGGGGAACGTGCCGCTGCCCGGCGCGCCGGCCTGAGTCGCGAGCGTTTGGCTGGCGGTCTGCGCCCGGCCGCCGATGCCGGGGGTCTTCGACAGCACCTTCGCGACCTGACCGAGCGAGACCTCGGCGTCGAGGACCTCGTCATAGCTTCCCGCCGTCAGGTCGAGCTCCGTCGCCAGGCCGTCCAGGAAGGAGAGGAGCGAGACACGTGCCCCCAGCAGCGCCTCGTAGTCCATCACCGTCAGCGACACGGTCGAGCCGGTCAGGCCGCCGAGCAGGGCGTTGGCGATCCCATCCTTGAGCTCTAGCAAGCGCGAGCCGACCGAGAACGCGGCCTTTCTGTCCGTGGCGGCCGTCGCCTCGACGACGATCTGCGGCGGCGGGATGATCGAGGCGGCGAAGTAGCGCGTGCCCGTCTTGCGGTAGGTCACCTTGACGGCGTTGACGTCGCCGCCCTCGCCGGGAGCGCGGGTGAAGCGCTCGGCCGGCGGGATGGTCAGCGCCGACAGATAGCGGCCCCGCGTCAGGACGGCCGATTCTGCGACGCTGGCGACCTCGTCGCCCGGCTGCCAGCGCACCTTGCCGTCGTCGCCGATCGTGCCGAGCGCGATGTGGTGGACGCCGTTGTCGGCGAAGACGAGCCGCGCCGCCTCGACCGGGTCGTGGAGATTGGCCGCGACGGTGATGGCCGCGAGGTCGGCAAGGCTCTGCGCCCTGCGCTTTTCCAGATAGAGCGAGCCGGCATCGACGGCGAACGCCGCCAGCGCCAGCGCCATCGGCGTCACCGTCGCGGTCATCATCGCGAAGTTTCCGCCCGTGGCGCGGACGAAACGGCACAGCAGCAGGCGCGTTCCGGAGAGAGCCGGCATCATATGCCTCCCATGCGGATGGTCGAGCGGCGCGAGATGGTGCGGTTGGGCATCGGCAGCCGCTCCCACAGTCCCCAGATCGGCAGGTCCGTCGCGTCGTAGCTGATGCTGACGTCGAACTGGGTGTCGTCGTTGACGCTGTCGCCGACCTCGACGACGAGCTTGCTGCGGTCGATGAAGAGGTAGCCGTCGGCGTTGCGCTCGATGAAGAGCCGCGCCATGTCCTGCCGCTCCTGGGTGTCGAGGCCGGCGACCGCCGTGCGCGCGGCATCGGCCGAGAGCTGCTGCACCGAATGCGCCGCGCCGAAATAGATGCCGTAGGCGCTTATTCCCAGGAGCAGGAACAGGTAGAGCGGGAGGAGGAGGGCGAATTCGACCGCGGCTGCGCCCGAAATGTCGGTCGTGAGACGGCGCCGGTCGGGAAGGGGGGCTCGATTGCGCATGCGACAAATTTACGCACAGGCAAATGGGGAAAGGATAAGCTGGTCATGCAATCTAAGGTTGTATATGGCGGCAACCGCCGCGCGGGATGCTGAGGCGGCGTCATTGTTTTTCTGGATTTTCAGCCGCGCAGGGCCTACTTCGGAAGGGATGGACAATCCCTCTCGCCATTTTTCGGACAGCCCCCCTCGTTCCGGAGACCGCCGATGCGCATGACGCTCCACACCGACTACGCGCTCCGCATGCTGATCTACCTCGCCAGCCGGCCCGGCAGGATCTGCACGGTGAGCGAGGTGGCCGATGCCTATCGTCTGTCGCGCAACCACCTGCTGAAAGTGGCGCTGCGGCTGCGCCGCATGGGTTTCATCGACACGACGCGCGGGCGAGCCGGCGGCATCCGCCTGGCGAAGAACCCGTCCGAGATCAATCTCGGCGTGCTGGTGCGGGGAACGGAGGAGGATTTCTCCCTCGTCGAATGCATGCAAGGGACCGGGGGCTCCTGCGTGATCTCGCCGATCTGCCGGCTCAAGGGAATTTTCGGCGAGGCGCTGGAAGCCTATCTCGCCGTGCTCGACCGCTACACGCTCGCCGACGCCACGCGCAACCACGCGGGGCTGAAGATCCTCCTCGGTCTCGATGCCGAGGCCGCGTGAGGCGAGGGCGATGCCGTCTTTTCCGGCCGGCGGTGTGGCGCGGGCGGCGCTGTCGCCTATATTGAAAGAGGAACGCTCAGGGAGGCGATAGCGCATGCTCCGCAGGAAGGACCGCACGGGCAAGACGGGCGGGGGAAAGGCATTTTCCCGGATTCCCGCGCTGCTGCGCGGCGTCAAGCCCGACATCTCCCTGTCCTTCATGCCTGACGGCGGCGACACGCTGATCGCGTCCTACAACGTCCACAAGGGCATCGGCTTCGACCGCCGCTTCGATCCCGCCCGCATCATTTCCGTGATCCGCGAGATGAACGCCGACGTCATCGCGCTCCAGGAGGCGAGCGGCCGCTTCGGCGCGCGCGAGAGTCTGCTGGACCTCGATCGGCTCGAGCACGAATGCGGGCTGGTGCCGGCTCCGGTGAGCGGCATGGACGGCCAGCACGGCTGGCACGGCAACCTGATCCTGCTGCGCGAAGGGACGGTGACGTCGGCGCGCCAGCTCACCTTGCCGGGCGTCGAGCCGCGCGGGGCGCTGGTCATGGACCTGACGCTGAAGACGGGCCCGCTGCGCATCATCGCCGCGCATCTCGGCCTCCTGCGCAACTCGCGCGCCAAGCAGGTGGAGACGCTGCTCGGCGAGGCGCAGGCGCATGACGAGCGGCCGACCCTCTTGATGGGCGACCTGAACGAATGGCGGCTGGGCCGCCGCTCGGCGCTGAACGGCCTCGCGCCCGAGTTCGGCCCGCTGCATGCCACGCTGCCGAGCTTTCCATCGCGCTTTCCCGTGCTTGCCCTCGACAGGGTGCTGGGCAGGCCGCACGATCTCATCTGCGGCGTCGAGCTGCACGACACGCCGCTCGCCCGCGTCGCCTCCGATCACTTGCCGATCAAGGCCTCGATCAGGCTCGGCGAGGCGGCCGCGCCCGGCGACGACGAGAGCGCCGCGGCATAGCGCATGCCTCCCGAAGCGGGAACCCGGTGTCGGGAGACAGGCATGAGGACAGGCAACCGAACGAGCGAGAGGAGAACGAGATGGCGATTTCAGGGGCCCAGTGCCGCGCCGGCCGCGCGCTGGCCGAGCTGTCGCGCGACATGCTGGCGAAGCTGGCGAAGGTCGACGCCGTGGCTATCGAGCATTTCGAGCGCAAGCTGGGCAAGCCCGACGCTGCCACGGTCGACGCGATCGGGGCGGTGCTGGAGGCGGCGGGCATCGTCTTCATTCCCGAAAACGGCGGCGGCGTCGGCGTGCGGCTGAAATTCACCGCCTCGGAAGCGAAGCGCATCGCCACGCTCGAGAACGAGGGCGGCAATGTCGGCCTCGACGACGTCCAGCAATAAAGGGGAAGCCTGCCCGGCCTATGGCCGTTATTTCCCGGTGCTTTCGTAGAGGGTGTCGAGATAGCTTTCGAGGAAGCGCCGCCGCTCGCGCCGCGCCGCTTCCTGCCCGCTGTCGTAGCCGGCCATGGCGCGCTGGCCTTCGCGGAAGGCGTCGAACGCCTCCCGCGCCACCGGCAGGACGATCCGGTGCGAGACGGAATTGATCACCGCCTGCCACACCGCCGTCGTCAGGATGTACTCGACCTGGCGCGGGTTGCCGCCGGCCGCCTTCGCGGCCTCGCGCGCGTGTTCCAGCATGTCCCGCCCGTCCGCGCCGCCGGCCTGCCCGGCGGCGCGCAGGCGCACGACGCTGGCGTAGAAGCGGGCCAGCGCCGCGTTCTCCTCGTCGCCCGCGGCCCGCGCCTCCGCCTCGCTGGCGGCGAACGCCTTCTCCACCTCGGCGAGATCGGCGCTGCGCATCAGGAGCGCGGCGCGCTGCACCAGCAGCGAATAGCGGTCGAGGGGCGTTGCGACATAATCCTGCGCGACGTCGAGCGCGGCCGCGCCAAGCGCGTCGTCGCCGATGTCGAGCGCGCTTTCGGCGAGGCGGATGAAGATGGTCCAGACAAGGTACCTGCCGCCGTCGCCGGCGAGCCCTTCGCGAAATGCCGGCCGCGAGCGGCCGTCCCACGGCTCCTGCGCGATCAGATCGACCGCTTCGCGCAGCATCGCGACCGCCTCGCGGTTGCGGTTCTCGACGGCGTAGGCGACGCCGGTCAGCTGGCGGCTCCACGCGTTGACCGTCCTGACCGCGCCGGGTTCCAGCCCCGCCCCCTCGGGCAGGACCGCGCGCGCGGCGAGCATGATCGCCTTCGCGGTGTCGTAGGCACTGAGCGCCTGCTCGGCCTGCTGTAACAGGTCGAGCGCGCTCTGGAGTGCCGAAGGCATGTCGCCGCCGGACCCCGATCCTTCCAGCCGCGCCCATTCGCGCGCTTCCGTTTCGAGCTCTTCGCGCGCTTGTTCTCCGAAGCGCTCTCCGAGCCACAGCGCGGCGATAGTCGCCGTCTCGACGGCCTCGCCGTAGCGGCCGAGATCGGCGAGCGCATAGGCGCGAGAGACGAGAAGCGCGTTCTTCACCTCGTCGTCCTCCTGCTCCGGGGCGACTGCCAGCACCAGCCCCTGATCGGCAAGCTGGAGCGCGAAGGCGGGGTCGTTCTGGTTGCGCACCAGATCTGAGTAAACCGCGAAGACGAGCGCGAAGGAGGGATCGAGCTTGCCGTTGTGCGGCGCTTCGCGCAGCGCGACGCTGAAGATCGAACGCGATTCCTCGTAGTCCGCCTTTTCCTTGAAGGCGAGGAAGGCGCGCTCGATAACCTCGTAAGGATCGACATGGTGGGCATGGGCTGTCGGGGCAAGCAATGCCACGCAACCGAGCAGCACGGTGCAAAAGCGTTTCATGCGCCTTCCCCGACGACGACGAAGGGAGCCCACGAGGCGGGATGCGCAAGCGACGGGTCGCTCGTGTCGTCCATAAGCGCCAGCATCGCCCGGCGCAGCGCCTCCGAGCGGCCGGCGCCGTCGCCGAGCGCGGCCATGGCGTCGGCGGTCAGCCGCGCGGCCGCGTCGTCGCGCACTGGCCAGTGCGAGACGAGGATCGAGCGCGCGCCGGCATAGAGGAAGGCGCGGGCGAGGCCGGAAAGGCCTTCCGCGCCCGGCTTGCCGTCGCTGCCGGCGGTGTTGCAGGCCGACAGCAGCACCCAGTCGGCCGAGAGCTTCAGGCCTGCGACCTCCGAGGCGGTGAGCAGCCCGTCATCCTCGGGGGTGGCGATGTCCGGCGGGGTCATCACCAGCGCAGGTTCCGCGAGGCCCGGCAGCTCGCCCGAAAGCAGGCCATGGGTGGCGAAGGCGATGACGGCGGTGGAGGAGAGGTCGATGGTCTTGACCGCCGCCTCGCTCGCCGCCGCGCCGAGGAAGAGGCTGTCGGCTTCCGCGCCGAGCGTCTGCGCCAGCCGGGTGAGCTCCGGCCCGGTCTGCGGCAGGGCGGGCAGGGCGCGCACGGTGGCGACATCGGCGAGCGCGCCGCGGAAGAAGCTTTCCGCCGGCGCGGAGGCGACGACGGCCTCGCCCGCGCCGAGGCCGATCAGCGGCGCGCCGAAGCCGCGGAACGGCTCGCGCGCGGCAATGTCCTCTTGCCCCTTCTGCCCGCGCACGACTGCGAGGCTTTCCACCGAGGGCAGGGTGGTGAAGGCGAGGCGGCGGGCGAGCCACGCGGTGCCGCGCATGGCCTCGGGGTCGGTGTCCGCGCCCTCCGGCCGCTGCGAGACGAGGACGGAGAGCGGCAGGCTGGCGAGCGGCCCGTCCGCCACCACGAAGACGTGGCGCTTGCCGGCGAGCACGGGCTCTACCGGCTCCACGAGCTGGGTGTAGAGGAAATAGGCGTTCATCCGGTCGAAGGCGGCGATGCGCGGCTTGTCCATGCCCTCGACGAGGGTGATCGCGCCGCGGCTGACGCTGGCGGGATCGAGGGCCTTGCGCAGCGCGGCGATCTCCTCGCCGAGCCAGTCGGACCACATCGGCGCGCGATGCCAGGCGGCACCGTCGCGGCCGATCGCCCAGACATGGGTGCCCGCGGTGCCGGGCAGGAAGAACAGCAGCGCCTCGTCGTCCTTCAGCAGCGCCTGCACGTCTGCGACCGTCAGCGGCTGCGGCTCGGCGAGCTCCGCGTAGCGCGGGAAGTCGGCGGCCAGCTTCGCATCGAGCGTCGCGACCTCGGCGCGCAGCGAATCGATCTCGCCGCGCAGGGCGACCTGCGCCGGGCCGGCGGCGGCATGGAGAAGCTCGACCTCCTTGCGGGCGAGCAGCTCGAGGACGTCCTGCCGCTGGCGGATCAGCGCGGCAAGCTCCGGCGAGCCGCCGGCCGTGCGCAGGCCGAGCTGGCGCAACGCCTTGCCGGCCGAGGAAAGATAGGCCCATTGCGCGGCCTCGAACGCCTCGTCGATGGCCGGCCGTTCCGTTGCGGCCGCGCCCGCCGTCATCGCAAGCACCAGACACGCGGCGCGCAGCAGCGCCGTCAACCCGCCGGATCGCGCCATACGCGACATCTCCCAAACCCCAAGCCGGATCGGTTGTGAGCCGCGATTGTGACGATATGGCGGAACGATGCGCAAGCCGTTCCGGCAGAAAAGCGGGCACGGGCCATATTCACCTTGATCGCACGCGCCGATCTTCATTAGGGATGAGGGGATCATTCGTGCCGAAGGACCCGCCCATGAGCATCAACGTCGCCCGGATCGGGCTTGCCCGCGACTTGAGCGAGCGCGCGCGTGCCGGTAGGCCGGTGCGCATCGGCCTGATCGGCTGCGGCGAGATGGGGACCGACATCGTCACCCGCGTCGCGCATATGGAGGGCGTCGTGGTCGGCGTCATCGCCGAGCGCGATCCCCAGCGCGCCCTGAAGGCCGCTTCCATCGCCTATGGTGAGGACGGCCATGCGCACGAGGCGGGCACGGCCCCGGCGATCGACGCCGCGATGGAGGCGGGCAAGATCGCCGTGACCGGCGATGCCGGCCACGTCATCGGCAGCGGACTGGTCGACGTCGTCGTCGACGCGACCGGCGTGCCGGCGGTCGGTGCCGAGATCGGCCTCGCCGCGATGGAGAACGGCAAGCATCTCGTGATGATGAACGTCGAGGCGGACGTGACCATCGGCGCGTATCTGAAGAGCGAGGCGGAGCGGCTCGGCGTCGTCTATTCGCTCGGCGCGGGCGACGAGCCCTCGGCCTGCATGGAGCTGATCGAGTTCGTCTCGGCCATGGGCCACCCCATCGTCGCCGCCGGCAAGGGCAAGAACAACCCGCTCAACGTCGACGCCACGCCCCCCGCCTACGAGGAGGAGGCCGCGCGGCGCAACATGAACGTGCGCATGCTGGTCGAGTTCGTCGACGGGTCGAAGACCATGGTCGAGATGGCGGCCATCGCCAACGCCACCGGCCTTGTTCCCGACAAGGCGGGCATGCACGGGCCGGCGGCGACGCTTCCCGAATTGTCGAGCGTGCTGGTGCCGGAGCGCGACGGCGGCGTGCTCGCGCGCGTCGGGGTCGTCGACTACACCGTCGGCAAGGGCGTCGCGCCGGGCGTCTTCGTCGTTGCCGACATGTCGCATCCGCGCATCCGCGAGCGCATGGAAGACCTGAAGATGGGCAAGGGCCCGTATTTCACCTTCCACCGCCCCTATCACCTGACCTCGCTCGAGGTGCCGCTGACCTGCGCCCGTGTCGTCCTTCACGGCAAGGCCGACATGGTGCCGCTGTCGAAGCCGGTGGCCGATGTCTGCGCGCTGGCCAAGAAGGACCTGAAGCCCGGCGACCGACTCGACGCCATCGGCGAATATTGCTACCGCGCCTGGATCATGGGGGCGGGAGAGGCGCGCGCTGCCCGCGCCATTCCCTGCGGCCTGTTGCAGGGCGGCACCGTCACCGCGCCGATCGCCAGTGGCGAGCTCATCACCTACGCCAACGCCGCGCCCGCGCCGGGGTCGAAGATCGCCGAGCTGCGCGCCCGGCAGGACCGGCTGGTCTGGGGCAAGGCGGCGGTTTAGATGCGACGCGCGGGTATTGTCACGCGCCGTTCATAGAGGCGATGCAGGGAGAGAACCGGAGGCGGCCGTTCGGGCCACCCCGGAAAAGGGATGCAGTCAGGAGGCATCATGAAGATTTTTGTGAACACGCTCGCGGCCGGGCAGCTTGCGCTGGCGCTTCTCGCCGGCGCGGCCCATGCCGGCACGCTGACGCTCTACACCTCGCAGCCCGAGGCCGACGCGACCAAGACGGTCGAGGCTTTCAAGGCGGCCAATCCCGGCGTCGAGGTCGAAATCTTCCGCTCGGGAACGTCCGACCTCCTGACCAAGCTCGCCGCCGAGTTCGCGGCCGGCGCGCCGCAGCCCGACGTGCTCTTGATCGCCGACGCCGTCAGCATGGAGCTGCTGAAGAAGGACAACAGGTTGCTCGCCTATCCGGAAGCGGATGTCGAGGGGCTGGCGCAGGACAGCTACGACGCGGAGCGCACCTATTTCGGCTCGAAGCTGATCACCACCGGCATCGCCTACAACACGGCGGCGGCCGAGAAGCCGGAAAGCTGGGCCGACCTCGCCAAGCCCGCCTACAAGGACGGGGTGGTGATGCCGAGCCCGCTCTATTCGGGCGCGGCCGCCTACATGATGTCGGGCATCGCGCTCGATCCGGCGCTCGGCTGGGACTTCTACACAGGCCTCAAGGACAACGGCACTATCGCCGTGCGCGGCAACGGCGCGGTGCTGAAGGCCGTGGCCGGCGGCGAGAAGCCCTATGGCGTGCTGGTCGATTTCATGGCGCTCAACGCGAAGGCTGAAGGCTCGCCCATCGAGTTCGTCTTCCCGGCCGAGGGCGTGAGCGCCGTGACCGAGCCGGTCGCCATCCTTTCGAGCGCGAAGAACCCCGAGGACGGCCGGCGCTTCGTCGATTTCATCCTGTCCGACGACGGCCAGAAGCTGGCGCGCGACATGGGCTACCTGCCCGCGAAGGCGTCGGCCGGCCGGCCCGACTGGCTGCCCGAGGGCGTCGAGATCAAGTTGATGCCGGTCGATATCGAGGCCGTGACCGAGCGCATCGAGGCCGACAAGGCCGGCTTCGCCGAGCTGTTCGGCGGCTGAGTCGGCGCGCGGGGCGGAACGGCATTTGGCGTCGCAGGCGGAACTGAGGAGCGGCCGGAGCCAGGAGATGGCTCTGGCGGCGGCGGTCGCGGTGGCGATCGCCGTCTTTTCACTTCTGCCGATGCTGCGGTTGCTGCGCGAGACGGTGGCGCCGGCGGGCGGCCTGTCCTTCGCCGTCATCGAGGCGGGGCTGGCGAGCCGGTCGACATGGGTCGCGACCGTCAACTCGCTTGTCGTCGGCGTCGGCGGCACGGTGCTGGCGGTGGCGCTCGGCACGCTGGTCGCCCTCGTCGTGACGCTGACAGACATGCGCGGGCGCGGCGCGTTCATCCTGTGCTTCGTCATGCCGCTGATGATCGCGCCGCAGGTGACGGCGCTGGCCTGGCTCCAGCTTTTCGGGCCGGCGAGCCCTTTCCTCAAGCTGATCGGCCTCGCGCCGCCGATGGGAAGCCGCAACCCGCTCTATTCGCCGGGCGGCATCGTGCTCTTGCTCGGCGTGCAATATGCGCCGCTGGTGTTCCTCCTGGTGCGCGCCGGCCTGCGCCGTCTGCCGCGCGAGCTGGTCGAGGCGGCGCGGGCGGCCGGAGCCGGCCCCTTCACCGTGGCGCGCACGATCATCCTGCCGCTGATGACGCCGTCGATCATGGCCGCCGCCGCGCTCGCCTTCGTCTCCTGCGTCGGCAATTTCGGCATTCCCGCCTTTCTGGGCATCCCGGCCAACTATCTCGTGCTGCCGACGCTGATCTACCAGCGGCTGGCCGCCGGCGGGCCGGCCGCGCTCGGCGAGGCGGCGTTCCTCTCGGTGCTGATCGGCGTCATCGCCATGGCCGGCATCGTCGCGCAGGAGCGGATGAGCCGCCGGCGCGACTATCGCACCTTCGCCGCCTCGCTGGCGAGCGAGCCCTATGCGCTCGGCCGCTGGCGCGTGGCCGTCGAGGCGACGATGTGGGCGTTGATCGCGGTGATCCTCGTCCTGCCGCTCACCGGCCTCTTGCTGTCGTCGCTCGTCCCGGCCTATGGCGTCCCGCTTTCCGCCTCTACAGTGACGCTCGACAACTACCGCTTCGTCATGGTCGAGCATGCCGCCTCGCGGCGCGCCTTCGCCAACAGCCTCGGCCTGTCGCTGTCGGCCGCCGTCTTCGCCGTCTTCGCGGCGCTGCCCATCGCCTATTTCGTCGCCTGGGGCCGGCAGGGCTGGGTGCGGCTCGTCAACCTCTCCATCGAGCTGCCCTACGCGCTGCCGGGCGTGGTGCTGGCGATCGCCGCGCTGCTGCTGTTCCTCAAGCCGCTGCCGCTGACGGGCCTGCACATCTACAACACGGTCTGGATCATCCTCTACGCCTATCTCGCGCGCTTCCTCGTCCTTGCCGTGCGCCCGACCGTGAGCGGGCTGCACCAGATCGACCGGGCGCTGGAGGAGGCGGCGCAGGTGGCGGGGGCCGGCCTGTTCGCGCGGCTGCGCGGCATCGTCTTTCCGCTGGTCGCGCCGGCGGCGATGGCCGGCGGGCTGCTGATCTTCATGACCGCCTTCGGCGAGTTGACGGTCTCGGCGCTTTTGTGGTCTTCCGGCGCGGAGACGATCGGGGTGGTGATGTTCTCCTTCGAGCAGGGCGGCGATTCGAAATATGCGGCGGCGATCTCGGCGCTGACCGTGGCGCTGACCTTCGCGCTGATGGTGGCGACCAACCTCGCTGCCCGGCGGCTGCCGCGCGGAGTGCTGCCATGGCGCGACTGAAGCTTTCCGGCGTCACCAGAACCTTCTCCGGCGTCGACGCGGTGGCCGACGTGTCGCTCGACGTCGCCGACGGCGAGTTCCTCGCCGTGCTCGGCCCCTCGGGCTGCGGCAAGACCACGCTGCTGCGCCTGATCGCCGGCTTCGAGCGGCCGGACGCGGGCGAGATCGCCATCGGCGGCGCCGTCGTTTCTGGCGCCGGCGTCATGATCTCGCCGGAGAAGCGCCGCGTCGGCCTCGTGTTCCAGAACTACGCGCTGTGGCCGCACATGACCGTGGCGCAGAATGTCGGTTACGCGCTCAAGGTGGCGAAGGTCGCACGCGAGGAGGCGGCGCGCCGTGTGGCGGATGCGCTGGCGCTCGTCGATCTGGCCGGCTTCGGCGAGCGCTATCCGGCCAGCCTTTCCGGCGGCCAGCGCCAGCGCGTGGCGCTGGCGCGCTGCCTCGTCGCCGCGCCCTCGCTCGTCCTGTTCGACGAGCCGCTGGCCAATCTCGACGTCCATCTGCGCGCCGCGATGGAGGAGGAGTTCGCCGCCTTCCACCGCCGCACCGGCACGACCATGGTCTACATCACCCACGACCAGGCCGAGGCGATGGCGCTCGCCGACCGCATCGCCGTGATGGACGGCGGCAGGCTGGTGCAGGTCGCGGACCCGCGCACGCTCTATCGCGAGCCGGCGACGGCGATGGTCGCCTCCTTCATCTCGCAGGGGATGGTGCTGCCGGTGACGGTGTCGGGCGCGGAGGAGGCCGGCCTTTGCCGCGTCGAGGCGCTGGGGCAGGAGGCGCTGGTGCGCTGCCGGCCGGGCGAGGTGGCGCGGAAAACGGGCCTGATCTGCTGCCGCGCCGCCGATATCGGGCCGGCCGCGGCCGGTGGGCCGGGGATAGACGGCACGGTCAGGCGCGCCGTCTACAAGGGCGGGGCGACGCGGGTCGAGGTCGCGCCGCTCGCCGATCCGTCGCTGGTTCTGCGCTTTGATGCCAATGAAGCCGCATCCTTCGAGCCGGGCGCACCTGTGCGCGTGCGCATCCGCTCCGGCTGGCTGATCCCCGCTGCCTGAAGCGTCAGGAAACCGCCTTCACCCCTTCGAGAATCAGCGTCGTCGCGATGTCGGCATAGTCCTCGCGGGTGATCGGGCCGTTGGGCCGGAACCACATATAGACCCAGTTCATCATCCCGAAGAGCGACATGGTGACGGGCATCAGCAGCGGCCGGTCCTTGTCGAGGTTCGGGTTGATCTCGCGGATGATGTTCGAGAACATGCGCACGATGCTGCGCTCGATCGCCTGAAGCTCGGCGACCTGCTCCGGCGCCAGCGTGCCGACGCCGTTGAGCTGCACCTTGTGCTGGTCGTCGGCGTCGCGGTAGTTGTCCAGCACCTGCCGCACCAGAAGCCGCAGGCGCACGTCCGGCGGCTGGTCGGGACGGTCGGCGGCGCGGATGTCGGCCTCGAGCCGCGCCAGATGGGTGCGCACGATGTCGAAGATCAGCGCATCCTTGCCCGGATAGTAGTGGTAGAGCAGGGCCTTGGAGACGCCGCTGCGCGAGGCGATCTGCGACATGGACGCCTTGTCCATGCCGAGCTCGGCAAAGACCGCCGCCGCGTTCTTGAGGATCGCGTGCTGCTTTTCCTCGAAATCGACTGCTCTCGTGCGTGCCATTCGTGCCCGTCTCCCGCCATGCCGGCCCCGACCGGACCGGCATGCGTTTCTAGTCTTTCGGTCGCTAGTCTTTCGGTCGATTGTCGACCACGCGTTTGGCCTTGCCTTCGGAGCGCGGGACCGAGCCGGGATCGCGGATCGCGATCTTCGTGCTGACGCCCACGACGCTCTTGATGTGATGGGCCAGTTCCCGCGCCGAGGCGGCGCGCGTGGCGTCGTCGGCGGCGTCCGGCGCGCATTCGACATGGACCGTCATGTCGTCCATGCGCCCGGTGCGCGTGAGTTCTATCTGGAAATGCGGCGCAAGACCACGGCATTTGAGGATCTGCTCCTCGATCTGCGTCGGGAAGACGTTGACGCCGCGCAGGATCATCATGTCGTCGGAACGGCCGGTGATCTTCTCGATGCGCCGCATCGAGCGCGCCGTGCCGGGCATCAGCCGCGTCAGGTCACGCGTGCGGTAGCGGATGATCGGCAGCGCCTCCTTGGTCAGCGAGGTGAAGACCAGCTCGCCCGGCTCGCCGTCCGCCACCGGCTCGCCGGTCTCGGGGTCGATGATCTCGGGATAGAAATGGTCCTCCCAGACGTGGAGGCCGTCCTTGGTCTCGACGCATTCGTTGGCGACGCCGGGGCCCATCACCTCGGACAGGCCGTAGATGTCGACCGCGTGCATGTCGAAGGCGGCCTCGATCTCCTCGCGCATCGAGTTCGTCCACGGCTCGGCGCCGAAGATGCCGACGGCGAGCGAGCTCTTGCGCGGGTCGAGGCCCTGGCGGCGGAATTCGTCGAGGATGGACAGCATGTAGGAGGGCGTCACCATGATGATGCGCGGCTTCAGGTCCACCATCAGCGAGATCTGGCGCTCGGTCATGCCGCCCGAGACGGGGATGACGGTGCAGCCGAGCTTTTCCGCGCCGTAATGCGCGCCGAGCCCGCCGGTGAACAGGCCGTAGCCGTAGGAGACGTGGACGATGTCGCCCGGCCGCCCGCCCGCGGCGCGGATCGAGCGCGCGACCACGGTCGCCCAGGTGTCGATATCCTTTTGCGTGTAGCCGACGACGGTCGGCTTGCCGGTGGTGCCGGACGAGGCATGGACGCGCGCAACCTTCTCGCGCGGCACGGCGAACATGCCGAACGGATAGGTTTCGCGCAAATCCGCCTTGGTGGTGAGCGGGAACTTCGCGAGATCCGACAGCGACTTCAGGTCGGACGGGTGGACGCCGTGCGCGTCGAAGCGGGCGCGGTAGAAGGGCGAATTGTCATAGGCATGGCCGAGCGACCATTTCAGGCGCTCGAGCTGGAGCGCGGTGATCTCGTCGCGCGAGGCGGTCTCGATCGGCTCCAGATCGCCGGGGCGGGGCGAAAGATCTTCCATGTCGGTGTTTCCTCCGGAACAGTCTCTACCGGCCGTCCTCCACGGCCGGGCGGGCGTCAGCGGCCCGTGAAATTCGGCTTGCGCTTCTCGAGGAAGGAGGCGACGCCTTCCGCGTAGTCCGCGCCCTTGCCGACCTCGCGCTGGTAGTCGCGCTCAAGGTCGAGCTGGGCGTCGAGCGTGTTGGTCGCAGCCGCCTGGATCGCCTGCTTGGTCAGGCCGAGCGCCCGCGTCGGGCCGGCGGCGAGCCGGGCAGCGAGCGATTGCGCCTCGTCCATCAGCGCCGCATCGTCGCAGCAGCGCCAGATCAGCCCCCATTCGGCGGCGGTCTCGGCCGAAAGCGGCTCGGCGGTCAGCGCCAGCGCCTTGGCGCGCGCTTCGCCCAGAAGCTGCGGCAGCGCCCATGTGCCGCCCGAATCCGGCACGAGGCCGATCTTGGAGAATGCCTGGATGAAGCGGGCAGAGCGCGCGGCCAGCACGATGTCGCAGGCCAGCGCGACATTGGCGCCGGCGCCCGCCGCCACGCCGTTGACCGCGCAGACGACCGGCTTGGCCAGTGAGCGGATCTGGCGCACCAGCGGGTTGTAGAAGGTCTCGATCGTATAGCCGAGGTCGGGCTTCTCGGTGGCATTGGGGTCGCGGTCGCCGAGGTCCTGGCCGGCGCAGAAGCCGCGCCCGGCGCCCGTCAGCAGCACGGCGCGCACGTCGGCGTCGGCATGCGCCCGCTCGAGGCCGGCGCGCAATGCCAGGTGCATCTCCTCGTTGAAGGCGTTAAGCTTGTCGGGACGGTTGAGCGTCAGGCGCAGGACACCATCGGCGAAGGCCGACAGGATGGTTTCCGATCCGGGCATTGTTCCTCCTCGCCGCACCCTCGAGCGGCAACAAAAAAACAGTTGCATAAACCGGCCGGTCAGTCAATTATAAACCAGATTTGCCGCTGCGGCAGATCCGGGAGGCATCTGACATGACGCAATCCTGCGCGCATCGACGCGCCACGGCTGGCCATTTTCCGGACGCTCCGCACCCTGCGGTCCACCGGGGCGAGGGCGGCCGGCGCAGCCGCGTGCAGGCAAGGGCGACGTAGGAAGATCGCATCGTTCCCGTGCGGGAGGCGCGGGAACGATGACCGCAAGGAACGAGTTCCGTTTTTACCGTTGGGAGGAGAACCGACATGAAACTCAATAACGCTACCGCGCTTGCCGGCACGCTGGCCCTCGCTCTCGGCTTCGCCATGCCGGCGAGCGCCGACATCCGCATCGGCGCGACCCTGTCCGAAACCGGCCCGGCCGCGTTCCTCGGCGACCCCGAGGCCAAGACGCTGAAGATGCTGGTCGCCGAGATCAACGAGGCCGGCGGCGTCGGCGGCGAGAAGATCGAGCTGATCCTCTATGATGACGGCGGCGACCCGAACAAGGCGCGCACCTTCGCCACCCGCCTGATCGAGGACGACGAGGTCGTCGCCATCATCGGCGGCACGACGACCGGCACGTCGATGGCGATCATCCCCGTCGTCGAGGAGGCGGAGGTGCCGTTCATCTCGCTCGCCGGCGCGATCGAGGTCATCGACCCGGTGCAGCCCTTCACCTTCAAGACGCCGCACACCGACCGCATGGCCTGCGCCAAGATCTTCGAGGACATGCAGAAGCGCGGCTTCACCAAGATCGGCATGATCTCGGGCTCGGACGGCTTCGGCGCGTCGATGCGCAAGCAGTGCCTCGACATCGTCGGCGACTACGACATCGAGGTCGTGGCCGACGAGACCTATGCGCCGACCGACGCCGACATGACGCCGCAGCTCACCAACATCAAGGGCACGGCCGGGATCCAGGCGGTGCTGAACCCCGGCTTCGGCCAGGGGCCGGCCATCGTCACCCGCAACTATTCGCAGATCGCCGTCGGTCTGCCGTTCTACCAGTCGCACGGCGTCGCCTCCGACAGCTTCATCGAGCTGGCCGGCAAGGCCGAATCCGAGGGCGTGCGCCTGCCCGGCACCGCGCTGCTCGTCGCCGGCATCCTCGCCGAGGACGACCCGCAGCGCGAGGTCGCGGTCGCCTACAAGACCAAGTACGAGAGCGAGACCGGCACGCCCGTCTCCACCTTCGGCGGCTACGCGCACGACGCGCTGCGCATCCTCGTCGACGCGCTCGGCCGCGCCGGCAGCGCCGAGCCGCAGGCGATCCGCGACGCGATCGAATCGACCTCCGGCTTCGTCGGCACCACCGGCACCGTCACCATGTCGCCCGAGGACCATCTCGGCCTCGACCTGAGCGCCTTCCGGATGCTCGAGATCCGCGACGGCGGCTGGACCCTCGTCGAGTAGCCGTCAGCCGAGGCCGGCCGGGCGCGGGAGGCGCGTCCGGCCGCCGCTCTTCATGCCGCGGGGAGGCGAGGCATGCCCGAACTGATGCAGTTCCTGATGTCGGGGGTGACGGTGGGCGCGGTCTACGCGCTCGTCGCGCTCGGCTTCACCATCATCTACAACGCGTCCGACGTGGTGAACTTCGCCCAGGGCGAGTTCGTCATGCTGGGCGGCATGCTGACGGTGCTGTGCTACGCTGGCGGCCTGCCGCTGCCGGTCGCGGCGCTGATCGCCATCGCGGTCACGGCCGCCGCCGGCGTCGCGCTCAACAAGCTGGCCATCGAGCCGGCGCGCGGTGCGCCCGTCGTCTCGCTCATCATCATCACCATCGGCGCCTCGATCTTCATCCGCGGCGTCTCGCAGCTCGTCTTCGGCAAGCAGCTCCACCGCTTCCCGTCCTTTTCCGGCGACGCGCCGATCCCGGTGCTGGGCGCGACCATCCTGCCGCAGAGCCTGTGGGTGATCGCCGGCGGCCTTGCCGTCTTCGTCGGGCTATGGCTGTTCTTTACCCGCACGCTGACCGGGCGCGCGGTGCTCGCCACCGCCAACAACCGCATGGCCGCGCAGCTCGTCGGCATCAACACGCGCTATGTCATGTCGCTGTCCTTCGCGCTGTCGGCGGCGATCGGCGCGCTGGCGGGCGTGCTTGTCACCCCGATCACGCTGGTCAGCTACGACATCGGCATCTCGCTGGCGCTGAAGGGCTTCGCCGCCGCGATGCTGGGCGGCATGGGCAACCCCAAGGGCGCGCTGGCCGGCGGCCTGCTGCTCGGCCTGATGGAGGCACTGACGGCGGGCTATCTCAGCTCGCAATACAAGGACGCGGCCGCCTTCGTCGTCATCCTCGGCGTGCTCTTCTTCATGCCGCAGGGCCTGTTCGGCACCAAGACCACGGAACGGGTGTGACGGCGATGCGGCTCTCGACGAAAGCGACGACGCTTCTTCTCCTGGCGCTGGCGATCGCGCTCGCGCCGCTTCTGTTCCCTTCCGCCTTCTATTACCGGGTCGGCGCGCTGATCTTCATCAACGGCCTCGCCGTCACCGGCCTCGTGGTGCTGATCGGCTATGCCGGACAAATCAGCCTCGGCCATGCCGGTTTCTTCGGCATCGGCGCTTATGCCTGCGCGCTGGCGCCGGCGCATCTGGGCCTCCATCCCGTCCTCGCCATCGTCTTCGGCGCGGCGCTGTCGGGCGGCATCGCCTGGCTGGTCGGCCGGCCGATCCTGCGGCTCAAGGGCTATTACCTCGCCGTCGCCAGCCTCGGCTTCGGCGTGCTCGTCGCCATGGTGCTGGCTAACGAGGCGTGGCTTACCGGCGGGCCGGACGGCATCGCCGTGCCCGATCCCGGCCTGCGCGCCGCCCTGCGCGATCTCGGCATCGAGGTCAGCAACGCCCAGTTCTGGTACGGCGCCTGCGGCCTCGTGCTGGTCGTCGGCGCGTGGCTGGCGCTCAACCTGCACGACAGCGCGACCGGGCGGGCCTTGCGGGCGCTGCACGGCTCCGAAGTCGCCGCCCGCACCGTCGGCGTCGACGTCGCCCGCTACAAGCTGCACGCCTTCGTCATCTCGGCGGTCTACGCCTCGGTCGCCGGCTCGCTGCTTGCCTTGCAGAACCGGCTGGTGACGCCGGACATGGCCGGCTTCATGCATTCCATCGAGATGGTGACGATGACGGTTCTCGGCGGCGCGGCCTCGGTGCCGGGCGCGATCCTCGGCGCGGCGATCCTGACCGCGCTGCCGCAGGTGCTGACCGTGTTCCAGGAATACGAGATGCTGATGCTCGGCCTCGTCATGATGCTGGTGATGATATTCATGCGCGAGGGGCTGCTGCCCAGCCTCGTGCGCCTGCTGCGGGGGAGGGGTCAATGAGCCTGCTTCGCGTCGAGGGCCTCGGCATCGATTTCGGCGGCCTGCGCGCCGTCAACGATGTCGGCTTCGGGTTGGGTCCGGGCGAGATCGTCTCGGTCATCGGGCCGAACGGGGCCGGCAAGACCACGCTGTTCAACATGATCTCCGGCCTCTATCTGCCGGCGCGGGGCCGCGTCACGCTCGACGGCGAGGACGTGACCGGCATGGAGCCGCATCTGCTCGCCGCGCGCGGGCTGTCGCGCACCTTCCAGAACCTCCAGATATTCCATGCCATGACCGTGCTGGAGAATGTCGAGGCCGGGCATCATCTGCACGAGAAGGGCTCGGTGGTCGCCGACCTTTTGTCGCTGCCCTCCTCGCGCCGGCGCAACGCGGCGACGCGCGAGAGCGCCTATGCTCTGCTGGAGCGGGTCGGGCTGTCGCGCGCGGCCGGGCACGAGGCGGGCTCGCTGTCCTACGGCGCGCTGAAGCGGCTGGAGATCGCCCGGGCGCTCGCCCTGAAGCCGCGCGTGCTGCTGCTCGACGAGCCGGCTGCGGGCTGCAACGCGGTCGAGACCGAGGAGATCGACCGGCTGGTGTCCGATGTCGCGGCGTCGGGCGTCGCCGTGCTTCTGGTCGAGCACGACATGAAGATGGTGATGCGCATATCGAGCCATCTCGTCGTCCTCGACCATGGCGAGAAGATCGCCGAGGGCGAGCCGGCTTTGGTGGCGCGCGACCCGCGCGTCATCGAGGCCTATCTCGGCGCCCAAGCCGGAGAGGATGCCGGGGAGGACACCCATGCTCACGGTTGAGGGGCTGCGCTCGCGCTACGGCCGCATCGAGGCGCTGCACGGCATCGACATCGAGGTCGGCTCGGGCGAGATCGTCGCCGTGGTCGGCGCCAACGGCGCGGGCAAGACGACGCTGCTGCGCTGCCTGTCCGGCGTGCAGCCGGTCTCGGCCGGCTCGATCATCTTTCGCGGCGAGCCGCTGACCGCTGTGCCGGCGTGGCGGCGCGTCGAGCGCGGGCTGGCGCAATCGCCCGAAGGGCGGCAGATCTTCACCAACCTGACGGTCGAGGAGAATCTGCGCCTCGGCGCGTTCCTGTTCAGCGACGACAAGGTCGCGCGCGACATGGACGAGGCCTTCGCGATGTTCCCCATCCTGAAGGAGAAGCGCAACCTGCCGGCCGGCGGGCTTTCCGGCGGCCAGCAGCAGATGCTGGCCATCGCCCGCGCGCTGATGGGGCGCCCCTCCTGCCTGCTGCTCGACGAGCCATCGATGGGGCTGGCGCCGATCCTGGTGGCGCAGATCTTCGACGTGGTGAAGAACCTGCGGAGCCTCAACGTCACCGTGCTGCTGGTCGAGCAGAACGCCTTCGGCGCGCTGTCGATCGCCGACCGCGGCTACGTCATGGAAACCGGGCGCATCATCATGGGCGGCCCGGCGGCCGAGCTGATCGCCGACGAGAAGGTGAGGGAAGCCTATCTGGGGATTTGACGCCGGGGGTGCTATAATCCCGCCGTCGCGATATGTTACAATTTGGCCGTAAAATTCTGTTGAAATGTAACGCATCGAATGCTAAATAGATAACCGTCCGGTCGGTCAATGAATAATCGACGCGACCGGACGCCAATGCGAGGCCCGGCAGCGCGGCAAGGAGGAAAGCCATGTATGCCCAGATGGTCAGGACCGACAGCGACGGCGTGAAGTCTCTCGAGGAGATGTCGTTGCAGGAACGCGCGTTTCAGGACCGCGTCGATGCCGGCGAGAAGATCGAGCCGAAGGACTGGATGCCCGAAGCCTACCGCAAGACGCTGATCCGCCAGATCGGCCAGCATGCCCATTCCGAGATCGTCGGGCAGTTGCCCGAAGGCAACTGGATCACCCGCGCCCCGACGCTGGAGCGCAAGGCGATCCTGCTC
This sequence comes from Aquamicrobium sp., assembly GCF_023954335.1. Taxonomy (NCBI): domain Bacteria; kingdom Pseudomonadati; phylum Pseudomonadota; class Alphaproteobacteria; order Hyphomicrobiales; family Phyllobacteriaceae; genus Aquamicrobium; species Aquamicrobium sp. The sequence goes on from NZ_JAMLIE010000001.1 coordinate 1,787,871, forward strand.
GCCAAGGTGCAGGACGAGGCCGGCCACGGCCTTTACCTCTACTGCGCCGCCGAGACGCTCGGCGTCAGCCGCGACGAGCTGCTCGACAAGCTGCATTCGGGGAAGATGAAATACTCCTCGATCTTCAACTATCCGACGCTGAACTGGGCCGATATCGGCGCGGTCGGCTGGCTGGTCGACGGCGCGGCGATCATGAACCAGGTGCCGCTCCAGCGCACCTCCTACGGCCCCTACAGCCGCGCGATGATCCGCATCTGCAAGGAGGAGAGCTTCCACCAGCGGCAGGGCTACGACATCATGATGAAGATGGCTGAAGGTTCGCCAGCCCAGAAGGCGATGGCGCAGGATGCGCTGAACCGCTTCTGGTATCCGTCGCTGATGATGTTCGGCCCCTCCGACAAGGATTCGGTCCACTCGGCGCAGTCGATGGCGTGGAAGATCAAGATCAACACCAATGACGAGCTGCGGCAGAAATTCGTCGACCAGACCGTGCCGCAGGCGAAATATCTCGGCCTGACCATCCCCGACGACAAGCTGGCCTGGAACGAGGAAAAGGGCGGCTACGACTTTTCCGAGCCGGACTGGAGCGAGTTCTTCGAGGTGATTTCCGGCAACGGGCCGTGCAACCGCGAGCGCCTCGGCGCGCGCGTCAAGGCGTGGGAGGACGGCGCCTGGTTCCGCGAAGGGCTGATGGCCCATGCGCGCAAGAAGGAGGCGCGCCGCGCGGCCGCCTGAGGCCGCGCGCGCCGAAAAAAGAACAGCCAGCCGGGCGGTTATCGCGCCCATCGGGACAGCCAGCGACAGGAGGAAGCGCCATGTCTCACGAATGGCCTCTATGGGAGATTTTCATCCGCGGCCAGCACGGCCTCAACCATCGCCACGTCGGCAGCTTGCACGCGCCCGACGCCGAGATGGCGATCAAGAACGCCCGCGACGTCTACACCCGCCGCAACGAGGGCGTATCGATCTGGGTGGTGCGCTCGTCCGAGATCGCGGCGAGCTCGCCCTCCGACAAGGGACCGCTGTTCGAGCCGTCCAACTCCAAAGTCTACCGCCACCCGACCTTCTTCAAGATTCCCGACGAAGTGGGGCATATGTGATGGCCGCGCTTCTCGACGCCGACACCGGGGCCGATATCGACCGCGCCGGCCTGACCGAGTTCCTGCTGCGCATGGGCGACAACGCGCTCGTCCTCGGCCATCGCGTCTCGGAATGGTGCGGCCACTCGCCGGTGCTGGAGGAGGACATCGCGCTCGCCAACACCGCGCTCGACCTGATCGGCCAGACCCAGCTCTGGCTCGGCCTTGCCGGCGAGGTCGAGGGCAAGGGCCGCACGGCCGACAACCTCGCCTATCTGCGCGACGCGCACGCCTTCCGCAACCTCCTGCTGGTCGAGCTGCCCAACGGCGATTTCGGCCGCACGCTGATGCGCCAGTTCCTGTTCGACGCCTGGCACCTGCCGATGCTGAAATGGCTGGCCGCGTCCTCGCGCGATCCGCGCATCGCCGAGATCGCCGCCAAGGCGGTGAAGGAAGTCGCCTATCACGTCGAGCGCTCGGCCGACCTCGTCATCCGCCTCGGCGACGGCAGCGAGGAAAGCCACGCCCGCATGCAGACGGCACTCGACGAGCTCTGGCCCTATACGGGCGAGATGTTCGCGGCCGACGCCGCCGACGAGGCAGCCGCCGCGGCCGGCATCGCGCCGTCTGTTCCCAGCCTGCGCGAGCCGTGGGAGGCGGTGGTGGACGAGGTTCTGGCCGAGGCGACGTTGAAGCGCCCCGATGGGACCTACGCCCACAAGGGCGGCAGGAGCGGCAGGCACACCGAGCATCTGGGCTATATCCTGGCCGAGATGCAGTTCCTGCAGCGCGCCTATCCGGGAAGCACCTGGTAGGAGGGCGAGGTGGACGCCGCGACCCTGCCTTCGGTGGAGACGGTCTGGCAATGGCTGGGCGAGGTGCCGGACCCGGAGATCCCGGTGATCTCGGTGGTCGAGCTCGGCATCGTCCGCGACGTCGCCTATGACGGCGACACGCTGGTCGTCGCGGTGACGCCGACCTATTCCGGCTGCCCGGCGACCTCCATGATCGACCTCGACATCGAGGCGGCGCTGCGCGGCCACGGGGTGGAGAGCATCAGGCTGGAGCGCCGGCTTTCCCCGGCCTGGACGAGCGACTGGATCGGCCCGGAGGCGCGCGAGAAGCTGCGCGCCTACGGCATCGCCCCGCCGGTGGACGGCACCGCCGCCGACGGGCGGCTGGCCCGCCGCGCGGAACGCCTTTCCGGCGGCAACGCCGCCATTTACTGCCCCCGCTGCGGGTCGCCGGCGACGGAAAAGGTGAGCCAGTTCGGCTCCACCCCGTGCAAGGCGAGCTACCGCTGCACCGAATGCCTGGAACCGTTCGACTATTTCAAATGCATCTGAGGATGCGACTTCAATGCATCCGAGGATGCGGCAGGGAGGCACCATGTCACGCTTTCATCCGCTCGAAGTCACCGACGTGCGCCGCGACACGCGCGACGCCATCGTCGTCACGCTGAAGCCGCGCGAGGAGGACCGCGACGCGTTCCGCTTTACGCAGGGCCAGTACCTGACCCTGCGCCGCCGCTTCGACGACGCCGAGCTGCGCCGCTCCTATTCGATCTGCGCCGGGCTCGACGACGCGTCGCTGCGCGTCGGCATCAAGCGCGTCGACGGCGGCGCGTTCTCGACCTGGGCCAACGAGAATCTGCGCCCCGGCGACCTGATCGAGGCGATGCCGCCGATGGGCAATTTCCACCTGCCGCTGGAGCCTGAGGCCGGGCGCGAATATCTCGGCTTCGCCGGCGGCAGCGGCATCACGCCGGTGCTGTCCATCGTCAAGACCGTGCTGGCGCGCGAGCCGGGATCGCGCTTCACGCTGGTCTACGCCAACAGGCAGGTCTCCTCGATCATGTTCCGCGAGGAACTGGAGGACCTGAAGAACCTCTATCTCGGGCGGCTGTCGATCATCCACATCCTCGACAGCGAGGGGCAGGAGATCGACCTTTTCACCGGCCAGATCGACCGGGCGAAGTGCGACGCGCTGTTTTCGCACTGGATCGACCTGAAATCGGTCGACGCCGCCTTCATCTGCGGGCCGGAGCCGATGATGCTGGTGATCGCCGAGGCGTTGCGGGCGCACGGTATGGCCGAGGAGCGCATCAAGTTCGAGCTGTTCGCCTCCTCGCAGCCCGGCCGCCTGCCGCAGAGGCAGCGCACGGAAGGTGCAGCCGACGCGGCCGCCGCCTGCGAGGCGACGGTGACGCTCGATGGTGTCACCCGCAGCTTCACCTTCCCCAAGCAGGGCCAGAGCCTGCTCGAGGCCGCGCTGGAGCATTCGCTCGACGCGCCCTATGCCTGCACCGCGGGCGTGTGCTCGACCTGCCGCGCCAAGGTGCTGGAAGGCGAGGTCGAGATGCTCGTCAACCATGCGCTCGAGGATTACGAGGTCGAGCAGGGCTATGTGCTGACCTGTCAGTGCTACCCGGTCTCGGACCGCATCGCCGTCAGCTACGACCAGTAGCGGCGGACGTCAGGGAGGAGGATGCGATGAGCGAGACCATGCCGATCGAGGACTATCTGGCCAAGGGCGGGGTGCTGACCTCGCCGGGCAACGCGCCGGCGCGCTACCGGGCCGAGCTGTTACGGCTGATGGCGAGCTTCGTCGACAGCGAGCTGGCCGGCTCCGCCGGCTTCGCCGACACGATCAACGACGCGCCGGGCATCAAGGAGCGCATCTCGGCCGCGCGCATCGTGCTGGAAAAGACCGACCATGCCGGCCGCGTGCTGGAGGTGATGGCGAGCTTCGGCGCCGATGCCGGGCGCTATGCCGTGCATCACCCATGGGCGGCGCGGCTGCCGCGCGAGGCCGACATCGGCGCGGCGCGGCAGGGCGGCGACCGGCGGCTCGCCGTCTTCCACTACCCGTTGCAGGGCTGGGTCGACGCCGTGACCATGAACGTCCTGATGGGGCGTGCGGTCGTCATCGAGCTGAAGGAGCTGGAGCGCGTCTCCTACCAGCCGCTGGCCGAGGTGTTCCGCGCGATCACCCCGCGCGAGACGCGCCACGCCGAGCTCGGGCTGGAAGGGCTGAAGCGCATCGTCGAGACGCCCGAGGGTAGGGCTGAGGCTCAAGGATCCGTCGATTACTGGCTGCCGCGCGTGGCGGCGAGCTTCGGCGTCTCCCGCTCGGCCCGCCACGACATGCTGGCCAGGCTCGGGCTGCGGCACGAGCCCAACGAAGCCCTGCTTGCCCGCTGGCAGGCGGACATCGCGGCGGAACTCGCCGCGCTCGGTCTCACCACCAAGGAAGGATAGACGCATGAATGTCGCGGTGTCCCCCACCCGCCGACTTGAAAGCTATGTTTGCGGAGAATGGCGCAAGGGCGGCGGCGAGGGGACGATCCTTCGCGACGCCTCGACGGGCAGCCCCGTCGCGCTGATCGATTCTTCCGGCATCGACTTCGCAGCCGCGCTCGCCTATGGCCGCGAGAAGGCCGGGCCGGCGCTGCGGCGCCTGTCCTTCCACGAGCGGGCGGCGATGCTCAAGGCGCTCGCCCAGGCGCTGATGGCGCACAAGGACAAGCTCTACGCGCTGTCCACCGCCACCGGCGCCACCCGCGCCGACAGCTGGGTCGACATCGACGGCGGCTTCGGCACGCTGCTGACCTACGCCTCGAAAGGCCGGCGCGAGCTGCCCAACACGCGCGTGCTGCTCGACGGCGACGTCGAGCCGCTGTCGAAGGACGGCACGTTCAGCGCCCAGCATATCCTGTCGCCGCTGCAAGGCGTGGCGGTGCACATCAACGCCTTCAACTTCCCGTGCTGGGGGATGCTGGAAAAGCTGGCGCCGACCCTGCTGGCCGGCATGCCGGCCATCGTCAAGCCGGCGAGCCAGACCGCCTACCTGACCGAACAGGTCGTGCGGCGCATGGTCGGGAGCGGCATCCTGCCGGAAGGCGCGGTGCAGCTCGTCTGCGGTTCGCTCGGCGACCTGCTCGACCATGTCGACGGGCAGGACGTGGTCACCTTTACCGGCTCGGCCGCGACCGGGCGCATGCTCAAGGCGCATCCGGCGATCCTCGCCAATTCCGTGCGTTTCACCATGGAGGCCGACAGCCTGAACGCGGCGATCCTCGGCGAGGATGCCGGCCCCGGTACGCCGGAGTTCGACCTCTTCGTCAGGGAGGTCGCGCGCGAGATGACGGTCAAGGCCGGGCAGAAATGCACGGCCATCCGCCGCGTAATCGCCCCGCGCCGCCATGCCGACGCGCTGGTCGCGGCGCTGCGCGAACGGCTCGGCAAGGTCGCGCTCGGCAACCCGGCCGACGAGGCCGTGACCATGGGGCCGCTGGCCAGCCTTTCCCAGCGCGAGGAAGTGCGCGCCCGCATAAACGACCTTGCCGGCGAGGCCGAGATCGTCGCCGGCGACGCCGCCAATCCGCGCCTCGCCTCGGGCGATCCGGAGGCCGGGGCGTTCGTCGAGCCGGTGCTGCTCTATTGCGACCGGCCGCAGGGCGCGCGCGCGATCCACGACGTCGAGGCGTTCGGCCCGGTTTCCACGGTCATGCCCTATGACGGCTGGGAGGAGGCGGTCGCGCTCGCCCGGCGCGGCAAGGGCAGCCTCGTCGCCTCCGTCTTCACCGACGATCCGGCCTTCGCGCAGGAAGTGGTGCTGGGCCTCGCCCCGTTCCACGGCCGGGTGATGATCGGCAACCGCGCCAGCGCGAAAAGCTCGACCGGCCACGGCTCGCCGCTGCCGATGCTGGTGCATGGCGGGCCGGGCCGGGCCGGCGGCGGCGAGGAGCTGGGCGGCCTGCGCGGCGTCGTCCACTACATGCAGCGCACGGCGGTGCAGGGCACGCCGGGACTGCTGTCGGCCGTCACCGGGCGCTGGCTGGAGGGCGCCGGCGTGCGCGAGGACGGGGTCCACCCGTTCCGCAAGTCGCTGGCGGACCTCGAGGTCGGCGACCAGCTCGTCACCGCCGCGCGCAAGGTGACGCTGGACGACATCGAGCATTTCGCCGGCTTCACCGGCGACACCTTCTACGCCCACATGGACGAGGACGCGGCGAAGGCCAACCCGTTCTTCGACGGGCGGGTGGCGCATGGCTATCTGATCGTCTCCTTCGCCGCCGGCCTGTTCGTCGATCCCGCCCCCGGCCCGGTGCTGGCCAATTACGGCATCGACAATCTGCGCTTCCTGACGCCGGTCTATCCCGGCGACGAGCTGCAGGTGCGGCTGACCTGCAAGGAGATCAACCCGCGCAGCGGGGCGGAGCACGGCGAAGTGCGCTGGGATTGCCGCGTCACCAACCAGACCGGGGCGGTGGTGGCGCAATACGACGTCCTGACCATGGTGGCGAAGACCGCCGACTGAGCCTAGATCGCAAAAGAAAAAGGCCCGGCGTCGCGGCTTGCGACGCCGGGCCTTGTCGTTTCAGGACCGGATCAGCGGCGGGCGAACAGCGCCCACACGGCCGGGATCAGCGAGGCGGCAAGCGCGGCCTTGATGACGTCGGCGAGGACGAACGGCACGACGCCGAACTGCCACGCCTTTTCGACGCCGAGGAGGGTGGCGAGCCAGGCGAAGCCGAAGGCGAGGATCAGCGCCACGCCGACCAGCATCACCGAGAACAGCTTGACCGGGTTGCGGTCGAAGCCGCGGTCGGCGGCCCAGCCGACGAGCGCGGTGGCGAGGATCATGCCGAAGAGGTAGCCGCCCGTGGTGCCCATCATGTAGGCGATGCCGATGCCCTTCTCCGGCGTCGACTGGAAGACCGGGAAGCCCATCGCGCCCTCGGCGAGATAGAGCAGGAAGGTCGCGAGGCCGAGGCGCATGCCGTAGGCGGCGGCGATGGCGAGGACGGCGAGGTTGCCGAGATAGAGATCGACCGGGCCGAGCACGACCTTGGTCTTGGCCGCAAGGGTGAGCAGCAGCGTGCCGCCGACGGCGAGCAGCGCCAGCATGGCATAGCGGGCGACGCCCTTCTCGGGCAGCGTGAGCGAAACCAGGGGACGGGACAGAACGGCTGCGGACATTGACCTCTCCATGGGAAAGCGGACGGATGCGATGGTTTCCCCTATATGGCCTTCCATGATATGCGGCAACTCGTTTCGCCGTCTTTCGTCAACTCGCACCGGTATCGCCGCATGGCCATCGACTTCGACATCGCATTCGAACCCGCCTATGGCGAGGCGGTGCCGGTCGCGCCCGGCGTCGCGCGGATGACGGTCAACAACCCGAGCGCGTTCACCTTCCACGGCACCAACAGCTATATCGTCGGCACCGACACGCTGGCGGTGATCGACCCCGGCCCCGAGGACGAGAATCACCTGCGCGCGCTTCTGGCCGCGATTCGCGGCCGGCCGGTGAGCCACATCCTCGTCTCGCACACCCATGTCGACCATTCGCCGCTTGCCGCGCGGCTCGCCGCCGAGACCGGCGCGAGGGTGCTGGCCGAGGGGCCGCACCGGCCGGCACGGCCCCTGCGCATCGGCGAGATCAACCCGCTCGACGCCAGCGGCGACGAGGCCTTCGCGCCGGACGCGCTCTTGAAGGACGGCGAGGTGGTCGAGGGCGACGGCTGGGCGCTGCGCACGGTCTTCACCCCCGGCCACACCGCCAACCACGTCGCCTTCGCCATCGAGGGGACGGGCATCCTCTTCTCGGCCGACCACGTCATGGCGTGGTCCACCTCCATCGTCGCCCCGCCCGACGGCGCGATGGCCGACTACATGGCTTCGCTCGACCGGCTGCTCGAACGCGACGACGCCCTCTATCTGCCCGGCCATGGTGGCCCGGTGACGCAGCCGCCGGCCTTCCTGCGCGGCCTGAAGGCGCACCGCAAGATGCGCGAGCGCGCGATCCTGGAGCGGCTCAGGACGGGCGACCGGACGGTGCGGGAGATGGTGGCGGCGATCTATCGCGACGTCGACCCGCGCCTGCACGGCGCGGCCGGGCTTTCCGTGCTGGCGCATCTGGAGGACCTCGCCGGGCGCGGCATCGTCGCCGTCGAGGGCGAGCCGTCAATCGACGGTGTTTTCATTCCCGTCTGAGGGCGGGATGTCGATGATCTCCAGCGACTGGCGCTCGAGCTCGGCGGCGAGGGCGGCCATGAAGCCGTTGATGCGCCGCGCGTTCGAGCCGAGGTCGTGCGGGCCGTAACGCGAGGCCATGCGCATGTCGACGAAGGTGGTTTCCTCCTCGTCCGTCAGGCGCAGCACCGCGTCGGCGGGAAAGCGCAGGAGAAGGCTCGGCGCTTCCATCTCGATGGAGATCTCTGTCCGCCCGCCGGCCGATGTCGGCATCGGGCCGTGGACCCGCCAGCCGCGTGCGGCAACGACGGGTGCCAGCGCCGCCAGAACGCGCTCGACCGAGGCGTCGAGGCGCCGGCCGGCCACGTCCGGGTAGGTGCGCATCTGAAGTGCCGCCGCTTCTGCCGTGACCGGGCCGATGACATTCATCTGCGCCGTGCGCAGGCGCGGCGCGATCACGAAGGCGGGCGGCTCGTCGAGGTCGGTCGAGACGTCCGTTAGCGCCGGCAGCGTGAGGTAGAGCCAGCCGGCGACGGCATAGGGCGCGAGCACGATCAGCGACAGAACCGTCGCGGCGAGCGAGGCCTTGCCGGCCTTGTCGCCGTTGCGCCACAGTTGCGAGAAGCCGCCGACGGCGAGGATGAGACCGGCGAGGGCGAGCGCCGCCACGAGGACCAGCGTCCACAGGAAGCCGAACGTCTCGACCAGCCCGTAACGGTGGCCGACGCCCGCCGTGACGAGAAGCACGAGCGAGAAGGCCGAGAGGCGGCGCGCCCACCCGGCCGTCTTCGAGACCCTGCGCTGCGGAAATGCCGCCATCGAAATCGCCCTGCCTGAGAATTAGCGCCGCAGGGTTCCCTATGGAACGCTGCGCGCCAAACCTCAAGCCGTCGGCAGGCGGTAATCCCTGAACTGGTCTCGCAGTGTCGTCTTCTGGATTTTGCCGGTTGCGGTGTGGGGGATCTGGTCGACGAAGACGACGTCGTCCGGCATCCACCATTTGGCGATCTTGCCGGCGAAGAACTCGAGAAGCTCCTCCTTCGTCGTCTGCCTGCCTTCCTTGCGCACCACCACCAGCAGCGGCCGCTCGTCCCATTTCGGGTGGGCGATGCCGATGGCCGCCGCCTCGGCGACGTCCGGATGGCCGACCGCAAGGTTCTCGAGATCGATGGTCGAGATCCACTCGCCGCCCGACTTGATGACGTCCTTGGCCCGGTCGGTGATCTGCATGTAGCCGTGCGGGTCGATATGGGCGACGTCGCCCGTGTCGAACCAGCCGTCCTCGTCGAACTGGTCGGCGCCGGCCCCGCCGTAATAGGCCCGCGCCACCGCCGGCCCGCGCACCTTCAGCCGGCCGAAGGTCCTGCCGTCCCACGGATGCTCGACATCGTCGTCGTCCGTCACCTTCATCTCGACGCCGAACGGCGCGAAGCCCTGCTTCTGCGCGATGTCGAGCCGGGCCTCGCCGGTCAGGCCCGCATAGTCGGGCTTCATCGTGCACAGGCTGCCGAGCGGGCTCATCTCGGTCATGCCCCAGGCATGGACGACCTCGACGTCGTAGTTCTTCTCGAACTTCTCGGTCATCGCCCGCGGGCAGGCCGAGCCGCCGATGACGACCCGCTTCAGGTGCGGCAGCGCCTTGCCGGTCTGCTCCAGATATTGCAGCAGCATCAGCCACACGGTCGGCACCGCGGCGGTGAAGCTGACCTTCTCGCCGTCGAGCAGCTCCCAGATCGCCTCGCCGTCCATGCGCCCGCCCGGCATCACCAGCTTGGAGCCGACCATCGGCGCGCTCTGCGCGAGGCCCCAGGCGTTGGCGTGGAACATCGGCACCACCGGCATCACCACGTCGCGCGCCGAGATGCCCATCGCGTTCGGCGTCGAGGCGATCAGCGCGTGGAGCACGTTGGAGCGGTGGGAATAGACCACGCCCTTCGGGTCGCCCGTGGTGCCGGAGGTGTAGCACATGCCGCAGGCCGCGTTCTCGTCGAGCGTCTTCCAGGCGAAGTCGCCGTCCGCCTCCTTCAGCCATTCCTCATAGGCGATCGCGTTGGCGAGGCTGGTCTGCGGCATATGCGCGGCGTCGGTGAAGACGACGACCTGCCTGATCGTCGGAACCTGCGGCACGATCTTCTCCGCCAGCGGCAGGAAGGTGAGGTCGACGAACAGCGCCTTGTCCTCGGCATGGTTCATGATCCAGGCGATCTGCTCGGGGAACAGGCGCGGATTGAGCGTGTGGTAGACCGCGCCGATGCCGTTGATGCCGTACCAGGCTTCGAGGTGATTGGCCGTGTTCCAGGCCATGGTGGCGATGCGGTCGCCCTCGGAAAAGCCGGCGCGCTCCAGACGCTGCGCCACCTTCAGCGCCCGGGCGCGGGCCTGCGCATAGGTCGTGCGCACGATCGGCCCCTCGACCGAGCGCGACACGATCTCCCGCCCGCCATGCTGGATCGCCGCATAGTCGAGTATCTTGTGGCACAGCAGCGGCCAATCCTGCATCAGTCCAATCATCGCGCTTATCCTGCAAGTAAAGCTATGGGGACGGCAGTCTTTGCCGGAACGCCCCGTCTTGTCCAGCCCGTTGCGCGGCCCGCGCCGGCGTGCCGCATCGATTTGCCGGAAGCGGCGCGGTGCAGGGGCTTGCAACGTGGCCGGGCCGGCTATCCGGCGGAACATCCGTTCCCATTCTGCAACCGCCCGCAACCTCTACACAGCCGATACGTGCTTTTGTTCACTTAATGTTCTTGATCGCGACCGGGAAAGGTGCTTATCTTCCAGAAAGGCGCTTTAGGATGTTCGTTGGGGGCCGGCCGGGGATGCGGGCCGGCAAGCGGGAGGAAACCATGATCGCGCGGGTCACGACCGTTGCATTCCAGGGGGTGGAGGCCGTTCCCGTCGACGTCCAGGTGATGGTCGCGCCGGGCAAGGTCGGCATGCAGATCGTCGGTCTCGGCGACAAGGCGGTGATCGAGAGCCGCGAGCGGGTGCAGGCGGCATTGCATGCCTCGGGCCTGTCGATGCCGGCCAAGCGCGTCACCGTCAATCTCGCGCCCGCCGATCTGCCCAAGGAAGGCAGCCATTACGATCTGCCGATCGCGCTCGGCCTGATGGCGGCGCTCGGCGCCATTCCGCACGATGCGCTTGCCGGCTATGTGGTGCTCGGCGAGCTGGCACTCGACGGCACGACCGCGCCGGTCGCCGGCGCGCTGCCCGCGGCCATGGGCGCCGTCGCGCTCGGCAAGGGCCTGATCTGCCCGCACGGCGTCGGCGCCGAGGCGGCCTGGGCCGGCGCCGACATCGACGTTCTCGCGCCCCGCAGCCTGATCGCCATCGCCAATCATTTTCGCGGCGTGCAGGTGCTGGCCCGGCCGGAGCCCGCCGTCCACGCCGCCGCCGACAATCTGCCCGACCTTGCCGACATCAGGGGGCAGGAGGGAGCGCGGCGCGCGCTGGAGGTGGCGGCGGCCGGCGGCCACAACCTCCTCATAGCGTAAACAAAAGACCTTACTTCCATTCAATCCAACGAAAGGGCCTCGCTTTGACTACCGAAACCACCAGCTTCACCACCCCGAACGTCTTCCCCATCCTCACGGCCTCCACCACCGACGCCGAAATGCTCCGCTTGCTACGTAACCCCGAGATCGCCATCGGGTTTGCCTTGGAGCATCTACAGCCGTGGGAACTAGGCATGTTCTTCCGGGACTGGAAGGATGACGCCGACATGACCGGATGGCTTCGCGAGTGGCGTGAGGAACAGGACGCGGCCAGAACCACCTAATCACCACATCGCCGTCTACTCCCGGCGACCCGAGGCCCCGGCTTTCCGTCCTAGATGGCGAGCTTGGGGCCTTTTCTTGTGTGGCTCAATTGGAAGACGCAGCAGATTTTGGATCACCCGCAATAATCATAAGTATCAACCAGATACTTTATGCTGTGGCGCACAAGTGGCTTTATATTTTTATTATTGAAAATCAATAACTTACCTTGTATAAGGGGATGTTAGTTCACGGTAACTGGCAGGCCCGCCAAGCATAGAGAGGCCAGCCCCACGGCGGGAATGCCGTGAGTACCCATGTGGGCAGGCCCAAGGGCCTGAGGGACGAGCATGGGGAGTGTGTCTAGGCCTGTTACCGGCCTACTGACGATGATCTATGGAGGATCGAAACGCATGAGGTCTTATGGACAGCGTACTATCTACTTGGGCGATGAATACCGGAAGCCCCGGAAGCCTCTCAGAGAGATACGCTATTCCACCCACCAGAGTACGGGGCGAAAGGCTTTAGACATAGTGGAGCGAGAACGCGCCTCACGTTCGCTCCGAGCAGAGCAGCAAAGGCTTTTCGCGCAGATAAGTCATGAATCAATAGCTCAAGCAAACGCCGCGCCCGCAGCCGCCGTCTAGCGGCCAGTTAAGGCCGACCGACCGGCCACCCCACCATCAAAACCATCACCGGCCTGCCAGCCCTTCCGGTCACTCGACCGGGAGGACGCGGGCCTTTTGTCGTCCACAAAGGAGAATCCCTTGGACACCACTACCGACTTCGCCTCATCACCACTCATAACTCCCGAGCGCCTTGAAGCCGATCCTCAGGCCGCCCTAGCAGTCCGCCCCGCATGGCTCCATGCCGTCCATCTGGAATACCCGGAGGGCCATGAGGAAGACCCCGCCCGCTTCACGCCTGCCGTGACTATCGTGCTGGGCCGGAAGCATGTCACCTCCAAGGGCTTTTCCCTCCCTCAAGTGGCCTTCATGCTGGAACTCACCCGGTTCCGAGGGGCCACCATCGTCACGAACCACAACGGCACTGGCCGCCACTACGAGCGCATAGCCTTCACCGGATACCCCGAAGACCTCACGATGCTGAGCAGGGTCTTCTCCGGGGCCACGGAATACGTCCAGACCAAGGTGGACGGCATCCAGTCCGACATGAGGGCCGAGAACCTCAGGCACGACCCGGCGGAGAAGATCGGCAGGGACGCCCGCCAAGTCGTCTTGGGCCACGCCGAGCGCATCGCCAAGCAGATGGAGGCGAGCGGGAGGATGCCGCCCCACCTCACCGCAGAGGCCTATCTGGACAACATTCGCCGCCTCCTCGTCCTCATCGACCAAGAGGCTGCCGGACGGGAGCTTTCCGACCTTCTCCCGACTACCAAGAACCCGGAGGCATGAGGCCCATGGACAACATCAGGACCGAAGAAGAACTCCTCCAAGAAGCCATGAGGCGGCTAGAGGCCGAAGACACCGCTCCGCCTCACCAGCCCGCCGCCGACATGCCGGAAGACGCCAAGACACTCCTTGAGGCCGGCAAGGAGGTCTGGGACTCCATCGGGGCCGGCATGGCAAAGGCCGGGATCGAGACCAAGGACTTCATCTTCGGGGAGCCCGAGGAGCACGAGAAGTCGGACTTCAGGCGGGGCATCGAGAACCGCGCTCAGGAACTTCAGGAGTCCAGTGTCGTAAACTCCGTGACCATGGGCATCACACAGATCGCCACCGGGCTAATCGGCGCGGGTAAACTCATGGCCCCTATCAAGGCCGTCCAGAAGCTCAAGGGCTCGGGGACAGCCGGTAGGGCCGCCTACGAGGTGGGTCTAGGTGCAGCGGCCGGTGCCGTGGTGATCGACCCCCACGAGGAGCGCCTGTCGAACCTCATTGAGGACTTCCCGTCCCTACAGAACCCCGTGACGGAGTACCTTGCGGCTGGCCCCACGGACAGCGCCGCAGAGGGCCGCTTCAAGAACGCTCTGGAAGGCATCGGCGTGGACTTCGCGCTCATCGGCGTGGTGAAGGCCATCAAGTTCATGCGCTCGGGCGACCCAGCGGCGGCCAAGAAGGAGATCGCCAAGCTGGAGCGTGGGGGCTACGCCTCCGAGGCCGAGGCCGCACGGGTCGCCAACCAGAACGAGTTCGGACTGGACTTCGGGCTAGCGCCCCGAGAAACGCCCGTAGAGACTAACACAGGCCCGGCAGCGTCCGTCGAGGCCACCACACCAGCCCGAGGCCGAGAGGCCGTCCCTGAGTCTCCTAGAGGCGAGGAAGCTCGTCTTGAGTTCGAGGAGCGGGCCGCCGTTCTTGAATATGAGGGGGGTCTTTCCCGCGCCGAGGCCGAGCGCCAAGCCGCAAGCGAAACAGGTTATCGGCCGGAAGGTGTCGGGAGGGCGACCAGCCCGAGCGGAGAGACCAATCAAACGGGAAGGATTAATCCCGACCTCCCTTCCCCTATCCGGGAGACGCCGTCGAGTGTCGCCCCGAGAGGCCCCGCCTTGGTGGACGCTTCACCTGAGGCCGTGGCAAAAATCGTCCTGGACACTGAGGCTGACCTAAAGGCCATCGCCAAGTTCGGCTCCCGTGAGGCCGCCATAGAGGCCGGCCGGATCACAGGCCGGTCAGCATCCCGGCTCCCGTGGCAGAAGCTAATAGAGACCCCGGATGGTCTCCGCGAGTTTCTGTCCAATGCCGAGGCCGCCACCAAGCGCCAGATGGACGCCATCAAGGGCGGAGATGTTCTGTCCGACTCCACCGTCAACGCCAAGGTACGGGAGATGGCCGAATGGTACGGGGAAGACCCGGCCACCCTCATGGGCGAACTTGTGGAAGCCGGGGGAGCCGCCGCCCAGATGACCGCCCGCATGGAGGCCGCATATCTCGTCACCAACCGCATGTTTCAGGAGACCTATGAGCTTGCCTTCAAGCTACAGAATGGAATGCTGGACGAGTTTGGAGGAGATGCAGCGAAGGCAGCAGCCGAACTCCGGGACCGGCTCAGGCTGTCCGCTTCCATCCTCGCCTCCGCCCAATCCATGAGGGCCAACGCGGGGCGGACCATGCGGCGGCTCCGGGGACAATTCCAGATCAAGCCCGAAGACCTAGCATCGCTCGACGGGATGGACGCCTCCCGGCTGGCAGAACTCATTGCCTCCACCAAGGGCGACCCGAAGAAACTGGCACAGGTGGCAAATCCGACATTCCTTCGCCGGGCGATGAACGAGGTCAATTTCAGCCTCACCAACTCCCTGCTCTGGCTCTACCCCACCCATGTGGTGAACGTCACGTCTAACGTGGTGATGCTTCTTGGCAGGCCTACAGAAAAGCTCCTCGGGGCCATCGCCATGGGGCCGAAGACGAGCGGGGACATTCTCAGGCAGCAGGCCATTGCGGAATATTCCGCCACCGCCGCCGCACTGGGGGACGCTTGGCAATCCATGGCGATGGCCTTCCTCCGGGGAGACTCCATTCTCAACCCCCACAACACCGAGTTCTTCCAAGGAGCCATCACACAGCAGCCGCTACAGTGGAAGTCGGGGGGAGGCATCATGGGTCTTGCCGAGAACGCATGGAAAGCCGCGAACTATCGGAACATCGTCGGACTGCCCACGCGGACACTTGGGGCCGTGGACGAGTTCTTCAAGACCCTCCGCTATCGCGCCTATGTGCAGGGACAGGCGGCCGGCCGAGCGCATTCCTTGGGCCTCACCGGGGAGGACTTCCAGCGATACCTCAGGGCCGAGATGGAGAAGGCGATAGACCCGGCGACGGGGCAGGCGCTGGACCAGCGGGCACTAAGGGAAGCCCAGACCGCCACCTTCCAGAATGAACTCCTCGCCGGCACGGCGGGGGCGACCATACAGCAGGCAAGGAACCGGCATCCCGTCCTGACCCTCATCCTGCCATTCGTGAAGACCCCGGTGAATGTGCTCCGCTACGGCTGGAAGATGACTCCCGGCCTCAATCTCATCCAGAAGGAGTTCCGGGAAGCCATCGCCGGGGCGCACGGGGCGGAGGCCAAGGCCCACGCCATAGGGCAGATGGCGCTAGGCGTCACCTTCATGGGCCTCGCCGCCATGCTGACGCTCAATGGTCGCATGACGGGGGCGGGACCGGCCGAGCCGAGACTTCAGGCCGAACTCAGGGCCACCGGATGGCAACCTTACTCCTATGTCTTCGAGGAGGAGGGCGGCACCAAGAGGTATGTCCCAATGGGCCGCTTTGATCCGGCTGGCATGGCGTTCGCCACCATCGCCAACCTCATGGACGCCCTACGCCAGAACCCGGAGAGCAGCGGGGTGGAGTCAGGCATCGGGGCAACGGCCCTTGCGCTTGCCAAGGCATTTTCCGATAGGACATTCCTTCAGAACATGCACCAAGCCCTTGAGGCCCTGAGCGATCCTGAGGCCAGAGGCGAGAGGTGGTTGGGGAATATTGCGGGCAACGCCATCCCGCTTTCCTCCGCCCTCCGGGGTCTCAATCCCGACCCGTATCTTCGCGAGGCTCGCTCCTTTGTGGATACCACCTTGAAGAACTTGCCGGGATTCTCCGCAACCCTGCCGCCCGTTCGGGATGTCTTTGGGGAGCCGGTTGCCCGCCGCATCGGCATCACCACCGACCAGAAGGCCGACCTAGTGGAGGCGGAACATAGCCGTATCCTCATTGAGACGGGGAGGGGTATCGGCAAGCCAGAACCGGACTTCGAGGGGGTGGACCTCCGCGATGTGACCTTGGAGTCGGGCCAGAACGCCTATGACCGCTATCAGGAACTCAGCGGCCATATCCCCGGCCAGAAGCCGCTCAAAGACCACCTTGCGCGGCTCATCAAGTCCGACGCCTATCAGGACATGCCAGATGGAGAGGCCGGCGTCGTCGGCACTCGGCTCAACGCTTTGGGGCGCATCGTGACGCAACACCGGCAAGCGGCCCGAGCGCGTCTCCTGAGGGAGAGCCCCGAGCTTCAGTCCTTGGTGAAGGCCCGCCAGAGAAAAGCGCGGGGGGCGATCATTCAGAACCGCAGCCAGCGGGCGGGGGGTCAACCGGGAGCAAGGGAACTACTGGATGCCTTGGGGCCGCAGGAGGCCGGCGTTGGCTCAGGCCACGGGGAGGCCCAGAGCATTCTCGATCAACTACGAGCCCAAGAGACGGCACGGCCTACCATCCCCGGAGGTCTGCGGGCAGTAAGCGCGGAACGGCTCGAAAGACTGCAACTGAAGCGTGAGGATGATATTCGCCGCGCCGATGAGAGCATAAGCCGCCGTCGCTAGGCTAACAATGACCAGATAGTGACGCCGAACTTGCTAGTGGTAGGCGACCCAAGGAGGGAGGGGGAGTGGGTGCTTCCTCCCTTCACCTAACCCGTTTGCGTCAGGCAGTTTATAAGTTTGGCCCACGGCACCTCGCTCAGGATTTGTATCGCGTAGACTGACGTGAAGACCCACGGAACCAGCACCTCCACCTTATGAAATGGTCTGTGGCGCTTCCCGTCTTTATCAGGGTCCAGCTTTTCCCATTCTGCTGCGAAAGGTTGCTCGACCATTCGGGTCTCTACGTCTGTGATTATAGCGAATTTCGCAGCGTTCAAAGTCTTATAGCTTCCAATATTCCAGACCCAAAGAAAGCATATAGCGAACCCGGCGACGGAGATAAGCGTAACACTCCTCCCAGTTGAGGCAATAGTTCCAAGATAGGCCGACCCGCCAACTAGTAATGTGTTGATCGAAAGATAGAACCCGTTAGCTTCCTGCCGCCGCTGGCTTACCCGGTCTGCCATTTCTACGAGCATCTTGTAAATTTCGAGCCGTTCGGATGCCTCGCGATCAGAAAGCCTCTCGCTCGCAATCACTATTGAATGTTGATTGTCCTCCATCGCTGCTAGAGCCTTGAGAGGAAGCCGCTGATGGTGCTCCAGTTCCAATCGTGGACAAAGACACCTTGAAGCTCACTTGGGATGGTCCAAGGCCGATTTTCTCTCGTGGTATAGATTCCGAGAAGAGGAATTCCTTCTTCCCGAGAGGTTTTAATCTCCCAACGCTGTCCTGACGCCCGCTCCGTATTGGCACTCACTAATGCTATTGTCCCATCGCACCCCCTTATTCGGGACCGACAGCGCGTCTTCCATTCCGTATCCCACGGCTCCTTTACTGACATGTCAGTAAACTCAAACGAAGACCTCTCATTGCGGGCCTGTCCGACCAGATAGTCACGTGCCCATTTGTCCTCGATAGCAAAGGCTATAAAAATCCGATGGTGCATAGCCATAGAAAATCCCTCAACATTTCCACGCCTTGTTTGGTAACATAAGCCATGATCTAGAAGCTAAGCAGCTCTCCTCTTTCCCCGAAAATTTTGCCAGTTTCAAAGTATCCGTTGCGCCAGCTACCTGTTGATTTACGCCCTGAGGCCGTTTCGCCGCGCCACTGCGCTGCTATCCTTAGGCCTCAAAGGGGGAATCAGAATGTCGGCTCCATGCGCCATATGGCAGACGCGAACGTATGATAGTGGTCGCGGCGAGAGCGGCTCTCAGTACCTTTCTCCCCGAGCCGGGGGATTGTACGAAATAACCGGCAGCGCCAAAGCCACTCTGGGCCGCCTCAATGATCGGCAAAAAGCGTATCTCACAACATGGCTGGTGAACCAGCACTGGCTTGGCGTCGAGTGCCCTAAGGTCGGCAGCGCACAGATAGAGGCATCGAAAGCAGCAATCTCTCTATCTGTAGCAGATAGGCGCGATAGGCTTCTCCGGGAGATTGCCGACCACACACCCGCCCTAGGGCAGACAACGGATTACCGCGACCATCACGTCATGTGGGTAGTAGGGGAGCCTAAGAGGGAGAACAGCCGCTGGGCCGAGCACGATGCCCTGCTAGCGGCAACTGAGTCTATAGGAATCGAGGAGGTAGAAGCTCTAATAGCTTTCGCCGTCGCGCAGGGCCTACTGTCAAACAAATCTGGGCTTGCCCTGACCTTCGATGGCCACGCTCATCTGGATAGGCTTCGAGGAGCCTCAACGGACTCCCTACAAGGATTCGTTGCGATGTGGTTCGGGGCGGACGTGGCAGAAGCATACGACAAGGGTATTGCGCCTGCCATTGCTGACGCCGGTTACAAGCCAATGAGGATCGACCAGAAGGAGCATAACAACAAGATAGATGATGAGATCATTGCCGAGATTCGACGTTCCCGATTTGTCGTGGCAGACTTCACATGCGGCCTCATTGGAGAAGGCGAAGCGGCGACCGCTATTCCACGCGGCGGCGTCTATTACGAAGCTGGCTTTGCTCAGGGTCTAGGGATTCCGGTTATATGGATGTGCCGGGAGGACCACATCAACTATGTCCACTTTGATACCCGGCAGTTCAACCACATCACATGGACTACCCCCGAGGAACTCAGAGAGAAGCTCCGCAATCGAATTGGAGCGCTGCTTGGGGATGGGCCGTTGCGGGGATAGGGCTTCTATTGCCACTATTCGGAAGTGGCTCCCCGAGGGGGTGATCCGGCAGGGGTCTTAGATAGGCCCCAAGCCGCCGCCTGATCATCGCCAAGCTCCTCCAAGGCCTCCTCCCAGTCCCGGAGGGCCTCTAGGTATCGCTCCTGAAGCTCGTCGGTGGTTGGTGGGCGGACCCTGAAGAAGCGGCGATGCAGCGTCTTTGGGGTCTCGTGGCCGTCCCACTTGATCCTGAAGAAATCCGCCCGCCGGCCTCTACCTACAACCGTACCCTGAAGTGCCTGCCTACCGTTCCACTCAACGGACAGCGGCCAAGCGTCGGCATAGTCCTGCGTCGAGTGGCACCTGTCGCCCGGCTTCGGGTCCTTACTCACGGCTCTTTCCATCCCGCCATCATCACTTCGTCCTTGGGTCCTTATCGCAGGGACGCCGACAAGGAGCAATCCAAAATGACCTCACGAAACAGGAGGCGAACGCAAGCCGCCGACATCAAGCGCCGCGCCACGGCCCCAGCGCCAGACGGCCCGGAGCAATGCGTCGTGGCGGGATGCCAGAGACCCACCCAACGCTCAGCCAGAAAGGGCCTCTCAGAGACCTATTGCCGCGTCCACATGGAGCGCCAAGCCCGCCACGGACATCCCACGAGGTCCAGCTACTCCAAGGCGGAGCTTGTGCCGTTCCGCAAGGCCGCGCTCGGCTGGTATCGCCAGCACCACCACGAGGCCCACGTCCGCCAAGCCATCGCCCGGCTAGAGAGCCTCATGTTCTTCCAAGGCCACCCCAAGGACCACGACCAGCAGCGATGGATGGCCCCGAAGGACAAGGCGCGGAACGTCCTCGCGCGGCTCCATCGGGAGGGTAAGACCGGAGAGCAGCTATTCCTCATAGTCCTCAGCGTTCGGGCGGCCTACGCCGAACTAGGGCCGCATGGATACCCCGAGTTTCCGCTTGTGGTCATCGCCAAGCAGGCCAAGCGCCTCAGGGGAGCGGGCGGAACGCCTCGTCGGGCGGGATCGTCCCGGCTCGCCCCCAAGGAACTCCGCCCAAGGGGCCTCTATCTCCGCACTCTTGGGGAGATGATCGAGGAGAAAGCCGACATAGACCGGGACACCATTGAGGAGGTCAGGCAGCGAGCAATGCCTTCTGTCAGGCAAGCACAGGAGGCGGCATGGGAGCAGGCCCTAGCCCAGATCGAGGAGGCCAAGGCCCGACGATACGAGGAGGAACGCACCACCGCGTTGCTCCGAGTCATGGGCCGAGCCGGGAGCATCACCGTTGGAACATCTTGATGAGAGATTGAGTGAACGCAAGAGGGGGGGGAGTGGGCCTCCGAGTGAACAATAGGGCGGAAGCCCTCTCCATCTTCCTCGACCCGTGGCTCACCTCCAAGGGCGACTCTCTAGCCGCCATCGTGGACTACCTCATGTCCACCACCGCGCAGCACTCCAAGCCCCGCATCAGGTCGGAACGCAGGGACGCCACCGAGCGCCGACACTTCCTCATGGGCAACATCGCGGCCAACCTTGCGCACCTCGCCCTAAGCCCCAGCCGGGAGGCAGGGCAACTCCTCGCCATCGCCACCGCCAAGACCAAGCCGACACGCTATGGCCGGGAGGGCTACCCCCAAGGCCTGCTCAAGGGAGCCGTGGAGTCTTTGCAGGCGGCGGGGATGCTCACCGTCCATCCCTACGTCTTCAAGCAGCGCACCACGGCCGTGGAGCCGACCCCCGCGTTTATAGACCTACTGGACCGGCATGGCGTCCGCCTCAGGGACATCGGGCGGGACGCGGGCGGGGAGACCATATGGCTCCGCGCACGGCAGGGTGATGGTGAGAATGAATGGAGCCGCAATGGCCCGCTGGAGAAACGCCTCGTCGCCTATGAGGACACCGAGGAGACCATCAAGCTCCGCGCCGAGGTGGAGAGGATAACGGAGGTCTTGGACAATGCGGGAATTGCGTTTGCCGGGGAGCCTATAGGGCCGCTTGCCTTGCGCCGGTCCTTCCTCCTCAGGTCTCCCCATGCACCCCGAGCGTTCAACCTCAATGGCCGCATCGCGGGAGGCTTCTGGCAGACCCTTAAGGCAAACAAGCGCCACCTCATCACCATCGGAGGTCACCCTGAGACCGGGCTTGGCGGGGAGGACATCGCGGACCTTGATTACGTCTCCATGTTCGCCATGCTGGCTTACCTCAAGGCAACCGGGAGCCTGCCGGAGGGAGACCCCTATGCAATCCCCGGCTTGGAGGGACACCGGGGCGGGGCCAAGCTGGCGCTCATATCGCTCCTGTCCAGAAGTGGAGACCTGAAGCTCCTTGCGCCCAAACTCAAGGCCGTGCTGCCGCAGGACTGGACGGCAAGGAGGCTTGTGGAGGCCATGACCGCGAAGCACGGCCCTATCGCCCACCTCTTTGGGGCGGACGTGGGGATAGAACTCATGCACACAGAGAGCCGCGTCCTCATGGCTGTCCTTCTGGAGCTTGCCGATAAAGGCATCCCGGCCCTGCCGATGCACGATGGAATAAACGTGAAGGCCTCAGACCGGGAGGCCGCACTGGAGACCATGCAATCAGTCTCCGCAAAGCTGCTAGGCGTAGCGTTGCCCGTGAAGGAAAAGCCTATAGTCTGCCTCCCCGTGCAACATTTGGGAGGGGAACATGCACGACTTCAAGCTACCGGAATCAATCGCCAAACTCGTTGAGGCAAGGAATGGCGTCCGAGAACACTACCGGGCGATCATGGAAGGGCGCGGATGTGATGTTGCTTTGAGGTTTACTTTTGATGGGAATCTTGTCGGAGACCTTGGGAAGGCCGTGGCGGCTGAACTATTCGACATTCAAATCGTCAAGACGAAGCGCGGCACTGGGATAAATGGCTATGCGAAGGATGGCAAAGCGGTCCAGATAAAGGCGACAGCCACGGGGCGCGGCCCATCCTTTCTCCCTACGGAAAGGTCAGCATATTATTTCCTCTTCTTCGGCTTCGATCTTGACGTTGAAACCCCTGAGAATAGAAGGGGCAGCGTTCTGTTCAATGGCCCCTGCCACCTTGTAACGAGCTTACTACCAGCAGAGTTTACGGGACTAAAAGCTATTTCACTTGCCGAAGTTCGCAAAGCTAACGAGCGAGTCGGCGAGAGTAAGCGGTTGAAACGCATCGACACGGCCTAACTTGCCACTATACCTCCCTCCTAGCCTCTCCCTCCTAGTGGAGGACTCTTGGAGACAATATCGGTCTCTCCTCCCTCATCGACCTCTTAGACCAGATGGAGAGACGTGAGGGACGACATTGGGGATGAGGGAAGCGGAGCCGGGGGCATTGGTGCTCAAAGTGACTGACATCATGCCGGACAACTCTTTGCCTCCCGCGAGGTCTCAGGAGGATGGTGAGGGTTTACCTCCTCCCACCGCAGCCACTTCAAGCACTGTCGTTCCCCAGTTTCCCTAATGCCTGTCCGTCGTCAGGGTTTTTGGGACAACAGGCGGCGTGAGCTAACGGAGGCTCTGGTCCATCAGGTTTGTCACATTAGGCCGCTGCATCTCGATGAAGCAAGCGGCGCTGTTTGATGGTTTTGCGTTTGATCCTTTCCCTTTCCAGCGTGATGATATCGCCGCGCCCGAAGTAGACGTCGGCAGGGGTGAGATTGTCGAGGCTCTCGTGGTAGCGGCGGTGGTTGTAGTGATCGACGAACGCCGCGACCTGCTGCTCGAGATCACCCGGCAGGAAGTAGTTTTCGAGCAGGATGCGGTTCTTCAACGTCTGGTGCCATCGCTCGATCTTGCCTTGGGTCTGAGGATGGCAGGGCGCCCCGCGCGTATGTTCCATGCCCTTGTCGGATAGCCATGCGGCCAGGTCGGAAGAGACGTAAGAGGGGCCGTTGTCGGACAACAGCCGCGGCCGCTGCACCACCCTGGCGCTGTCGCAGCCAGAAGCCTGCAGCGCGATGGTCAGCGTGTCGGTGACGTCCTCGGCCTTCATCGTGGTGCACAGCTTCCAGGCGATGATGTAGCGAGAGAAGTCGTCGAGCACGGTCGACAGGTAGAACCACCCCCAGCCGATCACCTTCAAGTAGGTAAAGTCGGTCTGCCAGAGCTGGTTGGGCGCCGTCGTCTTGTCGTGGAACTCATCGGCGGCCTTGATGACGATGAAGGCGGGGCTGGTGATCAGGTCGTGGGCCTTGAGCAGGCGATAGACTGAGGATTCCGAGACGAAGTAGCCCCTCGTGTCGGTGAAGGTGACCGCCAGTTCCCGTGGCGACAGCTCCGGCTCGTTCAACGCCAGCTCAATGATCTGATCGCGTTTCTCCTCGGGGATGCGGTTCCAGACCCGGTTCGGCCGGGGCCTGCGATCCTCCAGCGCATCGACACCGCCGGCCAGGAAACGGTCATACCAGCGATTGAAGGTCGAGCGCGGAATACCGAGTTTTTGCAGCGTGCGCCGCGCCGACAGATGCGACTGCTCGACGAGCCGAATGATCTCCAGCTTCTCGGATGCGGGGTATCTCATTCGTCGTCGCCCCCATCCGCAATCATGCTTTTTTTAAGAATCCGCAGTTCCAGCGCCTGCTCGGCGACGACCTCCTTGAGATCGCGCGCCTCCTTGCGCAGAACCTTCACCTCGTCGCTGGTGGCGGCGCGCGCCGTATCCCCGGCAAGCCGCTTCTTGCCGGCTTCCAGGAATTCCTTCGACCAGGTGTAATAAAGGCTCTCCGCGATCCCCTCGCGCCGGCACAGCGCCGCGATCGACTCTTCGCCGCGCAAGCCCTCCAGCACGATGCGGATCTTCTCCTCGGCCGAATATTGCTTGCGGGTTGCGCGGCGGATGTCTTTGATGACCTGCTCTGCCGGCGCTTTCCCGGTTCCGGATTTCTGTCTCATCTTCGCTCCTTTGAAAGGCTACGATGAACCAGAAATCCTCCGTTCTCAGTTAAGCCGATTTGGTCCCATCAGTGCTGACGCCGGACAGGCACCGCCGCCTGCTAGCCAATCTTGTGGCCACCCTCTTCGTGGCAAGCGCAGCCGTGGCAATATTTGCCCTGGCCTTCGGGCCGGCCTTGCTCCGGTAGGATCACCACTCCTCCCCGACGATCTTTAGGCGAGTAACGCCGCCGTGCTGCCAATGGAAATCTAGAGCCGGCCCCGGCCCATCCCAATGCACTACCACGCGCTCAAAGAGTTGCCTTAACGCGGCATTTGCCGCCGCAGCATCCAAGGGGTCTCTGGCCATTGCTTCCCGGAGGCCACGCAAGAGGGCCTCCCTTGAGACCACATTGCGGCCAGCCTCCAAGGCCGCCATCTCTTGCTCCTCCCGCCTGACTTGTGCCAGCCTTGCCTCAGCCTTCGCTAGCTCCGCGCGGACGGTCTCAGAAGGGCCACCATCAAGGAACTCCACAAACCGCTCAACCCGCGCCGAGAGGGTCTTCCGTTCCTCCGCAAGTCGCCTTGCCACATCCTCAAAGGTCTTAGACCCCGTAGGCATCTCATAGGCGAGGCGCTCATGGGCCTTGATGATATGCGGCTCCACGCGGTCCACTCTCACTCCGCGATAGTCACACCCGGCACCGGCCTTAGCGCGGCTGCAAACAAGGTACGGATGGCCGCCCTTAGGGCCGTTCCCCTTGTTAACCCGCAGCATGGAGCTTCGGCAGTGAGGACACCGCGCCAGACCCGCCAGAAGGTGAGAGACCTTGCGGCTACCGGCAGACTGCGCCGGGCCCCGCTTGGCAGACCTCATGGCCTTTGCCCGTGCGAACGTCTCCGCGTCTACCACCGCAGGGTAGTAGCCGGGGAGGGGGGATTGCGGCTTTCTCAGCTTCCTCCCGGCCTCATCATATTCGAGGGTGTGAGGCGTAAACTCTCCGAGTGTGGCCCGACTGTCGAGAATCTTGAGGACATAGGAGCGATGCCAGAACTTGGCCCGCCCAAAGGGCTTTACGCCTTCCTCATTGAGCCTCTGTGCGATTGAATGGGTTCCTTCGCCGCCGAGGAAAGCCCCGAAGATGCCCCGTACGACCGCCGCCCGTTCCTCGACCACCGAGAAGCCCCTACCAGCGCCCGTAGAGCGGAGCCATGCGGGGGCGATGGAGGTGATTGGCCGGTCTCCAGCATCCTCCCGTTTCTTCTCCCATGCTGCCTTGAGGCGTCTTGACTTGGTGGCGCTTTCCTCATGTGCCCGAACAAGGACGAGGACGGCCTCTAGGAGTGCGATATCGGAGTTTCCATCGTCCGCCCCGTAGACCCGCCCATTAGTCAGCGTGACGACCTTGATGCCCGCCTTTACGATTTTGCGCAGCTCCATCATGGCGTCCCAAGGGTCAGCACGAGACATACGGTCAAGGCTTTCCATCAAGAGGTAAGACCCTTGAGGAATTGCGCCTTGCTGGACCGCAACGAGGAACTCGCCTAGCTTCCCCGTCTGGATATTCGCGCCACGGAACGCCGATACGCCGAGGTCAGCAAAAGACCTAGTGTCCAGCACAAGGCCGTGCTCTCGCGCATACCGGGCGGCAAGCTCAGTCTGGCGACGGAAGCTATCACCGCGCATTTGCTCAGGCGTCGAGAACCGGAGGTATGAGAAGGCGAGGGGAGGAGAGGCCACAGACATAAAAATCTCCATCAATGTGAAAAGGTCTCTTGTCAATACCATGCTGATGATCGGCCCGCCGGGCGCGGGAAAGTCGATGCTGGCGCAGCGCCTTCCCTCCATCCTGCCGCGGCTCGCGCCGCGCGAGCTTCTCGAGGTGTCGGTGGTGGCCTCGCTCGCCGGCGAGATCGCCAGCGGCAGGCTGTCGGATCGCCGGCCCTTCCGCGCCCCGCACCATTCAGCGACCATGCCCGCCCTTGTCGGCGGCGGCGCGCGGCTGCGGCCGGGCGAGGCCTCGCTCGCCCATTGCGGGGTGCTGTTCCTCGACGAATTGCCGGAGTTCTCCCCGCAGGTGCTGGATTCGCTGCGCCAGCCGCTGGAGACGGGCGAATGCGTCGTCGCCCGCGCCAATGGCAGCGTTTCCTTTCCCGCCCGCTTCCAGCTGATCGCGGCGATGAATCCGTGCCGCTGCGGCATGGCGGGCGAGCCGGGCTTCCGCTGCGCCCGCGGCCCGCGCTGTGAGAGCGACTACCGGGCGCGGATTTCCGGGCCGCTGCTCGACCGCATCGACCTGCGCATCGACGTGCCGGCGGTATCCGCCGCCGATCTCATCGCCCCGTCGCGTTCCGAGGCGAGCGCGGCGGTGGCGCATCGCGTCGCGCTTGCCCGCGAGGTCCAGGGGCGGCGCTACCAGGCGTTCGGCCTCGATCCGGCGACCACCAACGCGCAATGCCCGGTGGCGGTGATCGAGGAGGTCGCCGCGCCGGACCATGCCGGAGCCGCGCTGCTGCGCGACGCGAGCGAGAAGCTGGCGCTCTCGGCTCGCGCCTATCATCGCGTGCTCAAGGTCGCCCGCACCCTCGCCGACCTTGACGGCACTGAGACGGTCGGGCGCATGCATCTGGCGGAGGCCATCTCGTGGCGGATGACGAATGAAAGGCAGGCGCGGGCGGCGTAGGCGGGTATCGCACAGGCGGGAGGAGGAACAGGCCGGAGCAGCGGGGAGGGCGTTCGTCGGGTTCGTCGCCCCGTCCGCTCGATGCGGTCGGGCTCACGCGACGCAGGGCGATTCCGTCTGGCTGCAAGGCTCTGGCCAGCTTGCGAGGCTTGGGAAAGAAAGACGCCCGCGAGAGGCGGGCGTCTTCGATTGGATAGATTTTTCCGCCGGGTCACGAAGGCTTCCCGGCAGCGGAAAGTGTCAGCGCTTGCGGCCGAGGCCGGTCTTCTTGGCCAGCGCGGAGCGGGCCGCGGCGTAGTTGGGGGCGACCATCGGATAGTTGGGCTCGAGGCCCCACTTCTCGCGATACTGTTCCGGCGTCAGGCCGTAATGGGTCATCAGGTGACGCTTCAGCGACTTGAACTTCTTGCCGTCCTCGAGGCAGATGATGTAGTCGTCGAAGACCGAACGCTTCGGGTTGACGGCAGGCTTCTGCTTTTCTGCGGGGGCTTGCTCGGGAACGCTGCCGACCCGGCCGAGCGCGGCATGAACTTCGGCGATGAGATTGGGAAGCTCGGCCGCCGGTACGGGGTTGTTGCTGACATAGGCCGAGACGAGATCGGCCGTCAGCTCAAGTAGAATATCCTGATTGGCGGTAGGTGTTTCGGAATTGCTCATTAACATGGCCCTGATGGTGAATAGATGGAATGAACGGGGCGCATGCACCCCGCCATGACGCGTGGTGACGCCTTTTGGCGGCGCCTTCGATTCACGCAATCGTTTCATAAATGATCCCGATCACGTAACAAGTCAATTCAATGCCCGGAAAAAGACGGAAGTAGAACGCGAGATTCCGGTTTCATTTGCATTCATCTTGAGGCTGCGCCGGTTACACTGTGTATCAATCGGTGATTGATCTGCATCTTCGTGCAACTTTAAGTAAACTGGCCGAACCGGATCGTGGACGGATCGTCGCCGGGGCGGCTGTGGGCCCCGGCATCCTTTTTCGCGCGAGGCGGTCGGGCGGGGCGGAAAGTGCCGTGGCGGGCTGGAAAGGCCGGACTATCCCGTTGTTTTGGCCCGGTTTATGTCGCCGTGACGATTTCGCCCGCCGGCAATATGGTCTATTGCGCAACCGTCGCGAACCGCATGCGGGTCGCGGCTACCGACCATCGAGGAGCGCCCTTCATGACCCGTCCTGCTTCCTTTCCCGTCCTTCTCCCGCCGCGGGCCGAGGCGCGTCCGGTCACGGATGTCCGCCACGGCATCGCGCGCACGGATGAGTATGGCTGGCTGCGCGCCGACAACTGGCAGCAGGTTTTCCGCGACCCTTCCGTGCTCGATCCGGCGATCCGCAGCCATCTCGACGCCGAGAACGCCTACCAGAGCGAGCTGATGGCCGACACGGCCGCGCTGCGAGAGGCGCTGTTCGGGGAGATGAAGGGCCGGATCAAGGAGGACGATTCGAGCGTGCCGATGAAGGACGGGCCCTTCGCCTACGGCACCTCCTACCGCACCGGCGGCCAGCATCCGCGCTTCTTCCGCACGCCGCGCGACGGCGGCGCGGAGACGATCCTGATCGACGGCGACGCGGAGGCCGCCGGCAAGGCCTATTTCCGCCTCGGCGGCGCCGATCATTCCTCCGATCACCGGCTGCTCCTGTGGAGCTGCGACGACAAGGGCTCGGAGTTCTTCACCCTCAAGGTGCGCGACGCCGAGACCGGGACTGATTTCAAGGACGAGATCGCCGACACAGGCGGCTCGGGCGAATGGGACGCCGCCAATCGGGGCTTCTTCTATACCCGGCTCGACGAGAACCATCGCCCGTCGCGCATCTTCCACCACCGGCTGGGCGACGACCCGGCCACGGATCGCCTGATCTACGAGGAGACGGATCCCGGCTTCTTCATGGACGTTGCCGGCACGCGGCTCAACGACTGGATCATGATCGGCATCAACGATCACGAAACCAGCGAATACCGCCTGCTTCCGGCATCCGACCCGCAGGCGGAGCCGGTGCTGGTCAAGGCGCGCGAGGAAGGCGTGCAATACGATCTGGAGGCGGGCGGCGACGTCTTCTTCATCCTGACCAATTCGGGCGGAGCGAAGGATTTCCGCATCATGACCGCGCCGGTGTCGGACCCGCGCGAGGAGAACTGGCGCGAGCTGGTGCCGCACGAGCCGGGCCGGCTGATCCTGTCGATCCTCGCCTTCCGCGACTGGCTGGTGCGGCTGGAGCGCAAGGACGGCCTGCCGCGCATCGTCGTGCGCGCCCGCGCCGGCGGCGAGGAGCACGTCATCGCCTTCGACGAGGAGGCCTATTCACTGGGGCTCAACGGCTCCTACGAATACGACACCGACGTGATCCGCTTTTCCTATTCGTCGATGACGACACCGGCCCAGGTGTTCGACTACGACATGCGCACGCGCGAGCGCACGCTTCTGAAGACGCAGGAAGTGCCTTCGGGGCACGATCCGGAGGATTACGTCACCCGCCGGCTGATGGCGAAGGCTGAGGACGGCGCGCTGGTGCCGATCTCGGTGCTCTACCGCAAGGATACGCCGCTCGACGGCTCCGCGCCCTGCCTGCTCTACGGCTACGGCGCCTACGGAATCTCGATTCCGGCCGGGTTCAACACCAACTGCCTGTCGCTGGCCGATCGCGGCTTCGTCTACGCCATCGCCCATATCCGCGGCGGCAAGGACAAGGGCTATGCCTGGTACGAGGACGGCAAGCGCGAGAAGAAGCGCAACACCTTCAGCGACTTCATCGCCGCGGGCCGGCATCTGGCAGCGGAAGGGTTCACCGCCCATGACCGGATCGTGGCGCAGGGCGGCTCGGCCGGGGGCATGCTGATGGGCGCGGTCGCCAACATGGCGCCGCAGGACTTCGCCGGCATCATCGCCGAGGTGCCGTTCGTCGACGTGCTCAACACCATGCTCGACGCCAGCCTGCCGCTCACCCCACCGGAATGGCCCGAATGGGGCAATCCGATCGAATCGGCCGAGGACTACCGGACGATCGCCGCATATTCGCCCTACGACAATGTCGGGCGGCAGGCCTATCCGCCGATCCTCGCCGTCGCCGGCCTCACCGACCCGCGCGTCACCTATTGGGAACCGGCGAAATGGGTGGCGCGGCTGCGCGCCATGAAGACCGACGACAATCCGATCCTGTTCCGCATCAACATGGACGCCGGCCATGCCGGCGCGTCGGGGCGGTTCTCGCGCCTCGAGGAGATCGCATATTCCTACGCCTTCGCGCTGAAGGTGACCGGCAAGGCGTGAGCGCAGGCGGGGGGCATCTCCCGCCGCCTGCCGGGCTCAGTAGGCGTCGGGGTGCGCCGGGATCGCCTTCAGATAGGCGGCGATGGCCTCGCGGTCGGAGGCGGGAAGCTCGGCCATGTTGCGCACCACCGAGGCCATCTTGCCGCCGACGGAATCGTAGTCGGGCGTGAAGCCGCTTTCGAGCAGCACGACGATGTCGTCCTCGCTCCAGTCTCCGAGGCCGCCTTCGCCGGAGGTGATGTTGTCGATGGTGCCGCGCCCTTCCATCGAGGCCGCGCCGGCCAGCCAGCGGCTGGTGTCCAGCCCGCCGAAGGCGTTGCGCGGCGTGTGGCACTCGCCGCAATGGCCCGGCCCCTCGACCAGATATTGCCCGCGGGCGACCTCAGGCGAGGGATCGTCGAGCGCGACCGCGGGGGAGGGGGTCAGGTAAAGCCGTTTCCACAGGCCGATGCCGCGGCGGACGTTGAACGGGAAACCGATCTCATTGGCGCCGGCACTGCCTTCCACCGCCGGCAGCGTCTGCATGAAGGCGTGAAGGTCGCCGACATCCTCGATTCGCATGCGGGCATAGGAGGTGTAGGGGAAGGCCGGATAGTAATGCGCGCCCTCGGGCGAGACGCCGCGCAGCATGGCGTTGGCGAGGTCCTGCGCGCTCCAGCCGCCGATGCCGTCGCGCTCGTGCTGGGAGATGTTGGGGGCGACGAAGGTGCCGAACGCGGTGGCGAAGCGCTCGCCGCCGACGAGGCGCAGGCGATCCTCGCCCGTGGCGCCGGGCGCGGCGTGGCACGAGGCGCATCCGGCGGCCCAGAACACCTGTTCGCCGCGCGCCGCATCGCCCGGGCCGAGCGCGGCGAGCGTTGCGGCGACGAGCCGGTCGGGCTGGGTCATCAGCCAGAAGCCCGCGCCGCCCACCACCGCGAGCGCCACGCCGGCAATGGCGAGCTTGCGCAACAGAGCCATCGGAGCGCCTCCGATCCGTTATTCGTTGCGATATTTTTCATGGCACGAGCCGCAGCTTCCGCCGACCGGGCCGAAGGCGGCCTGGAAGGCGGCGAGGTCCTGCGGCGCGGCGGCGACAGCGGCCGCGACGGCCTGCGCATATTTCTCGTTCTCGGCCTTGTATGCGTCGAAATCGTCCCAGATCGCCGACGCGGCCTTGGTGTCGCCGGTGTCGCTGCCCTGCGGCCACAGCGCGTCGACGTCGGCGGCGGCTTCGGCATTGGTTTCCAGCTTCGCCAGCGCCTCGTTGACGGCTGCGGCGTCGAAATCGGCCCGGCCCTGGGCGATCGGGCCGAGGATGCGCATGATCTGGCCGCGCTCCTTCATGTTCGCCTGGCGCTGTTCGAGCGGGTCTGCGGCGGCGCCGGCGACCGTGATGGAAAGGGCGGCGGCGGCGAGGGCGAACAGTTTCATGAAATGCTCCGTTTGCTGGCAGATGCTGGCGCGAGAACGCGATCTTGTCGGATTCGTTCGCAAGATGAAGTCACAACCATGGTGCGGCGCGTCACGCTTGCGTGATGGTTGTTGCGCCAAAAGAAAAAGCCCCGGCGGACCGGGGCTTTCTGCTTGCGTCTTCGGCGAAGGCCGGCGCTTACCTGGTAGCCGCCTCGTAGCGCTCCAGCACGTAGTCCCAGTTGATGAGGCTGTCGACGAAGGCTTCGAGATATTTCGGGCGGGCGTTGCGGTAGTCGATGTAGTAGGAATGCTCCCACACGTCGACGCCGAGGATCGGGTCGCCGCCGTGGACCAGCGGGTTCTCGCCGTTCGGGGTCTTGGAGATCTCCAGCTTGCCGTCCTTGACCGAGACCCAGGCCCAGCCCGAGCCGAACTGGGTGGTGCCGGCATTGATGAAGTCGGCGCGGAACTTGTCGTAGCCACCGAGATCGGAATCGACCGCCTTCTGCAGCTTGCCCGGCAGGCTCTTGCCGCCGCCGCCCTTCTTCATCCACTTCCAGAAATGGATGTGGTTGTAGTGCTGGGCCGCGTTGTTGAAGAGGCCCTGGTTCTTGCCGAACGAGGCCTTCACTACCTCCTCGACCGACTTGCCTTCCATGCCGGCCTCGGCGGCGAGCTTGTTGCCGTTGTCGACATAGGCCTTGTGGTGCTTGTCGTGGTGATATTCGAGCGTCTCCTTCGACATGAAGGGCTGGAGCGCCTCGTAGTCGTAGGGCAGTTCGGGAAGTTCAAAGGCCATGGAAAATCTCCCTTCATGGATCGGTGGGGCGTACGATACCTCCTAGATAGGCGCGGCGCGCGACGGCGCAACGCCCATCCCGGATATGTTCCTTAGCGCCTATCGCACAGGTGTGGAATGCGCCCATTCCCAATAGAGCTCCCGCGCCTTCTTGGCCACGGGTCCGGGCTGAAGATCGCGGTTCTCCATGCGAATAACGGGCACGACCTTGGAATGGTTGCCGGTGGAGAAGATTTCGTCCGCGTTCATGAAATCGGCGACCGAAAGCGCCTTCTCGCTGACCCGGTAGCCGGCCGCGCCGAGCAGCGACATGGTGCGCGCGCGGGTGATTCCGGCGAGGAACGCGCCGTTGGCGACCGGGGTGAAGACGTGGCCGTCCTTGACCATGAACACGTTGGACGAGGCGGTTTCCGCCACGTTGCCCAGCATGTCGCGCACCAGCGCGTTGTCGTAGCCGCGCGCCTTGGCTTCCATGATGGCGCGGCCGTTGTTGGGATAAAGGCAGCCGGCCTTGGCGTTGGTCGGCATGGTCTCGACGGTCGGCCGGCGGAAGGGCGACACGGTCAGCGAAAAGCCGCTGGGCGGCAGCATCGGCGACTCGTAGAGGCAAAGGCAAAAGCGGGTAGTCTCCGGGTCGGCCGGCACGCCCATATAGCCGCCGTCCTCGGCCCAGTACATCGGCCGGATGTAGACGGCGGTGTCGCGGTCGAACTTGCGCAGGCCCTCCCATGTCAGCGCCTCGATCTCCTCGGCCGCCATGGTCGGCTTCAGCCCGAGCGCGGTGGCCGAGGCGTTGACGCGCTGGCAGTGAAGGTCGAGGTCGGGCGCGATGCCCTCGAACCAGCGCGCCCCGTCGAACACGCTCGAGCCCAGCCACATGGCATGGCTGCGCGGGCCGAGGATGGCGGGATTGCCTTCGTGCCAGTCTCCGTCGATGAAGGTCCAGGTGCGGCTCCAGGCGGGCGAGGGTCGGCTCATCGGGAATGTCCTTGCTATCGGGATTCTGTCTTTCAGGGCTTGTCTCAAGGCGGGCGAGCATCGAATGCTCTTTGGAAGCCCGCGTCAACCGACAGGAAAGAGGTTCCTTCGGTCCAGCCATAGCTTGCCAATCGCGTTGCTTGACCCCGGCAGAAGATTGGGATTGAAGTCCTGCGCGAAAGGCATGTTCCCATGGCATATTCGGCTTACGTCTTCGACGCCTACGGCACCCTGTTCGACGTGCATGCGGCCGTGCGCCGCCATGCCGGGGCGGTCGGCCCCGACGGCCAGCTCCTGTCGGAGATCTGGCGCGCCAAGCAGCTCGAATATTCGTGGACCCGCACGCTGATGGGCAGCTATCGCGACTTCTGGCAATTGACGGAAGAGGCGCTCGACTATGCCTTCCGCAAGGTGCCCACGGCCGACCCCGCCCAGCGGCAGAACCTCCTCGACGCCTATTGGCAGCTCGATTGCTACCCCGAGGTGCCGGCCGTGCTGAAGGCGCTGAAGGCGGCGGGCGGGCGAATCGCGATCCTGTCCAACGGCTCGCCCGCGATGCTCGAATCGGCCGTCCGCTCCGCCGCGCTCGACCTCGTCGTCGACGAGATCTTCTCGGTCGACGCGGTGCGCCGGTTCAAGACCGACCCGCAGGTCTACGACCTCGTCACCACCGCGTGGCGGCTCTATCCGCAGGCGGTGTCGTTCCAGTCCTCCAACCGGTGGGATATTGCCGGGGCGCAGAAATTCGGCTTCCGCACGGTGTGGATCAACCGCTCCAGCCAACCCGACGAATATCGAGACCACGAGCCGGAGCTGATCCTGCCGTCGCTGGAGGGGATGCTGAGCGCCATGTGAGCGATGCGACCGTCCGAACAGCACGGAATGTTACCGCGATGCAACAGACGGGTCTCGCTCCGGCGTTTGCGATTTGTTATCCATGTTTCGAGCAAATTTCGTGACAGCTTCTCCGCCCGGCTGGAATCGGGCGCGGTTTCAGGGGGAAAACCGTGCCGTACCCGGTCGTTTCAAAACCTGCCTTCAATAGCCCCGATGGAGCCGACGTGACCGCCGCCCTTGACAAGAATCCGCTTTCCCGACGCGCGCTGCTGGTCGCAGCGTCGGCGTCCGTCGCTTCGGTGGCCCTCGCGGGCTGCACCACCACCGAGGGCGGCCGCAGGCCGGGCGAGCGCCAGCCGGCGGAGCCGCCCGCGCCCAGCCTCGGCTCGCCGGCCGCGATGTATGCGGCGGTCAACGATGGCGGCCACGCGATTCCGGCCGTGCCGTGGGAGAAGATCAACAAGCGCTACCTGCGCCAGATCGTTCCGGACCCGACGGGCGAGGCGCCCGGCACCGTGGTCGTCGATACCGGCAACCATTTCCTTTATGTGGTGCAGCGGTTCGGCCGCTCGGTGCGCTACGGCGTCGGCCTCGGCCGCCAGGGTTTCGAATGGTCGGGCAAGGGCGTCATCGAGTGGAAGCAGCACTGGCCGCGCTGGCATCCGCCGGCAGAGATGATCGAGCGGCAGCCCGAGCTGAAGAAATACGCCACCGAATACGACCCCAAGACCAAGGAATGGAAGGGCGGCATGGCGCCCGGCGTCAACAACCCGCTCGGCGCGCGCGCGCTTTATATCTACCAGAACGGCAAGGACACGCTCTACCGCCTGCACGGTTCGCCGGAATGGGCGTCGATCGGCCGGTCGGTGTCCTCGGGCTGCGTGCGCCTGATCAACCAGGACGTGATCGACCTCTACGACCGCGTGTCGGAGAAGTCGCCGATCGTCGTTACCTCGGGCCTGCGCGTCACCGCCTGAGGCGGCTTTCCGCGTGGGCGGATATGTCTTGAAGGGCGGATAGCAAGCGCGGGTATGTGCGGGCGAGCCTTCTCAAGAAGGCCGCCGCCTCCGCATCGCGCCCGATCGTCAACGGGTATTGCAACGAACCGATCAACAGGGCTTGCTCGAAGGCAATTTCTGCCGCGTCGGCTCCGCCAATCCGCGCAAGGCATGTCGCTGCATCGGCAAGCCGCCTCGCACCCACCCGCACGGCGAAGTGGACCAGGTGCCCGCGCGCATCGTCGCTGCATCCAGCCTCGATCATGCCTGCCAGACGCTCGGCGGCCTCGCTATTGCCAACGGTGCCTTCCGGCACATGCCATGCGTGTTCCATCGACAGCCACCGTATCGCAGCGGGCAGCGAGGCCCGGATCACGTCATCTTCCCGAACCTCGCGCACGCGGCGAAAACGGGTCCGCATCGTATAGGACTCGCCATAGTCGATGGTATCCGCTCGCCACGCGATGAGAAAATCATCGAGCGGCAGGGATGCGAAAGGGTAGCCTTGCGGGTCGTGCATCCGCACCCATCCGTCGTCCACGGCAAGCACGACGACATAGTGGTCCGCTCCCATTGGACTATCCATGCCGGGCTGATGCCGCAGGTTGCCCATCTCCACGGGGCCGACCCAGACCGGGCCTTCGGCGAGCGCCGATCCGAGCCGGGCAAGCGCATCCTCCGTGCTGCCGCCCTTGGTGACGGTCGAGGTCCAGCCCATCGCGTCGAGAGCCGTATCGAAACCGGCTTCAGGGGTCCATCCATAGGGACCGAAGAACGGCAGGGCGCCGCCCAAAAGCTGCATGCCGAAAGGGCTGCTGGTGGCGAACTCGATGACTGCTGTCGACGGCGCATCCCTGCCAAGCATCATCGCGAAAGAATTCGCGTAGCAGTATGGCCCGGAGCCGATATAGGGAACATGCTTCATGAGATTGCCTCCGACATGAATGCGAGAGGCACGACAAGAGCGGCATTTTCTCAAAAATTGTCAACGGTCGTCGCGGGATTCCCGAAGCCGCAGCAAGAACGACTGCACGGCATCGGCACTCGCATACGGCCGCTATCTCTTCCGCAGGCTGCCCAGAATCCCGCGCACCAGCTCGCGGCCGAGGGTCGAGCCGACGGTGCGGACTATCGACTTGATCGCGGTCTCGGTGACGCTCTGGCGCTGGCGGCCGCTGCTGCGCGTCGGTGCGCGGCGCGGGGCTTGCCGGCTGCCGCCGCCGTCGAAGTCGGGGAGGGTCCAGCCGGAGCCGGAGTCCGAGCCGGCGCGCCGGTCGCCCTGCCGCCCGTTGCGCTGGCGCTCCTTGTCCTCCTGCGCGCGGCGGTCGTCGTCCTCCTTGGCCTTCGCCGCTTCCTCGGCCCGCTTCTGGAGGATCTCGTAGGCGGATTCACGGTCGACCGTCTCGTCATACTGGCCGGCGACGGGGCTGAGGCCCATCACCGTCTTGCGCTCCTCCGGCGTCACCGGGCCCATGCGCGCCGAGGGCGGGCGGATCAACGTGCGCTCGACCATCGAGGGAATGCCCTTCTCCTGCAAGGTCGAGACCAGCGCCTCGCCGGTGCCGAGCTGGGTGATGGCGGTGGCGCAGTCGAAGTCGGGGTTGGGACGGAAGGTGTCTGCCGCCGTCTTCACCGCCTTCTGCTCGCGCGGCGTATAGGCGCGCAGCGCGTGCTGGATGCGGTTGCCGAGCTGCGCGAGCACCGTTTCCGGCACGTCGAGCGGGTTCTGGGTGACGAAATAGACGCCGACGCCCTTGGAGCGGATCAGCCGCACCACCTGCTCGACGCGTTCGAGAAGCGCGCGCGGCGCCTCGTTGAACAGGAGATGCGCCTCGTCGAAGAAGAAGACGAGCTTCGGCTTGTCCGGGTCGCCGACCTCGGGCAATTCCTCGAACAGCTCGGACAGGAGCCACAAGAGGAAGGTGGCGTAGAGGCGCGGGCTGCTCATCAACTTGTCGGCGGCCAGCACGTTGATCGCCCCGCGCCCGTCGCGCGTCGTGCGCATCAGGTCGGCGATCTTGAGCGCCGGCTCGCCGAAGAAATTGTCGCCGCCCTGTTGCTCCAGCACGAGGAGCTGGCGCTGGATCGCGCCGACCGACTGGCGCGAGACGTTGCCGTAGCGCGCGCCGATCTCCTGCGCCCGCTCGGCCATGTTGGCCAGCATCGCCTGAAGGTCCTTCATGTCGAGAAGCAGCAGCCCTTCCTCGTCGGCGATGCGGAAGGCGATGTTGAGCACGCCTTCCTGCGCTTCCGACAGGTTCATCAGCCGCGACAGGAGCAGCGGGCCCATCTCCGACACGGTGGCGCGGATCGGGTGGCCCTGCTCGCCAAACAGGTCCCAGAAGATGACCGGGAACTCGGCGAACTCGTAAGGGTCGAGTCTGATGGTCTCGGCGCGCTTCAGGAGGAAATCCTTGGCCTCGCCCATCATCGAGATGCCGGCGAGATCACCCTTGATGTCGGCGCAGAACACCGGCACGCCGGCGCTGGAGAAGCCCTCGGCGAGGATCTGCAGCGTCACCGTCTTGCCGGTGCCGGTCGCGCCGGTGACGATGCCGTGGCGGTTGGCGAATTTCAGCAGCAGCTCTTCCGCCTTCTGGTAGCTGTCGTCCGGCTTGCGGCTCGCCCCGAGGAAAAGGGCGCTTTGCTGCTGATCCCACATCTGTCGTCTCCGATCCTGTCCGGATGCCGGTATAGCCAGCGCGCTTGCCTCTGCCAATGCGCGTCGCGCAAGGGAAGCCGTTGCCGAATGAACACACGAGGAATGAATCGGTCCGGCAGGGGCGCCAATCGGCCCATGCTGCATTGCAGGGCTGTTCTTGCGACCCTATCTTGCCGGGCGAGTGTTGCCCTGGATTCTTCTGCGTCCGGGCACGCACGGGAGAAGACATGGAAGCGGCGATCATCAGCACCGGCAGTTTCGCGCCGATCGGCCGTTCCCAGTGGCTCGAATCGTCGAGGACGGGCGCGCCGCTGTCGCCGTCCTATGCCGATCTCCAGTTCGAGAAGCTGCGCCAGAACGGCTCGGAAAGCGCGGTCGACGCGCATCCGGGCGCGGCATGGACGATCGTGCAGCGGGTCGACGACATCGACGCGCGCCGGGCGAACCACCAGGCGCAGGACGACGTCGCGCAGGGCGCGACGGGCCTCGCGATCATCTTCCAGGACGCGCCCAACGCCTTCGGCTACGGCCTGCCGGCGAAGCCCGAGGCGCTCGCCGCCGCGCTTCATCACATCCCGCTCGACCAGGTCTATCTGCGCATCGATGCCCATCCGGCGAGCCGCGCCTCCGTCGACTGGCTGATCGAGCTGATGCGTCGGCGCAAGATCGATCTCGAGCGCATCAGCCTGTCCTTCGGCATCGACCCGGCGGCGATCTTCGCCGGAACCGGCGCGCTGCGCATGTCGATCAAGGCGCTTCACGCCTCCATGCCGCAATCGCTCGCCCATTTCTTCGCCATGGGCATCCCGGCGGTGCTGCTCGAGGCCGACGGGCGCCTCGTCCACAATGCCGGCGGCACCGAGGCGCAGGAGCTCGGCGTCATGCTGGCCTCGGCCGTGTCTCACCTGCGCATGTTCCAGGAGGCGCGCCAGCCGCTAGTCTACGCCGCGCCGCATATCGGCTTCGCGCTCGCCGTCGACCAGAACCAGTTCCTGTCGGTCGCCAAGCTGCGAGCCCTGCGGCGCCTGTGGGCGAAGGTGCAGGAAATCTGCGCCATTCCGCCCATCCAGGCCAAGATCCACGCCGAGACGTCGTGGCGGATGCTGGGCGCGCGCGATCTCGACACCAACGTGCTGCGCACCGCGCTCGCCGCCTTCGCCGCCGCCGCCGGCGGCGCCGACACGATCAGCGTCCTGCCGCACACGCTGCCCTGCGGCCTGCCCGAGGAGCGGGCGCGGCGGGTGGCGCGCAACGCGCAGCTCGTGCTCGCCGACGAGACGCACCTGTCCTTCCTCGGCAGTCCTTCGGCCGTCTCGGAGGAGCTCGACATCCTCGCCGCTTCGCTGTGCGAGGCGGCGTGGGAGGAGTTCCGGCAGATCGAGGCAGAGGGCGGGCTGCTGGCCAGCCTCGCCGCCGGCCATGTCCAGCGGCGGATCGCCGAGACACGGGCGTTGCGGCTGGAGCGGATGCGCGAGGAACCGCGCCGCGTCGCCGACGAGGCCGGCGAGGCTCCGGCCGTGATCGTGCCGGCCGCGCAGCGGCGCGAACCCTCGCCGGAAGGCGTGGTGTTCTGCGAAAGGCTGCCGGCGATCCGGTTCGACGAGATGCTGGGCGAGGGCTAGAGCAGCGGGCGTTCCGGCGAACGCTGCTTCCGCTGCTCCAGCTTCTTTTCCTAGCCGCATTTATGCGACGCGAGACGATTCCGTCTGACTGCAAAATGCTCTAAGCCCACCCTTTCCGCCGGCCGCCGCGCCGGCGTCTCCCGCCTCGTTTCTCCTCGTGGCATGCGACGTGCTTCGCTTCCTGCGGACCGCAGGGAGTTGTGCCGAAAATGAACAGACGCAGCCTGATCGCTTCCGCGCTCGGCCTTGTCGCCGGCGGGGCCGCATCACGCCCGGCCGCCGCGCAGCCGCTGGCGGACCTGACCGTGACGGCGGCGATCCGCGGCTCGATCGATGCCTCCGAGTTCGGTATCTGGCCCGACGCGCTCGACGACCAGAGCCGCGCCTTCCGCCGGATGCTGGACAAGGCGGCCGAGCGCGACGCGCCGGTGTTCCTGCCGCCGGGCAATTACGTCGTGTCGAACATTCGCCTGCCGCGCAACGTCAGGCTCGCCGGCATTCCGGGCGCGAGCCGCATCATCTACAGCGGCGACGGCTATCTGTTCGCGGCCGAGGACGCGGCGACGATCGACCTTTCCGGCCTGATCTTCGACGGCGCCAACCGCCCGCTGGGCGCCGAGGCGCAGGCGCTGGTCGAGATGCGCCGGGTCGAGGCCTTCACCATGGATCGCTGCGAGGTGATCGGCAGCGGCGGCTCTGGCGTCGCGCTGGAGCGCGTGTCGGGCCGCGTTGAACGCTCGACCATTGCGGGCGCCGCCGCCTACGGCCTTTATTGTGTCGAGGCGGGACAGATGCAGATATCCGGCAACAGCGTGCGCGACTGCGGCGAGGGCGGCATCCTCGTCCACCGCTGGCAGAAGGCCGGCGACGGCTCGCTGGTCAGCGGCAACCGCATCGAGCGCATCGGCGCCAGAAGCGGCGGCACCGGGCAGTACGGCAACGGCATCAACATCTTCCGCGCCGGCAACGTCATCGTTTCCAACAACCACATCGCCGATTGCGCCTTCTCGGCCGTGCGCGCCAACAGCGCCGACAACGTGCAGATCCTCGGCAACCAGTGCCTGCGCTCGGGCGAGACGGCGATCTATTCCGAATTCGCCTTCGAGGGGGCGGTGGTGTCGTCCAACCTGGTCGACGGCGCGGCCAACGGCATCTCGCTCGTCAATCTCGATCAGGGCGGCCGGCTCGCCGCCTGCACCGGCAACGTCGTGCGCAATCTTGTCGATCGCCCGCCTTACGAGCCTTACTTTCCGGACGTGACCGCCGCCTTCGGCACCGGCATTTCGGTAGAGGCCGACGCGGCGCTGACCGGCAACGTCGTCGAGGGCGCGCCGCGCTACGGGTTCCTGATCGGCTGGGGGCCGTTCCTGCGCAACGTCACTGCCACCGGCAACGTCGTGCGCGCCTCGCGCGAGGGCTTTGCGGTGTCTGTGGTCGAGGGCGCGGGCTCGGTTATCATCGCCGACAACGTCATCGACGGGGCGGAGCGCGCGGTCGTCGGCTATCGCTGGCTCGACGCCGCCACCGGCGACCTCGCGGCGGGCGACGGCGGCAATTTCCGCCATTTGCGGGTCGAGAAGAACCTCGTCAGTTGAGTGGTTCCGCCGGCCTGAGCGCACCGACCTCGATGCCGTTCCAGTTCTTGAGGACGGGACGGGCCATTTCGCCCATCGTCGCCGAAAGGCCGGGATCGCTTGCCAGCAGTTTTTGCAGGACGGCGGCGACCGCCACCTCGGCGGCGCGGGCCGCGCCGTCGTCGCATCTCAGCGCGATGCCGAGGCCGAGCTCCGGCACCGCACCGCAATAGACGCCTTCCGCGCCGACCTTGACCATGACGCGCCCGCCCGCCGCGCGCATCAGCCGCGTGTCGAGCCGGTCTGTGCCGGCGACAAGGAAGGGCTCGGCCATGCAGGCCTCGATGAGCCGCCGCGCCGCCGTCGCACGGGCGGGGGCGAGGCCGGTGCCCGTCGCCATGCGGGCGAAGCCGTGGGCGAGGTTTTTCAGCGGCACGGCATAGGTGGGGATCGAGCAGCCATCGGTGCCGCAGGCGGACACCGCGTGCGCCGCCCCGGTCACTCCCTCCATGGCGTCGCGCACCGCCTCCTGCGCGCCGTGGCTTGCCGCGACATAACCGCGATGGTCGAGGCCGGCGTGGCGGCAGGTGCAGAGGAAGCCGGCATGCTTGCCCGAGCAGTTGTTGTGGAGAGGCGAGGGGGTCTTGCCGGCAGCGGCGAGGTCGAGCGCGGCTTCCTGCCGCGTCGGCCAATGCGCGCCGCATTCGAGCGCGTCCTGGTCGAGCCCGGCTTTCGCCAGCATGGCGGCGGCGAGCGCGGCGTGCTCGGTCTCGCCCGAATGGGAGGCGCAAGCCAGCGCCAGCTCGCGCTGGCCGAAGCCGTAGGCGTCGGCCGCGCCGGATTCGACGAGCGGCAGCGCCTGGATCGCCTTCACCGCCGAGCGCGGGAAAACCGGGCGCTCGACGTCGCCGAGGACAAGCACGGGCGTGCCGTCGCCGTCGACCACCGCGACCGCGCCGCGATGGCGGCTTTCGACCGTGCCGCCGCGCAGCACCTCAACCAGAACCGGGTTTGCCATGACATCCTCTGCCGAACGATGGGATCGGCATAGCCGGGCGCGCGGGCGGATGCAAAGCCTATCGCGGCGACCTATCGCGGATCGGATCGCATCAGGCCGGCGGCCATGAAGCCTCCGTCGACGGCGAGCGTCTGGCCGGTGATATAGCTGGCGGTCGGCGAGAGCAGGAAGGCGATCGCGGCCGCCACCTCGTCCGGCTCGCCACAGCGCCCCTGCGGCACGCGCTCCAGCCAACGGCGGCGGGTTTCCTCGCCGGCACGCGCTGCGTCGGTGTCGAGCGGGCCGTGCGCAATGAGGTTGACCCGCACGTCGCGCGGGGCGAGCTCCAGCGCCAGCACTTCAGAGACCAGCTTGAGCCCGGTCTTCGACGCGCCGTAGGCGAGAAGGCCGTGGCTGGCACGCAGGCCGGAGACGGAGGCGACATTGACGATGGACAGCGCGTCGCCCATGCGCTCCACCGCCGCTTTCGCCACCGTGAAGGCGGCGACGAGATTGGCGTCGAGCACCTGCCGCAGCAGCTCGACGCCGGTTTCCATCGCCGGCAGGTCGCAATACGCGCCGCCGGCGTTGACGAGGCCGCCGAGCGGGCCGAGCGCGTCGACAGCCTGATCGAACGTGTCGGCGATCTCGTCTTCGTCGGTCGGGTCGGCGAAGAGGAAGATGGCGTTCTCGCCGGCCAGCATATCCTCGGCCGACGCAAGGGCCTCGCGGTTCGTGTCGAGGATGGCGACGGGCCAGCCATCATCGAGGAGCCATTCGACAGCGGCGAGGCCGATGCCGGAAGCGCCTCCGGTGACGATGGCGGATGGCTTCATGCCGCTCCTATTTGATCCGTTCGAGAATCGACACGTAGTTGGCGACGGCCGCGCCGCCCATGTTGAAGACGCCGCCGAGCTTGGCGCCCTCGACCTGGATGCCGCCGGCCTCGCCGGCGAGCTGCATGGCGGAGAGGACATGCATGGAAACGCCGGTGGCGCCGATGGGATGGCCCTTGGCCTTGAGGCCGCCGGAAGGATTGACCGGCAGGCGGCCGCCCTTCTGCGTCTGGCCTTCCAGCGCGACCTTCGCGCCCTCGCCACGCTTCGCCAACCCCATCGCCTCGTACTCGATCAGCTCGGCGATGGTGAAGCAGTCATGCGTCTCGACGAAGGAAAGGTCGTCGAGCGTGACGCCGGCGTTCTTCAGCGCGCGGCCCCATGCTTCCTCGCAGCCGTCGAACAGCAGGATGTCGCGCTTCGACATCGGCAGGAAGTCCTGCACATGCTCGTTGGCGCGGAAGGCGATGGCGCGGCGCATGCCGAGCGCGGTCCGCGTATCGGCGAGGACGATGGCGGCGGCGCCGTCGGAGACCAGCGAGCAGTCGGTGCGCTTCAGCGGGCCGGCGACGAACGGGTTCTTCTCGCTCTCGTTGCGGCAGAACTCGTAGCCGAAATCCTTGCGCATCTGGGCGTAGGGGTTCTCGACGCCGTTCTTGTGGTTCTTGGCCGCGATATAGGCCAGCGCGTCCGACTGGTCGCCGTGGCGCTGGAAATAGGCGGCGGCGATCTTGCCGAAGACGCCGGCGAAGCCGGCCGGCGTGTCGCCGTCTTCCGGCAGGTAGGACGCCTTGAGGAGGTTCTCGCCGATCTGCGGGCCGGGCGTCGTCGTCATCTGCTCGACGCCGACGACCAGCACCACGCGCGCGGCGTTGGCATCGATGGCGCGGATGCCCTGGCGCACGGCGGCCGAGCCGGTGGCGCACGCGTTTTCCACGCGCGTCGCCGGCTTGAAGCGCAGGCGGTCATCGGCCTGGAGCACGAGGCTGGCGGTGAAATCCTGGGCCGAGAAGCCGGCGTTGAAGTGGCCGAGCACGATCTCGTCGACCGCGTCGGGGCCGATGCCGGCATGGTCGAGCGCTTGCGTCGCCACCTTGACGATCAGGCTCTCGACGGTCTCGTCGGCCAGCTTTCCGAACGGCGTATGCGCCCATCCCACGATGCAAGCGGTCATTTTGTCTCTCTCCCTCGGCTTGAAGAATAGCACAGCCGCGTCTCGCTCGCGCGGCCGATTATTGTTCAATTATGAACTTGTTGTGCAGCGCAGTAAAGCGGCGAATGGCCGGCCGCTGGCCGGCCGTGACGGATTGCGGCTTGGCATGACGGTATGAGGGGCGCTAGGCACCGGATGGAATAGTATATCCGGGGCATGCGCGCGCGGAGGGCGGGAACGATGACAGAGGCGGATTTCGTGATCGTCGGCTCGGGCTCGGCCGGGTCGGCGATGGCGTATCG
Source organism: Aquamicrobium sp. (assembly GCF_023954335.1). NCBI lineage: Bacteria > Pseudomonadati > Pseudomonadota > Alphaproteobacteria > Hyphomicrobiales > Phyllobacteriaceae > Aquamicrobium > Aquamicrobium sp. Next base: position 1,832,106 of record NZ_JAMLIE010000001.1, read on the forward strand.
TCTTTCGGAAGGCGGGAAGAACACGGTCGCGGTGATCGAATATGGCGGCACCGACTACGGCCCGTTCATCCAGATGCCGGCCGCGCTGTCCTACCCGATGAACATGCGCCGCTACGACTGGCGGTTCGTGACCGAGCCGGAGCCGCATCTGGGCGGGCGGGTGCTGGCGACGCCGCGCGGCAAGGTGCTGGGCGGCTCCTCCTCGGTCAACGGCATGGTCTATGTGCGCGGCCATGCCCGCGATTTCGACCACTGGGCCGAGCAAGGCGCGACCGGGTGGTCCTTCGCCGACGTGCTGCCCTACTTCCGGCGCATGGAGAACGCCGCCGGTGGCGAGGAGGGCTGGCGCGGCACGGACGGGCCGCTCCATGTCCGGCGCGGCCCGCAGCAGAACCCGCTCTACGCGGCGTTCGTCGAGGCCGGCCGGCAGGCGGGCTTCCAGACGACGCGCGACTATAACGGCGCGAAGCAGGAAGGCTTCGGCCCGATGGAGCAGACCATCCACAACGGAAGGCGCTGGTCGGTGGCCAACGCCTATCTGCGCCCGGCGCTCAGGCGGGGCAATGTCGGGCTGGTCAAGGGTTTCGCCCGCCGCGTCGTCATCGAGAACGGACGGGCCGTCGGCGTCGAGGTCGAGACGCGGGGCCGGGTGCGCGTCGTCAGGGCAAGGCGCGAGGTGATCGTCGCCGCCTCGTCGATCAACTCGCCGAAGCTGCTGATGCTGTCGGGCATCGGCCCGGCGGCGCATCTGAAGGAACACGGCATCGAGGTCGTCGCCGACCGGCCGGGGGTGGGGCAGAACCTCCAGGACCATATGGAGCTGTACATCCAGCAGGAATCGCTCCAGCCGATCACGCTCTATTCCAAGCTCGGCCTGTTCTGGAAGGCGCGGATCGGGGCCGAGTGGCTGTTCTTCAAGACGGGGCTGGGGGCCTCGAACCATTTCGAGGCCGCGGCCTTCGTGCGCTCGCGCGCCGGGGTCGACTATCCCGACATCCAGTACCATTTCATCCCCGTCGCCATCCGCTACGACGGCAAGGCGGCGGCCAAGGCGCACGGCTTCCAGGCGCATGTCGGGCCGATGCGCTCGAAATCGCGCGGTGCGGTGACGCTGCGCTCGGCCGACCCGTGGGAGCGGCCCGTCATTCGCTTCAACTACATGTCGCATCCCGACGACTGGGCCGATTTCCGCCACTGCATCCGGCTGACGCGCGAGATCTTCGGCCAGCCGGCCTTCGACCTCTATCGCGGGCGCGAGATCTCGCCCGGCACGGATGTCGAGACCGATGCGCAGCTCGATGATTTCATCAGGGCGCATGCGGAAAGCGCCTACCACCCCTGCGGCACCTGCCGGATGGGCGGCAGGGACGACCGGGAAGCGGTGGTCGACCCCGAATGCCGGGTGATTGGGGTCGAGGGGCTGCGCGTCGCCGATTCGTCGATCTTCCCGCGCATCACCAACGGCAACCTCAACGCGCCGTCGATCATGACCGGCGAGAAGGCGGCCGACCACATTCTCGGCCGCAAGCCGCTGACCCCGTCCAATCTGGAGCCGTGGATCAATCCCAACTGGCGGGAATCCGACCGTTGAGCTAGACCGGAGAGACCGGAAGCCCCCTTCGGAGAAAATGGCACATGAAGCAGAACCAGCTCTACATCCTTATCGGCGCGCTGATCGTCGTCGTCATCGGCCTCGGCATCTATATTTTCCAAGAGCAGTCGAAGCCGTCCGGCGTCGAGATCAGGCTCAACGAATCCGGCATCTCGATCCAGGAGAACTGAGACCCCCGGCAAGGAGACGCGGCATGAAAGCCCAGCCAAAGGCATCGCACTACATCAACGGCCGGTACGTCGATGACGAGCAGGGCCGGCCGCTGGAGGTCATCTACCCGGCCACCGGCGAGGCGATCGCCAGGCTTCATGCCGCCACGCCCAACATCGTCGAGCTGGCGGTGGAGGCCGCGCGCGCCGCGCAGGACGAGTGGGCGCGCGTGCGCCCGGCCGAGCGCGGCCGCATCCTGCGCCGCGCCGCCGACATCCTGCGCGCCCGCAACGACGAGCTCGCCCGGCTGGAGACGCTGGACACCGGCAAGCCGGTGCAGGAAACCGAGGTCGCCGACCCGGCCAGCGCCGCCGAGGCGCTGGAGTTCTTCGGCGGCGCGGTCGCCGCCTTCCACGGCGACTATGTCGATTTCGGCGGCGGGCCGTTCGCCTATACAAGGCGCGAGCCGCTCGGCGTGTGCGTCGGCATCGGCGCCTGGAACTATCCGATCCAGGGCGTGGGCTGGAAATCGGCCCCGGCGCTCGCCATGGGCAACGCCATGGTGTTCAAGCCGTCGGAGAACACGCCGCTCTCGGCGCTGGCGCTGGCCGAGATCTACACCGAGGCCGGGCTGCCGGACGGCCTGTTCAACGTGGTGCAGGGTTTCGGCGAGGTCGGATCGGCGCTCGTCACGCACCCCGAGGTCGCCAAGGTGTCGCTGACCGGCTCGGTGCCGACGGGCCGCAAGGTGCTGGCCGAGGCCGGCGCGCGGATGAAGCACGCGACGATGGAGCTCGGCGGCAAGTCGCCGCTGATCGTCTTCGACGACGCCGATGTCGAGAACGCCGTCGGCGGGGCGATGCTGGCCAATTTCTATTCGACCGGGCAGGTCTGCTCGAACGGCACCCGCGTCTTCGTGCAGGAAGGTATTTATGACCGCTTCCTCGAACGGCTGACCGAACGCACGGCGAGGATCAGGATCGGCGATCCGCTCGACCCGGCGACCCAGATGGGACCGCTGATCAACCGGGCGCAGCTCGACAAGGTGAGAAGCTATATCGCCATCGGCCAGGAGGAGGGGGCGCGGCTCCACCATGGCGGCGGCGAGCCGCAGCTGCAGGGCTTCGAGGGCGGGTTCTTCATCGAGCCGACCATCTTCACCGGGGTGCGCGACGACATGCGCATCGCCCGCGAGGAAATCTTCGGCCCGGTGATGAGCGTCCTCACCTTCCGCGAGGAGGGCGAGGCGATCGAGCGCGCCAACGACACCGAGTTCGGCCTGTCGGCCGGGGTGTTCACGCTCAACCTGCCGCGCGCCCACCGGGTGATCGCGGAGCTGAAAGCGGGAAGCTGCTGGATCAACCACTACAATCTGGCGCCCGTCGAGCTTCCCTTCGGCGGCTTCCGGCAGTCGGGCGTCGGACGGGAAAATTCGCTCGCCGCTCTGGCGCATTATTCCCAGTTGAAGTCGGTCTATGTCGAGACGGGCGACGTCGACAGCCCCTACTGATCTTTATCGCTTTTCGTCGTCTTCGACACTTGCGGGCAGGGCATGCGGGCGCTATAAGCCCGCCCTGTCGGTCGCGGAGTGTAGCGCAGCCTGGTAGCGCACCTCGTTCGGGACGAGGGGGTCGGAGGTTCGAATCCTCTCACTCCGACCAACATTTTATAAAATCCCGAAAACCCTGAAAATCCATCGCCTTGCCGGCTCCTGCTCATGCAATGCGGGCGCAACCCGGCTGCGCGCGAAGCCGCTTCAGGGCCTGCATCAGGGCGATGTGGCGGTTCAGGTCGTAGCTCCAGTGCCGCCTGAGGCCGCGCAGGCGCTCGCGCTCGACGAGGCGGGCGAGCCGGCGGCGCAGGCGGTCCTTCTCCTGCGGCGCGGCGGCGAGCGCTTCCGCGAGGTCGACGCCGCAGGCGAGGAAGAAGGCGACGGCCTGCCGCGCCTCCTCCGTCTCGCGCCGCTTCCGCGCCGAGAAGGCGCGCGTTTCGTCATCAAGTCCAGCCATCGAATGCTCCGCTGCGGAAAGTGCCCGGCAATCTTCCGGGCTGGCGGGCGGGCGTGGACAAAGCCTGGCGGGCGCGATGGGGACGGTGGGGAAAACAGACGCGGAATCAACAGGAAGGGAAATTCTCCCGAGTAATCAGTTCTCTATTTGTTCACTTTCAACGGCATCCCTGATATAAGAAGATATTCCTATGAATAACGGGGGCGCAGGTGCGTGCAGCGAAGGTGAAATGGCGGGGAGCCCGATCCGGCGAGGAGAAGGACCCGGCCCGGCGTGACGGGCAGCTTCGCGCCGACGCCGAAAAAGGCGGGAATGGAACCGACGGCCGGGCGGATTCCGGCTCGGGCCGGTCCGGCGGCGTGGGGAAATCCCGTCCGCGGGCTGTGCCGGCCGCCGCGGCGGCGTCGCCCGACGCAGCGCGCGACCATGTTCTCGCCGCCTGCGAGGGCGTCATCGACATCGCCGCCATATTGTTCAACGTGTCGGGCAAGGATTTGCGCAGCCCCCGCCGCTCGACGCTCGCGGTGAGCAGGGTGCGCCAGATCGCCATGTATGCGGCGCATGTGCGGCTCGGCTTCACCATGGGCGAGGTCGGGCTGGGATTCGGCCGCGACCGCACCACCGTGCTCCACGCCTGCCACCAGATCGAGGATCTGCGCGAGGATGAGGAGTTCGACGACATCGTCGCGCGGGTCGAGCAGGTCATCGCGGTGGCCTTCGGCAAGCGCGCGCAGGACTGACGGCATGACGGACAGGGTGACAGAGCCAGGCCGCGCCGGCGTGCGCGTGTTGCGTTTCCTCGCCGGGGGCGAGGCGCGCCTGAGGCCGGCGGCCGCGCCGGGGCTGTGGCTGCTCGAGCGCGGCGAGAAGGGGACGATGGCGGTCGATGCGGCTCTGCTCGCCGCGCTGGAAGAGCGCGGCATGGCGGCGCGGCACGGGCAGGCGCTGGCCCTGGCGGCGGCGGGCCGGGCGGCGCTGCACCATGGTGCCGTCGAGCGAAGCGAGCCGTTGCTGGCCGCACCCCGCGAGCCGGGACACACCGTTATCGAGACCCGCGATGGCTACGACACCGTCACCGTCAACTGGTCGGAATCGCCGCTGGGGCTCCTGCATAGGCGCAAGGGCAAGGACGGCAAGCCGTTCATCGACGCGCGCGAGTTCCGCGCCGGCGAGCGGCTGCGGGCGGACTATACGAGGGGACAGATGATGCCGCGCCTCGGCGTCAACTGGGACGCGGCCGGCTCGGCCGGGCGGCGGCGCGGCGAGGGCGGCGGCATCGCCGACCTGACGGACGCCGCCCTTGCCGCGCGCAGGCGGGTCGAGGCAGCGATCGAGGCGGTCGGGCCGGAGCTTGCGGGCGTCCTCATCGACATATGCTGCTTCCTGAAGGGTGTCGAGCAGGTGGAAAGTGAGCGCGGCTGGCCGGCGCGCTCGGCCAAGGTGGTGCTGAAATCGGCGCTCGGTGCGCTGGCGCGCCACTACGATCCCGGCCGGGGCGGAAAAGACGGCCGCTCGGCGCGTCCAGCGATCCTGCACTGGGGGGCGGAGGATTATCGGCCGTCAATCCGGCAGTCTTGACGGGGAGCAAAGCGCAGGGCGAAAATCCTAAAGCGTGTCGCGCCTTATGCGCATCACTGGCACCGCTTGCACTGCCCCTCATCCGGCTGCCGCCACCTTCTGGCCGTGAACGGGGAGAAGCGAACTGCCATCCATGCTTTCGCCAATCGCAAGCGTGGCAAAGAGGATGTGGCGGCGCGGCCGGCATTCCTTCTCCCCGTTCACGGGGAGAAGGTGCCCGAAGGGCGGATGAGGGGCGGCGCAGGCGCTCGAAGATCGCGCGCATCCGGAGCGGGCAAGACGCGACCGGCCTTAGCTATACGGCGGGAGGGGGCTCAGGCCGTCGCGGCAGATGCCGATGCGTTCTCGGCCTCGCGGCGGATGCGCTGGATCATCGAGCGCAGGCCGTTGGCTCGCTGCGGGGTCAAGTGCTCGTCGAGGCCGAATTCGCGCAGGACGGTTTCGGCGTCGGTGGCGAGGATCTCGGAGGCCCTGCGCCCGGAAAACAGCGCCAGCACGATGGCCACGAGCCCGCGCACGATATGGGCGTCGGAATCGCCGAGGAAGGTGATGACCGGATCGCCGCCCGCGCCGCGGCTGGTGTGGAGCCAGACCTGGCTGACGCAACCGGGGACCTTGTGCGCGTCGTCGCGCGCCTCTTCCGGATAGGGGGAAAGGCCGGCGCCCAGCTCGATGATGTAGCGGTAGCGGTCCTCCCAGTCGTCAAGGAAGGAGAAGTCCTCGCGGATGCTGTCGATCGTCGCGCTCATGCGGCAAGGATATAGGGCAGAGGGCCGCCGCTGTCACTCCTGAACCGCCCGCTCGCGGCCGCCGCGGTTACTCCTGAACCGCCCGCTCGCGGGCGGTGGGAACCGGCACGGAGCCGGTGTGCAGCGGCTCGCTCTCGCCGGCGGCGGTGATCTGCGCCGGCTGCTCGCCGAACTTGTCGTCCAGCATGTCGTAGGCGATGCGCGCGCCTTCGCGCGCCCGCACGCCGATGGTGTGGACGGCAGAGCGCCCGACCTCGCAGGCTTCTGGGCGGCGCTCGCACAGGCCCGACACGTCGTCGATGACGGCGCGGGCGGCGAAGAAGGTCTCGAGCGCCCCGACGGTCGGCTCGCCATTGCCGTTCGTGCCGCCGAACGGAATGATGAGCAGCACCAGCGACAGCCAGAACGCGGACTTGATAAGGAATCCCATTTCCACACCCTCTGTTGCCCCACGGAGACCTTGCCCCTTTCCGTGAGCGAACCGACCATACAACGGACAGGCAAAGGACGGCTTGCCGCGCCGATTCGCATTGTCGTCGAATTCGATTCAAATTTTAGCGTTTCCAACCTGGCTAAAGTTCGCGGCAAATGCAGCAGGATGATGCCGGCGGGCCTCGTATTTCGCAAGATATTGAAAATACGGGGAGATTGGCGCTGCCGCGTTTCCGCGGTCCGTCGCGGCACGCGGCGCGGCGGGCAGGAATCGCCGTTACCGTCCGTTTACCATGAGTGGAATTATCCGGTGCCGGAGCGGGGAAAAACCCCCGGCGGAGGGCTGCGGCCGCCCTTCGGCGCGCCGCGTTTATTCATTCCTTAAATCCCCGGTGCGAGGGTCCGGACAAAGAGTTCGGCCCGCAAAGGCGGGCGGCGTGAAGGTGCGTTGAGTTGGGTGCACGGACAGGGACATTGAACGGCTGGGCCGCCGGCGTGGCGGCGGGGTTCGAACGCCTCGTCCACCCCGGCGTGACGGGCGAGGACAGGGCGCGCCAGCGCCGGCTGCTCGGCGTCCTGCTTGCCGGTCCCTTCGTCGTTTCGGCCGCCGTCGCGCAGGCGGCGTGGCCCTTCTGGGGTGTTTCCGGGGTTCTCGCCATGCTGTGCGCCCTGTTCGGGGCGAGCTGGCTGATCGCCCTTTCCGTTGTCGCCCGCGGCCGCGCGCGTGTCGCGCAATGGGTGGCGCTGGGCGGGGCGACCGTGCTGGCCGGCTCGGTGGCGGCGATGTCCGGCGGCATGGCGTCGCCTGTTGCCATGCTGATCGCGGCAATTCCCCTCGAAACATGGTGGGTCTCCCGCTCGCGGCGCGAGACCGTCGTGGCTTCTCTGATGGCGGTTGCCGCCGTGGTGGCGGTCGCGTCGGTGTCCGCCCCGGCCGGTGCCGCGGTCTCGGCCTGGCTGTGGATCGCGCCGGCGCTTTACGGCGCGACTCTGGCGCTGCGCGGCGGTTTGAGTGACGCGGCCGTCGCCGCGCCGGAGGCTGCCGAGAGGACGATTCCGGAAAGCGGACTCGACGCGGTCGTGGTGCGGCTGTCGCGCAACGGCGAGGTCGAGAACGCCTCGGCGCAGGCGGCACGCATCTTCGGCGTCGAGCCGGAGCTCTTGCTCGGCAACGGCCTGTTCGAGCGCATCCATGTCGCCGACCGGGTGGCTTTCCTGTGCGCGGCCTCGCAGGCGCGCGACGAGGGCCGGCCCGCGCGCTGCGAGGCGCGGATCAGGCTGCCGGCCGGCGAGGGCGGCAGCGTCCATCATCCTTTCGAGATCGAGATGGCGCCGGTAGGCGTCGGCGCTGTGGCGGCTATTCTCCGCGACGGTCGCGAGAAGGCCGAGCTGCGCGAGCGCGTGGCGCGTGCCGGCGAGAAGATCGATTCGGCGGAAATCTCCAAGGGCCGTTTCCTGGCGACGGTGAGCCACGAGCTGCGCACGCCGCTCAACGCGATCATCGGCTTCTCCGACATGCTCCTGCATCGCGAGATTTCCGGCGAGCTGACGACCAAGCAGTCGGAGCATGTCGGCCTGATCCGCGATGCCGGCAACCATCTGCTTTCGGTGGTGAACGCCATCCTCGACGTGTCGAAGATCGAGGCGGGGTCGTATCCGATCACCGTCGAGCCGTTCGACCTGAAAAACGCGGTCGAGCTGTGTCGCGCCATGCTGGAGCCGCAGGCGCAGGAGCGCGGCGTCACGCTCGCCGCAAATCTGCCGCATGGATTGGGACAGGTGCTGGGCGACCGGCGGGCGGTGCAGCAGATCCTGCTCAACCTCCTGTCGAACGCGGTGAAGTTCACGCCCAAGGGCGGGCAGGTCAACGTCAACGCCTCGTGCAGGGCGGGCATGGTGCGCATCTTCGTCAACGACACGGGAATCGGCATCGCCGGCGACGACCTCGCCCGGCTGGGCACGCCGTTCACGCAGGTCCAGAACGACTATACGCGCCAGTTCCAGGGAACGGGGCTCGGCCTCTCCCTCGTCAAGGGGCTGGTGAAGCTGCATGGCGGCACGATGAGCATCGAAAGCGCGCCGGGCCTCGGCACCACGGTCACGGTCGGCCTGCCGGCCGCCGACCCGCAGGGCGACGGGACCGCGCAGGACGACGAAGCAGACGAGACAGGGGAAGAACGATATGGCACCGCGCTCCGCAAGATTGCGTGACAGCCGGCGGCCGGCAGGCGACTTCGACGACGAGACCGGCGGGCTGGCAGGGTTCCTCATCGAGAATCGACGGGCGGTGGGAAGCCTGACGGCCTTCGCCGTCGTCTTCTCCTATGTCGCGGCCAACGCGATGTGGTATCAGCCGCACGCCCATTCGGGGCCGTTCTTCGCCACCCGCTCGGTCACGGCGCCGATGCCGCAGCAGGACAGGATGGCGCAGCCTGACGCCGAGGTCGATGCGGCCGCCGTCGAGACCATCATCCGCATCGAGCGCGAGAAGCTCAACGCCCGCGAGACGCCGGATGCCGTGCCGGTCGAGACCGCCGCGCTGCCCGCGCCGAAGGGCGACCCGGTGGTCGAGGACGTGCAGCGCATCCTATCCGGCCTCAACCTCTATTCCGGCAAGGTGGACGGGCTGACCGGGCCGCAGACCCGCTCGGCCATCGAGGCCTACCGCAAGATGGTCGGCCTGTCGGCCTCGGCCGAGATCGACGATAACCTGATCGCCCAGCTCGGCGCGAAGCCGCGCAGCGCGGCCGGCGCGCCGCCGCTGCCGCAGGGCTCGCCGGGGACGGACATGATCGAGACCTCGTCGGCGCCGCCGCGCGGCGACACGATGGTGCTGCGCATCCAGGCGGGCCTGAGGGCCTTCGGCAACGACGGCATCGAGATCGACGGGGTCGTCGGTTCGCGCACCCGCACCGCCATCCTCGAATTCCAGTCGTTGTTCGGACTGCCTGAGACCGGCCAGCCGGACGAAGCGCTTTACGCCAAGATGCGCGACATCGGCCTGACCGACTGACCCGCCCATGCGCGTCACCACCGAACTGTGGGTTTCCTCGCTGCTGCGCCGCGCCTTCTCCGGCGGCGGCTTCGCGGCTGTCGAGCGGCGAGGCGCGGCCGAGGCCGGGGCGGTGATGATCGTGCGGCGCGGGCGGATGGGCGACGTGCGGCTCTACGCGCCGGCGGCGCAGGCGAGCTATGACGAGGCGCGGCCCGAGGAGCGGATGTTCACCGAGCTTCTCCATGCAGACGGGGACGAAGAAGCGCAGAAACGCATAGAGCGAGAGACGCGCTTCGATCCCGATCTGTGGATCGTCGAGCTCGAGGTCGATGACGCGGCCTTCGCGGAGCTGGTTTCCGTCACGACGCCCTGAGGTTTCGCGGGCCCCACGTCTCGTTCGCCGGTTCCGCGTGCGGGGAGGGCTCGCGCCAGCCGGCGGCGACGCGCGCGGCATCTTCCCGCGACACGGCTTCCCACGCGTTGAGGAAATTCGCGACGTCGCGGCGCGCGCGCACCGGGCGCAGGCACTGGATGACGAGGAATGCCTCCTCCGCGCCCAGCCCGAGCGCGCGCAGGGCGACGATGAGGCGCGCGGGATCGACGTCCTCGACCATGGCGGCGGCCTCGGCGGTGTCGATGCCGAGCGCGCCGGCCAGCGCGGTGTGGAACACGATCGGCGCGCCGACCAGCGCGGCCGAGCGCAGCTTGCGATAGACGCCCGGCTCGCCCTCCCAGCGGATGCGGATGGGGGCCGGCTCCGCAGCTTCCTTGGGCGTGGTGTCTTCGGCGGGGCGCATCATGGTGCGCAGGGTGGTGCGCGCCTCGTCGGCGGACGCCGGCTTCACGCCTTCCCCGGCAATGTCGAGCGTGCGGATCAGCAGCAGGATGCGCCTGTCGAGGCCGGGGCGGCCGGCGATCGCCCGCGCGTGCGGCGCGCCGTGGCGCGCGATGAGGGCGAGAAGGTCGATGGGGGTAAGAACCGGCGAGCGCATAAGCAGCGGCGCCGAGATCTCGACCGGCAGGTCGGCGAGGCGGCGGATCAGCGCCGGCGGGGCGTAAGGCGTCTCGGAAAGGGCGGCGGCGGCGAAACGTAGCGTCTCGTCGGAAACCGAGCCGATGAGCGGCACGGAGAGGTCGTCGAGCTGGGCGGCGTCGCGCCGTGTCGGGCGCGCGGTGGCGCAGAAGGAGGTGACGGCGGCGCGCAGCAGCCGGTCGGCTTTTCCGGCGGCACGATAGGAGGATGCGTTCAAAAAACCGGATCGAAACACGAAAACGCCTGACTCACGAACACGCTCCCGCCCGGAACGGCCGGGCCGGCCTTGATCGGTTCAATCTAGAATGAATTCGCTAACGTGCTGTTAAGGATGTTGGCCCGTGTTCCCGATCGGTCAGGGCCGGGCTTTGCTGTTGCCGCCGCCGCGGGGAGCACTTAACCTGTGCCGGGAATGTCGGAAGGCGGGTGGCGCATGATCCTGGGGCTTCTCTTTCTGCAACTTGTCTTCACCGTGCCCGACTCGACGGGGCGCATGTTCACCATCGACTTCGAAGACATGAGCGGGCTGCACATCCTCGACGAGGACACGCAGTTCATGGCGAGTTGCCCGTTCGGCGAACCGCCTCTCGTCATGCTGGCCTATTCCGAAGACGGCAAGCCCATGGACCTCGAACCCATGGTCGAGGTCACGATGCTGCTGCGCATCGATAACGGCCGGATACGGGAAATAGACGCGGCGACGGTCCCGGATGGCGGCAACGTCGCCGTGATCGCGCGGGAAAGCGCGGCGATCTGGGATGAGCTGAAGGGCAGCAAGAACGTCGTCGTGGAGATCGAGCGCGACGGCGAGACCTACGCCAGCCAGGGATTCAGCGTCCTCGGCAATTTCGAGGGCGACTCGGTTGCGGTGCAGATGATGCCGTGCGGCTAGCCGCCGGATAAGATTGGTCTGCGGAAATAAACGTCCTGTTAACTCTATGCTGCGCCATATGGTGGGTGGAGGCGTAGTGTCCTGCTCCGATCGCAACCTGAAACGAGCGCAGTTATGGCTACCATACTTCCTTTCGTGATCCGCACGCGGCCCAACGCGCGCAACAACTCCGCGCCGGGCGGTGTGGCGGCGATCATCATCTTTCCCGGCGTGCGCTACGAGCATCGCGACGAGACCGACAGGCACGATCCCCCGCGCGCGGCGAGCGGCGAACGGCGCGGCCGCAAGAACAAGGCGCGATAGGGTTCCTCGCCTCTCAGTGAAGGGTGCAGTCGACGCCGCGCAGCCAGGACGAGATCGCCGGCTCCCACGTCTCGTCGGGCGCAAAGGTGCGCACCACCACGATGCCCTCGGCGACGTCGGCCTCGATGAAGATGGAATCCTCCAGCTCCGGCGGCATGGCGTTGCGCAGCGCGATCATCTGGGCGGGCGTGGCGATGACGAAGTCGAACCGGCCTTGCGCCGAGGACGTGTCGTTCAGCGAATAGATGTTGAGGCCGGTCCGGTCGTGGATCGAGACGGACCAGTAGGGGACGGTCTCGTCGCTGTGGACCTGCGTGACGCCGTCGTTGAGGTCGAAGCGGCAGGCGACGGCGTCGACCAGCGGATCGAGCGAGCCGATGAGCGGCGGCGCACCGGGCGGATCGAGACGCACCGGCCGATAGAAATTCGCGTGCTGGGACAGGACCGACCACGCGTCTCGCTCCGAATAGGTAGGCACCAGCAGAAGCACGATGATGTGGACGATGCCCGCGCCGACGAGGCCGAGGGCGAGGGCGTAGACGAGCCTAGCCATCGCAGCCCTCGCGGACGATGTGGGGCAGCTCGACCTCGGCGATGCGCGCGCTCGAGGCGATGGCGGTGTCGTAGAGCGTCAGCACCAGCGAGAACGGGCCGGCACCGTCGAGGGCGAGCCAGTTGCCGGGCGCCGGGCGGCCGGACACCGCCACCGCGACCGTGTCGTCGGGGCGGCGCAGCAGGGCAAGGGAGTGGAGAGCGGGCGAGCGGCCGCCCTCGATGCCGATGACGGCGTTGTCGCCGTCGCGCGCCGAGAGCGTCCAGAACCGCGCCGGCGGCAGGTTGCCCTCGATCACATAGCTGCACTCGCGCAGGAGGGGCTCGCCGCCGGCGTCGCGGCGGGCGGTGAAGACCAGCCCCTCGGCGCGGCCGAGGGCGAGATCCGCCTCGCGCGAGAAGCGTGCGCGCGAATAGGGATCGGCCTGCGGCGTGCCATGGTCGGGGAAGGCGACCCAGTTGCCGATGGTGACGGTTCCGAAGCCGAAATCCCGCTCCAGCGCCAGCCAGACGCTGCCCGCCCCGCCGACAAGGGCGATGCCCAGCGCGATGGCCGTGAGGATGACGGATTTGAGCATCGGTGCGTCGGTGTCTCTGGCGGCCGGCGGGCGGGAATATCGGATGAAACGTCGGTCAAGCGGTCGCCGCAACCGCATCGAATGTCAAGCGGCAAGGCCCGTCAAAGCGAGGAGAGCGCTTCCGGCGCGGGCGGAAGCTCGACAGCCGGCGCCTCGCGGAAGGCGCGGGCAAGCTCGTGCAGGAAGCCGGTGGTGCGCGGCGACAGGACAGAGGGACGCGCCGGCTCTTCCGGCCCTTCGCCGGCCTCGGCGACGACCGTGCCGGGGGCGGTGTCGAGGAACGGCTTGTCGATGCCCGGGATCGGCTTCAGCTCGACCTTCTGGTGGGCATAAGCCATCACGCGCTGCCAGATCATGGCCGGGACCGAGCCGCCGGTCATGTTGCGGGTGGGGGAGAAGTCGTCATTGCCGAGCCAGACGGCGGCGAGGTAGTTGCCGGTGTAGCCGACATACCAGGCGTCGCGGTAGGCTTGCGCGGTGCCGGTCTTGCCGGCCGAGCGGATGCCCTGGAGCGCGGCGCGGCGCGCGGTGCCGGTCTCGGGAATCTGCACCATGATCGAGTTCATCGCCGCCATGGCCTCCTGGGTGACGGTGCGGTGGGGCTGGGGCGCGTCGCGGCTGAAATCGTAGACCACCTCGCCGGAATGGGTGACGAGCTGGGTGACGCCGTGGCGCGAGCCGGTGAAGCCGCCATTGGCCAGGGTCAGGTAGCCGGTGGCCTGGTCCATCACCGTCATGCCCGAGGTGCCGAGCACCATGGTCTTGTGGCCGTTGAGCTCGGATTCGACGCCCATCGCCTTCGTCTTCTCGACGATGACGGGAATCGACAGGTGCTCCTTGGCGAGGCGCACCGGCACGGTGTTGTAGGAGCGGATGAGGGCGGCGGCGAGCGAGACGCGCCCGGCATAGCCGCGCCCGTAATTGCGCGGCATCCAGCCGCCCCAGTTGATCGGCGCGTCGGAAATGATCGAGTCGGGCGTGAAGCCGGCCTCCATCGCCGCGGTGTAGACATAGGGTTTGAACGACGAGCCGGTCTGGCGCAGCGCGCGGGTCGCGCGGTTGAACTGGCTGCGGGCATAGTCGCGGCCGCCGACGATGGCGCGGACCGCGCCGTTGGTTTCGAGCAGGACCATCGCCCCTTCCGTGACGCGATAGGCCTGTCCGTGCTGGCGCAGGTGGAACTCGAGCGATTCCTCGGCCGCCTTCTGCAGATCCATGTCGAGAGTGGTGCGGGCGACGAGCGAGCGGGGCGCGTTCCTCGGCGCGATCTTCTTGACCTCCTCGAACGCCCAGTCGAGGTAGTAGTCCGGGGTTTCCGCGCCGGCGCGGTCGACGGAGGTGGCCGGGTGGAGGCGGGCGGAAAGAACCTGCCCCTCGGTCATGAACCCGGCGTCGACCATGTTGGACAGGACGACGTTGGCGCGGCCGCGCGCCGCCGGCAGGTTGATGTGGGGCGCGTAGTTGCCCGGCGCCTTGAACAGGCCGGCGATCATCGCCGCCTCGGCCAGCGTCAGCTCCTTGACGCCTTTGTTGAAGTAGAAATCGGACGCCGCCGCGATGCCGAACGTGCCGCCGCCCAAATAGGCGCGGTCGAGATAGAGCTGGAGGATTTCCTTCTTGGTCAGATTCCATTCCAGCCACAGCGCCAGATACGCTTCCTTGATCTTGCGCTCCATCGAGCGCTCGTTGGTGAGGAAGAGGTTCTTGGCGAGCTGCTGGGTGAGGGTCGAGCCGCCCTGCACGACAGAATTGGCGCGCACGTTCTCGCTGAGCGCCCGGGCGAGGCCGATGAAGTCGATGCCGAAATGCTCGAAGAAGCGGCGATCCTCGGTCGCCAGCACGGCCTTGACGACGTGGTCGGGAATCTCGTCGACCGGGACCGAATCGCGCTGGATGATGCCGCGCTGGCCGATCTCGTTGCCGTAGCGGTCGAGGAAGGTGACGGCGTAGTCGCCCTGGCTGCGCCAGTCCTTGGCGGTCTCCTCGAAGGCGGGGAGAGCGAGCGCGAGGAGGACGATGGAGCCGGCGGTGCCCATCGTGAAGCCTTCGCTCAGCAGCTCGACGAGACCGCGCCGCCAGCCCTTCACGCGGAAGCGGCGGAAGAAGATGGTGATGTTCTCCCACCTTTCGCGCGCGCGGAAACCGGCTTCGTAGAGGGTGGAATCGATCCAGGCATCGACGGCGAGGAAGAATGTCGCCCGCGGTACTCTCGATTTGCGTTTCCTGAACGGATTCAACATCGCATCTGCGCCCAAACCGACGGCCCGGCCTATCCTTCCAACCGCATCGGGGCGGTTTGAGGGCAACCGGCGCCGGGACGATCGCCCGGCTGTTCTTGCCGATTTCCCCGCGGGCGGCAAGGACCGTGCCGGTAAATCGACGGTGATCGCGGGGTAAAGAGAAAAATAGGAATATTTTCTTGACACCGTGACGGAGCTTTGCTAGTGTAGCCCTATCGTCGGAAAACTGCGCTTGCGGGCCGGGCGGGACCGGTCAGGCCAACGACGAAAAACTCTTCTTCATACAGGATCGGACGATGGCGGCAGGCAAGGCGGAAGCGGCCTGGGCGGCGCGGCGCGCGCTTGTCGAAGGCGCGGCGGCGACGCTCGATCTCGTGGCGGCGGCATGCGGCCTGAACGCCCGCGCGCTGGGCGAGCGGGCGGCCCGGGAGGGCTGGCGGGTCGCCGACGGAGCCGGGCCGACGCGGGCCGAGCGGATCGCGCGCGTGCATGACCGCCTGCTCGACAGGATCGAGCGCGAGCAGCTTCGCGGCGAGAATGACGATGCGCCACTCGACAAGGCCGGCGTCGCGGAACTGGCGGCGACGGCCCGCATCCTCGCGAAGATAAGCGAGATCACGCGCGACGAGGACGGCGCGAAGGAAAAGCAACTGGAGCGGGATGCCGACATTGCAGCGATTCTCGACAGGCTCGACCGGCAGATCGTCGACCTTGCCCGGCATCTCGCAGCGGAAATGGCTGGAGGCGACGTTCACGGCGCGGGAGCTGCTGCTGGCGAGCCTTGAATGGGTGGCGCTGGCGCGCGGGCGTCAGTATCGGCCCGCATGGCGACCGGATAGCGAGCCGCGCAACTGGCTGGTCGTCGGCGGGCGCGGGTCGGGCAAGACGCGGCTCGGCGCCGAGTGGGTCAACGCGCTGGTGCGCGGGTTCCCGCCGTTCTCGCGCGGCAGGCGGCATATGCGCATCGCCCTCGTCGGCGAGACGCTGGGCGACGTGCGCGAGGTGATGGTGGACGGGCCGTCCGGCATCGCCGCCATCTCGCGCTGGAGCCGCCCGCGCTATGAGGCGACGCGGCGCAGGCTGTTGTGGGACAGCGGCGCGGTGGCGCAGGCCTTCTCGTCGGAAGACCCGGAGAGCCTGCGCGGGCCGCAATTCGAGGCGGCGTGGTGCGACGAGCTGGCCAAGTGGAAGAACGCGGACGCCTGCTTCGACATGCTCCAGTTCGGCCTGCGGCTGGGCGAGGAGCCGCGCCAGCTCGTGACCACGACGCCGCGGCCGATGCCGCTGTTCAGGCGGCTGCTCGGCGATCCGGATTTCATGGTGACGCGGATGCGCACCGAGGAGAACGCCGACAACCTCGCCGAAGGCTTCCTCGCGGCAGTGCGCGCCCGCTATGCCGGGACGCGGCGGGCGCGGCAGGAACTCGACGGCGAACTGATCGAGGACAGGCCGGACGCATTGTGGAACCGGGCGATGCTGGAAGCCGCCACCGGGGCGCATGGCGCGCTCGGACGCATCGTCGTTGCCGTCGATCCGCCGGCGACGGCGCGGCGTACATCGGACGCCTGCGGCATCGTCGTCGCCGGGCTCGACGACACGGACCGCGCCGTGGTGCTGGAGGATGCGACGCTGGCCGCCGCCCGGCCGCAGGACTGGGCGGCGCGGGCGGTCGCGCTCTATCGCCGCTACGAGGCCGATTGCATCGTCGCCGAGGTCAACCAGGGCGGCGACATGGTGGCGGCGGTGCTGAAGACCGTCGATCCCGCCGTGCCGGTGAAGGAGGTGCGCGCCAGCCGCGGCAAATGGCTGCGCGCCGAGCCGGTGGCCGCGCTCTATGCGCAGGGGCGCGTGGTGCATGCCGCGCGGCTGCCGGAGCTCGAGGACGAGATGTGCGATTTCGGGCCGGACGGGCTTTCGGGCGGCCGTTCGCCCGACCGCATGGACGCGCTTGTCTGGGCGATCCACGACTTGCTGCTCGGCCGCGCCATGCGGCCGCGGATCAGAAACCTGAGCTGAACGGGAACCGATGATGGGTTGGAACTGGCCATGGGCGAAGCGCCCGGCCGGCGCGCCGGCGCGCGCCGACACGAAAAGCGCGGGGTTCGGATTCGTCGCCCTGCACGGGCAGGGCGAGGCGCTGTGGACGCGCGGCGACTACGGCGCGCTGTCGCGCGAGGGCTATATGCGCAACCCGGTCGTGCACCGGGCGGTGCGGATGATCGCCGAGGCGGCGGCGGCCGTGCCGTGGCTGCTCTATGAAGGCGCGGCGGAGCTGACCGAGCATCCGCTCTCGGCGCTGCTGGCGCGGCCGAACCGGCGCACGGGCGGCGCCGGCTTCATGGAAACGCTTTACGGGCACCTGCTGATGTCCGGCAACGCCTATGTCGAGCTGGTCGAGGCCGGCGAGGCGCGCGAGCTTCACCTGCTGCGCCCCGACAGGGTGGCAGTGGTGGCCGACGCCGCCGGCTGGCCGGTGGCGCTGGAACATAGGGAAGGCGCGGGCAAGCGCAGGGTCGCGCTGGAGGGGCGGGGGGAGAATGCGGCCGGGCAGGGCGGGGGGCTGCACCTTCGGCTGTTCCACCCGCTCGACGACCATTACGGCTTCCCGCCGCTCCAGGCGGCGCTGATGGCGCTCGACATCCACAACGCCGCCGGGCGCTGGAACAAGGCGCTGCTCGACAATTCGGCCCGGCCGTCCGGTGCGCTCGTCTATGCGCCGAAGGAGGGCGGCAACCTGACGGAGGAGCAGTATGAGCGGCTGAAGAGCGAGCTGGAGGACGGCTATTCCGGCGCGCGGGCCGCGGGGCGGCCGCTGCTGCTCGAAGGCGGGCTCGACTGGAAGGCGATGGGCCTGACGCCGAAGGACATGGACTTCATCGAGGCCAAGAACGCGGCCAGCCGCGACATCGCGCTCGCCTTCGGCGTGCCGCCGATGATCCTCGGCATACCGGGCGACAACACCTATTCCAACTATCAGGAAGCCAACCGTGCCTTCTACCGCATGACCGTGCTGCCGCTGGCGGCACGGGCCGCGAGCGAGATCGCGGCGTGGCTCGGGCCGCGCTTCGGCGCGGAGCTGAGGCTGGAGCCCGACGCGGACCGGATCGACGGGCTCTCGGTCGAGCGCGAGGCGTTGTGGGCGCGCGTCGCCAGAACGCGCATTTCGTCATGAACCGGAAGACGCAAGGCGCGATACGCAAGTTCAAGGACATCGACGGCAACTATCTGTGGCAGCCGCCGGCCGCGCCGGGCGGGCGCGCCATGCTGATGGGCTTCCCGCTGGTCGAGGCCGAGGACATGCCCGACATCGCCGCGGGGGCGACGCCGATCGCCTTCGGCGATTTCCAGCGCGGCTATCTCGTCGTCGATCGGGCGGGCGTGCGCGTGCTGCGCGACCCGTATTCGGCCAAGCCCTACGTGCTGTTCTACATCACCAAGCGCGTCGGCGGCGGGGTGCAGGACTTCGACGCGATCAAGCTGCTGAAGTTCGGTTCGGCCGGCGAGCCGTAAGCGGGCACCCCTCCGCTTCTTGCCGCGCCGCGACGGTCCCGGTCCCTTCCTGCCGGGGCCGTCACCTTTTCTGAAGCCACACATCGTTCGAGGGTTCGCATGACGCTTTTCCGTACCGTGGTGCCGGCGGCCGAGCCGGTCACGCTTTCCGAGGCGAAGCGCACGCTGCGCCTCGACCACGACAGCGAGGACGAGCTGATCGGCGGCCTGATCCGCGCCGCGCGCGAGGAGGTGGAAGCCTCGTGCGGGCTGGCGCTGATCGACCAGGGCTGGCGGCTCGCGCTCGACCGGCTGCCACGCTCGGGCCGCGTGCTGCTGGGCCGCCATCCGGTGCGCGAGGTGCTGTCGGTCACCGTCTATGGGAGCGAGGGCGAGGCCTCGCTCGTCGATCCGGCGAGCTACCGGCTCGACGGGACGAGCCGCCCGGCGCGGCTGCATTTCCGCGCCGTTCCGGCGCCGGGCGTCGCCATGAACGGGATCGAGATCGATTTCGCCGCCGGATTCGGCGAGGCGGGGACGGACGTTCCCGATCTTCTGAAGCGGGCGATGCTGGTTCTCGTCGCCCACTGGTACGAGTTCCGCGCGAGCTTTTCTGGGGCCGATCAGCCGGTCTCGTTCCCGCCGGGCTACGAGCGCCTGATCGCGCCGTGGCGGTCGCGGAGGCTCTAGCGATGCGCGGCGAGTTCATCGACCCCGGCGCGTTCCGTCATGAAGTGGCGCTGGAAACCGCGACGCTGACGCCGGACGGCGCGGGCGGCCATGTCGAGGCATGGAGCGAGGCGGCGACGCTGTTCGCCCGGATCGAGCCCGTTTCGGCGGCGAGCCGCTTCGGCGCCGACCGGAGGCTGGAGACGGTGACGCATCGGGTCACGTTGCGCCATCGCGGCGGCATCGCCAGCGGCATGCGCTTTCGCAGGCTGGGGCGCGTGTTCCGCATCCTCACCATTCACGACCCCGACGAGACCGGGCGCTATCTGGTCTGCCGGGTCGAGGAGGAAGACGCATGAAACTGACGCTCAAGCTGACGCTCGACGGCCTGATGCGCGTCCTGCGCGCGCAAGCCCATCGCAGGGCCGAGGAGATCGAGGCCGGCCGCCTTCTGCCGCGGGCAGAGGTGGCCGACACGTCGCCGCGCCGGGCAGAGCGGCGCGAGAAGAGGATGACGGATCGTGACCGCAGCGGCGATTGAAGTGCAGAAGGCGGTGTTTTCCGCCCTTCAGGGCGACGCGGCGCTGGTCGCGGCGCTTGGCGGCGCACGGGTTTACGATCATGCCCCGGCGCACGCGCCGTTTCCCTACGTCACCTTCGGCCGCTCCTCGTCCAGCGACTGGAGCACGGCGAGCGAGGATGGGGCGGAGCATATCTTCACCGTCCATGTCTGGTCGAAGGCGCGGGGGAAGGCGCAGGTCGCGGCGATCATGGAGATCGTGCGCGAGCAGCTGCACGATGCCGACCTTGTGCTGGCGGGCCATGTGCTCGTCAATCTGCGCCATGCGTTCGACGAGATCCGCTTCGACGACGACCATGACGTCTACCACGGCGCGATGCAGTTCCGCGCCGTGACCGAACCGGCCGGCTGAGCCGGCCACCCGTTTCACAAAGGGATAGAAGGAGGCTCGCTGTGGCGGCACAGAAGGGCAAGGATCTTCTGTTGAAGATCGACAATGGCGGCAGCTTCGCCACCGTCGCCGGGCTGCGCACCAAGCGCCTCGCCTTCAACAGCGAGGCGGTGGACGTGACCGACGCGGATTCGGCCGGGCGCTGGCGCGAGCTGCTCGGCGGCGCGGGCGTGCAGCGCGCGGCGCTGAGCGGGGCGGGCATCTTCAAGGACGCGCAATCCGACGCGCTGATCCGCGACCGCTTCTTCGCCGGGGAGATCGCCGCCTGGCAGCTCGCCATTCCCGGCTTCGGCACCGTCGAGGGACCGTTCCAGATCACCGCGCTCGAATATACCGGCAACCACGACGGCGAGGTGACGTTCGACATCGCGCTGGAATCGGCCGGCGCGCTTTCCTTCGCGGGGCTGTGATGGCGGCGAACAGGAGACGCGGCGAGATATCCGCCCGCATCGACGGCGAGGAGCGCATCCTGTGCCTGACGCTCGGCGCGCTGGCCGAGCTGGAAAGCGCTTTCGCCGTGGACGATCTCGCCGCGCCCGCCGAACGGTTCGCCAGCGGCCGGCTCGGCGCGCGCGACCTGATCCGCGTCGTCGGCGCGGGCCTGCGCGGCGGCGGCATGGCGGCGAGCGACGACGAGGTCGCCGCCATGAAGACGGAGGGCGGGGCGGCGGGCTTCGCTGCCATCGCTGCCGAGCTGCTTTCGGTGACGTTCGGCGGCGGCGCCGGGGAAAGGGCGGGCGCGGACCCTTGACGGCCGCGGCAGGCGAAGCGCGCCGGTTTCCCTGGGACGAGGTCATCGCCCTCGGGCTGGGCCTGCTGCGGCTTGCGCCGCGCGATTTCTGGAACGCGACGCCGCGCGAGATGGCGCATGCGCTGCGGTTCCATGTCGGCGGCGCGGCGGCGACGCCGCCGGGCCGGACGAGCATCGAGGCGCTGATGGCGCTGTTTCCCGACGACAAGGAGTGACGAGACATGGCAGAGACGGTCGCGCCGGTGACGGTCCGGCTCGAGGCGGACACGCAGCCTTTCACTGACGCGCTGAGCAATCTGGAAAAGCTGGCCGGCTCATTCGGCCGCCAGCTCACCGGCGCGCTGGCCAGCGCGACGGCGAGCGGCAAGTCGCTCGACGACATGCTGCGGCAGATCGGCATGAACCTCGCGGGCATGGCGCTGTCGCAGGGGCTGAAGCCGCTGGGGGACCTGACCTCGACCCTGTTCTCCGGCCTGTTCAGGGGCATCATGCCGTTCGCCAAGGGCGGGGTGGTGCCGGGCGCGGCGGCGTTCGCTTCCGGTGGGGTGGTGGCCGCGCCGACCTATTTCCCGCTCGGGCGCTCGCTCGGCGTGATGGGCGAAGCGGGCGCGGAGGCGATCCTGCCGCTCCAGCGCGGCGCGGACGGGCGGCTGGGCGTCGCGGCGGGCGGCGGGGGCGGCGGAGCCGTCAATGTCGTCTTCAACGTCACCGCCCCGGACGCGGCCTCGTTCCGCAAATCCGAGGCGCAGATCACCGGCATGCTGGCGCGTGCGGTCGCGCGCGGCTCGCGCGGCCTGTGACGGAGGCGGGACATGGACAGCTTTCATGACGTGCGCTTTCCCACGAGCATCTCGTTCGGGGCGACGGGCGGGCCGGAGCGGCGCGTCGAGATCGTCGCGCTGACCTCGGGCCGCGAGAAGCGCAACCTGCGCTTCGCCCATTCGCGTCGGCATTTCGACGCCGGGACCGGCGTGCGCTCGCTGGCCGACCTTCACGAGATCGTCGCCTTCTTCGAGGCGCGGCGCGGCTCCTATCACGGCTTCCGCTTCCGCGATCCGTTCGACATGAAATCCTGCGCGCCGGACGCCGCGCCTGCGCCGGACGACCAGGCGCTCGGCACCGGGGACGGGGCGAGGGCGGATTTCCAGCTCGTCAAACGCTATGGCGAGGGGGGCGACGCCTATGAGCGCCCCATCCGCAAGCCGGTGGCGGGGACGGTGCGCGTTGCGGTCGACGGGGTGGAGAGGGCAGCGCCGGCGCAATTCTCCGTAGACCACGCGACGGGGATCGTCACCTTCGCGCCGGGCGCGGTTCCCGCTCCGGGCGCGCTGGTCTCGGCCGGCTTCGCGTTCGACATCGCGGCGCGCTTCGACACCGAGCGCATCGCCATCAGTCTGTCGGCCTTCAAGGCCGGGCAGATCCCGTCCATTCCCGTCATCGAGATCGAGCCATGAGCGAAATGTCCCTGCGCGAGCATCTGGAGCGCGACTGCACCACGCTGTGCCATTGCTGGCGGCTGGAGCGGCGCGACGGCCGGGTCTTCGGATTCACCGACCATGACCGCAGCCTTGCCGTCGGCGGGCTGGACTACGAGCCGCAGAGCGGCTTCACCCAGACCGAGGCGCGGGCCTCGCTCGGCATGGCGGTGGACGCGGTCGACGTCGAGGGGGCGCTGTCGTCCGATACGCTCGACGAGGCGGACATCGCGGCCGGTCTGTTCGACGGGGCGATGGTGGAGACGCTGCTGGTCAACTGGGCCGACCCGCGGCAGTTCGCCTCGATCCGCAAGGCCGCGATCGGGCGCATCCTGCGCGCTGACGGCCGCTTCGTCGCCGAGCTGGAAAGCGTGGCGGCGAGCCTCGACCGGCCGAACGGGCGCTATCTGCGGCGCAGCTGCGACGCGCGGCTCGGCGATGCGCGCTGCCGGGCCGATATCTCGGGCAGCGCGTTCAACGGCGCGGGGGCGGTGATGGCCGTCACTGCCCCTTCGACCTTCGTTGCGAGCGGCCTTGCCGGGTTCGAGCCGGGCTGGTTCGCCTTCGGCGAGATCACCTTCTCGGACGGCGCGCTGGCCGGGCGCGCGCTGCCGGTCGTCGATCACCTCGCGGCGGCGGAGGGGGCCATCCTCGTCCTGCCGGCGACGGGGCCGTCGCCGGAGCCCGGAGATGGCTTCACCATCGTTGCCGGCTGCGACAAGCGCTTCGCCACCTGCAAGGCGAAATTCGCCAATCCGCTGAATTTCAGGGGTTTTCCCCATCTGCCGGGCAACGACGCGGCCTATGCTTACGTCACCGAGGGCATGGAGTTCGACGGCGCGGTGCTGGTCGAATGAGCGCGCCGGAGACGCCGACCGCGGCGGGACGCGCGATCATCGCAGAGGCCATGGGCTGGCTCGGCACGCCCTATCGCCATCAGGGATCGCGCAAGGGGGTGGGGTGCGACTGCCTCGGCCTGGTGCGCGGGGTCTGGCGCGCCGTCTATGGCGGCGAGCCGGAGCGGCCGGGTCCGTACTCGCCCGACTGGGCGGAAGCGGGGGGTGGCGATCCGCTGATCGAGGCGGCCCGCCGCCATTGCACCGAGAAACCGCCCGACGAGGCGCGGCCGGGCGACCTGCTGGTCTTCCGCTGGCGACCGCATCACGCAGCCAAGCATCTCGGAATCCTCCTGCCGCACGCGCGTTTCCTGCATGCCTATGAGGGGCATGCGGTGACGATCTCGCCGCTGATCCCCCAATGGCGGCGCAAGATCGCCGGGGTCTTCGCCTTTCCGGAAGTTCGATAGATGTCGACAGTCATCCTGCAATCGGCCGGCGCCTTCATCGGCAGCCTTTTCGGTCCCGTCGGCAGCGCCATCGGCTCCGCGCTCGGCGCGATGGCCGGCTATGCGATCGACCGCAGCCTGCTGATGAGCACCCAGCGGATCGAGGGGCCGCGGCTCGCGACCATGCGGCCCTTCTCGGCCGAAGAGGGGGCGCCGCTCGCGCGCGTCTACGGCACGGTGCGGATCGGCGGCGACATCATCTGGGCGACCCGCTTCCAGGAGCGGCGCAAGACCGAGCGGCAGGGCGGCAAGGGCGGCGGCCCCAAGGTCACGACCTACTCCTATTTCGCCAACGTGGCGCTGGCGCTGTGTGAGGGCGAGATCGGCTGCGTGCGCCGGGTGTGGGCCGACGGGCGCGAGCTCGACCTCGACGAGGTGACGCTGCGCGTCTATCGCGGCGACGAGGACCAGCCGGTCGACCCGCTGATCGCCGCGCGGCAGGGCGACGGCAACGCGCCCGCCTATCGCGGCGTCGCCTATGTCGTCTTCCAGCGGTTTCCCATCGGCGACTACGGCAACCGCATCCCGCAGTTCCAGTTCGAGGTGATCCGCCCGGTCGGGCGGCTGAACCGGCAGATCAGGTCGGTGGCGCTGCTGCCCGGCTCGACCGAGTTCGGGCTGCTGCCGCGCCCCGTCACGCGCAAGAGCCGGCCCGGCGTCACCGAAACCTCCAACCACAACGTCCTTCATGCGAGCTGCGACCTCGTCGCCTCGCTCGACGAGCTGCAGGCGCTGTGCCCGGCGCTGGAGGAGGTGGCCATCGTCACCGCATGGTTCGGCGACGACCTGCGGGCGGGGATCTGCACCTTGCGGCCGAAGGTGACGGATAGTGGCCAGACCGGGTGGAACGAGAACTGGCGTGTCTCGGGCCTTTCGCGCGGGACCGCCACCGTGGTGTCGAAGGTCGATGGGACGTCGAGCTACGGCGGCACGCCCTCCGACCGGTCGCTGGTCGAGTGCATCGCCGAGATCAGGCGGCGCGGGTTGAAGGTCGCGCTCTATCCCTTCATCATGATGGACGTTGCGCCGGGCAACGCCTTGCCCGACCCGTATGGCGGCGGGCCGGGCCAGCCGGCATTTCCCTGGCGGGGGCGCATCACCTGCGCTCCGGCGCCAGACCAGCCGGGCAGCGCCGACAAGACGGCGGCGGCCCGCGCGCAGGTCGCGGCGTTCTGCGGCGCGGCCGAGCCGGGGCACTTTCCCGTATCGGGAGGCAATGTCGGCTTTTCCGGGCCGTCCTCGGACTGGGGCTATCGCCGGTTCGTGCTGCATCATGCGCGGCTCGCGGCGCTGGCCGGCGGGGTCGACGCCTTCATCCTCGGCTCGGAGCTGCGCGGGCTGACGACGCTGCGCGACGGCGACGGCGCGTTCCCGTTCGTCGAGGCGCTGTGCCGGCTCGCTGCCGACGCCCGGGCGATGCTGGGGCCGGGAACCGACATCACCTATGGCGCGGACTGGAGCGAGTATTTCGGCCACCAGCCGGCGGACGGCTCCGGCGACGTGCTGTTCCATCTCGATCCCCTGTGGGCGCATCCGGCCGTCAGCTCGGTCGGCATCGATAACTACATGCCGCTTTCCGACTGGCGCGACGGCGACTATGCCGGCGGCAACCCGGACGGGTTTCGCGGGCCCTACGACCGGGACGGGCTGCGTAGTCAGATCGCCGCCGGGGAGGGGTTCGACTGGTACTACGCCGATGCCGCCGCGCGGCAGAACCGCCAGCGCACCCCCATCACCGACGGGGCCTACGGGAAGCCGTGGGTCTATCGCCCCAAGGATATCCGGGCCTGGTGGGAAAACCTGCATTTCGACCGCATCGGCGGGGTGGAGGCAGAGGAGCCGACGCTCTGGCAGCCGCGCACGAAGCCTATCCGCTTCACCGAGCTCGGTTGCCCCGCGGTCGACAAGGGGCCGAACCAGCCCAACGTGTTTCCCGACGCCAAGTCGTCGGAGAACGCGTTGCCGCATTTTTCCTCGGGCGGGCGTTCCGACATGGCGCAGGCTCGTTTTCTCGTGGCGCATTTCGATCGCTGGGATCCTGAAAGCCACGGTTTCGAGCCCGGGGCGAACCCGGTTTCGCCGGTCTACGGCGGCCGGATGGTCGACCCGGCCCATATCTGCGTCTGGGCATGGGATGCCCGGCCGTTTCCCGCCTTTCCGAGCTACAGCGACATCTGGCGCGACGGCGACAACTGGCATCGCGGCCACTGGCTGAACGGGCGTCTTTCGACCGCGCTGGCGGGCGAGCTGTTCATGGCCGTCCTTGCCGATCACGGCCTTTCCGGCACCGATGAGACCCAAGGCAGCCACAGCATCGCCGGCTATGTCGTCGACAGGCCGCTGACCGCCCGCGCAGCGCTTGAGCCGCTCGTCGATCTCGCCGGCATCGCGGTTCTCGACCATGACGGCATTATCGAGCTGCGCGACGAGCTCGCGCCCGGCCGGCCTTCCGTTCTGGTGGACGAGCTGGTGGTTCCCGAGAGCGGCGAGGTGATCGAGCGGACGCGGACGCCCGGACGCGACATGCCGCGCGAGGTCGAGCTTACCTTCGTCGATCCGTTCCGCGACTACCAGCTCGCCACCGCCCGGCTCCGCCAGCCGGACGGGGAGGGCGGAAGCGAGGCGTTCCCGTTCGCCGGCTGCCTCGAAGCGGGCGCTGCGCTTGCGCTGCTCGCCGACTGGATGCAGCGCAAGCGCAGCGCGCGGGAAACCGCCGGCTTTTCCGTGCCGGCCTCGCGGACCGACATCGTGCCGGGCGTGCTGGTCTCGCTGCCCGACGCAGCCGGCGGCGGTGAGTTCCTCGTCACCGAGGTCGAGACCGGCCTTGCCCGCGCGGCGCGGGCGCGGCGCATCGCACGGGCCGTGCCGACGCCATGGCGCTCGGGCAGGATGGCGGCCGCCAAGCCGCGCTCCGGAGTTCTCGGGCAGCCGCACGTCCTTTTCCTCGACCTGCCGATGCTGCCGGGGGCGCAGGCCGCGCACGAGCAGTTCCGGATCGCCGCCTTCGCCAGCCCGTGGCGCAGCCAGATCGTCTATTCCTCGCCGGAAGAAGAGGGCTATGCCCATGTCGCCACCGTGCCGCTGCCGGCGGTTCTCGGCGAGGCGGTTTCGGCCAGCGCCGGTTTCTTCGAGGGGCGGTACGACCGCGTCGGCGCGATGACGGTCGCGCTCTATGATGGGGCTCTGTCGAGCGTCTCGACGGCGGCGCTGCTCAACGGGGCAAACACCGCGGCCGTCCGCGCCGACAACGGCGAGTGGGAGGTCTTCCAGTTCGGGCAGGCGGAGGAAATCCTCCCCTCGGTCTGGGAGCTGACCCTGCTGCTGCGCGCCCAGTGCGGCACCGGCGACGCAGCGGCGGCCGGCATTTCGCCTGGCGCGCCCTTCGTCCTCCTCGACGAGGCCGTGGTCAGGGCGGGCCTTGCGCCGGAGCAGGCCGGCCTGCCGCTGAACTGGCGGATCGGCCCGTCGGGCAAGGATTTCGCCGGCCCGTATTTCGTCGACCTTCAGATGGCGGGCGGGGTGCGGGCGCAACTGCCGTTGTCGCCGGTCCATCTGCGATGTGCGACCATGACCGGCGGCGACCTCTCGCTCGCCTGGGTGCGGCGCGGCCGCATCGACGCCGATTCTTGGCTCGGCGAGGACATCCCTCTCGGCGAGGAGACCGAGCGCTACAGGATCGAGATCGCGCCGGCTGGCGGCGGCACCGTGCTGCGGACGGTCGAGACGCCGGCTCCGCAATGGACCTATCCGGCCGCCTTGCAGGCGCTCGATTTCCCGTCCCGGCCGGCGGCGGTCGCCTTCACGGTCCGGCAGATCAGCCCTTCGGCGGGCGCAGGACTGCCGGCGCGCAGGACCTTCACCCTCATTTGACATTGGTTAAGGAGAAACGACATGGAAGTCTTCAAGCCGTGGTATCTGTCGCGCACGATCTGGGCATCGGCGATCGCCGTGGCGGCGACGCTCGCCAGCGCACTCGGTTTTCCGCTCGAGTCCTCCGACGTCGCGGCGCTGCCCGACGCCATCCTCCAGGCGGTGGCCGCGGTGGCCGGCGTGATCGCCATTCTCGGCCGGCTCTCCGCCAGCATGCGCATCCGGTAGATTTTGCTTGCGCTTGTTCATTTCGTATTCAGCCGCATTGCGCTAGAAATGCCGGCATGAAAACGCTTCGACCCTTTCTGCATGCGCTGGTTGCCGGCCTCCTGCTGGCGGGACCGCTGACGTCGCCCGCGCCTGCCGCGCCCGACTGCCACGCCATCGGCCAGCGCCAGGCGGCGCAGATGGGCGGCCAGCTCGCCCGGGCGACCCCCGAGGTGCGCGGCGGCCAGCAGGTCTGCGTCATCGTCGTGCTGATGCCGGCCAAGGACGGCCAGCGCCCGCGCCGCAACGAGATTGTCGTTCCGGCCGGCTGACGGTGCGGAAGAATCCGGCCATAGTGGACACGGCCAGCCAGGAGACGGAGAGGGATGCGCATACTCGTTGTCGAGGACGACAAGGATCTGAACCGTCAGATTTCGGACGCGCTCGCAGATGCCGGCTATGTCGTCGACCGCGCCCATGACGGCGAGGAAGGCCATTTCCTCGGCGACACCGAGCCCTACGACGCCGTCATCCTCGATATCGGCCTGCCGCAGATGGACGGCATATCCGTGGTCGAGCGCTGGCGGCGCGACGGGCGCAAGATGCCGGTGCTGATGCTGACGGCGCGCGACCGCTGGAGCGACAAGGTGGCGGGCATCGACGCCGGCGCCGACGACTATGTCGCCAAGCCGTTCCATATCGAGGAGGTGCTGGCGCGCCTGCGGGCGCTGATCCGCCGCGCGGCGGGGCATGCCTCGTCGGAGCTGATCTGCGGGGCGCTGCGCCTCGACACCAAGGCGTCGAAGGCGGACCTGAACGGCATCCCGCTGAAGCTGACCTCGCACGAGTTCCGCCTGCTCGCCTATCTGATGCACCATATGGGCGAGGTTGTGTCACGCACCGAGCTGGTCGAGCATCTCTACGACCAGGATTTCGACCGCGATTCCAACACCATCGAGGTGTTCGTCGGCAGGTTGCGCAAGAAGATGGGCGTCGATCTGATCGAGACCGTGCGCGGCATGGGCTACCGCATCCGCGAGACGCAGGATTGACGGGGCGGCGATGGCCGCGGCCGTAAGCGGAAAGGGCCTCATTGCCACGCTCGGGGCCGCGCTCGGGCGGCAGACGCACTCGCTCGCCTTCCGCGTCGTCGCCTTCTCCACCGTCTGGGCGCTGGTGGCGCTCGTCGTCATCGCCACCATCATCTCCACCCTGTTCCGGCAGGCCAGCGAGCGCGGCTTCGAGAGCCTGCTCACCGCGCACCTGTTCAACCTTATCAGCTCGGTCGGCGTCAGCGACGACGGTGCCCTGCAGGGCGAGCCCAATCTCGGCGACCTGCGCTTCACCGTGCCGCGTTCGGGCTGGTACTGGTCGGTGGAGCCGGTGTCCGGCGTCTCGGGGCGGTTGGCCTCGCTATCCCTCGTCGAGCCGTTGCCTTCGCCGACCCCGCGGGAAGTGCCGTTCAACGCCGAGTTCCAGCGCAGCTATCTCGCCGACGGGCTGGCCGACGAGACGATCGAGGTGTTCGAAAGCGAGTTCGTGCTCGACCAGGACAACCGCGTCGCGCGCTTCCGCGTCATGGGCAACCGCAGCGAGCTCGAGGACGACATCGCCGCCTTCGAGAACAAGCTCTATCTCTACCTTTCCCTGTTCGGCATCGGCATGATCGCCATCAACGCGCTGGCGATCCTGATCGGGCTCAGGCCGCTCGCGCGCGTGCGCCAGTCGCTCGCCGAGATCAGGGCCGGCGCGGCGCAGCGGCTCGACGGCGATTTCCCGCGCGAGATCGCGCCGCTCGCCAACGAGACCAACGAGCTGATCGAGAGCAACCGGCGCATCGTCGAGCGCTCGCGCACCCAGGTCGGCAATCTCGCCCACTCGCTGAAGACGCCGCTTGCCGTGCTGACCAACGAGGCGCGCTCGATCGGCGGCGCGAAGGGCAACCTCATCGCCGACCAGGCGGCCGCGATGCGCCAGCAGGTAGAGCACTACCTTCAGCGCGCGCGCATGGCCGCGCAGCGCGACACCATCGTCTTCCGCACGCCGGTCGGCGCGACGCTGGAGCGCATGGTGCGGGTGATGGCCAAGCTCAATCCCGGCGTGAAGCTGACTTTCTCCCTGCCCGACGAGGACATCATCTTCACGGGCGAGAAGGAGGATCTGGAGGAGATCGCCGGCAACCTCCTGGAGAACGCCATGAAATGGGCGCGGGGCGCCGTCGCCGTCACGGTCGCGCCGGAGGATGAGCAGCCGCGCCTGTTCACCCTCGTCATCGAGGATGACGGCCCCGGCATTCCCGAAGAGCAGACGCGCGAGGCGCTGACCCGCGGGCGCAGGCTCGACGAGACCAAGCCCGGAACCGGCCTCGGCCTCGCCATCGTCGCCGATCTCGTCAAGGAATATGGCGGCAGGCTGCATCTGTCGCGCTCGTCGCTGGGTGGCCTGAAAGCCACGGTGGCGCTACGGTGCGTGCAGGAATGAAGACGCGCGTGTCATGTCATCGCATTGCCAAAGTCGGGGGCAAGAGCATGGAACCAATAACCCGCGCTGCGATTCTTGAGGGAGACGAACGGAGAGACATGTCGGGAATGAACTGGAAGGTTGCGGCGGTCATGGCCGCCATCGTGCTTTCGGCATGTTCGACGACCGGGGTCGGCGGCTCCGGCTCGGCCGCGCGCGCCTTCGCCAAGCCCGACGAGACGGCGCAGCCCCCGGTCGGCGCGGCCATCGTCCAGGCGATGGCGGGCGGGCTGATCGGCGGGCAGGTCGGCGCCAATCTCGACTCGCGCGAGCGCCGCCGTGCGCTGGAAGCCGAATATCGCGCTCTCGAATACACCCCCGCGGGGCAGAGCGTGACCTGGGGGCAGGCGGGCAGCCGCAGGCATGGCGAGGTCGTCGCCGGCTCGCCCTACCGCGTCGGCGCGCAGAACTGCCGGCAATATACCCACACCGTCACGCTCGACGGCCGGGCGCAGACCGCGCGCGGAACCGCCTGCCGCAATCCGGACGGGAGCTGGACGCCGCTCGCCTAGAGCCGAACCGGACAGTCGGGCGATAGCATTTGCGTTATCGCCAAAAAGCCGCACTCCTTCGTCATTGGCATGGGGTGACGTAACGATTATCTGGTAGTCATGCCCTTCTGGATCGCTGCCGCATTTCTGACCCTCCTTGCCTGCCTGCCGCTGCTTCTGCCGCTGGCACGGCGCAACGCGGCCCTCGCCGACGATTCCGGCTTCGACGTCGCCGTCTATCGCGACCAGCTGGCCGAGCTCGACCGCGACGCCGCGCGCGGCGCGATCAGCGAGACCGAAGCCGCCGAGGCGCGCGCCGAGATCGGCCGGCGCATCCTCAAGGCGTCCGCCCCGGTTGAGACGCAGGCTGCGGAAAAGCCGCGCGGGCAGGGCTTCAGCCGGGTCGGCCGCCTCGTCGCCTCCGCCGCCGTGCTGGCGGTGCCGCTGGCGAGCTGGGGCATCTACGCCGCGATCGGCTCGCCGGGCCTGCCGGCCCAGCCGCTGAGCGCCCGGCTCGACAAGAACCCCGCCGAGAACACCATCTTCGAACTCGTCGCGCGGGCCGAACGCCACCTCGAGGCCAACCCCGAGGACGGGCGGGGCTGGGAGGTGATCGCGCCGATCTATCAGCGCATCGGCCGCTATCAGGACGCCGCGACCGCTTATGGCAATGCGATCCGGCTGACCGGCTCGACCGCCGCGCGCGAGATCGGGCTCGGCGAGGCGCTGACCGCCGCGAGCGGCGGCGCGATCACTGCCGAGGCCAGGGGAGCGTTCGAGCGTGCGCTGGCGCTCGAGCCGCGGAACCCCAAGGCGCGTTTCCTCACTGCCGCCGCGCTGGCCCATGAGGGCCGCAGCGCCGAGGCCGCCGCCGCCTTCCGCGCGCTGCTCGACGACCTGCCGGAAGGCTCACCATGGCGGCCGACCGTCGCCGAAGCGGTGTCCGACCTCGAAGGCCGGCAGGCGCCCGGCCCGACAGCCGCGGATGTCGAGGCGGCGGGATTGATCTCGGACAAGGAACGCGCCGAGATGATCGGCGAGATGGTGGCGGGACTCGACGAGCGCCTGCGCCGGAACCCGGACGACCCGGAAGGCTGGCAGCGGCTGGTGCGCTCCTACGCGGTCCTGAACCGCGCCGACGACGCGGCGGACGCGCTCAAGCGCGGGGTCGCGGCGCTCGGCGCGCAAAGCGAGGCGGCGGCCGAGCTTCGGCAGCTGGCCGCGTCGCTCGGGGTGAACGGGAAGGAACAGGCGCAATGACGCGCAAGCAGAAGCGGCTTTCGGTGATCGGCGGGGCGATGGGCTTTCTGGCCATCGCCGCGACGCTGGTGTTCTACGCGCTCGGGCAGAAGACCTCCTATTTCTACATGCCGGCGGAGTTGCAGACCGCTTCGGTCGAGCCCGGGCAGCGCATCCGTCTCGGCGGGCTGGTCGAGAAGGGAACGGTCGTGCGCGGCGAGGGGACTCAGATCGCGTTCGCCGTCACCGACGAGGTGCATTCGGTCCAGGTCGCCTATAGCGGCATCCTGCCGGACCTGTTCCGCGAGGAGCAGGGCATCGTCACCGAAGGATCGTTCCGCGCCGACGGCGTCTTCGTCGCCGACAGCGTCCTCGCCAAGCATGACGAGAACTACATGCCCAAGGAAGTGGCCGACGGGCTGAAGGAGAGCGGCCTGTGGCAGCACGCGCAGTAGCAAGGCCGGCGGGCCGCGCAGACGGGGCAGGGCGATGATCGTCGAGATCGGACATTTCGCGCTGGTGCTGGCCTTCGCGCTGTCGCTCGTCCAGTTCGCCGTGCCGCTGGCCGGAACCCGGATGGAGGACCAGCGGCTCATCGCCGTCGCCGGCCCTTCGGCGCTGGCTGGGTTCGCGCTGACGGCGCTCGCCTTCGCCGTCCTGACGCTCGCCTATGTCGAGTCCGACTTCTCCCTCGCCAATGTCTGGGAGAATTCGCATTCGGCCAAGCCGATGCTCTACAAGATCACCGGCGTCTGGGGCAATCACGAGGGCTCGATGCTCCTGTGGGTGCTCATCCTGTCCTTCTTCGGCGCGCTGGTCGCCTGGTTCGGCAAGAACCTCCCCGCTTCGCTCAAGGCCAACGTGCTGTCGGTCCAGGGGCTCGTCGGCGCGGCGTTCCTGCTGTTTATCCTCGCCACCTCCAATCCCTTCGCCCGGCTCGATCCCGCGCCGATGGAAGGGCGCGACCTGAACCCCATCCTTCAGGACGTCGGCCTCGCCATCCATCCGCCGCTGCTCTATCTCGGCTATGTCGGCTTCTCCATCTGCTTCTCCTTCGCCGTCGCGGCGCTGATCGAGGGGCGCATCGACGCGGCATGGGCGCGCTGGGTGCGCCCGTGGACGCTCGCCGCCTGGATCTTCCTCACCGGCGGCATCGCCATGGGTTCCTACTGGGCCTATTACGAGCTCGGCTGGGGCGGCTGGTGGTTCTGGGACCCGGTCGAGAACGCCTCGTTCCTGCCGTGGCTGTCGGGCACCGCGCTGCTGCACTCGGCCATCGTGATGGAGAAGCGCTCGGCACTGAAGATCTGGACGCTGCTCCTTGCAATCCTGACCTTCTCGCTGTCGCTGCTCGGCACCTTCCTCGTCCGCTCGGGCGTCCTGACCTCGGTCCACGCCTTCGCCACCGACCCGGCGCGCGGCCTATTCATCCTCGTCATCCTGATCTTCTTCATCGGCGGGTCGCTGGCGCTGTTCGCGCTGCGCGCCGGCACGCTGGCGCAAGGGGGCCTGTTCCACCCCGTCTCGCGTGAGGGCGCACTGGTGCTGAACAACCTGTTCCTGACTACGGCCGCCGCGACCGTCCTGACCGGGACGCTCTACCCGCTTCTGGTCGAGGCGGTGACGGGCGACAAGATCTCCGTCGGCGCGCCGTTCTTCAACCTGACCTTCGTGCCGCTCGCCGTGCCGCTGCTCGCGGCGGTGCCGTTCGGCCCGCTGCTCGCCTGGAAGCGCGGCGACCTGTGGGCCGTGAGCCAGCGCCTCTACGCCGCCCTCGGCGGCGCGCTCTCCGTTGTCGCCATCGTCTTCTTCCTCGTCGACGGCGCGGGTGTCGCCTCCGCGCTCGGCATCGGCCTTGCCGTGTGGCTGATGCTCGGCGCACTGACCGATCTCGCGACCAAGGCCGGCGCGGGCAAGGAGCGTGCGCCCGTCGTGCTGCGCCGGCTGAAGGGGCTGTCGCGCTCGATCTACGGCACCGCGTTCGCCCATTTCGGGCTCGGGGTGACGGTCCTCGGCATCGTCGCCGTCACCTCGCTGGAGAGCGAGCACATCGCGGTGATGCGCCCGGGCGACACGATGCCCGTCGCCGGCTACACCCTGCAATTCGAGGGGCTCCAGCCGCATCGCGGCCCGAACTTCACCGAGGACCAGGGCCGCTTCGTCTATTCGCGCGGCGGCGTGCGGGTCGGCGAGATCGTCTCCTCGAAGCGCCTCTACACCGCGCGCCAGATGCCGACGACGGAAGCAGGCATCGCCACCCGCGGTTTCAGCCAGCTCTATGTCGCGCTGGGCGACGCCACCGCCGACGGCGGCATCGTCGTGCGGGCGTGGTGGAAGCCGCAGGTGCTGCTGATCTGGATTGGCGGGCTGGTGATGATGGCCGGCGGCACGGTCTCGCTGCTCGACCGGCGGCTGCGCGTCGGCGCGCCGGCGCGTCGCCGGACGCGCCCGACGGCCGCGGAGGCGCCTGCCGAATGAGACGCATCCTTGCCGCCGCGCTGCTGCTCTTCTCCCTGTGCGCGCCCGCCCTTGCGGTGCAGCCCTCGGAGATGCTTGACGATCCGGCGCTGGAGGAGCGCGCGCGCAACCTTTCGGCCGGCCTGCGCTGCATGGTCTGCCAGAACCAGTCGATCGACGATTCGGATGCCGAGCTGGCGCGCGACCTGCGCGTCCTCGTGCGCGAGCGCATCGCGGCCGGCGAGACGGACGCGCAGGTGATCGACTACGTCGTCTCCCGCTACGGCGAGTTCGTGCTGCTCCAGCCGCGCTTCAGCGTTCGCAACGCGCTGTTGTGGGCGACGCCGGCGCTGCTTCTGGCCTTCGGCGGCGGCTTCCTCCTGCTGCATGCCGCCCGCCGTCGCCGCCGCGCCGCCTCCGTGCCCCCGGCCGCGCTCAGCGCCGAGGAGGAGGAGCGGCTGAAGGATATTCTCGACAAGGCTGAGTAGGCTCGCGCCATACCGCCGAAATCGGGCAAAGATTACGAAAGTTTCATGCGGCGGCAACGGCGCCGTAAGGTTGAAGTCCCTATCTCTGTTTCCGAACGATGCGCTCCTGCCCGCATCATCCCTTTGAGGAAGGAAACCGAGACATGCAAAACCCCACCAGTTCCCCGTCGAAGACCCGCAGCCGCCTGCTGGCGGCGACTGCCTCGCTCGCCATCGCCGGCGCGATCGGGCTTGGCGCGGTGACGACCGGAACCGTCCCCGTGCTGGCCGAGGCCGTGCGCGTGGAAGGCGTCCAGGCCACCGGCTTCGCCGACGTCGTCGAGAAGGTGACGCCGGCCGTCGTCAGCGTGCGCGTCCAGGCGAGGGTCGATGCCGCGTCCGA